>JBPOIE010000007.1:0-119114 GCA_052034855.1 Bdellovibrionota bacterium | reverse complement strand
TTTGAAAAAGCGACGAAGCGCTGGCCTCGTAAGCATCTTGAGTTTCTTGAGTTAAGAATACAGAAAGGATATTTTCTTTCAATGTGTAGAGCTGTTCGAAAGTGTCTTTATTTAGATTTAAATTTTGTTTTGAATTTTCAATTGTTGAATTCAAAAAGTGCAGAGCTGTGGCGCGGTCTTTTTTCAGCATTAATTCAGTCGTTTTTTGTTTTATTTCGGCAATCTTGATCTGATCGATATTTTTTTGGACAGGAGCGCTGAATAAAAAAAATGGAAAAAATAAAATAAAAAAAGCCACGCATTTCTGCGCGGCCTTTTGATTTAAACTGGATCTATTTAAAAATCCGTTAATCATTACTTCTTGTCGAAAGAAGTTAATTCGATTGTCACTTTACCTAATTGGCTATCAGCTAAGCTTTTTGCCATTCCAGATAATGGGATATCACGTGGATTTACCCACATTTCAGACGTCTGGCCATTCGCATTGTCTTTTAATTTTAAGTAAATTGTTTTGAATGTTCCAGCTGGAACAGTCACAGTTGCCTCTTTTTGCTCAACGATGTCGCTATCGTTTTTTGGCGCGGCTTGTTCTTTTCCATCAACGATCATTTTGATCACTTCACCAGTAGCTGGGTTTAACAAAACTTCAATTTTTGATTTTTGGATCATCATATCAACATCTTGGTTCATCCAGATACCATCGCTGTTAATGTCACGAACGTACATTTTCATAGTTCCGTTGATGAATCCACCCATGTTCAATTTGTAGTTGTTTGTGTCGCCAACTTTCCAAGCTAATCCCTGAGTGCTGATAGCACCTTGGATTTGAGCGATTTGTTTTTGAAACAAAAACATTCCGATTGAGTTTGACGCCTGAGCTGATACTGATACCACTAGGGCTGCTGCTAAAATAAGTGACTTAAACATAATTCCTCCTTGAGTTTAGTCTATTAATTGCTTTGTGAGATAATCACACCACGATTTTTCAACCACAGGCAAAGGCAATTGATAATAACACGATTGGTTATTCAAGAAATGAATCAGTTCGCGGGTATAAATAATTAAAATTCGAGAACGATGGGTTGAGTTCTGTGCTCGTCGACTAATTTGACGAGTTTAGATTTTCCCGTGTTCGAGACGAATTCAAAAGAACTCAAAATCCATGTGTGTGGCCACTCGTCTGCGGATTTTGAAAATGTAAATTTTGAATTGTAACCTAAAAATGAAAATTCAGCGTCTTTAGGCTTTGAGTTCATGATTTTTTCTACAGGAATTCGAATCGATGCCATTTCCGCAGGATCCTGAGCGGCTTCACACGGCGAATCAATTTTCATTTGCGTAGGCTCACCAGCAACAGAGACGCCTTCGGCTACAAAAGTCAGTTGGACATTTTGATATGTTTTACAAAGATTCGACGAAAATCCTTGAAGGATGATCGCTTTTTCTTTGCCATTGTTCACTGCTGTGATTCTGATTTTTCGTTCAAGTTCGGCTTTCAGTTGGCTGCGATCAAGCCCCGATAAAGTATTCATTTTTTCATTCAGCGAGGCCGGATCTCGTTGAATACCAGCATTGTTTGCAATCGAATAAAAAACAGAAAGACCCAATGCAAAAAAGAGCATTGAAAGTACAACGGACTTAAATTTTTGTGTGCGAGATGTTGTCATAGTCATATAATAGGTCAAAATTCACAATTCAACTAGGTGTTGATTTTAAATCAAATTGATCTGGACTTTCTGTTGAGCAGACACAGACCAAAGGATTAAAATCTCTCAAAATGTCGAAGTTTTTTTCAGTATATATTGGATTAAGGAAAACTAGACTTTAGTCCGATATCATTACCAGCAACAAAATAACATAAAAAGGTGGTGTCCATGGTTGGCCCTATAGTAAAAACGATTTTTTTGAATCTGTTCTTTATACTTTTTTTAGGATTAGTCGGATGTACAAATCGACTGAGCACCGACACTCAAGCAGAGACTTTATCACAAAATAAAGCTGCGGGAGAAATACAGCCCGATACGAAAACTTATGCAAACTCAATTATCGCGACGACAGGAGTTTTAAACTATGGAGGTCAACTCATAGCTGTGAACTTTGATGTGGCGACTCAAAATATTGATATTGGATTAAAACTTCCAGTTCCAATTCTGTTTTTAGCGCAAGCTCAGCTTTTGAAGTATCCACAAATTACGACAAGTGTTGTTGTGAATACTTTAGGTGACAGTATTTTGCATTTAAATATTCCTTTAGAAGCGGCGGTTGCAGCCTACAAAAAGTGGAAATCAAGGCCGTCTCAACAGAATTCGAATCCGACTGAGGTGACCTCGTCGTTAATCGGTCACTATCAAGGTCAGATTGATCCACCACCACGCGAAATACGACTTGCAAATAGAGATAAGCGCTTGATCGAGCAAGGCTATACGCCAACAGGTACTGATGCAGATAATGCGTTAACTGGTGGTGGTGGCCTAGATGGCGGTATTTATTTGGCAGGAGCATTTCAGTTTGATGTCGATTCAAATTATAATATCACGAGTGGAGAATTTATCATCCATGGGTATTCGTTTCCCGTATCTAGTGGCAAAATGAATAAGGATGGATCATTTACAATAGATGCCAGTCAACTTCCGGTTCGTGGGCGTTGGAATGGAACATCTTTTGATTATACGGCTAATGAGTTAGGTGGTAGTAAAGCCGTAGAGCCTGGCCGCGAATGGGTTTACGGAGACATGGTTGGAACATTTACGCCAGCTCCAAAATAATTGTCGAGGAAAATTAAAAAAGGCCGGGTTCACCGGCCTTCTCTAAAAAGAATTTTATATAGAAAAGAACTTAGTTCTGTTCTTCTTTTAATTCTTTAGCGTCAACTTCTTTGATTTTCGCTTTATCAGTGATCATCTTGATTACTTTTTCTTCGGTGATCATGTAAGTAAGACGACTCATTTGTTCAGGTTTAGAATACCACTCACGAATACGAGTTTCTTCGATTCCTGTTTGTTTTGCGTATTCAGCATATTTAGTATTGAGGTCTTCTTCGTTGCAGATCATGTTATGATCAACAGCTAATTTGTCGATCAAGAAACTTGATTGAATCATTTCAGCAGCTGTTTTTGCAAAGTCAGCATCCCATTTTTGTACATAGGCATCGAATTCAGATTCCTGCATTCCTTGATCTTTCATACGCTTTTGGAAGTCAGCGACTAAAGTTGCCTTTTGTTCTTTCATTAAACTTGCTGGAACATCAACTGGATTTGCTTCAACTAATTTTTTGATCACTCTGTTTTTGAAAGCGTCTTCAACGCGTTTCTTTTCAGATTGTTCGATGTCTGTTTTTAAAGTTGCTTTGAATTCTTCAACAGTTTGTTTAGCGCCGATTTGAGCGATCAATTCGTCATTCAATTCAGGTAAAACTTTTTTCTTTAAACCGTTTAATGTGACTTTGAATTCAACTGGTTTGCCAGCAAGTTCAGCTGAGTGGTATGGATCTGGGAATTTTAAACTGATTGTTTTTACAGTTCCGATTTTCATTCCAACAACGCCATCTTCGAAACCATCGATAAATTGTTTCGCACCTAATTCAAGATTGTGGTCTTTGCCAGTTCCGTTTTCTAATGGTTTGCCATCAACAAAACCTTCGAAATCTAAAATAGCTGTATCGCCATTTTGAGCTGCGCGGTCTTCAAGAACATCAACTAAAGTCGCACGAGACTGACGGATATTTGTAATTGTTTGTTCGAATTGCTTTTCGTTGAAAACTAATTTTTCCTTTTCAACTTCGAGGCCTTCCCATTTTTTAACAGTCACTTCGGGGCGAATTTCAAAAATCGCCGCAAAAGAGAAGCCTGCATTTTCTTTTGGATCTTCGAATTCAAATTCTGGGTAGTTGATCGGTTCAACTTTTTGATCTTTTAAAGCCAATGGGTAGTGAGCTTGAATTAAATCCTGAGCCACATCACCTACAACCCGATCTTTGTACAATGTTTTGATTGTTGTTAAAGGTGCTTTTCCTTTGCGGAAACCTTTGATTTCAACATTACGTTGAATCGATTGATAAACTTTGTCAAAAGCCGACTTCACAACCTCAGTTGGAATTTCGACGTTGATTTTTCTTTGTAATCCTTCAGTCACTTGAAGTTGTGCTTTCACGAGAGCTCCTTTTAATGTAAGGTGATAAACGAAGTCGAAAAATAGAGTAAAACAGAGGCAATGGCAACGCAAAAGATACATTTTTTTACAGGCAAAGGTGGGGTTGGAAAGTCGTTATTGGCTGCAAGCTATGCTTGCGCCTTGGCCAACAAAACTGTCGCTGCCGACGACGTAAGTCCTGTTTTGCTCGCAGAACTGACAGAGCGTAGTTTTTATAAGAATTTTTTGAATATTGATCAGCTTGGCTACAAACCTGTTTTAGCTGCTGATTTGGCGAAAAATCTGTCGATTTGCCAGTGGAGCACGACAGAATGCCTTAAAGAATACGCTCTTCATCTTTTAAAAATTCAATCGTTGTATAAGCTTTTTTTTGAAAATCCAGTTTCTAAATCGCTTATAAATGTTGCTCCTGGCTTGCAAGAATTGGCTATTTTAGGGAAGGCCTCATCGGTGGCTCGCAAACATGGCCCACCCATGCCGTACTCTGAAGTTGTCATTGATGCTTTTGCGTCGGGCCATTTCATGAGCCTATTTCGCGCACCCAAGGCAATGTCTGAAGTTATTTCATTTGGTCCTATGGGCGAACAATCTCGAGGTATAGATCGATGGCTGCGAAACCCAGAATTTTGTCAAGTTCATATTGTCGCACTACCCGAAGAATTGCCAGTGACTGAAACCATAGAGTTGTACCAGAAATTACAAAATGAATTTGGTATTCAATCAACGGTCTATTTAAATAAAGTTTTAAATTTGGAGACAGCAGATTTTGAATCTTTGTCAGAATCGCAAAAAATATATTTCTCAGAAATATTTGAAAATGAAAAGAAGAGTATTGAGCAATTGAACACAGCCGGTATTCAATTTCAAAAAATTCCGTTTATTCCTGAAACGCAGAGTAGAAAATTGATTCACCTTGTTGCGAAAGAAATTTTCCCATGAGTCTGTTTAATTTAAAACCTGATACAAAAACTTTAATATGCATTGGCTCTGGCGGCGTCGGGAAAACCACACTTGCTGCGACTTTGGCGATCGGAAAAGCTCATGAAGGTCTTAAAGTTTTAGTGTTAACAATCGATCCGTCACTCAGGTTGGCGCAAGCTTTAGGAATGAAGGCGGACGGAGAAATTCACGATCTGACAACGGACGCTATTCGAAATAAAAAGGGTCTGCTTTTTGCCTGCGTGATTCAGCATGACAAAGCTTTTACTGAATTTATTGTAAAGGCTTCAGGGAATAAACTGGCTTCGGCTGACATCGCAAAATTAACGAACAATAAACTCTATAAACAACTTTCGACGAAGCTCAGTGGTTCGCAGGAATTTACATCCTTATTTAAATTAAGCTCTTATGTTCAAAGTGGCGAATATGATTTAGTTATTTTGGACACGCCTCCTGCACAGCACACGTGGCAATTTTTAAAGGCTCCAGAAAAACTATCTCAGCTATTCAATGAAGGCGTCGCAAGTTGGTTCAGGCATCCTCAACAATCCGACATCGGACTTTTTACGAAAATTTTAAACATCGGGACGACGCAGGTTTTAAAAGCACTTGAAACTTTAACGGGTGCTGATTTTATCAAAGAACTTGGTTTGTTTTTTACGGCGATTCAAAACTGGCAAGCTCCTTTAGAAAAGCAAGTGATGGATTGTCACCGTCTTTTAACATCAACAACGACTGAGTTTGTACTTGTTACGATGCTGGATCCCAGTCGAATTTTTGAGTGCCAAAAAATCAGTCAAGAAATTCAGCAAGAGGGCTATCATTTAACGACTTTGGTGGTTAATAAAGTTCCAACTTGGAGTTCGGAAGCAATTATTTTTAAGTCAGACAAAATTCAAAAGCTGAACAGATACTATCAAGAAATACAAAAAGAACTTTCTACAGTGCTGAATCAGAATTCTGGCGCAGGTTTTAAAAACGATCTAAAGATATACAAATGTCTTGAAGTCAGCCAAAATGAGCTTAATGAAAAAAATCTTTTTGAAGTTTACAATCATATTCAGTCTTTGCATTAGTCTTATTTTTTTAAATTCAGGTTGTGCTCTGTTTGGAATTGAAAACGAAGTTTCACAACCTCTCACCACCACCGAGTTTCAAAAAGCAGAGGCCCTTGTATTAAATCGTGAGTTTGAAAAATCACTTCCGCTTTTAGAAGCTGTTTTAAAAAAAGCAGATGCTGACTATGACAGTAGTTTGTTATTATCTGCTCGAAGCTATGATCAGCTTGCACAACCAGAAAAGGTGATTTTAGCTTTGCAGGAATTGCTAGGCCACGAAGTGGATCCCGTGACTCAAGTCAAAGCGCGATCATTGTTATTAAAAAACTTAGCCAAAGTAAAAACTGATATTTCAGAGCATATTCAGAAAAAAATTCTTTTTAATTTGCTTCAAGAATCAGCCACAGTAAATATTGAAAATGCAACCCAAGATCACTTAATTGCTTTAGAAAGTTTAAAATGGTCAGTTGATTTTAATTGCGACCAATATTGCGTCGAAGAAGTTTTATATCTGAATGAAATCCAGCTCGAATATTTATATATTGTTGAAAAAGATGAAATTAGTGCCGATCGTGCTGCAGACACTATAAAAACACGTTATGAATTTTTCTGGACAAATTTAACTAAAGATCACTTAGAAATCTCATTTCGCAAAAAAATTGCAGTAGCCTTGATGGATTCATTGCGAAAGATCAAAAGTTTACAATTAGAAACTCACAATCAAGGCTCTGTTCGTGCTGCCAAATTTATTCAATCGCTTTTGCCGATAGAGAAAAAAATAGAAGGTTGGTTATATCAATGATGACATCTAAATCCAGAACCGAGATTCATGAAAAGATTTGTGAAAATTATCCTGCAATTCAAAAATGGTTTTATCAAAAGACGAAAGAACTCGATTACCCGATTTATTCAAGTTACGATATTCGTGATGGTGACTATAAAATCTCCAATGTAGATGCTAATATTTACCCAGCCGGTTTTAATAATATTTGTCCAACCGACAAAGAATCAGCCGTTGATTTATTTAAAAAATACATCCGCGTTCATTACGGGGACAGTATCAAAAAAATCCTCCTCGTCACTGAAGAGCACACCAATAATCCCTATTATTTAGAAAACGTAGCAACGCTCCACCAACTGCTGACAGAGGGTGGCTTCACAGTGCACGTGGCTTTTCCTTCAAATCTTGAAACGCCTTTGGAATTATTAAGTATCACGGGCCGCAAAGTAATTGTGAATAGTGGTTATGAAAATAGTCCATTTCTGAAAGAATTTAATCCAGATCTGGTCATCAGTAACAATGATTTTTCATTGTCTTTACAAGAGTGGGGAGACCAAACGTCAAAACCAATCAATCCACCCCGACAGCTAGGTTGGTATCAAAGAAAGAAATCAAGATACTTTGTGAATTATAATCAGTTGGTCAATGAATTTGCTGAAGTCGCGGGTTTTGATCCGTTTTTACTGCGCGTAGAAACAGAAGAATTTTTAAATTTCGATATTGGCAGTGATGAAAGCCGTGATCAGTTAGCACAACAAGTAGATTTATTTCTGGCAAAGTTAAAATCTGAATATCAAAAACGCGGAATTACTCAGGAACCATTTTGTTTTGTTAAAAATAATTCAGGAACATATGGGTTAGCTGTTGTTCGTGTTTCAAGTGGCGCCGAAGTGAAAGAGTGGACTTATAAATCCAGAAAAAAGATGAAAGCAGCCAAAGGTGGAAGAGACGTTGAAGAAGTCATAATTCAAGAAGGCATTCCGTCAGTTGTGACTTCAGATGAATCATCAGCAGAGCCAGTGATTTATATGGTTGGTTGTGAATTGGCTGGAGGATTTTTGCGAACTCACGCGGAAAAATCTTCGACAGAAAGTCTGAATTCTCCAGGGGCTGTTTATAAAAAATTGTGCGTGACAGATTTGGCTGATGATCGCAGTGGTTGTCCGCGTGAAAACGTTTACGGTTGGTCTGCTAAGTTGGGATTGCTTGCAATCGGGCTTGAAGCTCAACAAATGAATGTTGTTTTTAAAGATTACAAAAAAGCCGCTTGCGGGACGATTTAGAGACGGAAAATTTAAAAGTAACCGTCTCTAAATAAATATTACAAGATTAGTTTAATTCACATTCGTTAAACATCCATGTTAAGTATGATTTTTTTGATGGATTAATTATATCGCTTTCGTTTTCTAGTCCATCTGCTGAGAATTCAACTTTATAACCAGTATCTGTAACTAATGTGCCATCCCATCGAACTTTTGTAGTTAATGTTTTCTCAACAGAAAATTTTGAAAAATTCTCATACGAGAAACAAAGTACAACTGAATTTTCTTTATTACTTTTACAATTTTTAAATGAATATTTTCCACTGACAGCCTGAATGGTTTCTAAAAACTCATATCTCGTTGGACAAGAGCCTGGTGTGTCGCAATATGTACTGTAGGTATCAGCAGTAAAGTCTAATTGTAAATTTGTAGTATTTGAATCAGTCGTTAGATTAAATAAGACAGTTGTATCGGCGTCCTCAGTACTCGACGAACATTTTAGCGTTTCGGCCGATGAATGAATCGAAAGGGCGAGTGTTATAAATAACAAAATAGTCTTCATATAAGCTCCTTGAGGGTGATAGTTGTGATGACTAAATAGTTTTGTTAAAAAAAATACTCAAGTTAAGAAACCTTGACATAAAATTCTTTGAAAAATATTCAGAACATATTTTTTAAAAGTACTCATTTGGAACCGAATTGATTATATAAATGGCAACTCGAATGGGGTATTTATGAAATCAATCTTCATTTTAATTATTTTATTTTCCTCAACGCTCGTATTTTCAGAGGTACAGAACTCTATCCAGAATTTTCAGGTCGTGCTCAAAGATACAAATAATCAGCCCTTTATATTTAGAGGTTCGCAATTGTACCGAAAATCTCACTTTGACCAGTTAAAAAATCTAGATATAGAAAAAGTGATTATCTTTAAAATCGAAAAAAATCAGGAAGTGTTTAACGAAGTTCAAAAACTGGCAGAAACAGGTTTAACTTTTAAAAACATTATACATATTCCGATGAAGTGGAAAGATTTCGAAAGTTTTGAAGAATCTTGTTTGATGACTAAGAAAGCACTCGTTGAGCTTAAAAACAGTTATGATGAACATATAAAAACTTACTTTCATTGTTCGGCTGGTGAGGACAGGACGGGATATTTAGACGGCTTATTTCAAACTTTAATTTTTGATCATTCAGATGTTGAAACAGTATTTCAAAAAAGATTATGTCAATTTGGCTATGCACACGCGAATGTGAAAAAACCGCTTCATGTATCTGAAGCACTACAGTCTGAACTAAGCCTTCATTATGTTGTTATGACGAAAAAAATAATGGATTTAAAGTCTGAAAATAAATCCATTCAGAATTTAGATTGTTCAACAGATGAGGAAAATATAAAAAAGATTAAACCGTTTGTGTGTCAGTGACGTAATACAGACTTAATTCTGAGGCTTTCCAGCATCAATCCATCGAGTGATGAAATCAACTTCTTGTGTCGTCAGAGGTTTAACTCCTGAATCCGATGGCGGCATACCAACTTCTCCATCATGTTCAGTCACTTCTTCAATCACTTTGCTTGAGGCTGCTGGAGCATTCCAATATCTTGCATATTCACCGGTTGTTAGTTCCGCATAGCTCGTGAATGGAATCAAAGCGGCTTCCCAGTCTTCACCGTTTGGATTGTGGCAAAGAACGCATTTAGGTAACAGAATTTTTGTTTTTAACGTTTCGTAATTCAACGGCATTAATTCGATAGGAATAATTGGTGGCTCTGGTGTTGTGCCTGCGCCCGAATTTTTACAAGCGGCAATTTCACCCACAGTTTTAGGGCTGCCATCAGCCCATGCTTTGACGAGACTCTTTTGGCATTCAGACAAAGGAGCATAGCCAGCATCTGCGGGCGGCATGTCTCCGCCTTGAACTTCAACAAGGACTTTAACGATATTAGCTTTCATAGCTGCTGCGGAATCAAGAGTGGGTTGCTTTTGTCCTGCGTGACAATTTTGACAAGACCGAAGAGAGTAGCTCATCACAAGTTCGTCTGTAATCAGTGTGTCTGCAGCCAGCGTTGTGTTGCCGCCAGCAGCGTTGAGATCTACTTTTTGATTTTTATAGTTACAATTCGTTAAAAAAAGTAAAACAAAAATGATTTTATAAATAATAGTGTAAGACCAACCACGCATAATCGCCCTCTTTTGAAGTCGAAGTTTGTTCGCGAGTCCAAAAGGCTTGTATATCTAAGTGGGGTCGTGGAAACCATTGGATTCCGGGGCCGAACTTATAATTTTTCGTAGCTCCATTTTCAATATCAGATTGAAAATAATCATTTAAAGCAACGACATGAAAACCTTGTCGCCTTCGGGACCTTGCCCTTTCCCGTTAATTTTGATCATTGCCGGCTTTCCAACCGCCGAGAATTCAGTTGTTCCATCTGTGCTTTTAAATGAAATTGTACCAGCAAAAAGAAGTTGAGAAGTGATAAGTATAAAACTGAGAGCGATTATTTTCGTAGTTTTCATAAAATCCTTTGTTAATAAAATTAATATTTATTTAAAAGTAGTATGGCCTTCTTTTTTTGCTGCCGATAATTTATTTAATACATCAACGGCTTTGGCGTTATCGTTATTATGAAATGCTGCTGCAAGTTCCTGAGAAAGTACAACAGTATCGTCGATCATTTTTAAATACTGCTGTTGTTTATCGGCGTCAGAGGCTTTTTTGGGAAAGTGATCTTTTGAATTTTTTGTCATCGCAACGAGTTCGTCAGAAAGCTTTTCAGATTCAGAGTTTTTTGTCGGGTCACTTACTTGTGCGGCAATTTTTTTAAGTGTTGATGACATCGATTTCATGATGCCGGCTAAGTTCAATGGCGCCTCTGTCGGTGGCTGTTGAGCGAAGGTTGTTAAAGAAATTATTGTTGAAATTGCGACGACTGCGAGCTTTTTCATAGAATTCTCCTTTGAAGTTTGGGCAGCTCAACATTTAAGCTGCTTTGCTTCAATTTAGTTCTTTGCCCGAATCATAACAATTAATATTTATAAAATAGTAACGTTTATATTTAGTATTACTAAATTCATAAACAATGGAAACTATGGAGTTTTCAAAAAACACTTTATTTACATAGTGTTTACTTGATATTTTTCAATGCCTTCCAAGCGCGTAAGTAGGAGTAAGCTTGGTAAGCTTGGTAGTCTGATTTGAACAATTTTTCTTTTTCAGTCATTTCAGATTCTTTTTTATTACCAAGATCTTTCCACCAAGCCAAAGCATCATTTTTTGCAGCAGATTTTGAGTCTTTATTTTTTTCTGATACTTTTTCTTTTTCGCCTTTTAAGTGTCCAGCAATATCTTTTTCTCGAAGACCTTTTTTGTCGCTGATCGCTTTTGCAAAAACTTCGGCGTTCACATCTTCAATTTCAATATCAGGATTAATACCTTCCGATTGAATTGAAATACCACTTGGCGTGTAATATCTGGCCACAGTCAATTTCAGACCGCTTCCATCACCCAGTTTAATGACTGATTGCACAGAGCCTTTACCAAAGCTTCGCTCTCCGACAACAACAGCGCGCTTGTTATCTTGTAAAGCTCCGGCCACAATTTCGCTGGCACTTGCAGAGTATTCATTCATTAAAATAACAACAGGAATGTCTGGGTATGGTGCTTTTCCAGAGGCACGATTAACTTCTTTGGTTTTTGGATCGCGACCAATTGTACTAACGATAACACCTTCTTTTAAAAATAAATCGCTGACTTTGATCGCTTGCTCGAGCAAACCACCTGGATTTTTACGCAGATCAATTAAAATTCCTTCGAATTTATTTTTGTGTTCACCTGAGTAATCAGCCAATGCTTTTTCGAGTTCTTTCGAAGTGCTTTCGATAAAACTAGTGATCCGAACATAAAGATATCCATCGTCGAGCAGAGTTGTTTTGACAGATTTTAATTTGACCTGCCCGCGCACAATAGTGATATCGAGAGGTTTGTCTGAATTTTCGCGAACTACCGTTAATGTGATCGCTTCACCACGCTTACCCTTCAGTAGAGCAGAAGCTTCGACAAGACTAAATCCTTTTGTGGACTGGTTATTGATAGAAACAATTTTGTCTCCTGGTTTAATACCTGCTTTCCATGCAGGGGTATCTTCGATCGGAGAGATAATCGTTAAAATTCCATTTTGAATTGAAATTTCGATGCCAAGACCACCAAATTCTCCTGCGGTTTCAGATTCGAAATCTTTGAAAATTTCAGGCGGCATAAAGTTTGTGTGCGGATCTAGTTCACGCAGCATTCCTTTAATGGCTCCTTGAATCAGTTTTTTAGTATCGACCGGTTCGACATAATATTGTTGTACCAGATTTAATATTTTTGTGAAGTTTTGCAATTCGGTGTAGCGTTCTTCAGCCCAGGATTGCAGGGGTTTTGTGAATACTAAAACAGTTGCTGTTAACGTCATAATTGCAAAAAGTAGCTTTTTCATTTTAATTCCTTATCCAATTTTGTGGATTTATCGCAATGCTTTGATTTCTTAATTCAAAATAAAACTCATTTTCATTTGTTTCGCACAATTTTTCTTCTTGTAGAACATCTTGGCCGACTTCGACGTGGCAGTGTTTTAAATTTGTGTACACCGAAAAATAGTCACCCGGATGCTCTATTATTATAGATTCTCCCCAGTATTTAATGGGGTCACGGAAAATGATTTTTCCTGGACCGATAGCCCGTACGATTTGGCCGGTTTGCGTTGAATAGAGATGCCCTTTTTGAAAACGACTGAATTTGTTTTTTGAATCGAACTGCAGACCGAACTGAGAGATCAACGGTGCTGATTGAACTGGTGACGAAAGAAATCCTTTTCCGCGCAGCAATGAATTTTCTTTTTCTGTTATTAGCTTCTGCAGAGTTTCTTTTTCTGCAACCTTCAAGTCGATTTCTTGTTTAATGAGCTGTTGAGTGACTTTATCAAGGTTTTCAACTTTTTTTTGCAGCTCTTTTTTTTGGATCAATAAATCTTGAGAAAAATACTTGAGCTCTCTGAGGGAGTTCAAATTTTCAGTTTTTAAGATTTCTAAAATTTTCAAATTGCGATTCAATTGAGCTGGTTTTTCCACCGCTAAAAGTCCACCAAATTCGAATTGCTTCAGCTGTTGATCGGCTTTTAAAAATTTTGCGAGGGTGCGCTTTTTTTCAGAGATGACAGACTCATTGATTTCAATCTTTTTTTTAGCATTCTCGATTTCATTAAGTAGTTCAGATTTGGCCACTTCGTTTTCATACCTTTTCTTTTCAAGCTCGAATAATAAATTAGCTCGCGCAAAAATAGGAAGTACGCAGAGTACTAAAATCCAATGCTTAGTCTTCATTGTATATTCTACGAAAAAGTTGTTTGAGTGACACAAATGAGCCCAGTCCAAAGGCGACGGCAAAGCCCGCCAACATCAGGAAAACTGACTCCGTCGTTAAATACTGAATTCGGTCTGCAATGAAGGAGAACTTTAAGTTTGTTTTTATTTTAAAGACTAAAAATTGGTAAATTAAGAAATTTAATAAAAAACCAATGCTAATCGCAAGAATATAAAGTTTGGCTGTTGAATATAAATATCTTAAATAGATACTTTTAAAACTTTCACCTAAATAACTGCGAATCCGATTCTTGAAATCATCCTCGGTGATCAAAATGCGAATCGTGGCAACAGTCATTAGCGACGTACTCGCAAATAGAAATAGAAATAGAAACCGACCCAAACCCTCAATTAAATTCGCTACAGATTTTAATTTACTAATCCAGTCTGTTGAAGTGGTGTTTTCTTGAAATATATTTTCATCAAGTAAAGATTGTTTGATCATCTGAGCGTTTTGTTTATCTTGAATGATAAAATCAACTGAAAATGGGATTAACTGCAGTATTTCTTCGGTATCAAAGGCGCCTTGGTTGTACATCGAAAAAGATTTGATAAACTCTAAATATTGATCTGCCGGTGTATGAATAATTGCATCGTTAAATTTGTATTTTTGTTTCAAATTTTCAGCAATATTCAAGGCCGATTCTTTTGTGGTTTCATTTTTGAATGTAAAAGACAATGTCGACAGCTCTTTGGATTGAAACAAAATATGATTTGAGTTTTGATAAATCAACAGAACAAACGAACTAAAAAACACGGAAAACACAAGATATATGCCAAACAAATATCTCATGGGGTTAATTGTCCTTTGTTCAATGTTAGAACTTGATTTGAAAATTGGCTTAATAAATTTTGATCGTGAGTTGCTACTAAAATGAGTGCGCCATTTTCGGCGTACGAAGATAAAATTTGAAGGGTTTCTGAACTGTTTTGCGGATCTAAATTTCCCGTGGGCTCATCTGCAATAATCAATTCTGGATTTGTAATTAATGCTCTGGCTACAGCAGACTTTTGTTGTTGTCCTCCAGAGATGTGCTCTGGGTAGTCGTTTAAATATTCTGTTAAACTGAGTCGTTCAGCAATGCCTAAAACACTTTTTTTAATATCTGTAGTTGATTTTTTTTGGATGACTAAAGGTAATGCGATATTATCAAAAATAGTGATATCCGGTATCAGTTTAAAATCTTGAAAAACAATGCCAACAGATTTTCTAAATTCAGCAATTTGATTTGGAGTTAAAGATGAAATCATCCAGTTTTTAAATTTAATTTCACCATTCGTCGGTTTTGACATAGCTGTGAGTAATTTAAAAAGAGTCGTTTTTCCAGAACCACTCTCACCTTTAATTAAATACAAACCAGATTTCGTTGATTCAAAATTCAAATCACGTAAGACGTGCCTATCGCTGGTGTAAGTTTTGTAAACATGTCGCATTTGCAGCATGCTTCTATTGTTGCTAAATTTTATGCAATTGTGGAGGCTAGATTTCTAGAATGAAAGCAGAAAAATCAGTCTTTGCTGACGGAATCAATCACCCATTGATGGAAGTGAATCAGGGCAGATCTACGGCTTTCAATTTTTTGGACGTTTTGAATTTTTTCATAGGGCAGGCGGTACGTTTTTATAACAGCACCATTTTTGAATATGCGGCAAACGAGACTTTGGTCTTTAGCGCCCCAGTCTTCGGTTTGAATATGAAGTCTTTGGCCTTTGATGAATAAATCTGAATTTTCTCCGACGACTGAACTCATCATTAACTGCACTTTTCTATTAGGTTATTCATTGACTTCACTGTACTTTAGTCTGTTCAATAAAACCACAGAAAATAAAATTCGAGGAGGTTTTTTATGATGGATGAATTTAAAAAGTTTATTGCGCAGGGTAATGTCTTGGATCTTGCTGTCGGTGTTGTTATCGGTGGTGCATTTGGTAAAATTGTGAACTCACTAGTGTCAGATATTTTAATGCCCTTGATTGGTTTAATTTTAAAAGGCATCAACGTCACACAACAATTTATTGCGTTAGACGGAAATTCATATGCAACTCTTGAAGAAGCCAAAGCAAAAGGTGTTGCTGCTTTGACGTACGGAAATTTTTTGCAAGCTTCAATTGATTTTTTAGCAATCGCTTTTGTTTTATTTTTAATTGTTCGCCAAGCGAATAAATTAAAAAAACCAGCTCCTGCCGCATAATTTTATTTTTGATGATAGTATCATTTGATACTATCATCTGTTTTTCCCAAGTTATTTTAGGCACTTAGGCAATCTTCCCGTCTCATTCAAGTTTTTCCCAGAACAAGACGATAAGAGTTTATATAAAGGGGGAATTTATATGAAATTCTTAAGTACATTACGCAATCGTCTTCGTAAAAATTTAATCAAAAATCAATCGGGCCAAGGGGCAACTGAGTATATTTTATTACTTGTTGTTGTTGTTGGTATGGTTGTGGCGTTTGGTCCAAAAATTAAAACTGCAATTAAAAGCAAAACAGATTCATTAGCTCAAGATATGGAAAAAGTAAATAGTGAGCCTTAATCTATGACGATAGAGTACGTCCTTCTTTTAATTCTGGGCGGAGTTACTTTTATGTCTGCCCTGTTGAAAGCTCCAAAGTACGCTTTTGAAGAAGGCAGTATTCGTCTTGCTGCGCGAGTTGAAACTCAACTTGCGACGGGTTCTGGATTTAAACCATATCCAGGGGGGGGCCAAGATGAAACAGTCCCATGGATACGAAAAGAATAGTTCTTCGTTTGAAATTATTTCTGATCAAAAAGGTCAAGCTTCGATCGAAGCTGTCTTGTTAGCGACTGTGCTGGTCGGTGCATTTTTATATGCGACAAAAACGATGCAAGAAAAACAAGTTCTTCAAAAATTTACAACAAGCTCCGTTGGACGTGTGAAAAACATGGCCGAGTATGGAACATGGCGCGAGTCATGTAAACCTCTTGCAGGAACAGGCGGCGAAAAGGCAGCAAACTGTCACCCAAACTCAATTAACAGAGCATTAAGCTCGGCACCAGAGTGATCTTATGAAAAAAAAATCATCGCAAATGATCATGAACAACTCGGGTTTTTTAGCAGCCGATTTTTTATTTTCATTTATCATGATCATTGGCTGCGGAATCGTTATTTTTGCTTTAACATTTTCATTGGCGACTGTGGAAGTTGCACAATATATCACGTGGTCTGCGGCTAGATCTTATTCAGCTGCAAATATTAATGCTGCGGCATCAAAGTCGGCGGCAGATTCCAAATTTACAAAATTATCTATGAAATTTCCTTTATTAACTGGTGCTGATGGCAGCAGTCCTTGGTTTATATTAACAAAAAAACTGGTCGGCGATGCGGCTCATGATGGTATGGCTGGCCCTGTCGATGTAAACAATAAATCTGCTGGAGCAAATCCAGAAAATCGTCATCCATGGACAGGTGTTTATGCCGAACTTGAATGGAAATTGTTCGAAGGAATTAAAATTCCATTCTTAGGTAAAATTGCGAGTCCGGGTTCCGAAGTTTTTAAAATTCCAATACGAGCTTTTTTATTGCGTAATCCTTCACAAGACGAATGTTTAAAATTTTTTGAAAAGGCTAATCGTTATGATCAAGGAATTAAAAATTTAGAAAGTGGTTGGACTGGAATTCCTGCTGCCAGCATCTACGTTCCTATCGAGGACAACGGATGTTAAAAAATATAAAACGTCGACAATTTAAAAAAACAGAAAAGGGAATGGCTTTTGTTGAAGCTATTCCTGTTTTATTTATGGTCGTCGTCGTTTTTAATTTTTCACTTGGTTTTTTCGGGGCGATTCATTCAGGTATTTTAAATTCAATTGCTTCATATAATTACACGATGGAAACTTTTCGATTTCGTTCAAATTTGATGTACTTTCGTCCAGGCGGTGGAATTGCGAATTATTCAAAATCAATGTCGCGCGTTCATGGTGTGACTGCAGATGGTGTTAAGAATGATGATTCATCAAAAAAAACTTGGCCAGTGACAGTTCGTGATATCGCATTTAATAAAGCAGTGACACGGGTTGAGCCAATGTCCGGCGGAGCAGATGGCGTGGATCATGCTTACAAACGAACCCCGACCTCGACCTCGACCTGGTTTGTGAACACAAATTATGAGGCTGATGGATCAAATGCAGTGAAAAGTCCAGAAATATGGATCAAGACCGTTTATGGAATCTGTTTAAATGCCGATTGTAAAAAAGTGAATTAGTTTTTTGTTTTTTATTACTTAATGGTAACGAGGTAGTTATGGGACCGAATGAGTCACGAAATTTATGGATCTCTTTAGGCGCAGGAATTTTTGCGACGTTTATGTTGTATTCCTACACTCAAGAAAAAAAAGCAGAGCTAGATAAATCCCTCGGTGAAAAAGTCAGAGTCATTGTTGCAAAAGATGATATCCGCGACATGGATACAATTTATGACAACGTCGTCGAAGTTGTCGAACGAAGTAAAGATCAAGTTGAGCCCGATGCATTTCGCGATATTGGTGACATCGTCGGTACAGTCGCTGCAATTCCAATTAAAAAAGGTCAGACAATTACAAAAAATAAAGTTTTAGAACCAGGGCCTGAAACAGGAATGGCCATTCAAGTTTCTCCGAATAAACGCGCTGTCACTGTGCCCGTAAGTCCTGAGCGTGCGAACGCAGGTTTGATTCGTCCCGGAGATCGCGTCGATATTTTTGCAGTGATTGATTCTGGCAAAGGAGCTTCGCAAAAAAGAGAAGTTGTTTTATTTCGACAAGACGTTTTGATTTTGGCAACTGGAGTGAATGTAAATAATAATTTGCCACGAACAATTGAAAAAGATCCCAATGGCAGAGGCCTTGTGCAAACGACTTTAACAGGAGATACAAAATATCCATCAATCACAATTGAAGTTGATATTAATGATGCTCAAGACATGATCTATTTGGTTTCTACAAATCCAAGCAGTCTGTATTTTTTGCTGAGAAATCCACACGACCGAAAGCCAGTTGTGATGAGGAATGTGGCTTCAAGTGCAGAAACAATTTTATATCAAAAAACAATGGGCCAAAATGGCTCGACTTCAGGCCAGGGTTCGGGCTCGACCAGTGGCTTTCCAAGCCAATATCCGTCAAACTCTAATGGTGGAACAAAGCCGGGTAATTAACTTCAAAAATATTAACTTTAAAATAATTTTTATTATTTTATGTCTATTTCAGTACTCTATTGCGCAAACAGAAGCCGCAGCACCGGCGGCTGAAGAAAAACCTATTTTTGAAGAAGTAGATGAGGGCGGCGGTACAACACTTAAGCTTTTGAACGGCGAACCGAATAAACGAAGAATTCGTCGACATTTAAGTTTGATCGCTGGAGTAAAACACGACGAAGAATTTCAAATTCCGAATGTACCTTTAACTTTCAAAGGCAACGTTGAATACGTAGAAATGCAAAGAATTAAGGGTACAGATATCTTTAGAATTTTGCCAACTAAAGACGGTAATGGAATCATTACTGTGCATAATAAAAAAACAGGACAAATTTATCTCGAGATCCGTTTAGATATCAGACAACAAAGCGTTGAAAAAAATCTTCGAGAAATTCAAGCCCTCTTGGCTGATATTGAAGGTATTGAATACAAAATTGTGAACAGCAAAATATTATTAGACGGATTTGTGTTGCTTCCCAAAGATCTAATTCGTATCGGAAATGTTTTGAAGCAATTTGGACCCGATGTTGTGAAAAGTTTAGTTAGCTTAAGTCCACTCGCGCGCAAAAAAATTGTAGAATATATTGCGCGTGACGTGAATAACCCTGAAGTGAGTGTTACTTCGGTTGGGGACTTTATTAAACTTGAAGGTATTGTTAATAGTGAAGCTGAAAAACAAAAAGTGGCAGACATCGTTAATCTTTATTTGCCAGATATCGTGACTGAAAAAGTTGAAGGCTTGGATAATGTGGAAATTAAAGGCCGTCGTTTCGCCGGCAACGGCGAAAGCTTAATTATCAATTTAATTACAGTACGAAAACAAGAAGATGCTGTTGTGCCGCCGCCAAAAATGATTCAGGTCGTTTTACATTTTGTCGAATTTAGTGATCGTTATTTAAAAAGTTTTCAGTTTAAATTTTCGCCATCACTCAGTACGATCAGCAATTCAGCCAGTGGAGCTGCTGCATCCTCTGCTCGTTCGCCTTCGACATTTAGCGAAACTGTAAATCTCATTGATAATTTGTTACCTAAAATAAACTGGGCTCGAAATCACGGATTTTTACGTGTGCTTGATACGGCTTCTGTATTAACTCAGGATAAAAACCTAGCTAGTGTTGAGCGCAATTTCAACGTCAGTCCCGGTGCTACGACAGCGTCCGCTGGAGCTGGCGCAGCTGCAGCACCACCGCAGCAATCTACAGCTCAATTGAACATGAGCGTAACTCCGACAATTAAGTCCGAGAGATCTGGTCTTATCGAGTTGAATCTCAGTGTTAGTACGACTCCAGCTGGCGGAGCATCCATTGCGCCCACCACACGAATTATAACGAAAATATCTGTGCGAGATCGTCAAAGTGCGGCTTTCGGTGGAATTATCAACAAAAAAAGTTCCAATGATTACGGTGGCCCGACTGGCGCGGATGGGGCTGTGATTACGCTCAATCATGGAAAAAAGTATGAAAAATCGAATGGAAACTTTGTGGTATTTGTAACTCCGATTATCAAATCCTCTGCAAGCACTGGCGTTGAGCAAATCAAGAAAAAATTTCGGATGAAAGAATAGCTCAATTGAATCCCACCACAGACCTTTGTCGTATCAAGTTGAGACAAAGTCCTGCCGATAAAAGAATGTGATAAAATATTTAAGATTGAGGTTTTTAATATGGCATTGAATCCAAGTTGTGTTTTGTTAGCCATTGTTGGTGGTAAAGGCGGCGTCGGTAAATCAGTTTTTGCCGCGAACTTAACTGCAGCAATTACTGCCGAGCTCAGAACACCTGCACTTTTGATCGATTGCGATTCTAAAAGTGTAGGTGATCAAAATATTATTACTGGAATTAAGCCTGTAAAAACATTGCGTGAGCTAGCAAATTCCACACAATCTTTAGCAGCAACGCCTCTTCAACAAATCGTGGCCACTCACCCCTCAGGGTTTTCATATTTAGGTGCTGTGCGTGGACCTGAAGAAATTTTAAGTGTACCACCAGATAATTTAACAAAATTAATAGAATATTTTTCACGAAGCTTTAAATTTATTATCGTTGATTGCGGCAATGATATCGGCCCAATGCAAACGGCTGTACTGCAAGATGCAACTGGTATTGTTATAGTTGCGACTCCAGAAATTCTGGTTGTTCAACAGACTCAACGATTAATCAATGATTTACTGACACAAACTTATCCTAAAGAAATGTTTCAATTAGTTTTAAATAAATTCAACACGGCGGGACTACAACCACAGGTCATCGGTCAGCATTTAGGACTTATGCCTTTAGGAATCATTCCTGCAGATGAACCGACGACTGCTGCGTCACTGACGCAATCAAAACCGTTTGTTGTTACAAACCCAAAGTCTCCGATTTCAGCATCATATTTTGATTTCGTTCGAAAATTATCAGGTGGGACTTTGCAAAAACTAAAATCTTTGCAAAAACCTAAACCTGTAGCAGCCCCTGTGGTCGCGGGTGCACCGGCAGCAACATCAGTTGCAAATCCCAACGGTTACGATGCAAAAACATTATTGAAATTGCGAGTTCATTCAGAGCTCATTCGCACTGTGGATCTGAAAAAGATTTTGGCTGAAGCAGGTAATAGCGAAAGTAAAGAGAAAGAAGTTCGCGATAAGACAATGCGTGATATCGGTCAAATCGTTGATAAAGAAGCGCCTGATCTCGCTAGAGAAGAGCGCCAAAAATTAGTTAAAGATGTTCTTGAAGAAGCTTTGGGTCTTGGCCCTCTTGAAGATATGCTTGCTGACCCTTCTATATCAGAGATTATGGTGAATGGTTCGCAAAAAATATTTATTGAAAAATCTGGTCGAGTACAACTCAGCGGTATTACATTTACTTCGAACGATCACTTGCGCCGAATTATTGAGCGTATTGTGACGCCACTTGGTCGACAAATAAATAATGCCACACCTTATGTCGATGCACGATTAAAAGATGGAAGCCGTGTGAATGCTGTCATTGAGCCTTTGGCATTGGATGGCCCAGCATTAACAATTCGTAAATTTAAAAAAGGTGGAATCAGTCCCCAAAAATATATTGATTTCGGAAGTGCCACACAGAACATGCTGGATTTTTTAAAAATTTCAGTTGAATACGGTTACAATGTGGTTATCAGTGGTGGTACAGGTTCTGGTAAAACTTCTTTATTGAATATGATTTCTCAATTCATTCCAGCTCACGAGCGCGTGATCACTGTTGAAGATGCTGCCGAATTACAGATGATGCAAGAACATGTTGTTCGTCTTGAAACTCGTCCGCCTTCAATGGAAGGAACGAATGCAGTTACCATTCGTGATCTGATCAAAAATGCTTTGCGTATGCGTCCCGATCGAATTGTTGTTGGGGAAACGCGTGACGGAGCCGCTTTAGATATGCTGCAAGCCATGAATACAGGTCACGATGGTTCAATGACAACAACACATGCGAATTCTCCTCGAGAATGCGTGGCTCGTCTGGAAACACTGGTGATGATGTCTGGTTTAGATTTACCTCTTCGCGCAATTCGCGAACAGATTGCCGGAGCGGTTGATTTGATTGTGCAGATTGTCCGTCTTTCAGATGGAAGTCGTAAAATTATCAGTATTACCGAAGTTGTCGGTATGCAAGGTGATGTTATCAGTTTGGCAGAAATTTTTAAATACAAAGAAACCGGCTATGATAAAAATAGAAAAATATTAGGTCAATTTCAATCTACGGGAACAGTTCCATCTTTTGTTCAGGAAATTAAAGACAAAGGTGGACATATTCCTATGGAAATTTTCTCGAACGAAGCACCAAAGCCCGCTGCGCCAACAACGCCTGCGGCACCTGTAAAGAAAGTTGGATAAGGAGTAATTATGGAAATATTTAGACATGAATGGCTCGTCTTTCCATTATTTGGAATTTCAATATTTTTTGCTGTCTATATGTGGGCGGACAAACTCTTTACAGCCGTCTATGCAAAAAGTATCAGTAAAAAATCGCAAGTCATGTTGCATATGAAGCTTTTAGGGATGGATGTCGACGAGAAAAAAGTCACTCGACTGCTATTGTTATCGAGTTTTGGCTTAGGATTTCTAGTTTTTTTATTGGCATGGCCAAATATCGGAATGGGTGCGTTTTTTGGAATATCAGTGAGTATTGCTGGCTTTCAGCTTGTGCCCATCGTTTACAAAAGTCTTTATGAAAAAAGATGTAATCAATTTACAGATCAAATGGTGGATGCATTAACAATTATGGCCAACGGAATTAAGTCAGGTTCAAATCCACAACAATCAATGTCACGAGTTGTAGAGATCATGGGAAATCCTGTCCGAGCTGAGTTTTCACAAGTTATGACTCAGGTCCAGTTCGGTCAAAGCTTTGAAGAAGCTCTGACTGATTTAGGCGAACGTATTCCGCGACCCGATGTTCAAATGTTTGTAACAGCGATTAATATTCTTAAAGAAACCGGTGGTAATCTTGCTGAAACATTTCAAACAATTGTCAGCACAATCCGTGAAAGACAGAAATTAGAAAAGAAAATTTCCGCCATGACAGCTCAGGGAATTATGCAAGGAATTATCGTTACCTGTATTCCATTTGTATTACTCGGCGTATTTATGTTTATTGATCCTACTTATATGCAACCTATGTTCAACACGACTTTGGGCTTAATCTTACTGGCCGCAATGCTAGGTATGCAAATTATAGGTGGAGTGGTTATTAGAAAAGTTGTTACAATCAAAGTGTAATCAGTGTTTTTTGCACTACATGCTATTTCGTAACGAGCGAGGTTTTCAAAATGTTTAGTCGTTTATTATTAACACTCACATTCATTTTTTCTGCACATCAAGTCTATGCATTAGTTGATATGAACAATGCTGGATACACAAATTCTTGGATTGATCTTGAAGTTCCAGGAAATGGTTACGAAATGCGAGTTCTCAGAGCTTACAAGAGTCGTACTATTTTTAATGGAATGTTTGGTTTCGGCTGGTGTTCTGAATTTGAAACAAAGCTTGAAACAACATCAGAAGGAAATATTAAAATTTCTGAGTGTGGTGATGGCCAAGAGATTAATTACTCGGCGAAAGAAATCACGCGCAAAGACGTCGACAACACAATTAAACAGATCACAACAAAAATGCGTGCCGATAAAAAATTCGGCACTTCATCGGCAGAGTTTTGGTCAAAATTAGAAAATCAATTGCTCGAAGACGATGTGACGCGTTCAAGTTATGCCAAACAATATGGAATCACAGTACCTATTAAAGAAGGTCAAAAGTTTATGGCCAACGGTAAAGAAGTCGAAAATGTCGTCTTTGCCAAAGGCTATTATACAAGAAATTTACCAGATGGTAGTTATCAGCGTTTTGATGCTGCTGGAAAAATGACTCATATGTACGACAAAAACGGAAATTTTTTGAAGTTTGAGTATCAAAAGGATTTATTATCTGAAATCGAGGATAATAATTCTCGAAAATTATCATTCAAATATTTTCCTAATAAAAAAGTTCAAAAGATTACTGGTCCAAATGGTGTTTCAACGGAATATAAGTACAACCAACAAGAAGATTTAGTATGGAACAGAAACGCATGGGCTAAAAAAGATACTGATGTATATACATACGAATACAATGAATTCCACAACTTAACGAAAGCTTCTTGGCCAGATAAAACTTCAATCGCAATTAAATATGATAACACAAAAGATTGGGTCACATCTTTCACAGACAGAGATAAGTGTGTTGAGTCATATAAATACGAATTTTCTGCGACAAATCCAAAATTTAATTATTGGTCGACAGCAACTAAAGTCTGCGGCAAAGAAACAGTTGCAAATAATCGTTATGAGTTCTGGCACAAACAGCTATCTAACGGACAAGTTGTGCTTTCACGTGTTCAGACAACTGTGAATGGAAATGTACGTGATATCACGTACCATGACACGTTCGGAAAGCCTGTTACAATTAAAAACAATAATGAACGAATTGATTTTGAATATTACCCTGATGGTTTAGTAAAATTAAAATCATCTTCTGTCGCAAAGCTTGAATTTAGTTACGATGCTTCTTCAAAAAAAGTGTCACAGGTAAAAACAATTTTTATCAATGAAAAAGGCAAGCCAATTGCAAATCGTAGTACAAGCTTCAAATATGATCCAAAAGGCAATTTGAATTACGCAGAAAACTCTGAGGGCCAAAAAATTACAATGACCTATGATATCAAAGGCCGTATTCAGACGATCACTGACCAGGCAAAGAAAGTTGTAAAAATTGACTATGATGAGCGTTATGGAAAGCCTGTTGTTGTCACTCGTCCAGGGTTGGGCACAATCAAAGTTAGCTATAAACCAAATGGTGATATTGCAAAAGTAGACAGTGCAGAAGGACCTACGGTGGCCTCTCAGGTGGCCAGCACATTTAATAATTTGTTAGATGTTATTGCTCCAGCAACTCAAGAGCTCTATTTATAAAGATAAAGGATTTGTAATGAAATTATTAATAGCACTTTTTATGACGATGTTTTTATGCCAATCTCTTTTCGCTGAAGGCGGCGTGGGAGAAGATCCTAACTTAGCTAAGCCGACAACTCCAGAGGCGGGCTCAACCTTTACATCAGCAGTCAGTAAAGGCGATCAGCCTGCATTTTGTGAAAAATGTGAACAAAGAACATCGGCCCGTCTTTCAAATAACGTTGGTGTATTAACGACGACTTCAGGATCCTCAAGTACGCCAGTTGTTGATAGTTCTGGTAAGCCGGTTCAAACAGGTCAGTAAATTTGGGCTTAACAGCTGTCTAAAAAGTTGACGATCTCATTATGATACAAATACTTTAAGCCTCTGATAACACAGAGGTTTTTTTTTGCTCGGATTTAGATTCTTTGGCACAAGCCTCGCAATAACTCTTTGTAACGAACAAGTCATACAAAGGAGTTTCACATGAAGAAGCTATCAGTTGTTTTAGGTTTAGTATTATCAATTTCATCTGTTTCAAATGCATTTTGTTTAAAACAGTATTCACGAACTATGAATCGTTACACAGCATCTTCAACAACAGAAGCGAAGCGTACGAACTATGCGGCAAAAGTAGCAGAGATGGCAAAATCAGTTGTGCAGGAAGTTTCCGCGCCAGTTGGTCGTCGAAAATAAGAGTTAAGCGAAATTAGAAATTAGAATTAGTATCTGATGGCTCATTGCTTCCCCCGGCATGAGCCATTTTTTGTTTTAAATAGCTCTGAATTTGCGTCAGGGACTGATTTAAAAACTTGGCTCCACCAGCGGCGCTTTGCTGTAAATAGTGTGCAGTGCTGGATTCTTGTAGAAAAAATTCAGCTTTGCTTTCTAAGGTTTCATCATTCAGTTTTACTTGTGAAAAAAGCACAATTCCTGTGGCAAATAAAAAACATCGAAATACAAATTTAAATTCATCCATGTTGAGCCTCAATAAGTGTATGTAGTGCTGTTTCGACAGCATCTACGAACTGTTGTTTTTTGAATGGTTTTTCAAGATAAAATAAAGCACCTAAAGCTTTTGCTTTTTGTTCATAGTCTGCCTTTGGCAAAGAGCTTATAACCACAAACTTTGATTTCAAGTGAGAACACTCAGACAGAACATCAAAACCGCTCTTCTCTGGTAATACGAGATCTAATAAAACGATATCAGGTGATTGCTGGATGACCTGCTGAATGCCAGCGGCACCGTCAGAGGCTTCTCCAATAATTTCAACATTGACGTCTTTAAGACAAATTCGATAGAGCTCTCGAATAAATAGACTGTCTTCGATAATGAGACATTTTTTCTTCATATCTAAATTGTAGTTGAAGATGCTGTCTGTATAAAATAATTATAATTTTACTAGACTTAAGAACTCAGATGTTAGTCTTGTTTGATCAGTGCGTAACATTGCTTGGAGCTTTAAATCCAGTCAGAATATATTTATGAAATACATCTTGATAAGCACGGCTCTATTTTGTTTGATCAGCTTGAACACCTCGCTTGCGATTTCGCAAATTAAAAATCTCAAAAATGATTCTCCGTACCCTACAAAGTATATCAGTGCTGACGATGCAAATTTGACTTTGAAGACTCTAGCCGTAGCGCCGGCTTATGATAATGTGGGCGGAATTTATCAAGCCGTAGGTGAAAAGGAATTGTCAGATCTTATTTCAAAAGATCAATTCTGGGCGGTGACAAAATTTCAGTGGCCAGAAAATACACCCAAAGAGCAACAAAGAGTCGATATCATTGCGGAAAAACCGCTCGTGGTTCAACAGATATTAAAAGCCTCACAAGCAAATGCTCTGGTTTCTGCAATTATCACAAAAAGTTCACAGGGAATAAATGTGAACTTATTTCTGTATACTCAAGATAATGGATTGCCTTTATTACAACTTTCTTATCAAGATCCTACAACGTTCGAAATAGCAAAGTTCAAAGAAATTTTAGCTGATCTGTATGCTCAGATGAAACAAAAATTGCCGTATAAGGCTATGATTACAAGTCGACGTGGTAACAAAGTGACTATCAACGCCGGACTCAACGCCAATTTAAAAAAGAGCGACCAACTTTCTGTGGCACAAATTATTAAAATCAATCGGCATCCAAAACTAAAATTTATGACAGGCATTGAAAAAGAAATCATCGGCCAAATTAAATTAACTCAAGTCGAAGAGTTTTCGAGCTTTGGAGAAATCAATTTTGAAAAAGAAGCAGGTGTTATAGAAAAGAATAGCAAGCTTTTACCACCAGATTTTGTAAACTATCAAACCACAGAACCGAAAACGACGACGAGTGAAGAGCAAAATACAGAGTGGAAACCACAAGCGGCTCCACAGTTCGGAAAAATCACTTTATTAGGTGGATTTTCAGATTATAAACTCTCTACCGTTTTAACATCGGGCTCTAGTTTTGATACGGGCAATAAGTTCGCACCCACTTTTTTATTGGCCGGAGATCTTTGGGTGACGCCAGAATATTTTTTGAATATTTCTCTGACACAAATGTATTTTAATGGTTTGAACTCATTGACGGGTTCATTTCCAGGAACACTTAATTTTACAGTCAATAATATGGATCTTTTATTTGGTTACCGGTACGCTTTGAACGGTAATTTTTGGGGGCCAAGTCTGATAGGTGCTGTAGGCTATTTATCGCAAAGTACAAAAATGACGGACACTTCGCCAGTTGCATTTTCATCTTTTGATACGACAGGTTTACAAATTCAAGTCGGAGGCTATTTCCCCGTGTCAGATAGAAATGATGTAGGAGTTGGTTTGGACGCAAAATTTTTGCTGACGTCGAGTTTATCTGAGTCCCCTAAGGATTCAGGATCAGCTTCTCCGACAATGTCGCAGTTTAGCTTTTATGGAAATTATTTGTATTCTGCAAATGTCAATTTAAAGGGGCAAATGATTTTTTCTGCTGTTAATTCTAGCTTTAGTGGTTCCGGTAGCAGAACTAATCCTGCAAGATCTATCGATGAGAAAGTGACATCATATTTATTTGGTATAGAATACCTTTTTTAATGGATGTATTATTCGAAGACGATTTTATAATTAGTGTTTACAAGCCAGCCATGGTTTTGTCGCAACCTTCTTTCGATAAGACAAGAATTCCCATCAAAGAACAGTTTGAAATTCAGCGGCCTGATTTAAAAAATAAATTATTTCTGCACCACCGATTAGACTTTGAAACTTCGGGTGTTTTTTTAATGAGTAAATCATCGGTTGCCAATAAGCCTTTGACCGAAATGTTTCAAAATCATCACTTTCAAAAAACCTATGTGTGTTTAACGCGTCCGAATCCTTTGGCAGCCGGAAAAAAAGTAAACTGTATTTTAAATCCTGAGATTGAAAATAATTGGGTGATTAAAAACTTTATGGCTCCGGCGAAAGGCATGGGCGGTGGTAAACGACGCATGATTTCTGTGAAGTCCGGTGGTTGGCCTGCAGAAACTGAATTTCAGATCATTTCCACTCATCCTTTGTTTTATTATGTGCAGGCCCGCCCAAAAACAGGGCGAACTCATCAAATTCGGCAACACCTCCAAGAATCCTATCGCTCTATATTGGGTGACAATATTTACGGTGGTAAAAGTACAGATGTGCCTCGATTAATGCTGCATGCGAAATCGTTGGAGTTTAATCACCCAGTGACAGGTGCTCCGGTGAAAATCGAAGCTGCATTGCCAAAAGATTTTGAAACTTGTTTACATAAAGTTTAGTTTCAAAATATATTGTCTGGATGAAATTTTTTATTCAAATTTTTTGCTTTTTAATTGCTGTCAACTCTAATGCTGAAACAAGTCTGCCGAGTTCTGGCGATCAATCGAGTTCCACAAATCCATTCAACGAAACTAAAATTCCTTTGGAAAAAGTAGTTCTCGAAATTCCAACAACTTCGATGGATACACTTAAAACTTCGTTTTCTAAAAAATCAATTCCATGGTGGGCTGGTATTGTTGGTTCTACTTTAATTCTTTTAAATAATGATGAAGTGATTTTAGAAAATTGGCAGCGCGAAGGTCGCGCAGCAGGTTTGGGTAACGAAGATAAAACGAAAGCAATTTTATCTGCTGGTGATATCGACCTATTAAGACTTCCGACGGATACAGGTTCTTTCATGTATTTTTTAGGTGATGGTTGGATGCATTTTGGTATCAGCGCAGGTTTTTTAATTAATGGACACAATAACAATAATATTCGTGCATATAATACAGGACTCAGGATTGTTCATGGAATGACGACTTCGACGATCTTTAGTCAATTTTTAAAACGCGCATTTGGCCGAGAAAGCCCGTATGTTCGCACAGAGCGCTTCGGAAAATGGAGCCCATTTCCAAGTATTCCTGAATATCAAAAGCGAACTGCATTTTATGATGCCATGCCAAGTGGTCACGTTATGACCGCGACACTGACGTTCACAATTATCAATGATGCCTACCCTGAGTATTCAAATTATACAGTTCCTCTGGCGTCGGTCTGGGTTGCAGCTTTGAGTTATCAAATGGTGAATAATGGAGTGCACTGGGCCAGTGATTATCCCCTGGGAATTGCGATGGGTTATGTCTTTGGTAAAGCGAGTGCGCAAATGGGTAAGCCTAAATCAGAAACTGACACATCAACTACGACATGGATGATTCTTCCCACGTCAACACCGGAAACTCAGGGCTTAACTTGGCTTTACCAATATTAAGATTCAGAATATGAAAATTTATCATATTCTGGTCAAACACGAATACGAAGCAAAAGATATTTTATTGAAGCTTAAATCAGCAGAGCAATTTGCTGATTTCGCACAAAAATACTCTCAATGCTCGTCAGCCAAATCTGGCGGTGATTTGGGTGAATTTAAGTCTGGTCGTTTTGTCGAAGCCTTTGAAGACGCCTGCGATGTATTGGCTTTAAATCAAATTTCGAAACCAGTTCGAACACAATTCGGATGGCACATCATCTTAAAAAAATAAACGAATTGTTTATTTTATCATTTTCATATTAAATGCGCCTATGGATATGATTTTAGACCCTACAATATTGTTTTTTTGTTTAGGTGTTTTAGCGATTTGGGCCAGATCAAATATAGAAATACCACCTCAAATTACTAAATTTTTATCTTACTATTTACTGATGTCTATTGGATTTAAGGGTGGAATTGCTTTAGCCAAAGAAGAAATTACATCTCAAGTTTTCCTGACTATGGGGGCGGGTGCTTTGGCGGCGACCTTAGTTCCCTTAATTATGTTTTTTATCTTACGAAAAAAATTAGATAACCAAAATGCAGCTGGAATAGCTGCCTGCTATGGGTCAGTGAGTGCGGTTACTTTTCTAACGGGAGTTTCATGGCTCGAGAATCGTGGTTTAAGCTATGGCGGCCATATGGTTGCTGTGATTGGAATGATGGATACTCCGGCGATTGTGATTGGTCTATTATTGGCAAAAATTTCAGATAAGAATAAAGCAGGATTTCAATTTTCTCTCAAACAAACACTACATGACGCTTTTTTTAATGGTTCAATTTTTATTTTACTAGGCAGTATGCTTATCGGTTACATTATGAATCCTGCAAAAGCACAGGATTACCAAGTTTTCGTGTATGATATTTTCAAAGGCTTTTTGTGTTTCTTCTTGTTAGATCTTGGAATGTCTGCAGCTCGACAACTTAAAGAATTAAAAAGTAACGCTGTATTTTTAACAAGTGTTGCTTTGATTGCACCAATTGTGAATTCAATGGTTGGTTTGATATTGGCTAAATTTTTGAATTTGTCAGTCGAAAATGGATTTTTATTGATGATTATGACAGCTAGTTCATCTTATATTGCTGTGCCTGCAGCATTAAAAACAAATTTACCGGAAGCCAATCCAAGTATTTATTTATCCATGTCATTGGGATTAACATTCCCATTCAATATTTTATTAGGAATGCCAGTCTACTGGAGTCTGGCACAAAGATTTCTACAATAATCATAAAATTTTAAATCAATTTTCCAGAAAAACGAAAAATCTAAAAATTAGCTTTGCGCGCCTGGCGCAAAGTTTTTAGGTTTTCCAAATTGTCCCGGCATTGGCGGCGGAGCTTGTGGTGGTGGTAACGCAGACACACGGTCTGGATCAGCATCACGGAACTTATTTGTCTTCGCATCAAAGTGTAATTTCACATCACCCGTAGGTCCGTTACGATTTTTACCAATAACGACTAAAGCTTGTCCGGCTTTTTCAGGACTTTCTTTATCCCAATAATCTTCACGATGTAACATCATGATGACATCGGCATCTTGCTCGATCGATCCCGATTCACGAAGATCTGATAACATTGGACGACGGTCTGTACGACTTTCAACACCACGATTCAACTGTGCCAGCGCAATGACTGGAATTTGCATTTCTTTGGCAATTGTTTTTAAAGCTTTAGAAATTTCAGCAACTGCTCGTTCGCGGCTTTCCACTTTTTGTTTTAAATCCATGATTTGAAGATAATCGATCATAATACAATCAAGACCAACAGTGGCTTTCATGCGGCGACAGCGCGCACGAATTTCAAACGGCGAAATTCCCGAAGTATCATCAATATAAAGCGGAGCTTCTCCGATAAAACCAGCCGTTTGAATCAACTTAGGCCATGAAGAATCTTGAATACGACCCGATTTAATTTCGCCCATATTCACACGCGATTCACTGGCCAAGATACGCATCATCAATTGTTCTTTGGCCATCTCGACTGAGAAATAAGCGACTTTCTTTTTCTCGCGGATCGCCATATGAGTTGCAATATTCAAACTGAATGCGGTCTTACCCATTGATGGACGGGCCGCGATAATGATGACCTCGCCAGGTTGCATTCCCGATGTCATTTTATCAAGCTCAGTAAATCCGGTAGAAACACCAGTGACATCGACTTTACGTTTATAAAGATCATCAATTTTTTCAATCGAAGCGCTGACGATATCAAGAGACGAAATCAATCCTTGAGTCATTTTGCTTTCGCCGACTTTCAAGATTTCGCTTTCAGCAATATCAATCAAAGTTTCGACATCTGTGTACTCAGTACCGTAGGCTTTTTCAATCAGGCCAGATGACGTGGCGATCAATTTTCTGAGTAATGATTTTTCACGGATAATTTTAGCATGTGAATCAATATTAGCAGCAGAAACAACCTTTTCTAGAAGAGTTGCCAGATACTCTGCGCCACCAATTTGTTCGAGTTCATTTTTAGTTTGAAGCGAATTCATCACCGTAATGATATCAACAGGATTTGCTTTTTGATGAAGTTCGCGGATTGTTTTGTAAATCAATTGATGCGCGGGCTTATAAAAATCAGCCGAATCGATCAGATCAGAAATTTGATCGAACGCTTCGCGCTCGAGCATCAGTCCACCAAGGACAGAATATTCGGCCTCAAGACTTTGCGGCGGAACTTTGCCGCTAAAATTTGATGAAAATTGATTAGCACTCACAAATTACACTTTTCATCCAAAACCCCTCTGGATCAAGAAAACAGGACATATTGAAGTTTTATTTTACCAAAAAAAAAGGGCTCTAATCAAGAGCCCTTTTGCGATAACTCAATTATTTAGAATCAAAAAATTACTGAGTTAATACTGCAGATGTACCTAATGAAGATACTGCAGATGGAGTCGCCATTTCTGACATCGATGCAGCTTGTGCTTGAGCACCTTTTTTAGGTTTCAATTTGTAGTTGTCGATTTTCTTCTTAAGAGTGTTACGGTTAATACCTAACATAATCGCTGTCTTAACTTGGTTACCGTTGTAAGCTTTAAGAGCGAGCTCGATTAAAGGTCTTTCAACTTGTTCAAGAACAACATTATATAAGCCATTCAACTCAACTTGAGCTTCTTTTTGTTGTTGGAACAAAACTTCAAGTTTGCTCTTCACTAATTTTTCTAAACTAACTTGTTGTAAATTAGCTACAAAAAGGTTTTCAGAACTGTTCAAGTTTGGCGTCATGTTTGGCGTCATGTGTTTTCCTTGTCTTTGTATCCTAAGCGAATCAGTGAGTCGTCAATGATGTCTGTCTTAGAAGCGTTTGTTTTATTGTTAATAACGGTATCTATTTTTTTAAACACCGCGAGTTGTGGGTAACCAAATATACTTATGTTGCTGCAATTGCAACCTAACTTTTAACTTTTTTTGCAAAATTCTTTCAGCCAACCATTTTTCAGATACTTGGCCGTGTGATGGACTGTATAAAACTGTAAATTTTTTTAATAAATCATGTTGACGGCAAAAATTTTCTGACCAATCAAAATCTTTTTCGGAACAAATAACGAATTTATACTCTGTGTTTTCATTCGAGAAATCGATGTTTTCCATCAGGAACGAATTGGCAGCGCCACTATCTGGAGTTTTCACGTCAAGAATTATTTTCACGCGTGGGTCAACGTGCTGAATCGATCTGGAGCCACTCGTTTCAAGTGACACTTTGTAATTTTGATCACATAAAATGTGGATCAAGCTGTGGATATCTTTTTGAAGAAGAGGTTCGCCACCCGTTAAACAAATATATTCAGTTTCAGACTCTTTTGCGGTTTGTAAAATTTTTTCAATACTCCACATTTCGCCATGGTCGTAGGAGTACTTTGTATCGCAATAGGTGCATCTGAGGTTACAGCCCGTTGTGCGTATAAACAATGTTGGGTTTCCTGCATACGTACTTTCGCCCTGAATAGAATAGAAGGTCTCATTGATTTTAAGCTGCTTATGAAGCTCAGAATCGATGCTACGGCCTTGGATGGCGGGGTTTGGCGATGGGTTGGTAGGTACAATGTTTTCCACGAAGGGGCCATGTCTAACAAAGAAATAGCTCGCTGTGAAATGAAATATCTTACAAGGTGCATTTTGTGTCTGATTTAGTAGGTTTTAAAACTCGCCTAGACCGGACCATGCAAGTTTTGCCTGCTGTGCCAAGCGGTTTTAAGCTATTTAAATGAATACATTTTTCAAAAAATTCCAGCAGGACGTTCAAGCCATCGGATTCTTAGGAACAGGCCTTTTTTTCGCTTTAGCCTTAGCCAGTTTTAATCCTAAAGACCCTTCTTTAAATTCCATGGGACAAGGTTTAAATACTCTGAACTATTGTGGGCTTATCGGTAGCTTTCTTGCTGACCTGATTTATCAAGGTTTCGGATTGACTGCATGGGTTGCCGTTGCCGCTTTATTTCATGCGGCATTTAAAAGTTTTAAAGGCGAAAAAATCTTATTGAAAGACATTCGTCATATTTTAGGTTTTTTTATGGTTGCGTTCATAGCGGCGTTGGTCACGATCTATTTTCCAACGACAAAAATATTTGACAGTCAAATTTATCCTGGCGGTTTGTTGGGATTGGGTTTGTCGACAGCTTTTGTTAAGGTGTTAAATTCTGTGGGCGCTCAGGTTTTATTATGGACGGCATCACTTGTGCTGTTTGTGTTTTATTTTGAAGTGAGTCTGCAAGAAATCGCCGAAGGCCCTTTGGAGAGATTCCAAGACTCATTGTCTGACATAACCAAAAGTGCGAAAAAATCAAATTTCTTTGCAACGACTTTTAAAGATTTAACTTCAGGTTGGAGCATTTCTGAGGTTGGAACAAAAATTAAAGAAAAATTAACTCCAGTAAAAAAAGAAAAAGAAAAGCCAGCACAAAAGGAATCCTCTGTCTCTGAAAACTTGGTTGTTAAATCGGAACCAAGAGCAGCTATGAAGCAGGAAGAAGAATCTGACGAAGAAGAGCTCTTCATGGTCGAAGAAGCTGAGCCGGAAGAACCCGTTTCAAAGCTTGAAGACGGCGTAAAACTCGCAACCTATGAATCCCCAGCACGTAAAAAAGTTTCTTCTCTGCCTCCTGTGAAAACACCACGCCGAGTTGAAAATTGGACAATGCCAAAGTTGTCGCTCTTAGATGATCCGCCAGAATCCCGTATTAAAATTGACGAAAAAGAAATCCGTCGTAAAGCCGAAATCACTTTAGATAAATTAAAACAGTTCTCAGTGAATGGACAAATTACAGCTGCAAAGCCGGGCCCTGTGGTCACGATGTTTGAATTTAAACCTAATGCTGATGTTCGTGTGAATAAAGTGACGGAGCTTGCGGATGATTTGTCATTGGCTCTATCGGCAGAATCACTACGTATTATCGCACCAATCCCAGGGCGTGATGTGATCGGTATTGAAACTTCAAATGCACAGCGTGAAACCGTGTATTTAAAAGACCTTTTGGGTGATGCTCAATTTTGGTCGAATGATTTAAAACTTCCAATTGCTTTGGGTAAGCAAACCAACGGCGAACCGCGTATCGTTGACCTTCGTAAAATGCCACATCTACTGATTGCGGGAACGACAGGATCTGGAAAATCTGTTTTTACAGTTTCAACGATTATTGGATTTTTATTTAAACACTCTCCAAAAACACTACGTATGATTTTGGTTGATCCTAAACAAGTGGATCTTGCCGCTTTTGCGGATATTCCACATCTCATTATGCCTCCGATTCGTGACCCGAAGAAAGCCGTCTTTGCACTTCGCTGGGCCGTGAAAGAGATGGAAAAGCGTTATAAATCAATGTCAAAATTCGGAGCTCGTAATATCGAGCAGTTTAACGAGATGGCTGAAAAATTTTCTGCAGACCAAATAGCCGAGCACGAAAAGGTGAATGCTGAATACGAAAACCAGGGCATCATGAAATTGGAACAGTATTATTATACTCCGCAACCTTACATAGTGATCGCGGTTGAAGAGTTCGGGGATTTGATGGCTGTGGATAAACAGAACGTTGAACAGAACATCGTACGTCTTGCGCAGATGGCGCGTGCTTGCGGAATGCATTTGATGCTGGCGATGCAGTCGCCTCGTAAAGAAGTCGTCACTGGTTTGATTAAAACAAATATTCCAGGCCGTATCAGTTTTAAAGTGGCATCCAAAATGGATTCGCGAATTATCTTAGACGAGCAAGGTGCGGAACGTTTACTATCCCAAGGTGATATGTTGTTTATCGCAGGCTCTGGAAAATCAGTTCGTCATCATGGACCATTCTTAAAAGAATCAGAGATCAATGGCGTTGCGAAATTTTGGTCTGATCAGGGTGAGCCTGAATTTGATGCCTTGGCGATGCGAGCACTCGAGGGAGGACCGACGCAGTCGTCGTTTGCGGGTATGTCGGGTGAAGGTGCCGAATACGGTGGTGACCTTGATGGCGATGATCAAGAGTATGATGAAAAATACGATGAAATTTTATCATGGGCTTCGACTCAGAAAGCAATTTCTGCTTCATTGATTCAACGCCGATTTAAATTAGGCTACCCACGCGCTGCGCGCTTAATTGAAGTTTTTGAAAAAGAAGGCGTCGTCGGCCCTGCAAATGGCAGTAAACCTCGCGCCGTGCTGGTTGCGAGTCACGCGGGGTAGGTAAATAATTATCAAAAGGAGTTCCTATGAAATTAATTTTATCTATTCTGGCTTTGTTTTTTTCAGCGCAGAATATTTTAGCGGCAACATTCTGTGAGCGTGAATTACAAAATAAAAAAATGGAAATGTCAGTTATAGCTTCAAATATTGCGAATGCGAAAACAACAAGAACACCAGAGGGGGGAGCATATCAGGTTCAGTCCATTGAGTGTGAAAAGCAAAAATGCAAAATAACTAAGACAGCAGATTATGTCTATGTCAAAGAACCAACTCATCCAGATGCCCAAGAAAATGGTCTTGTGGCCTATCCGCGGATCGATATCAAAGATCAAACTCAAAAAATGTTATTAGCTCAAAAAGATTACGAAAAAATATTAAAGACGTGTAAATAAATAATGCCAAATTGACACGTCTTTATTCCCGAACTAATTTAATGAGATGTTTAAATACCAAGACATCAGAGTTTTACATCTCGAGCTAACAGACAAGTGCAATGCGAATTGTCCGATGTGTCCGAGGACAGAAAATGGCAAGCTTAATCCGAACCTCAGATTAACGGAACTCACGCTTGAAAAAATTAAATCAATTTTACCTGTTGAATTTATTCGGCAGCTTAATTTTATTTATCTGTGTGGTAATTATGGTGATCCGATTATGGCTACGGACACGTTGGAAATTTTAACTTATTTTCGCGAAATAAATCCGAATATTAATTTAGCCATGTTTACAAATGCATCCGCGCGAGATTCAAAATGGTGGCAAAAATTAGGTGAACTGCTCAGCCGCAAAGGTGATTACGTCAGGTTTTCGGTTGATGGTCTTGAGGATACAAATCTTTTGTATCGTCAAAATACAAATTGGTCGCGTATCATTACCAATGCGAAGTCCTTCATCGCTGCCGGCGGAATAGCTTATTGGGATTATTTGGTCTTTGAACACAATCATCATCAAATTCAAGAGGCAATGAGGTTGGCTAAAGAACTTGGTTTTAAAGAGTTTTATACAAAATATTCGAGTCGTTTTGTCAGTGACAGTGGTCAACCCATGATTCAAAGTTTTCCTGTTTATGATGCTGCAGGAAATTTACAAAGAACTTTGCGGCCGCTACCAGAAAATTATGAAGGCTTAGAAGTCATAGATGATGCTCAAATTCAAAAAAATATTGGTTTGATTGAGAAAACTGAACCTCAACCATGGACTCCTTATAAAAAGGACGCTGAATACAGTGCCTCGTATTTAAAGAAATGTGTCGTTTGTAAAGCTCAAGCAGAACTTGAAATATACATTTCTGCTGAAGGCTTTGTAATGCCTTGTTGTTGGACGGCGTTTACGATCAGAACGACCCTCGTTGCCGAACATATTAATCAATTGCGAGGATATATTTTTGATCAAGGGCTGGATTCTTTCTCTGCTTTTCATCAGCCCATACAGAAAATTGTAGAGAGCCCATTTTTTCAGACAACTTTGGTTGAAGGATGGAAAAAGTCTGATCCCGAAGAGGGTCAAATTATGTTATGTCAAAAATTTTGTAACAGTGAAAGTTTACTGAGACAAGAGTTTACGAACGGAACAAATTTGGTTTGAGTTATTCAAAAAAAAGGGCTGCATTTTTCAACGCAGCCCTTTTTTGATTCTGAAATCTAAAAACTAAACGTACTGTTTCGCTAATTCAACAAATGTACGAACCATCACTCCGGTTGCACCCTTTGAAGAGCAATAATTTAAACGGTTGCCACAAGCCCATGCTGTGCCTGCGATATCAAAGTGAGCCCAAGGGATGCCTTCGGCAACAAATTGTTCAAGGAACGCGGCTGCTGTTGCAGAACCGGCACCTGCAGCGCTTGATGTATTTGATAAATCGGCATATGTGCCCTTCATATCTTTCACGTGAGCATCAGTTAATGGCATATTCCAGATCACTTCACCTGAAGCAGTTCCTGCTTTTTCAATTTTAGTTTTTAAAGCAGAATTACGAGTAAAATATCCAGTGTGAACATTTCCTAAAGCAACAACGATTGCGCCAGTTAATGTCGCTGTATCAACGATAAATTGTGGCTCTTGTTCGCTGGCGTAACATAAAGCATCTGATAAAATCAAACGGCCTTCAGCATCTGTATTATTGATTTCGAAAGTTTTGCCGTTACGAGCTGTATGTACATCACCTGGTTTTGTCGCGCGGCTGCCTGGCATGTTTTCTGTTGCAGGAACATAAGCCACAACATTCACTTTTAATTTTAATTGAGAAATCGCAAGCATTGTTCCGATCACTGCAGCGCCACCGCACATATCGTATTTCATTTCTTCCATTTTAGCAGAAGGTTTAATGCTGATACCACCTGTATCAAAAGTCAGACCTTTACCCACAAAAGCGATTGGTTTTTTTGTCTTCGCAGCACCAAAATATTCCATCACGATAAATCGTGGTTCTTCTGCAGAGCCACGAGCTACGCCTAAAAGGCCGCCCATTTTTTCTTTTTCAATACGTTTTTTATCCCATGCAGTGACTTTTAAAGCAGTACCCTTAGCCGCTGCAATGGCCGAATCAGCAAGGATTGTTGGAGTCATTAAATTACCTGGCATATCGCCAAGACGTTTTGCGAAATTTGCACACGACGCAAGGATAGTTCCTTCGTTAAAAGCCGCAATTAAAGACTTTTCTTTCGCAGATTTTGAAACCAAGTGGATATTTAAAGTTTTTTGCTCTATTTTAGAGTTTTTTAATTCATTAAAATTGTAGCCACAAAGGTGGAGGCCCTCGACAAAAGCCTGTGTGTATTTAGGAAGATCTTTTTTAGATCCAGTGAGGCCATCAAGATGGACAAAGACGTCTGTAAATTTCGAAGCTTTTGCTTCTTTGACTAAAGCGGCCGCAGCTTGACGGACAACTTCATGATCACACTTGCTGTCAGCACCAAGGCCGATCACGATCACGTGACGAAATTCATTTAAATTCGCTTCGCGGAAAGTGACAGTTTCACAAGCGGCGCCTGTGATTAATTTGTCTTCTAAAGAGCTTTCAAAAACTTTTGTAACATCTTTTTCAGTGATTGATGCCGGAGCATCTTTTTTAACTGAAGTTTTTGAAAAGAAAACGACAGTTTGACCTTCAAGAACTGAAAGATCTTTTGCATGAAGGTGAACTTGTAATGAGGCTTGAGTAGTCGTTGACACTGAGGACTTTAGATTTGACATGAAATCTCCTTGTTTTTTGAAAGATTAATGTACCAAATCGAGAAACTAAACACAATCACTTGCTTAGGTCCTGAAATTTATGATGATCTTTAAAGCGCTCTCAGTTTTGCTTCAAGTTTTAAATTCAAAAAACCGATTTAATTTCATCATCAACCACTCATCAAGGAGAATTCCGTGGCTATGTTACCGTACGTGATCGAGCAGACCTCTAAGGGCGAAAGATCTTATGATATTTATTCGCGTTTATTGAAAGACCGGATCGTTATTTTAGGAAGCGCCGTGACTGACGACGTTGCAAATGCGATTATAGCACAGTTTTTGTTTTTAGAAGTTGATAATCCAGAAAAAGATATCCAATTTTATATTAATTCTCCTGGAGGCAGTGTGTCTGCAGGTATGGCGATTTACGATATGATGCAATTCGTGAAATGTGACGTAGCGACATACTGTTTAGGTATGGCAGCCAGTATGGGGTCACTGTTGTTGACAGCAGGCACCAAAGGAAAGCGCTATTCAATGCCAAATTCACGGATTATGATCCATCAACCTTTGCTTCATGGCGGTGGTTTGTCAGGTCAAGTGACAGATATTGAAATTCACGCGAAAGAGCTTATTAAAACGAAAGAAAAATTAACGAATATCTACGTGAAGCACACGGGTCAAACTTACGATAAACTTTTTCAATCAATGGAGCGTGATAACTACATGGATCCGACAGTTGCAAAAGATTTTGGATTGATTGATCACGTGATTGAACCGCGAAAAGCAAATAAATAATTGAATTGAAGACGGGATTAAAAATATGAATATGAAAGACTCTAGTTTACGTTGCTCGTTCTGCGGAAAAGGCCAAAAAGAAGTTAAAAAACTAATTGCAGGCCCTGGTGTTTATATCTGTGATGAATGTATTGATTTATGCATGGACATCATCGACGAGGAAAAAGATAAAGAAGTCGCTGTTAAAGGCGCTTTCCGTATCCCTAAACCAGCAGATATTAAAACATTTTTAGATGATTACGTCATTGGTCAGTTACAAGCGAAAAAAACAATCGCTGTTGCTGTTCACAATCACTACAAGCGTATTAACGCTCTACAAAATAAAAAATCAAATGATGTTGAGCTGCAAAAATCTAATATTTTACTGATCGGACCAACGGGCTCTGGTAAAACTTTGATTGCGCAAACGATTGCAAGAATTTTAAATGTTCCATTTGCGATGGCGGATGCAACAACATTAACAGAAGCCGGTTATGTTGGTGAAGACGTTGAAAACGTTGTATTGAACTTATTGCAATCGGCTGATTACGATGTCGAAAAATGTAAGCGTGGAATTATTTATATCGATGAGATCGATAAAATTTCTCGTAAATCAGAAAATCCTTCAATCACTCGCGATGTCAGCGGTGAAGGTGTGCAGCAAGCTCTCTTAAAAATTCTTGAAGGTACTGTAGCAAATCTTCCGCCAAAAGGTGGACGTAAACATCCTCAACAAGAGTTTATCCAAATTGACACTTCAAATATTTTATTTATTTGTGGTGGAGCGTTTGCGGGGATTGATAAAATTATTGAAAACCGTACTACAAACAAATCAATGGGTATCGCAGGTGATGTTGGTGTGATTTCGAAAGATAACACAGAAGAATTGATTTCAAAAATTGAACCTGATGATTTGTCAAAGTTCGGTTTGATTCCAGAGTTCATCGGTCGTTTACCTTGTATCGCTACTTTAGCACCACTTGGTGAAACAGCGCTGATGGATATTTTAACACGCCCTAAAAATGCAGTTGTTAAACAGTATCAACGGCTATTTAACTTTGAAGGCGTCGATTTGAAATTTACAGATGAAGCTCTAAAAGCAATTGCTCAAGAGGCTTTAAAACGTAAAACAGGTGCGCGTGGACTGCGTGGAGTTCTTGAATCATCAATGTTAGATATCATGTATGACATTCCAGGAATGGCAAACGTCAAAGAAGTTGTGATTGATGAAAAAGTGATTCGTGAAGCCTCAGCTCCAAAAATGGTGTATTTCTCAGATGAAGAAATGCGAGAAAAGGCAGAAGCAGAAAAACAAAAAAAACAATCAGAAAGTGCTTAGTTGTGAAAAGCTGTTTGATAATTTTAATATTACAAACAGCGCTATTTACCTTTGCTGCGAATAACGTTTGCAGCAAAGAAGATCTCTCAAAAAAAATCATTTCCATCAATATCGGTTTTAACTATGTTGATTTGGTTGGAACTCAAAACGATATTTCATTCTATAAAAAACTCTCTAAAAATTTTACGACAAATTCAAAAGACATAAATAATTTTAATAAAGAAGTGATTACCAAGTCTGGATTCTTAGCACAGTTGAAAGAAGCTGCTCAAGAAGCAGATATTATCAATTTAAATTATGCTGGGCATGGATTAGTCAACTCTAAAGGAGAGTTTTCAATTGTACTACCTGGTGATTCCTCGAAATGTTTTAAATCCGAAGGACAATACCGTGGATTAGGTAGAATTGATCATAAGCCACAATCAATGACAGCACCTCTTCCGCCAATGAGTGCAGACTGCGAAAAATTTCTGGTTTCAGTCAAAGATCTTCAATCCATTTTTAAAGGTAAAAAAGTTTTCGGATTTATTGATTCATGTTTCTCTGGAGCTATCAATGTCGGTGATCGTTCAAATGTTTTATACTCTTCACAAAGCAACCAAGTTTCGAATGGGGATGGTGCTGGTGGTGCATTCACTAAATACGTTCAAAAAGTGATCGATGAAAAGGCTTGTAAAATAGATTTTGATAAAGACGGTCAGTTGTCACTAGAGGAATTAACCAGTGAGTTTCCTCCGGTCTGGCTCAAATTGAATGATTCAGTAGGGATTCAATCATTCGCTCCCCAGGGCTCGCCGCGTGGATTAGGTCGCCAAACACAAGAGAGCGGACCAGTCAGTTTAAATCAAAATGGAGCTCAAAATCCTGGCAGCACTGGGTTTGGTGACTGGACAAAGTGTATATTTATGAATAGCTCAAATCCAAGCTGTGCATCGGTGAGAAACTATGACGTTATGGATGTGGTATCGCAAACTGGAGCTAAAGTTTTTTTTAATAAAGAGAATAAGATGGACGTGGTTTGCATTCTCCAAAAAGGTGATCATGTTGTTGTTATGAATACGGTGAATGATACTGCATACGTTGAATTGCCACAGCGTCGAGGTTGTGCACGCGAGCGTGGATACGTTAAATTAGAGAATTTTGTGAAAAGAACTAGCTCACAAAAAAGTTCAACTACAACTGAAAAACAATTTCAGAAAACAAATAGTGTTAAATAGTTAATCCATCAAAATTGTGAATAATAGGTACGATGGCCTCACCAGCTCCATTTCTTTCAATCGAATAGGCTGATACAGGTTCCAGTTTTTCTTGGCCACGACCGTTGATTGTTTTTTTTGAAATGAGTACAGCCCATGGATTATTCTCGGACAACGTGACATCTTTACCCTCAAACAAGACCGTTGCAACCAATTGAATTGTATTTTCCCTGGAATCAAGTTCATATTTTTTAAAAACTTTGAGTGCTGCCGATTGTAGTTTTGAATCAATCGATTCATCTTTCGTTCCGTAGACTTTAAATGATTTGGTTACAGATAAATTGTCGTAACCTTGAAATCGTGGATTCAGATCGGAACCCACTTGAAAAACATTTTTTAAAAGAGTTTGTTTTTCGTATCTATTCATCGCCAAATAATGAGCCTTTCGAACAACATTGCCAGTTGCAAACAGTGATTTGCAGCTGTTTGTCTCTGCTAAAGATAACTGCGACAGAAAAAGTGTTGTGCAAATTAGATAGCGCGAAATTTTCACTTTACTCTCCAGTGTTCTGCGATGCGAGGGCATCCGTATAGAGTGCGTCGTTCACATCTTCGTCGTAATTTTCGAGATTGTCATTCAACGGGTTTTGTCGGACGTAATTCAATTTAACGGGGCCGCCGTAGGTTTTCATTAATTTTTGTAACTCATTTGAAATCATTTTTCGTGCAAGATTGGCCTCGTTTTTCGAAGTCGCCGATTTCATCTCAACATTGTACATAAAAAACCTACGCCCTTGTTTGGTATTTGCGACACCTGCAAGAGCGATATTCGTACCTACAGTTCCTGTTTTTGCAATGACAGCACCATTTGTTAATGGATTTGAGTAAGTCACTCCGCCGACAGTGCTGCCCTTGTCTTCTCCGACGACGGACATAATGTCTTCGAGTTGCGCTTTCTGTACACCGAGAGCTTTATCTAAAATATGCAGTGTTCGAAGCACATTTTTACATGTTGCCTCATTGTAAAGTCGACCATGACCTGTCAGATCATGGTTTTGTCCAGATCCATTTATAAATCGTACATCAGATTCTGACTGCTGAAAATTTTTGTAATAGAGTTGTTTGAACCGAGGTTCTCCGCCAGCCGCCATAAACATTTGATTTGCTGCATGATTGTTAGAATTCCAATTCATCGATTTCAAAATAGTTTTGATATTTTGCGAAGCAACGAATATTTTTTGCACGTTGGGATTTGATTTAAATTGGTTTGCGGGCAAAAATGCAATTTTTGTGACTCGAAAACTTGGGTTGTTGAAAAGTTTTATTCCATTGGCAGCAGCAAGTTTAAAACTGTCTTTGTAAGACTTTAAGATCAATGTCAGCTGTTGAAACTCAGAAGCCACCAGTGCCGGAGATGGAAATTCCATATCCGCCTTGAGAATTAAAGGGTTCACATATGTTTTGCCTGCGCGAAATCCACGGCTTGTATCTGTTTCATGCAGGTATTTGACATTTTCATCGAATGTGAGGTTGCGAATCTTGGTCACATTCATTTCATTCAAACGAGAAATGATCATGTGCATTTTAAATTTATTAAAATACGGGTCTCTCGAGCCTTGTAAATGGACATCATAGAGTCCGTTACTCACAGGAGTCACATAGACCTGAGTGAAAAATTTGTGCTCTAGATTAAAAGATGTCACTGCCATTAAAGATGTGTAGACTTTAGAAACAGAGGCAATGGGCATTCGCTCATCTACGTTTTTTCCGATGACCTCTAAGTTATTTTCTGACATTGAACATGAGCTGACGAGTTTAGCCCCATAGCTTTGCGCTGCAAAAAATGACGAGATTGCACACGCCAAACTGTATTTTAAGAGTCTCTGCATAAACGTCCACCTATTCCAATAGCTAGGTATGTTGCAAGACAGGGAACTGATTTAAATCTAATATACGCGTTTTGGTAAAAAAAGTGTCAAAAGTGTATCAATTTGAGCTGAAAATTGTTGTTCACAATACCAAACGTTTTAGTAGATCAAACATTATCTTATGGCATAAAAATAGATTTCGAAATTGGACTAGATTCGTGAAATTATCTTTGCACATTTGAATTAAAAATTTAGACTTAATAGAAGAAGTGTTGAGGTGTCGATGGAACGATTAACCGAAACATTTTTGACTCGGTTCTAAAGAGGAACTTAAGAGGGCTTAAGCTGGTCTCACCGAGACAACATATCACGGAAGGAGTTCTCAAATGGCGAACAACCAAACTCAACAACTACCCTTACTTCCTCTACGTGACCTGATCATATTTCCACATATGATGATGCCACTGTTTGTAGGTCGCGAAAAAAGTATCAATGCTTTAGAAGATGCGATGAGCAAACAAACAGATATCGTTTTAGCTGCACAAAAAGACGCTAAAACAAATAATCCTGAAGAAAAAGATATCTATGCGATTGGAACAGTGGGAACAATCATTCAGCTTTTAAGACTTCCAGATGGAACAGTGAAGGTTTTGGTTGAAGGCAAACGCCGTGTTCGCATCAAGAACTTTATTCCTAATGAAGGACATTTCGTTGTTTCATGCGAAGTGATTGATGAAGATGTTGATAATCAGACAGAAGCCTCTGCCCTTGTGCGTTCTGTAAAATCGACGTTTGAAACTTATGTCAAATTGAATAAACGTATTCCACCTGAAATCTTAATGCGTGTTTCAAGTATTGAATCTGCAGGAGAGCTTGCGGATATCATAGTTGCGCAATTGAATTTAAAGCTTGAGGACAAACAAGCTGTTCTTGAGATTTTAGATCCAACTAAACGCTTAGAACATTTATTAAATTTAATGACGGGCGAAATTGAAATTCTTGAAGTTGAGAAAAAAATCCGCACGCGCGTTAAAAAACAAATGGAGAAATCTCAAAAGGAATACTACTTAAATGAGCAAATGCAAGCCATTCAAAAAGAACTTGGTGATAAAGATGATTACCAGGCTGAAATTGAAGACCTTGTGGTCAAGTGCCGTGATAAAAAAATGCCACAAACTGCAAAAGACAAAGTAAATAAAGAAATCAAGAAATTAAAAATGATGTCGCCCATGAGTGCGGAAGCCACTGTCGTTAGAAATTATATTGACTGGGTTTTATCTTTGCCTTGGCAGGAATACTCTGAAGATCGTCATGACGTAAAAAATGCTAAGAAAATTTTAGATAACGATCACTGGGGCTTAGAGAAAGTGAAAGACCGTATTTTAGAATATCTTGCGGTTTTATCTTTATCTAAAAACATGCGCGGTCCTATTATTTGTTTAGCGGGCCCTCCAGGTGTTGGTAAAACATCTTTGGCCCGATCAATTGCAGAATCATTGAATCGTCCATTTGCTCGTATTTCATTAGGTGGAGTTCGTGACGAAGCTGAAATTCGCGGTCACCGTAAAACTTATGTTGGAGCGATGCCGGGTAAAATTTTGCAAGCTCTACGTAAAGTCGATAAAGGTAATCCAGTTCTTTTGTTGGATGAAATCGATAAAATGGCCAATGATTTCCGCGGTGATCCAGCTTCAGCCATGCTTGAAGTTTTAGATCCAGAGCAAAATTCAACATTTTCTGATCACTATTTAGAAATTGAATATGATTTATCAAATGTGATGTTTGTTGCCACAGCGAATAACTTAGGAAATGTTCCGCGTCCATTATTGGATCGTATGGAAATCATTTATCTTGAGGGTTATATCGAGCAAGAAAAATTTCATATTGCAAAGAATTATTTAATACCTAAGCAAATGGAAAATCATGGTCTTAAAGATTTTAACATCACAATGCAGGACAAAGCTGTGCGTGATGTGATTCGGTACTACACACGCGAATCGGGTGTCCGTAATTTAGAACGTGAATTTGCAAATGTTTTCCGTAAAGTGGCTAAAGATATTGTGTTGTCGAGCTCGATCGAAGAATTTAAAAAAACCGATGCGACGACTGTTGCAGCGACAAAAGGTAAAGCAGCAAAGTCAAAAACGGGCGCTAAAAAATCGGCGAAGAAAAATGCAGGTTACGTGATTACTCCGGAAAAAATTGTGCAATTGATTGGTCCGCACAAGAACCGTCACGGTGAAATCGAAAAGCAAAATGAAATCGGTTTAACAAACGGTATGGCTTGGACTGAAGTTGGCGGAGATTTACTTGCTGTTGAAGTGAGTGCAGTTCCAGGAAAAGGAAAATTCACAGTCACAGGGCAACTTGGCGATGTGATGAAAGAATCTTGCTCTGCAGCGATGTCGTATGTTCGATCTCGTGGACCATTATTTGGTTTCGATAAAGAATATTACGCAAATATCGATGTGCATATTCACTTTCCAGACGGCGCGACGCCGAAAGATGGTCCATCAGCAGGTATCGCTTTAACAACTTCGATTGTTTCAGCTTTAACGAAAATTGCTGTGAAACGAACTGTGGCAATGACGGGTGAGATTTCCCTTCGTGGAAAAGTTTTACCGATCGGTGGATTGAAAGAGAAAATCTTAGCAGCTCATCGCGGTGGAATTAAGACGATCATTTGTCCTAAGGAAAACGAAAAAGACTTGAAAGACATCCCTAAAGAGGTCTTGAAAGAACTCAAAGTGATTCTTGTGGATCATGTGGATCAGGTTTTAATTAATGCTTTAGACATTAAAAATCCTAAAGAGTTATTTAAAGCACAACATGAGCGTGAATTCGGTGTAAAAGCCCATTATACGGGACAATCGATCCACGCGACTCATTAAGTCGCACATAAAATGAAATTGAAATGAATTGATTAAAGGGCTTTTGTTCATCAAAAGCCCTTTTTTATTGCAAAACCAAATATCTTTATTGACCGGTGATGACAGTTTTTGTAAGTTTCACACCTACTTGATAAAGAAGGACTCTGACGATGCAGCAAAATATGAACGCAAATCGTTTATATGAAATTAGTAAGCTTTATTGCGATCGTGGCGACTACGACTTAGCACTCCCCAATTTGATCGAAGCTGCGAACTTATTTCTGACCGAAAAAAATTATGACCAATATTTAAAGTGTACTCAAAACATTTTACGTATCTATGCTGAACGTGAAGATTTTGATCAGCTTTCAGCTTTAAAAGAAAAATTACACGACACTGTTATTCGTGAAAATATTCAATTAAATTCTCGCGTTTATTATGTTTTTGGAATTGCAGCAGTTTACAAGGGCCAAACTGAAACCGCGCTTGAATATTTTAAAATTGCTTTAGAGCACGCATTAAAAACTGATGTTAAAGAAGATATTTGTTATGCGATTTTAGGTATTTCTATTTGTTACCGTCGCCAACAAAAATATGAAGAGGCACTTAAAGAAATTTACAATTTAAACATCTTTTTACAATTTATTAATAACCCTGATTTGCGTGTGACAGTTTTAAATACAAATTCACAAATTTTAATGGACATGAAAAAATATGATCAGGCTCTTGAAATTTTGTGGATAGCATACGAAGAAGTCAAGACCAGCAAAAGTTTGCATGTATCAACAGTATTATTAGCAAATATTGGTTATGTATTGTTTGAATTAGGACAAAAAGACACAGCAAAAATTTATTTCGATATCGCATATAAATCAATAAACCCAGATAATAATCGAAAACTGGTCAGCCAAATGGCTAAGTATATCGACACATTAAAAACTAAAGATAAATCTGTTGCTGATTTGAGCTTTGATTTCGAAGGTCACACGGTTCAAGAAAAACAAATCGGTAAAATCGATTTTAAAAACCAGTTTATTCTTTTAGATTTGTTAAAGCTGTTTACTTCAAAACAAGGCGAAGTTTTTTCCAAAGAATATTTAGTAGAACATATTTGGAAGCAAAATTATGATCCAGAAACGCACGACAATAAAATTTATGTGACTATTAAACGTTTACGTAAAATGATTGAGCCTGACTATGATCGACCAAAATATATTTTTAGATCAAAGAACGGTTATTTTTTAAATAAAGCCATCAAAGTTGATAATCAAATTTCTATCCAGGGGAGCTTACAGTGATTAAGAATCTGTTAGTTATAGCAAGTTTATTTTTCAGTTTTAATATTTTAGCAGCCAGTGCGCCGTCATCGTGTGGGCCAACGATACAAGGTGGTTTTGATAACTTTCCTTGGAAACAAGCGCAACCTTTTCCGTGGACGACGATTCAGGGTTTATGGAAGGTTCAAGGTAATGCTGATTTTATCTTAAAAATCAGAGTGATCCGACAAACAACTCGCATTAAGCAGCTTGAAGCCGAGATTTATTCTCGAGAAGAAAGTTGTACAGAGCCTCGATTAAAGGGTGTTGGCTTAATAACAGCTTTTGAAAAGAACGTTGTGCGTATTAATGTCGATAACAAATTGATCAAGCTTGCGATCTTTGATTCGTTGGATTTAGAAATGAATCCTACGTTTTGTGGCGAGCGAGTGATGGCCATTTCTATGATCGATCTGGGTTTTGACTTGGACTCCCCATTTGTATCACCAGAGAGCCAATACGAAACAACCAATATGGTGCTTAAAAAAATCACATCATCATTGGATTTATATTGTAAAAAACGTAACTAATTTTCAAGGGCTGCAAAAAGTTCTTGAATAAGGGATTAGTCATCGATATATCTAATCCCACTTAAATTTATCTATCAATAGGGAGTTAGCTCAGTTGGTAGAGCGCCACCCTTACAAGGTGGATGTCGCAGGTTCGAATCCTGTACTCCCTACCATTTCTATGCACAAGAAAAACCGCTTCAAGGCGGTTTTTGCATTTTTAACAATAACAAATAAAAACAATAAGTTAACAGCGAGAGAGGCTTGAGCTGATTTTTTCAGTGAACGTGCATCTGAAGTAGTTGGAGCCTAGTTCAATTATACGCAACTATTTCTTTGTCCGCTGGGTAATTAAATTCCAATTATCTTTGAAAGCCTTAACATCTGAAATATTTAATATTGCTCTAGTCTTATATTTTTTCATTTTATTTTGAACAATATCTCCTGATACTATGTAGTAGGCGGGTATTGAGCCAACTTCACCTAACACAACCAAAACAAAAATAAGCTTCTTATCATATTTGTTGTGTTGATTAACGGGCCACCCAACGTTCTGCTTTTTTGCCAGCGCTTTGACTTGAATAGGAACAGTTACCGAGTCAAGCTCCACAACCAGATCAACTTTTTTAGCGTTACCCATAGTTAGGGCAACATTGTATCCCATCCTTGATAGTTCGGCTGAAACAAAAAATTCACCAGCAAGATGGGTACAAGGTTTGTTTGGCTTAATAATTTCTTTTTTTATTTTATTCATCGTCAGTCTCTAAATCATCACCCTCGTCTTGCACATCACCTGTATACGCTGCTTTTCCAGTCGCTTCTTCTATCAGATTCAAAAGTTGCTTTTGACGATTAGCCATGAAAACTTCAAAATTGTCTGTACGAATAGCAGTAGTTTCAATCAAATGAGATTTTAAATAAAGATCCAGTCGTTCGCTATTTATTGAAGGTGTTGTCGAATCTCCCTTTTCCAATTTACTAAGATATGCGGATGGGGCAACGCCGCCGATTATTCGATTAGTCTTATAAGAAAGTGGTGTTTTATTGATTATAGAGTCAAAAACTTCAGGTTTTATGTTCTGCTTTTTACACCAATCTTGTGGAAAAATATGATGGATGTCGACATTTTCTCCAAAGAAAATAGTATGGTCAAAGTTTTGTCCTGAACGAAAATCTTTTGCGCCTGTTTTCATTAATAATGCGTTAACGCCTTTGTAGGCTGCAGAAAGACGCATTCTCATTGTCTTCAATCTATCGGCACGAAACATTGTTTCACTTACCGTAGTGGGTTCCGCACCGCCTTTAAGCCAAACAGGCACTTCCATAAAATCACGCGCAATACGCGAATCAACTGCAGATCCATATAGTTCCCCGAATACGCCGTTCCAATACCAACGTGTTAATAAAGCACGATTGGCTTCATGTTCCCAAGCGTCACCAATATCAGCCAATATTGCTGCGAGCGGGATAATTTGTGACTGGTAGGGAAGGTCAAAAATTCTATAGATATGTAGCATATGTAAAAATTTTGCCGCTTGTGTAAACCCACGCTCCACTTGTAATTCGTATTTCTTATACGCTTCAAGAGGTAGGTTTAATAAGGCCTGACGGTTTCCAGAAACTGCAGGTAAATCCTTCCCTGATTTTCCAGAACTCTCAGCTGTTCGTCTTCGTTCACGAGTATAGAATAATGAAACTGCTTGTAAAAAATCAGTATTAGAAACTTTTGCTAAGATACCTTCATCAGTACCGGCTGGACGCAGTGTTTCTGCAAAACGACGATGACGCCCTTTTGTTTTATTATCGCCATACCAATCTTTTCTGAGTTCATGTCCATCTGCTGCATACATAGCGGTTACTAGTTCAAATGCATCGAGTGGTTTCCCGCCAGTATTTACTTTTTCAAAAACCACACAAACTGCTTCTTTTTTTGTTTCTTTGTCCAATGCAATAACTGGAACTCGATAACTTTTAAAATTATCGAGTATTTTATTTTTGAAGCTTTTAAATTCCTTACGAACACTATCGTTGTGATCACCTCTCCAGTGCTCACCAAAGCCATCCTGCCATTCGTCCCAATTAAATACTAATGAAACAGGGTACATTAATGAAGCATACTCTAACTCTGGGGTCGACAAGTCTAAAACAACTTCTCGCCCGAAATCAGCTCGCACTTTTCTATCTTCAGGTACGCCTATAATTGCTTCTTCACGATCGATCGCAGGATCGAGAGCTTTTCTAATATCTATATAAAACCAGCGTTTTACTTTTTTGTTCTTCGGTGTAACTGTTTCTACAACTTCACCGCGTAAAGTAACCTGATACAAAGAAGTCATGCGCTGTTGTCCATCGAGCAATAAAGATGGTGTTTCAGTTTTTTTACCGCCAATGATCGCGCCCTCGACAGGCCGGGGTTTAAAATTAACTTCACCACCGCTATCAAGAGTCATTAGGGCCCCAATTGGGAATGCACGAGAAACCGATGCGATAAGACTTTTTATGCGATCTTCATCCCAAACCCAACTACGCTGAAAATCTGGCAATTGAATTGAGCCGTCGTGGCATTGCTCAAGAAGTTTAATTAAATCGATTGGATTTGTTTGAAATGATGAGCCCGCCATTATTATCTCCTATATTTTTATACTATTTGCTTAAGTAACCACTTAACTATCTCAACCATAGCCATTGTATCCTGCTGGCAATACTTGAGCAGATCAGCTATGACAGCATCTTTTTCTTTGTCTTTAATTTTTCCCGTTAAGATGAGTTCCGCTGCGGATTGTGCTTCGCCGCCGTCGGCGATCTTTAAACCTTTATAACTAAACTTGTCTCCGATCAGTGCCGGAGCTACATACTTAATACTAAAGCTGCCCAAAAATTCAGGGTGATAAACTGATTCGCGAACTACGGGTAGTGGATCAACAAAGCGTTCACACAACACGAGTAATTCTTTAGCATTGGTCTTATCAAACTCAGCCAGTTTTTTAATAACGCCGATTTCAAACGATTTATTATAAGCAACAATACTGCCTTTTTTGCCAAAGCCTTTAAGCATCGCCTTTATTATCCCTGGGCGTGGATCAGATTCTTCAGTATGTAAATATTCGAAGTGATCTAGGGTTTAGATTTAAGATCACTCCACACATGACAGCTAAATTGAAATGGCACCTGCACATAAGGTTTTGTTTTCTTATAACGAGGAATTGCGGGTCCGATAGTTTCATAATCGAAAAAATAGAGCGGCCACTTCCACTGTTTTAAAGCTGCGCTTATTGCCTCTGAATCAACAAATAGTTTTTTAGTTTTAGTTACAGCGATCGCTCTTTGGATAACGCCTTTGTAATCTTTTGGATCAAGATCAGTAATTTTCTGAGCATCGTTATTGTAGAGATCCCACTTTTTCTTAGTCGTTAATTGCGGCAAATCAAAGACTGACTTATTAGGTACATTCTTCCAACAGTAGTCTTTAAAGCCGCAACCAAATGGGTCAGCACAGTGTGGACCTATTTCAACTTGTGGTTCTTTTTTAGAATTCGCTACAGATTCTAACGAGGAAATTTGTTTTTTAATTTCTTTTTGAAGAGATCTCACATCGTCGGTAATATCAGAAGTAGTAAAAAGTTTATCAAAGTCTGGATACACCATTTCATTGTTAATATGGCGTATAGAAATTTTATTCAACTTAAGTCCAGATGATTCAATAATTGTCGCCTGAATGGCTGCGTCCTGTATGTGATAGTCTTTAACTGAAGTCGATTTTTTTACCTCGATCAGTTCCCAACCATTTTTATTCTTTTTTAAAATATCGGCTCTGGCGAACAATTTACCGTATAGAAATGAAGCTTCGTAAATAATTTGAACACCATCCGCAACAGCAGACTGAGTTTTTTCATAGCCACCTTGATAGTCCCAAAATTCTGAATCAATTAAAAGACCTTTGCCTTCGAGTTCGCGAGCCATTTCACCGACAAGATTTCCTTCGTCAAATTGCTTTTGCGTACTGGAATCGGTCGTAGGCTCAAGCTGAGGTTTATGCAAATGTAACCATAGGTTTTTTTCGCACTGCAGACCGCGCATAAGTTTAGACTTTGTAAGAATTTTTTCTGTTTTTGCCATTGCAGTAAATATTTTCCTATTTATTTTTGAAATTTGTTAGTCAGAATAAATTCTAACCGATATCCGCAGGTCTATAGTCTAAGGATAATAATTATTAACCTACTTCAATTGTCGAAAAGTTAGAAATTTTTGAAGAGAGCTTATCGAAAGACGCTTTATAAACGTTTTTTTTATGGTTTTTATTTTTAACCACAATCATTTCCAGTACGCTGTCTTTTACACGAGGATTGTAATAGTCTTTTCTGTATAAATAAACTGCCTTGTCGATATTACTATAATCGCTGTTTTCACGTAGGTCCGTCAAAATAGGACGACGATCTGTTTGGCCTATGGTTGATCTATTCAGCTGAGCAAGTGATATGACAATCACATTCTGAGTTATAGCTAGCTGCTTTAACTGCGCTAGAGAATCGTCGACGTGATCACGTCGGCAAGCATATTTCTTCTCTGAGTTTAAAAGCTGAAAATAATCTATGAAAACATACTGAATTTCTTTACCAGCTTTTTTAAGCTTATGAAGTCTCCTAGAGATTTCTTCAACTGAAATGCGAGCGGTATCATCGATAAAAATATTTGATTCTGAGATTTTAACAGCAGAGTCTATGACCTTCTGAAAACCATTACCTGATAATTTTCCAGCTCTCATAAGGTTTGTGGAGACATTTGAATTGATGCAAAGCAATCGCTGCATCAATTGTTCTTTTGAGATTTCTAAAGAGAAAATGGCGCAACCGGATTTCTGCTCTAATGCCAAATCTAACAAAATATTAAATGCCACAGCTGTCTTTCCCATGCCAGGTCTTGCTCCGATAACAAAGTGATCTCCCATATTTAAATCAGATAATAAATAAGCACTACTTTTAGGAATTAATGTATTTCCTGCAGTTTGAGTTTTGTAGAGAGAGTCACTCATACCAATGGATTTGAGTTGGCTCATAGCAAACGGCACAGCACCTGCAAATTTAATAAAATCTCGTCTTTTCATTTTAAACACCTAGTTCTTTCTTAAGTTGTATTTTTTTGACTTGTCCTTGGATCCAGCGAACAGAAAGGCACTCTTTCGCTAAAATATTGATTTGGTTTTTAGACAGGGCCACATCATATTTAGCTGCAAAGTAGCGAAACAGCGATTTTCGTGAGTTTAATTTTGGGGAATTGATATGCGCTGATAGTCCGCCATGTAATACGTCAGTCATATCTTTATGAAGATCAACTTGGTCATGAATATATGTATCAGCAGTTAAAATAACCAGGCATCCACGCTTTTGAAGCTCTTTAAGAGTATGAATCATTTCTTCCTGAACGAATTGGCCTCTTTGTATATAATGAAAGTCATCAACAATAAGAACATCGATGCTTTCCCGGTAGAACTTGCGAAAATTCTGCATTTCGCTTCTACGCGCTGATTGTATGCAATGATTTAAATATCTTTCAGCTGAAACAATATGAACACGTCGATGAGGACTCTGCGATAAAAGCTCGTTGGCTATAGCATGTGCAAGATGGGTTGTTCCATTTCCGCAGGCTCCTGTAATTATAAATGGGCTCACGGGTGATGAGCTTTTCAATGAGCAAACCTTATGTGCCATACCATACGCAACTTCACTTTCACGGTAGATAAAAAAGTTATTAAAAGTTAAGTCAGGCGAGGGGCCATTCAGTTTATATGTAAGAGATGCTGTTTGGTCTTGTGGCTTGGCTGAGATTTGCTTTGTTGCCTTTTCTAAAGGTGTCTTCTCTGTGCCAAAGGAATATCTAAATAAGGTAGCGATTGGTAGTAAGCCAAAACCTTGAAGTAGCTGACGGCGCTTCATAATTTTTCTCCAATTGTGCCTAAAACGATTCTAATTGAAGCTCTTGTTTGTGGTGTTAATTTCAAATCAACTAATAGATCAACTCGCATCTGCGCAATGAGGTCATAGTCTAAATCATTCCACAAAACTTCAATACGGCACTCGGGATTAAGTGGTGCGAGCAGCAGAAGTTTTTTAATATCTTCTTCTGTCGCGTCTTTATTTGTTTTAAGTAAACTTTGTGCCTTGGACTTTGTCTGACTATCGGCAAAGACATAATGATTCTTTTTTAAGAGCCCACTGAAAGAATCATTAACTGGCACAAATTCACCTTTAAAAGCAAAGTGAATACCACCACTGGCTTGAGGGTATTTGGCCTTAAGTTGTTTCCATACTAGACTGTATTTATCTTTGATTTCATTTAAATCTTGTCCTGTGTAGCTCATAAAGCCCGCCTTTTCTATGACTTTGGTCGGGAATCATTAACATATATAAATGTATATTACATTTCTTTTAGAAATATCCGATATGATGATGGAAATATTACACATCTTGTGAACACAACGAGGATTCTATGGCAAAGAAAAAAACTACAGCACTAAAGCATCCGGAATATTCATTAGGTGAGCGTCTGAAGTTTATTCGTGAAACGCGGAAGATGACTCAAGCAGAACTTGCTCAGCAGTCAGGTCTGACTCAAGCGACTGTTGCTAATCTTGAAAGTGAGCGAAAAAGCCCAAGCATCGACACATTAGAAAAATTAGCAGCAGCTCTTGATATACACATCGCTACTTTGTTCAGTTCTGAAGATGTTTATGTTTTTGATTTAAAGCGCCTGCGCCGAAAGTACACTAAAGCCGACAAGTTAACGCCGCATCTCTATATGGCTTTAGGGCGAATCATTCAGTACGCAAAAGATATTTCTTATATTAGTTAAAAGTGTCTTATAGATTAATGTTTTGGAAAGCCTAATCCTATTTTTAAAACAGCCTCGAAACCACCATCTTTACCCTTTTTACCTTTTGCAATCGGTGGGTCGGATGTGCCTCCCAGCCAAGTTGGCTTTCCCAAACATCACGGGATGGACTTCTGGTTTTACCAGCATTTTTACAAGACGAGTTCGCTCAAAAAAGATGACTCAGTTTTTGAAGAGAACTTAGCTATATCAATTTTAAGACTTGTCTCAGTTCCTTCAATGGTTATAAGGAATTTAGAAACCTCACATGTTTTTTTGTATCCAAAATTAGTAATCATAGAACTCACAACACCTAAAAATTAAGATTCAAAGCTAACGTCAAACCAGCAGTGCCTTTGAAAGACGTTTCAGTGGAAAAATCTAAGTGAGGTATTATTTGGTAATCAAAAATCTTTTTATAAATCAGCTGACTCCAAGTGACTGCAAAACTGTATCCATTCAAATGATAGACAGGTCGACTGTTTGAGTAGAAGGAAACACCATAGTTAAGGCTTGATCTGTCATTGACCGTTTGTGCTAATGAAAGGCCTAAGTTGGTGGAAAAAAGATTTCTCTTTTCTTCGTATTCGCCTTCATTGGTCCAATTTAAAGTGAATAATTCAGATATAAAATACGAATAGTTGCCCGCAATAAAAATACCGGTTCCTTTGTCAGGAGTTGCGAAAAATTCAATCTTTGGTTTAATTTCGTAGGTTATAAAGTTGGCTTTGCTTGAAAAGGCGAGAGAGTGAGAGACCTCAAGTGGGTCTTGCAATTCAATCCGAGGCTGAAATGCCGTATTAATATTTCCAAAACTTTTAAACCATCCAACACTGGCACCATAGTTGCGCTGCTTAGCTGTTGGGGCATTTTTTATTTGATTACTTCGTTCTTCATTTTGATCGTAGGTTGTAAATTTTAATTGAAAATAATTTTCTAAATTGGGTAAACGTAAATTTACATTTAAATGAGTGATATTTTCTACTTTTTGGCCCTCTGTAGAATTTGAAATATTTTGAACTCTGACGTTTGTTTCGTTTGGTAATTTGGAAATTTTTTTACCAACTAGAAACGTATCAATGCTTTCGGCGACTCGATCAAACATACGAGAAATGGCAATATTACCTTGAATCAGGTACAGCTCTAGAGAATTATGTGTTTTTTCCTCTTCTATGGAATGAGCTAAAGCGGGCAATAGAATAAGTAGAATGAATAACAAAGATTTTGATTGAATTTTATTCAACATCAACCATAGTCTTTCATTATGTCAATTGGTGGAAAAGTATTTTTAGTCATCTTTTTGTTAGTCTCTCAAGCATCAGCATATGTCCCCAACGAAGGTAATGTCACGGCTACACTGGGCACATTTATATATAAAAATAATTTTCCTGATACAGTACATGGGGCACACTCTGCAGACTTTGGAAGCTTGGGACTGATTGCCCTAGGCGACCTGAATACGACGGGGAGTCTTGAAATTGCGATATTTGATTTGCAGAAGCTCTATTACCGAGAACAAGCTGGATTTGAACTGGTTGAACAAAAAGAAGTGATTCATATAACGATGGGCTACCGTTACTGGATCAATCCCTATTTTTCATCATCGTTATCTTTTTATTCTTCGTATTCTATGGGCGACGCGAAAATAGTTCATTCGACCTTTGCCCCCGGCACAGAAATTGACACCTCTGCGCGCGATACAACGGAATATGGTTTTGATTTCGCGATTCAGGGTGATCTGTACAGTCGTGAACTTTGGGCAATTACTGCCGAAGCTAGGTATTCACTCTCTGTAACGAGTAAAGAAAGTGAAAATTCCGATCATTACGGATTAATGTTGGGATTCCGTCATCTCATGCAAGAAAAAAACGTTGATAGCAATGTTCAGAAAAATTAATTTTTTATCCAAAATTAGAAAAATAATTTTTGTTTCTTGTGATCTAGATAACGATGACAAATAGTTTTACATAAGACAACAAAGACATGTTGAAACTCAAGACACTGTCTAAACATCATTCATACTGATTGTAAGTGCCCGTTATTCATTAGTAATCAGCAATGGCGGACAAAAACCAGAGACATATTATAGACACAAATAAATTGCTACGTACGCTTAAGTCGCATTTGGAGTGGCACTCAGATTGCGATACCCGTTTCAGGGGGAACTGATGAAATTTAAAACGAATTTATCTTTGATGGCTATGGGATCTGTTCTGGTATCATGTTTATTTCAAAGTTGTTCTCCGCATAAAATGAGTGTTTTGGATGAGGCTTCAAATGCGGCAACAGCATTACAGTTTCAAAACAATTTATCTCAAAGCGATAATATAGTGAACGCACCAAGTCGTTCAGGATCTGGTAGCAACAACAATCGTACAAGTAGTAGTGGTGACAACACAGTTGCAACACCAGCACCAGAGCAGAAAAAAGCTCCTGTGGCACAAAATCCTGTCGTACAAAATCCGGTGGACGTGGCACCTGCAGAGCCAAGTCTATATATACAAAATAATTATATTGGAGCAGAAAATTATAGAGTAGAAATGACATCGTCATCTATGGTTGGTTTCGAAAACCTTTTCCCGATGTCTAAACAGAAGGACTCAACTGGAAAATTCACACTTCGTTCAGACGAACTGTGGCTTTCAGGTGATCCAAGTTTTGCAAAAGCGACTGCTGAAATTTGTCTTTCGGAATCTTTCGAAGGTTGTTCAAAAAGTTCTGAATTTCGAAAAGTTGTTTTTACTCCTTTGGATTCCAGTACAAATTTAACATATATAGTCGTTGAAAAAATGTGGAGTACTGTTGTGATGAAATATTTCGGAGACTATTATTTAACAGTCAAAGTCCTTGGCAAACAAAGAAGAGCCGTCATTCAGCATCGTGCTTATTTAGCAGTTGCTTACGGATCACGTCCATCAGGGACTGGTTTTTATGCTTCAACCAGTGGGCAGAACCACTATGGTTTCATTTGTGAACAGCCTTCAGCGACAGAAGTTGGATGGATGAGTTATCCCTATGGTTCATTGGCAAACACTTCGGAGTCTAAATATCAAAATTGTTATTATCGAGTATTAGATAATCAACAGGCTGATGATTACTATAGAAAAATGTACGAGAACATGACTCCGGCTATAGGTATATTATGTCCTGCAAAAGGAAAAGTAGGGGTTAAAATTACTTGCAGTGTAACGAACTGGACTCCTTATGCCATGAAAGGTGAAGAGACATGGAATTGGACTGTTGATGGTGTTAGTGCAATGGTCGGAGAAAATCTTATTGTTAACAGTCCTGCAGCCGGTACATATAAAGTTCAGCTGATCGGACAATCTAATAGCGGAGCGCAAGTAAAAAGTAATATTGTCACAGTAACTATTAGTCCGTAAAAAGCAAAGAGCCATCCAGTGGGATGGCTCTTTTGAAAATACAAAGTTCTTTGATTTCGAATGACTTTATAAATTCGCCATAAAATTTTGTTTTTTCACATCAAGTTCAGATTGTAATGAGCTAATTTTCGCATCAAATGGCGCGCGTTCTGCCGGCAGATTTTTTAGGCCAACATTTAATTCAGCAGCACGCTTATTCAGAACATCAACTCGCGCCGTTAATTCAGCGATACGCTTTTTCATTTTTGCTTCAGTATCTATTCCGCTCGCTAATCTCGATTGTGCTGTTGATTTATCGCGGTTGGCGGCAGCTAAATTTGCACGATCACTTGATAACTGAGATTCTTTTTGGCGCAAATCAGCCACTTTAGCATCCCATTGGTTTGCCGCTTTAAATTTATTCAAATCATTTGTCAGTCGCGCTACATCGGCTTGACCGTTTTGAATTCTTGAAACAACCGACGGTCTTTCATTCGTTAACTGATTGCGTTCAGAAACGGCTCTTGGGATTTCGCTACCACGTAATTGAGAAATTCGATTTTGTGTCATATTAAAATCATCTTGTGCGCGGCTGAGTTCACGACGGGCGCGATCTTCGTTATCCGTAAGTTGTCTGTAAATACGATTAACTTCGTTGTTCACTTGGTTTTCAATCATTGAAATTCTATTCATGACTTCTTGTTGTCTAGCAACAAGTTGATCAACTTCAGTTCTTTTCTGCGCAAGCATTTGATCTGCAACCGATAAAGCTTGTTCTTTTGCTGTACAATCTTCAACAAGTGGAGACGGTGGAGTGTCTTGTGTTGGTAATACAGGTGGCGGCTCGGTCGCGATCGGTGATGGTGGGGTCAGACCAGTTTGTCCAGGAATTAACCCTCCACCCGCGTGACACTGCTCGACGGCTTGAGCAATACGGCTGCGTTCGAATTCTAATTGTCTGGCTTCGGCTTGTGTTTGAGAAATTCGTGGCGCCATCATATCTCGCTGTGAAATAAGCTGAGAATATTCAGGGTGTGAACGTAAAGCGCGGTCACGTTCCCAAGAAACATTGTATTGCATACGTGCTGATTCAGCATTTCTGAAATTGACTGAAGCGCGGTCAAGCTCTTGACGTTTCCAAGATAAACTTTGTTCTAAATTACGAGCTTCTGAATCCATAGCAGAAATTGCGCGATCTAAATCTTGAACTCTGGAATCAAGTTGTGAAAGACGAGAAAGTGAATCTGATAAAATCGACTGCGCGTCTGAGAGTGAAGATGATAAACGATTAAATTCAGGTTCGAGGGGAGCGAGTGTTGCTTTGGATTTATTATAAGCTATTTCACTTGCGCTTACTTTTGAGATTAACGTCGGAATTAATTTATCTAAACGTACGATTTCGGCGTTCATGTCGACTTGTAATTTTTGAGCTTCAGCCAAAGTTTTTTGGCTAGCGACAAGATCTTTTGTCGTGATTTGGTTAAATTCAGCACGATTTGAATTTAACTCGTCAATCATTCCTTGGTATTTCGCCAAAACTTGATTTAACTGAGCCTTGGTTTCTTGAATTTGTGTGTGGATGGCATAGGCTGCAAGGTAATGAGTTCTTAATGTCGCGGTTTGAGTTGGATTTAAATGTGTGGGTTCAACTTGAGGCGACACATTCATAAAAAATTCGTCTTCAAAAGATTTGCGAACAACTGATTGACCACCGTTACAACGGTTTTCAAGTTCAGATAGCATTTCTTTAAAGCCAACCCCGCTCATTGAAAATTCGATTTCTTTTTTCCCGCCCTTGGCGACCATTGGAATTTCAGCTTGATTATCTGCGAAAGCCTTTATGAGCGCAGAAAGATTTTTTGCGACACCCCAGTATGATTCTTTAGTCCCTGATAAATCTGCGAAACCGATCTGAGAATTTACTGCGGGGATTTGCACGACTAAAGCTGTGCTCTCTTTTTTATTTTTTTGAATTCGCATCATCACTTCAACAGGTGAATTTGCTTTGTTTTTTACTTTAGAAAGTTCGAAATAAAAATCTTCGGCACGGAAAAGTATTTTGTTTACGGATTGCAAAGTACAAGTTTCAATTCCATTGGCATTGGTTTCCCAGACAGACCATCCTTTTTTCTCGGCCACTTTGGTTTGACCAACGGCTAAAGATCCTGTCGCTGCGATCGCTAAAAAACCTAACTTTGTAAAAGATACTGGTATCATAAATACTCTCCCTATAAGTTTTTGTTGTACGGGAGACTGAAAAGCAAAATCAGGGCCAAAAATTGGCACCTTGAATGGCTCCAGTTATGAAAAGTAACTATTTGATATTAGACTGAATTAATTAACCCACTCAATAAGAGCGTCGCAATATTGACCTGTCGTACAGCTTACACTCTGGACATTGATGTAATACTTACCAGTGAATAGAGCACCGCGAACACCATCATTTCGATTGGCTTCGTTAATCGAAACAGTAGCCGCACCAGAGTTTGAGCGTTCAGAGATCAGAATGTTGCCTGAGCTTGTCATGTCGCAAGGATATTTTGATATCACAATTTTACGGGATGCACGTTGATTTGATGGTGCTTCAGCGTGTGAAATTCGCGCAGCGAAAGTTCCTGCGGTTGTGTTGTTGGCTAGTATAACTAAAGGAATTGTCCAGACAGTCGAGTTGCCGATCATGCGAGATTTATCATGCGATGAATCTGATAACGTACTTGTAGAATAAATTTTACGATAATTTTGAGAACTAGACATTGGATTAGCGTTTAAGAAACCAGGAATAGATAAACATGTTACGCCTGCTGGGGCTGGTGGCGGAGTGCCTGCTGCGACCTGACAACTTGCGAACATAAAAGAACCACTCAATGTTCCGTCACTACATGTACGTTGTTCGTTCCTACACGTAGATCCGCTGGCAACGCTAGAGGCTTGATAGGCCGTTACGGATTCCCCGTGTGCTATTGTAGAGCTTAAGAATGTGCAGGCTCGATAAGTGCTAGTTGGGGGTGGTGGTGAGCATGTTAATGTGCCACAGTTAACTGCACAACCATCTACGACGGTAGGAGCGCCAGTGTAGTTGCAACCTGTCGGTGGAGCCGCACATGCGAGAACTGGGCAAACAGGAGCTACATCTTCACTGTGAACTTGTTTTGCACAAAATAGGATTCCTTGGTCAACGTAACCCAATACTGACGTCAAATATTGCTTGTATATGACATCTGTGACTAGACGATATTTAGAGTTTGAATTTTGAAATAAACGATAGACCGGATAAGTTAATGTCGGTGATACTGGGCAAGTCCCGTTGACGCTGGCAACAGGAGCGTAGCCTTCGATCCCTTCATCTATCCAATCTCGTGAGCTTAAGAGTTGGCTTCTTTCGCTGATTTTCGACGTATAAAGATGATAGCCTCTTCGATTAAATAATCTATAAACTGGATTTAACTCGGCATCGCTATAAGCGTCGATAGTTATTGAATTACCAGTGATACCGAAAAGATTCGAATAATTTCCAGAGTTTAAAATTGATTGATCAGAAATACGACTCGTGTAAAAAAATTTATTTGTAGGCTTGTAATTGTATTCTTTTAAAGTAACTAGTCCATTTACTATTTCCTGGTCACCCATTTTAGATTGTGGTGCATATGTTGATTGGCTTTCGAGACTAGATTCATCTTGAATTTCTGAGTTTAATTTGTTTGGACTGCAATTTTGGAATATCGCAATGGTGGCAATAAAGCTTAAGATATAAATTTGAACAAGGACCAACTTTCGCTTATTATTCATAGGAACTCCCATCATTATGATTATCGTCGACACTTCAAAAGACATGAAGCTATTTTAATTTTATCTGTTGAACTTCTCGATTTGAGACGTTCTTTGCAATCTTAAAAAAGTGATCAATTCTATTGTTAATATACAAAGGTCCAGTTCTCTCTTTTCATTTTGCAGTCAAGTTCAAGCTTGTTAGGATTTCGTATGTCTATAAAAAAATATTTAGTAATTTGTGCGGCTTTGTTTTGTTATTGTCAGTCGATATTCGCTTTCGAAAATAACAAATTTGCATTAGGTGCGGGATACTACTCTCAAAATATTTTTAATGCAGTTTCCACAGCTGACACTGGCAACACAGGTCTACTTGGCGAAACCAGCTATCCTTTGAATTTGAGGTATGAAACGAGCTTAAAATCATTGGGTAATTGGTATTTTGCACCACAATTAAGTTACTTAATTATTCCTCGAAAAACTTCAGATGATATGGCGAAACAAACTTTTGCACATCTCGTGTTTTCTTTTGGCAAAGACTTTACGAAACAAGGTAAGACAAGCTGGGATTGGTCTGTCGGTCCAGGTATTATGCGCTACGAAACAAAAGGCAATGGCGGCATCACAACCCTCAGTAATGGAACTGGGACTTCAGATTTTGCAGTTCCTGGGCGCACAATTACAATTCAAAAAATCACAACTGTTGCTGGCGTTTCTTTTTCGACGGGTTCATCTCGTATCGGTGCGGATTTGATTATCGAAAATTTAGTTTCTAGCACAAAGCGAGCCCAGAGCCTGATGTTGAGTTATGCGTACAGATTCGGTGGCGCTCAAAGTTCAAGTTCAAGTAAAGGACCAAGATGGTAAAAATTATATTTTATTTAAACATAATAGCCTCATCAAGTTTTGCATTTACTTTGAGTAGCTCGACGAATCCTAATTTAGAAGGTTGGGCTGGAGGCGATGTGCAACTGCTTGTCAACACGGCCAACTGTCCGGCGAATGTAGACGTTGTCGGTATTATCAAAGACGCAGTTGCCGTCTGGAATAATGTTCCGACGAGCTCTGTTAAAGTTTCTTATGGGGGTTCGACAACAAGTACTACGTTTGCCACTCCAACGACTGTATACTGTGAAACAAATTTTCAAGCCGTAGTTGGTGCTGATCAAAATTTCGTTCCTGGAGCTGCAAATACAGGAACTGTCGGTGGCCGAATCACGCAAGGTATACTTTATTTGAATGTTTCAGCTGGGAATGCAAATATAGCAAACTTTGATCAGACCAAGTTAAAAATTATATTGGCTCATGAAATCGGACATATTTTAGGTTTAGGCCATTCTGGGAGCGCAAATTCATTAATGTACTACGATGCCAGTGCACGACAAAAATTAAGTATTTCACAAGATGATATTGACGGAATTAGTTATCTGTATCCAAGTAATGAATTCAGTGACAGTAAATTTGCAGGATGCGGAATTGTTAAAAATTTACCTCCACCAAAGGGCGGAGGTTTAACTTTGTTGATGCTGATTCTGAGCTTACCACTTTTAGTGGCTGTGCGATTCAGAAATAAAATGAAACTATTAAAATAAAATCCCAGCGACACAGGCAGATAAAAAACAAGCTAGGTTTCCTCCAAGCACGGCTAAAAATCCAAGCTTAGCAACTGTGGATTTTTGATTGGGTGCCAAGATTCCAATTCCACCAATTTGAATTCCGATCGATGAAATGTTTGCAAATCCACAAAGCGCATATGAAGCGATAATCATCGTGCGATCGCTCAGCTGAGAACCAATTTCAGCCAAATGAACATAGGCGACGAACTCGTTCAATACAATTTTTTCTCCGATCAGACGACCAACTTGATGCGACTCTTCCCAAGGTACTCCGAGAAGCCAAGCCATTGGTTGCGCAACCTGTCCTAATAGTATTGAAAAACTGATAGGCTCCTTCAGATTTAACCATTGACCGATATGGCTGACGCCAGAATCTAAAATTGCGATGAGTGAAATAAAAACAATCAACATCGCAGCAACATTCAAAGCTAAAGAGATTCCTTCAGAAGCTCCGCGAGAAACGGCTTCGATGGCGTTTGCATCAACTTTGGCTTCTTCTTTCATATTTACGGAGCCGAATGTTTCAGGCTTTTCAGTTTCAGGAAAAATAATTTTCGAGATCACTAATCCACCGATAGCACCCATCACGCTGGCCGTGATCAAGTGTCCAGCGATATCAGCGATTCGACCTTGAAGCATTGAAACATAGGCTCCTTCAACACCGGCCGCTATCGTCGCCATACCGCCAACCATAACGCAGTAAATTTCAGACTGAGTCATGTTTTTCATGTAGGGTTTGATAAGCAAGGGTGCTTCGGTCTGACCCATGAAAATATTCGCAGCACCAGAAAGTGTTTCTGCGCCACTGGTTTTCATTGTTTTTTGCATAAGCCATGCAATCAGTTTCACAACTTTTTGTAAAACTCCTAAATAATACAATCCCGACATCACGGCTGAGAAAAAGATAATTGTTGGCAGAGCTCTGAATGCAAAAATAAATCCCCAGGGATCTTTAATCTCGGCAAGAGGTCCAAATAAAAATTTTGAACCCGCATTTGAAAAATCAACCATACTGACGACAAACAGATTCAACAAATCAAAAACAACTCGTAAAGCGCCTTTGATACCTAAAGAAGGTATCCCCAAAATCGAAACTGCAAAAGCCGCCTGTAAAACAAGGCCCATAAAAACGGTCTTCCATTTGATGGCTTTACGATTTCTAGAGAAAAGTGTTGCTAGGGCAAGAATACAAAAAATTCCAAGGATACTTTGTAAGTGATTTGTCATTTTTGTAAAATCATTTTAATTGTTAATAAAGTCAATCTTTAAGCATTAAAAAAGAGAGATTGAATTTTGATTCCAAATATAAACCATCCGACAAACAGAGATCCTATAGACAATACAAGAACTGCTCCCGCAGCAGCATCTTTCGCCTTTTTTGCGAGAGGATGAAATTGTGGCGAGACTAGATTTACGACACTCTCGATCGACGTATTGATGAGTTCTGCTGCTAAAACCAAACATATCGTGAGCGTTAAAATGATCCATTCTAATGAAGTTATATTAAAATAGAACCCCAAAATGACAGTGAGCAAAGCCAACGAAATTTGTATTCTTAAGTTTCTCTCTGACCGAATTGCGGCATTTATACCATCAACTGCATGTCGAATGCTTTTTAGTAAAATCATGGTGTCTACTTACTTTCAAAATAGTTAAGATAACTTAGAATTGCTGCTAACGTTTGATTTCGAATTGAATCCACTTCCATCAGGAGTTCATGCTCAGATGTTTCAAATCCAGATCTGAGAATTTGGCACATGCCGGGATTTAAAGTTTCACAGATGCGATTTTGACCTTCAAGACGAACAAATTGATCATGTCCAGCTTGAATTAATAAAGTGGGCGCTTGAAATAATTGATTCGTTTTATAGCGAAGCATAAATGTAAAGTCTAAGCTTTCTTTCAGCCAATTTGTCGTTGTTCCGCCGATACGCAATTCCGGGTACAAATTATAAATGTGTTTTTTCATTTCAAAACGAGCGCGGCTTGAAGTGACTGTGTTTTTTTCGAACCGTGAATTGGGATCATAAGCTTTTTGTGTAGGTGCGTACTGATCTGAAAAACCAGAAAAATCTAAAATATTTGCTAGCACACTTGTTGTTGAGTTTCCAAAAAATCCAGTATTCACTTGAAACATCGGTGCTAGGAAAATGTGTGCAGTGAATGATTTGGGATTATTGATCAGGTATCCGGCAGCAATAGCTCCACCCATCGAATGTGCCATCAAGAAAGATTTTTGATATTTGTTCGGTTTTACGACGCTATTTACAAAAAAGGAAAAGTCTTCCACATAATCCGAAAACTTTTCCACATGTGATTTCACAGGATCCTTTAAAAGTCGTCCTGAATTTCCTTGTCCGCGATGATCTACGATAAAAATATCGTAATTTGAATCCTTCAAGTCATACAGAAACTCTGCATATTTGAGTGAGGATTCTGATTGACCAGGTGAAAATACGATTACGCCTTTTGGGGATTCTTTTTTAGAATAGAAAAAATTAATTGGTATTTGATCTGCTCCAATAAATTGCGAAGCGTGGTAATTTTTTTTAAAATAAGGCAAAATCTCTTGGTCTAAACGAGACATCAATTCGCCCTCGGGAACAGCAAAACAAGTGAGGGCTAAAATTTGCGAAACAAAAAACAAAAAAATTGAAGACTGTCTCATATTGAATCTCCTCTATAGTTAAATAAAACAGCACTAAATGTGCCTATTGCAGACCGTTTTGTTTGATTTGAAATAGTTGAAAACGAATTGTGTCGCACAAATTGTTCTGTTGTCTAAAAGCTCTACAGCGAAATACTTTCTAAACTCATTAATGATCTTGTCTTCGGCTGAAAAAATGCAATATCTTCTAGGCATGAATAAATACGCCGTTGGATTCGTTTTGATTTTGAGTACTCCATTTACCGTTCTTTTTGCACTAACTTCACAATTTCAAAGTCCAAACGGACAAACAGAGATATGCCAGATTTTGTCTCATTGGCCGTCAGCTCAATACTCATCCAAAGACATCGAGACAGAAAAATCACTCTGCCAGTTAAATTTTTATGGCTCAAACTTCTTTGCGTGTGGAAAAAATTGGAGCACAAGTCCCTCGACATTAATTTTTAAAAAAAGTAATCAATTTATTTCAACAGATCAGTCCTGTGAAAATAAAAAAAGTATGGATGCTTATGACAAAATAGGAAAATTTAAAGTTTCAATGAATGAGTCAGGCACGAGTGGAACATTTTCATCTTCGTCACTTATGTATTATCACCTAGCAAGATATTTAAAAACATCGATCAATGTGCCCGTCGCCGTGTCGAGACAAATTGATACGAAATCACACTTTGCACTCGTTACTTCAAAAGTGCGAAATTTTGAAAATCAAATGGTACAAACGGCATGGGATTATTTGTACCAAGCTGAAAACGGAAATCCCAACGCAATACAACCTGTCAGAGAACTGTTTACAGCTGACTTTACCAAAATTCACGGTGCCTTAATTGACCCAATTGGAAATGAAAAGTACGCAGAACATATTCGTGGAAAGAAGCAGCCTCAGTGGGGTTTACAACAGCATATTGAAATGAAAAAGACACCTGTCTTCAGAGCACTCTTTAGTTCAAAGAATTTTTATAGTGCTCAAGATGAAGCGGTACAGTTCGGTTTAGTACAATTTAAAAATGATTTTAGCAATATTGCACCAACGTCCCATCAGATGATGTCATGGATGCAGGATATGTCGGATATGACAGTATTAGATTATCTGATGCAACAACAGGATAGGCCTGGCAATATTCACTTTCAATGGAGAATCTACTACTCTTCCGCAGGGCAACTGAAATCCGATCGCATAAAAGTTGTAATTCAGGGTGTTGAAACTGGTCTTGAGCAAAAATTTAAGTTGCCTAAGGATATTGATCGCGTGACTGCCATTGCACTTGAGCTACCAAAGTACAAAAAAATCTGCAATCTGCCAGATCCCTGCTTTGTTATTCAAAAAACAGTTCTCGAAGACAATGATGCTGGTGGAAGAGTTTACTATAATGATTTTTTCAGACAGGCAGGTGTATTAGAATCTTTGCGTCATATGAATCGAACGACATACACACAATTATTCAAATTGGACCAATCAATGTCCTCACAAGATCAAACCTATTTGTATCTAAAAAATGAGTTTAATTTGGATTCCTCTCAGTTAAAACTCTTTCAGAACAATCTCCATCAGGCAGTTCAAATTTTGCAAAAATCATATCAAGCCGGATTGTTACAGCTAGACCTAGACTTTTCGACCTATTTTTTAACTGGAAAAGTATTTTCCACTCAAAAATAGGATTTAAAGAATGAATTCAAGACTTTTGTCTTACAAATAATAAACAGACTCAAATTGTAATCTGATTTGTGACACCATAGTTTGAGTGGGGTTATTATGAAATTTATGGTTTTTTTATTTTCGGTTTTCGTACTTTCTAATTCTTGTTTTGCAGCAAATGGTATGTTTATGGTCGTCAAAGGAGACGTTAAAGTATCTGGTTCAAGTGGTGCTGCAGTTGTTGCAAAGGTTGGAACAAAAGTGAATCAGGGTGATCAAATCACTACTGGTTTGGATTCAAGAGCTAAAATAGTTATGTCAGACCGAAATATAATTAATGTTTCGCCAAACACAAAAGTCGTTATCGAAGAGTATACCAATGATGCTAAATCAAAAAATGTAAAATTAGGTCTACTGGAAGGTAAAATTAGAACTAATGTAGAGCAAAAGTATGATAACGATAAAAATAAATTTGAGATTAGAACTCCTACAGCAGTAGCCGGAGTCCGTGGAACTCAATTTATTACTTCGTACAGTGAAGCAACTAAAAAAACCGAAGTTATTACATTACAAGGTCAAGTTGAATTCAGAAACGTTGTGGCAGGAAATACTGGAGCTAAAGAAGAAAAGGTTGTCGTCGAAAAAGGTGAGCAGTCAAGTGTGGGTTCGGGCGGCGCTGCACCAGAGCCACCAAAACGAGTGCCTGCTGATGTCATCAAAGAAGTTGAACGTGAAACGAATGTAAAAAATAAAGAAGCGCCTTCGGCTCAAAACCCACCTCCACCCCCAGCTTCGCAAAATCAAAATGGCAAAAAAAATCCAAATGAAGATAAACCACCTCTGGTTGAGGGTGCTATTGGCAATAAATTTGATAAAACAAATGTCAAAGTTGTTCCTCAGCCGCCAACAACTAGCCCTTAACGAAGTCGAGAATGAAAAAAATATTAATCACATTAATTTTTATGTTGTCGAGCTTAGCTTTTTCTCAAAAGCAATCGGCTCAATTTAAAAGTGGACTCACTTTAATCCGCGAACATAAATACGAAGAAGCAATTTTGGTCTTAGAGAAATCTATTGAGTCACAAGAGCTCAGCAATCAAGCGGCCATTTATTATTTGATCGGTGTCGCAAACCTTGAGCTAGAAAATTTTTCGAGTGCACTGAATAGTTTCGAGACGGCACTCGACATTTCTAAAGACCCTAAGTTAGATGTAAAAATTGATGAACAAATAGATATAACAATTCAACGTCAAAATTTTTATGAATCAGCCAAAATTAAAAATCGGTTCTCTTATTACGTCGGAATTGGTTATGATTCTAATTTGTTGAACCTCAATAAAGATAGTTTTGTAGGTACTGATCTCAGTTCATATTCGGCCTTGTATGGAGTCAGTTTTTCTCATTCTTTGATTCGTCGTCTAAATTTTCAGCTAACTCCCGAAGTTTCTATCGCGGACAGTTACTCTGTAAATACGACCTTTTCGGCCGATAGCACCATTCAATCTTCGGATGCATTACAGATTTCGCTCCTATTACCAGCGCAATTCACTTTAGATTTGTTTTCGGATCATGATTCAATTTCACCTCAATTTGGCTTGAAAACGCTCTATCTACCGACAGATTCATCCAAGAGGTCGTTGGCTTTTAATTCAATAAATCTGACGATAAAATCTGTCTTAAATATATCATCGTTTTATGTTTTTTTACCGCAACTATCTTACTCGATCGATCAATCTAGTTTGACGTATGCTGATTCAGCAGACGATCAATCTGCAAATAGACTGACTCTCGATTTGAACAACACTTTTTTAATAAGTGAAGACAGACACCAGATCAATTTGAATTTATCAGGAGAACAAAATACAGCAGACGGTGATAATAGCAGTTACAATAAAATCGCAGCGGCATTGGAAGTTCGCTTATCTATGATACCCACGTATAATTTAGGTCTATCGACTAAATATGTCCAAACCGACTATACGAAGCGAGCAACAGTCAGAAATGATCGGCAGAATATTGTCGGATTAGATGTCGCAAAAAATTTCAGTGCAGATCAAAGTTTATCTGTCAGTCTTGCTAGTTCATCCAGATCTTCGAGTTCTGATTTAAATGCATATCAAGACATGACACTCAGTGTGGTTTTTTCCGATGCCTATTCATTTTAATAGATCACAGTTCTATTTGTGATCTAGGTTGTATGTGCCATCCCAATTTTCATCGGGTGGATTTGCTATGAAATCCTCACAACGCTTCAAAAACACTTGGCTTGTTTTGTCTTTTGGATTCAGCGTCATACAATTTTTATATAACACTAAAGCTTCAACGAAGTTTTTATTTTTATATGAATTGCGAGCTTTTTCATATTCTGCCAACCACTTTATAAGTTGGTCATCACTCATTTTTTCAGAGATCAATTCATAAATCGGTGTGGCTTCTTTTTTTCCTTTAACGCGGACTAAATCAAGTTCTCTGCAAACAAATAAATTTTTGACTTCATCATAAGTGTCACTACCTATAATGATGTGTGTACCATAATCTTTGTTTAAACCTTCTAGTCTTGCTGCTAAGTTTACTGAATCCCCAAGCACGGTATAGTTTTGTAAAGTTGAAGATCCCATGTTTCCGACGCTCATGTCACCCGTATTAAGACCGATGCCCATATCTAGCAAAGGATAACCTTGTTTTTGAAACTCGATATTTAATTCCACGAGTCGATCCAAACTGTTTAAGGCACATCGACATGCATTTTCAGCATTATTTTTATAAGTCAGTGGGGCACCAAAAAATGCCATGACGGCATCTCCGATAAATTTATCGAGTGTTCCTTTCGCATTAAATACTTCCGCAGTCATTTTCGTAAAGTAGATATTTAAAAAATCAGACAGTTGTTGTGGGTCTAATTTTTCAGAGAAGGTTGTAAATCCACGTAAATCAGAAAACATGACTGTCAGGCGTTGTTTTTTTCCGCCGAGTTCAAGATTTTTCTCATTTTTTAAGAGTTCATCCACAACTGCTGGCGAAACGTATTTTGAGAATGCTTGGCGAATTTTCTTTTTACTGCGCTCTTCAGTAAAATATTTAAACACTAAAATACTTACAAATGAAAATATCACAACAGAGTATAACGGCCACGTGGCAGTCATAATTTGCATTTTTAGAAAAAGTTGAAAATCTAAGTAATAGCCAAGAAGTATGCTTAATACAAGTATGATTGGGGAAATCAGCGGAGAAGAATAGGCCCAAACAAACGTAATAATCAAACCCAGAATTAGAGTCAACGCCGGAATAATTTTTTGTGAATTTTTAATATCCAAAATATAATTCTGATCAATTAAATTTGCATAAGCATTTAGATGGGTTTCTGGACCGGGCATTCCTACTTGAACGGGGGTGTTCCTAATATCACCGATCCCGATAGCACTTGCGCCAAAGAGCAAACTGCGATCTTTGAAAAAATCCTTCTTGAGAAAACTTTTGGTTTGTTTGAAGCCATCATGATCTCTGACTGTAACTTCAATAGTATCAGAGTTTTTATGAAGCAAATCTTTTGCAGAAATATAGTAAAAACTGTTCGTGCCGCCTAAATAATTCAAGCGAATTCGGGCGAATTCATCCACCTTGAAATCGAGTGCAGGCGATTTATCATTTTCGGAATCTTTAATTAAGAATTCTTTAATAAATTTTTCTTTACTGTTTTTTGATTCAGAAAATAAAATTTCGGCTCTTTTATTTTGAGATATCAGATACATTTGCATAGCGAGTGAGGGGATATAACTGCTTCCAATTTTGAAACCAATTCGATTAAATAAATTATAGTGACGAATTAAACCAGATGAATCAAAAGTGGCATTAAATCCTGCTGTGTAACTCGACGGATTCTGGATTTCTGGAATGTTTGAAAGCCAATCTGCATATTGTTGAATTGGATGGGCTTTTATATTTTGAATTTTTTTGAACTCTGATCTTAAGTCCTCTTCGCTGAGTATTTTTTTGAAGGCCTCTTGATAGTACGGCATGGTTAATTGAATATTCTTTTCGCTAATATAACTATCGTCAGGGGTAAGCCAGACATTACAATATCGATTTACATCATGAGTGATTTTAGCTTTTAAAGCATTTTTCTGAAATTTATTGAGCAAATTTTTAGAATTGATTTGTACTTTTTCTAAATATTCTTTTTCAGTGCTTTCTATAATATTGCTAAAAATGATTTGAAAAATATATTTCCAATTGTACGATTCAAAATTTTCAGTTTCATCATCAACTATAAATGTAATATTTGGTTTTACTAAGTCGCCACCATCAAAATATAAAAAAGCCTCTAATCGACAAATGTCTTTGTACGGTGATTCTTTGGCAGATATGTCAGATATACTTGCCGTCCCCAAAATAATTCGATCTGTATTTTTTTCTATCAATTCACCAAATTTTTTATCAGCATTTGGATTTTCTCGTTCAGGCTCGGAAAACACAATATCAAAGGCAACATTATTGGCGCCATACTTTAAAGCTTCAGAGGTGATATCATAAATAATTTCACGAGACCAAGGCCATCGCCCGATTTCCTCGACGGAAGCATCATCAATCGCAATTAATGCCGTTTTGGCTTTTGTTTGACGAAATGGTTGAGAAGTTAATTTTAAATCATCATATCTGTGCTGAAATATTTCAATAGTGTCATATGTCTTTGATTCTTGTTTGACGTATTCATTTTGATGAGTGCGCTCAATGTATTCGTAAGCCGTATAAGAAAAAAAACAACTTACAAAGAAACCAATTAAAATTGAAATGTATTGTGTTTTCACTGTCTTAATGATCGCTGGGACAGCGAAAAAATTCAACCTTTACTGAACAGTAACTCGAACGACAGAGTACGAAGGTACTGTTCTGAATCCGTCGCAATTTTCAAAGTTAAATCACTATCCAACTCAGTTAATACGCCGCATTAGGTAAGGATTGATGGCCGAGAAAATAAACGTTTGTTGTCTCTGAAACACGTGGATGTTAAAAATATGATATGCAGACGTCGAAACAGATTCGAGACAGTTTAATTTCTTTTTTGAAGGATGATCCTTTTTACCGGGAAACATTACCATCAGTATTCAGTGATGACTTTAACTCGGTTAATGCGGGTGTATTGGATTCAATCGGAATTTTAAATTTGATTGTTTTTCTAGAGGCGCATTTTAATATCTCGATATCAATTGATGAACTTTCGGAAGAAAACTTTTTAAACGTCGAAAAAATTGTTAAATATATTGAGCTAAAAATTCAAAATTAAAAATGCAAAAAAATCTATTTTTAAAAGAAAAATTAGATTCTCTATTTAAAAATCAACCCCAAAAAAACTTTCTTTTGGACCAAAGCCTCAATTACCATACTTACTCTGATTTGGAAGCATTCATTCATCGGACGCGTGAGTTTATTCTTGAGCAGGGCTTATACTTGCAAACTCCGATATTGGTTTGGCTACCACGAGGCATTTGCGAGATCAGTTATCTGAGTGCTTTTTTGTATTTGGGCGTACCAACTATGGTTTTAGCAGAGACAGCTAAATTGTCTGAAGTTAAAAAAATTTTTAACAAATATCCTTTTCAAGCCCTTGTAACAACAGAAAATTTAAATCAACAAGCGCAGATCGGACCCAGCAAAAGCGTTTGTTTATTAGATAACCAACAAATTGTAATTATTCAGAACAGTCATCAGTTACAAGTTGATGTCGAATTTTCTTGGTTACTCAATACGTCGGGATCAACTGGCGAATCTAAAGCTGTCATGATCTCGTCCCAAAACTTATTCGATCGCACGATCGGTGAAATTCAACTTTTCCAAATAAAAAATCAAAGTCACATATTGAATATATTACCTTTTTGTCATGATTTGGGTTTAAACCAACTATTAACGACTTTGTATACTGGTTCATTGATCGAGATATTTAATAAAAAGTTACCCGCTGAATTTGCACGTCGAATGCAGATCAATAATATGGATGGCTTAACTGGGATGCCAGAGGTTTGGAACAATTTTTTAGAAATCGCTAAGTCAAAAAATTTACAGATGGATTACTCTGGATATTTAACTATTTCTGGTGGATCAATGTCTGTTGAAAAGTTAAATCAATTAAGGAATGTTTTTAACAAAGCAAAAATTTACAAGACCTACGGACAAACGGAAACCTTTAGAACTTTAGCGCAAACAGATCAGGCTGAGATTGTAGATGATAATGCAGGCGGATTTATTTCGGGTGTTTCAGGAGCCTTAGTTACCGACGAAGGAAAAATTTGTGAAATCGGCCAGGTCGGCGAGTTAATCCATTTTGGAGCAGGAACCATGTCTGGATATTGGATGAATACAGTTCAGACTGAGTCGAAGTTGGCGATGCCTCTTATTCCTAGTAGATCTGAAAATGGAATACGCACAGGCGATTATTTTAAACAATTAGCGAATCAAAGACTCAAATATATCGGTCGTAACGACGATCAAGTTAAAATTAATGGTTCAAGATTTCAACTTGCAGAGATTGAAAACTGTATCTTGCAAATTCCAACTGTCGATCAAGTTTGCGTGATCAAACATACGGACTCATCGGCAGTACATTTACACGAGAATATTATTGGCTTTGTTATTCTTAAAAAAGAGAGCCAAGTTACCGATAAGCAAATAAAAGAGCATTGTATTTTAAATTTGGAAAAATATAAAATACCTCGCGAAATAATTGTCTGCGATTTTTTTCCGCACACAACGACCTTTAAAATAGATCGGCAAGCACTTCTAGAAAAATATATCAATAGCCAGCAGAAAGAAAATATTTAATTCATGCAAAAATATCAGCAACTTTTAAATCATATACAATCTGCTCAGCTTCAGACTCCATTTTACGGTTATGACTTAGATAGACTAGAAAAAAGATTTCATCTTCTTAAACAAAGTTTAGGTGATCAGTTTCAGATTAATTATTCAATGAAGGCAAACCCGAATCTTTTTGTCTTGAAAAAAATGAAAATGCTCAGTCCTTACATCGATGTGTCTTCAATGGGTGAAATCGAACTTGCTATGAATGCTGGGTATTCGTTCACACATATGAGTTTCGTTGGTCCCGGGAAAAGTAAAGAGGAGTTACATTTTGCAATAGCAAATGACATAGGTTGTTTGATTGTAGAATCGGCTGAAGAACTGACCTTAATCAGCAAAATATGCGCCGAAATTCAACGGACTGCTAGATTCTGTTTCCGAATTAACCCTGAAAAATTAATTTTGGATAATGGAAAAATCGTTCTCAACAGACCATCACAGTTTGGAATAGATCAAAACCAAATAATTCAACTTAAGTCATTTTTAACTGGTCAGCCACGCCTTGAGTTGCAAGGGCTTCATTTTTATTTGCAATCCCAATTTTTGAATTCGAAAAGTATCGTAGCCAACTTCCAGAATTGCATAGATATATTTAATCAAATTCAATTCGCACTGGGAGTTCAACTCAGAAAAATCAACTTTGGAGGGGGCTTTGGAATATCTTATTTCGACGGTCAACCCGAATTGAACTTGTCTGAATTCAGTCATGAAATTCAAAATCTATTACACAATAATCCAGAATTTAAACATCCTGATTTAGAACTTTTTGTGGAATCAGGTCGATTTTTAATGGGTCCCAGCGGGGTTTTTGTTACAAAAATCATATACAAAAAAATCTCTCAGCAAAAAATATTTTTGATTTGTGATGGTGGATTTACTCAAAATATGGCCTCAACGGGAATAGGCCAAGTTGTCAGACGAAATTATAAAATTCATTCATTGGGCCAAAATCCAAGTTCAGAAATGCAGTTGGTAACAATTGCTGGGCCTTCATGTTACAGCATAGACATATTGGCAAACGATATAAATTTAAACGTTGTTAATGTGGGTGATTGTATCGTCATAGAAAATTCCGGTTCCTATGGAAAAACTTTTAGCCCAGAAGGCTTTTTATTGCGACCTGCTTCTGGCGAATACATATTGAGTTTAACATGAAGTTTAAATCCATATTTACGAGCATCGTGTTCGTTTTTCTTGGGCTCGCATCTTTAGAGCTAGGATTATATGCCAGAGACAACTTAAAAAATTTTCAAGTCGCAAAACAATCTTCAGAGCAAATACGTATTTTGGTTATTTCTGATTCTGTATTTGGTGATGCGAATCAAGACGAGTCTCTGTATAATCAATTACTCGTGTCTCTGAAAAAGAAATCGAAAAAAGAATTTGTTTTTTACAACGCCTCACAGCCGGCCAATTCTTCGGCGCTGGCTTATCGAAAAATCAATGAAGTATTGCAAACATTTAAACCCGATTTAAGCCTTATTCTACTTGGGAACAGTGACTACGTTGTATTTAAGCAAAGTGGTTTAAATCCAATATCTTCGCAGCTGTTTTATCTGAATTCTATTCTATTCAAATCCAAGGTTTACCATTTTTTGGTATATTCCAAAAATAGAATGAAACAGATTTTGGGAATAAATTTTCAAAAGCCGGATCAAGAGAAATATCGTCAAGTTCGAACTGACGACTTATTATCTGAAGCTAAAAGATCAGAGCTGCTTAACAAATATAAAAGTCTTGAAATAAACTGTCTTGAACTTTCATTACTAGCAACGGTAGTTCAACCAGAGCAAAAAAATGTGATCGAACAAGCGCAAAAATGTTCAAATGAAGTGCTCGATCGTGAAACTCAGGCACAAGTATTCTCCAACCTCGGTCAGGCTTTTCATAAAATTAAAAAAATGCCAGAAGCTCAAACTCACTTTGAAAAAGCTTTAGCGTTGTCTCCTGATCATCTGAATGCAATCAATTCCTACGCCTGGTTTCATTACCAAAATAAAGACTGTGGTAACACAATTAAATATTTCCAGCGATCATTTTTACTTCGAGCGCCCGAAAGACGACCGCTGATGGTTCTCAAAGAATGTTTTGTTCAAGAAAAGCTTTATCAACAAGGACAAGATTTCTTTAATAAACTCGTCGGTTTATATTCAGAGTCAAAACAAATATTAGGCTTAGTTGCAAGATCATTTGATGTCTATATCCTTGATAAAGATCAACGTCATCTCAGTGAAGAATCGTATGTTCGTGACCGTGATTATTATATAACTAAACTCTATTTTTATAAAAAGGCGAATGATAAAAACTCAGCCAATTTATTGTTTAAACAAAGAGATCAATTTGCAAGTCTGCCGGATTCTGAAATTGATATTGAGAGTTACGAAAAATTAGTGAAAGCCATTTTAGCAAATCATTCGAAAGTATTTGCTTTGCAGTATCCGAACCAATCGAATTGGCAAGTTCAAGAAGCGATTTCATTCTCTCCGGACGGCCTGCAATTTGTCAGTTTAGCAGATATGATTGAAAGTAAAATTCCAGAATTTAATGTCGTGGATCTTTTTCAAGATGATTTTATGCATCTCACGGATGCCGGGGCTAAGCTTGTTGCTGACGGTTTGAGTACTGAAATAATTCAAAAATTAAATTTGGAGAACTAAATATGAATTTACAATCTGAGTGTATTATTTCTGAGGATAGCAAAAATAGTTTCTTATTTGAATTACACTTGCGCAAAGTGCAAGACATCATTTTTGCGGAAAGTTCTATTGATCAAAGTTTAAAAAGATGTTTGCCGGTCAGCTTTTCAGCAAAGACTGACACGCAAAATTTAATTGGTGGTATTTGTGGGTGGATCAGCTACGACTATGCCTACATCGATGCGATCTGGATCGATAAAGAGCATCGAAACAAGGCTTTAGGTCGACAGTTACTTCAAAAATTTGAACAGAAGGCTTTGGCCGAAAAATGTAATAAAATTTTGGTGACAAGTAACAGTTTTTCTAAATCATCTGATTTTTGGAATAAAAACGGATTTATTTTGTTCTGCGAATTGCCAGGCCAGGCTTGTGACATTCAATACTTAAAGAAAGACCTCGTATTATAAACTCAGATACAAAAATGCATTTGATTTTATTTCGCCGAGCAGTCCGCATAAAAAAATCAAAAATAATATTTTGATATGAATGTGTTTATTTTTATATGAATTTTGATCGTAAATGAAGGCAGCGCAAATTGCTATACACAAAAAAATCCATTTATGAGTGCTTAGATTTGCACTGAGCAATAATGAATTGATATTGTTCAAGTCAAATTTAATTAATCTTTCCATGAGTTTTGTGTATCCATGGTAAGGTATCATAAAGCATAAAGTACTCATGCTTGTTGCTAATAAAGTCAGACAAATTGCGACCCAATTTAATTTGAATAATTGAACGAACAGATTGTTTGATTTAATTGTACTAAATATCGAAAACACCCAGAACAGAACACTCCAATAGATTGACCAGTACAAATAATCAACTGATAAGCCATGCCAAGTTCCAACACAAAAAATAACTGCGGCAGATCCAAAGTAAAAGTTCTTCGTTTTAAGTAGAATGGGTAAGTAAATGAAATCGCGAAGCCATAACGTCAGCGATATGTGCCAGCGCTTCCAAATATCCGCTATATTATTTGCTAAATAAGGTTGGTTAAAGTTCGTCGTTAGTTTGAAGCCCAAAAATGATGAGATGCCTTGTACAACATTAATATATCCGGAAAAATTTGCATATATTTTTATAAAGCACAGGAAGCAATAGATAATCAGTCCTAGGCCATTGATCGAATGTGTTGAATTTTTTTCGTGATCTACAACTGCCATTAAAATATTAGAAATTGCTGTGATTTTAAATAGGCCTAAAAAAGTGTCATAGAATCCACTCTGTATGTTCGCTGCTGTAAATTTTCTTTGGGTTTGAAACTGTTGATTTAATCGAGCTAGTCGTTCGATCGGTCCCATAAATAGCATTGGAAAAAATGTTGCAGTCCTTACAAAATCAGAAAAATTTAAAACATGAGAATGCCGTCCCCAATAAGTTTCAGCGACGAGAGCAACAAGCATTAATGAGTAATAAGATATTCCCAGAGGTAGTGCTTGATCGCCAAGAACATTCAATTTAAAAAATGCAAGCAAACTGAATTGAGCCGTAACTCCAAATAAAGTCCATTTTAATTTTGTCGACTTAGAGTTTCTATTTTCTATAATTTTGGAATAAATCAAATATTGAAAAAAAACACTGCCTATACACAAAGCTGCCGATTTTAAATCACTTGTAGCTAGGAATAAAAAATTCCCTGCGAGAATTAGAATATTTTGCCATCTCAAATTAACCAAATAATAAATTGAAACAAACGCGCAAAAAATAATCCAAAATTCTATATTAAATAGTATCATATTAATTTTTTGGCGCCTGACCAATTGTATCTGAAAAGTCTTTTCTATGTAAAAGTGCTTTAACAGAATTTGAAACGCCTTGAGAGAGCGCTTCTAAATCATAGCCGCCCTCTAAAGAAAACACGATTTTTTTATTGCTGTACACAGCTGCTGATTGGACCAATTTTTCAGCAAGCCAGAAGTGCCCAGTTGATGTCAGGCCTAAGTTACTCATATAGTCTCTCCAGTGAGCATCATATCCTGCAGATACAAAGATAAAGTCTGGCTTAAATTTTTCAATAGCCTTACTCAATGCTGTTTCAAAATATTTTTTATAATTTTCTTCAGGTTCTAAAAAATTAAGTTTTATATTCTTTATATTTTCGGTACTGACATCACCTGTATATGGAAAAATTAAATTTTGATGCAAAGATATATAGACAACTTCTTTTGAGTTCATAAATGCTTCTTCGATACCATTTCCATGATGGGCATCAATATCAAATATCAAAATTCTTTGTGCGAGCTTTTTATTGATTAAATTTTTGCTGGCAATTGCAATATTATTAAATATACAAAAACCCATGGCTTTATTTTTCAGAGCATGATGACCGGGGGGGCGGATTATTGCGAAGCCATTTTCAAATTCTCCCCGAGCAACAGCCTCAGATAGATCAATCAAGCCTCCGGCAGCAGTGATTGCGCTTTGGTACGAATATTCACCATTATATGGGGCCCATTTATCGGAGTTTAGAAATTTTTGAATATGACTTTGTGATAATTTTTTGACGCTTTCGATGTAGTCAGCATCGTGTACCAATCTCAATTCATCCTCAGTGGCAGGTCGTGCAGTCATTCGGTGGACCTGGTCCCAGATATTTTGATTTTTCAACTCTTCGATAATTGATTTCAATCGCAGCGCAGATTCGGGCTCGCCGGGTCTATCGTGATTTAATGAAACTGGATTATAGACGATAGCTGTTTTTGAGATCTTAGGTGGAGTGCTCTTAAATAAAAAAAAGGAAACTATTAAAGAGAAAGCTAAAATCGAAACTGAAATAGCAATAGATTTGTTTTTTATCATGGAAAAACCGCCTCTAAAAAGTCTATACTCATGGAGCCATATAAGACTAGAAAATTATAAGATTCTGAGATAACTTAAACGGTATGGCTGTAACAAGCAGAAATAAGTATCCACTTCTATTTTGGCGTCCGTTTTTTGATATCGGAATCTGCTATGTGACCATAGCTGCGGCCATTTATTTGTGTCATCTGTCTATCTATTTTTACCCTTTATCGATTCTGATCATTGCGAATCGTATCCTCGCCTTATCGTTATTGAGCCACGAAGCCATTCATGGATCTCTATTTACGAACCCCAGAGTTAATAATTTTTTCGGTCGTTGGTTTTGTGCATTCCCCACTTGCATTTCATTTAGTAAATATCGAAAACTTCATCTTTTACATCATCGTGCTTTAGGGAATACCACTTACGATCCTGACTTTGGTTTATACAAAGAGTATCCAATTCAAATTTCAACTTATCTTGGACAAAATTTAAAAGACTTACTGACTTTGAAAACGTTGCGTAAATTTATTGATTATTATACCGAAATTAATGACGTCTTTTTTTCAAAAGAAAGTATTGTTTCGAAAATTAAAAAGAACAGAGTTAATGGCGACTTCGTCGAGTTTGTTTTTTTTAATATGATTTTATTTTTCGTGTTATTTTATTACGATATTTTTCATCTGTATTTTTTCTTTTTGTTAATTCCACTTTTATTTATTACTCAACCCTATGTTTTACTGATGGGTGGTTTGCAACACGGTCCCTTTGAAAAGAACCCCTCGGTTTTAATGTTGATTCGTAGTGTGCGTGGTTCGAAATGGTTTATGGAAATGGTTTTGCCGCTCGATATTAATTATCACTCAGAACATCATTATAACTCTTCAGTTCCACATTATTGGTTGAAAAAGTATTCAAAAGATCTTGAAGATAACCAACAGCAGATTTGGTCTTCCAACTATCCATCAGCATTGAATCAACTATTTGGAGTTGGAAAATAAAAAACCCGCCTTTTGAGCGGGTTCGTGGCTTTGAGCTTATCGCCTTCGGCTTAAAAAAAATGGCTCAAAAGGCAGGACTCGAACCTGCGACCAAGCGGTTAACAGCCGCTTGCTCTACCAACTGAGCTACTTTTGAACGTAGAAAACAAAATAGCGAAATCAGAAGGCTTCGTCAAGATGTCGAATAAATTATGGGTTGATTTCTCGACTCAGACTTGACGATTTAAAGGGCAAACCGTCCGCGCGGTATAATTTTATTTCTTTATTCCACTCTAAAACGACTTTTTGCCCTTCGCTATCAACAGATTGGGCGATAGGGGTCCAAGAGATTGTCGATAAATCAACGCCCTGTATCGATTCTGCAAGGACAAGGCAGTACTTTTTGGCAATAGCCTCGGGGGGTTGGTTTTTAAATCGAGCGGCGAGGTCAGTGTCGATCCACATGAATGTTTTGCGCTCGGGCGAGCACCATTGAAAGGGCTTTGCTTCAACAGCAAATATCTCGTTGGCATTTTTTTGAAAATCTGCAGACTTAAAAAAACGTCGCCCAGCGACGACTAAAACCAAGGCAAAAACAAGGACGCTGATTTTAAAAATTAATTTGAAATTCATAGAATTAGCTTATGATCAAATACAGACATATTCAATAAGGATTCCTGTGCGACCAACCAAGTTGACTTTAGATTTAGAAAATAACCTCAAGAAAATGACGCCGATCACGAGCGAGAAATTTTTTGGAGAGAGTTACATCGGCGGCAATGAAAGTCGTTTGCGGTATTTGAATCTGAAAATACCTGATGTTCGCGCATTATTTGCCACCGAAAATATGTCGAGTTGGACTTTGTCTGAAATTGAAAATTTATGGTTTTCATCTAGTATTTTTGAAGCAAAAACCTTAGCGATTATTTGGCTTGAAAAACAATCGACAGAATTTTTATTTAAGAATATCCAAAAAATAATTAAATGGGCTCCGCACATTGATAATTGGGCTTTGTCAGACGGGTACTGCGGAGTTTTGGCCCGAGTTTTTGAGGCCAATTCTCAAAAATTGCTACCGACTTATAAAAAGTGGAATCGGCATAAAAATTCATGGCTTCGTCGGATTTCGATCGTTGGTTTGTTTTATTATGCTCGCGCGCGTAAGGTAAAACCTCCATTTTCTTTAGTGATTTCGATGGTTAAACCTCATATACGAGCCGAGGAGTATTACCTGCAAAAAGGGGTCGGTTGGACTTTGCGGGAGGCTTATAATGTCTATCCCAAAGAAACGACCCAATTTATTGTTACGAATTTGGCGAGTATCCATTCAGATGCATGGTCTGCGGCCAGCGAGAAGATGCCTCTGAAATTAAAGCAAAAACTCGTACTTCAAAGACGCAAAAGTCGTCAAAAGTAACTCATTGGAATGAAAATTTAAGATTTAGATTAAAAATGGTGCAACCGCCAGGATTCGAACCTGGGACCCCAACATTCGTAGTGTTGTATTCTATCCAGCTGAACTACGGTTGCACGTGATGAATTTAGGTGAAGTAATGGTTTACAGAAAATAAAGTCTAAAATCAAGTATTGTGTGACACCATTCCTTGATTTGGTAAAAACTCTCTGGCATTTTATTCATTCGCTTATTAAATTAGGCATTGTTCAGCAAAATTGATCAACTTTTCGTGCGGAGAGGTGGGTGAGTGGCTGAAACCAAGCGTTTGCTAAACGCTCTTAGTTCCAAAAGAGCTAACGAGGGTTCAAATCCCTCTCTCTCCGCCATTCTTTCTCTCATGAAAGCAATCAAAATTTAAATTTGTCAGTCGCATTAAGTACTTAACAACAGAACGAAAGCGACATAATCGAAAGCGGAATATTTCAGAGCATTTCTAGGTATTTCAAAGTCTTGCTACAGTCTGCTACAACTTTTACTACACGTAATTTCTATAGAGCGATTTTATCTGCGTCGATCACTGCAACACTGCGGGGACGACGCGTGTGAAATAAATTTTTTGAACCTGAACAAAAGGTTAAAGGACACGCTATGGAAATCGTAAAATTTGTTTCGTTTGTTGTAAGGCTTGGTTTGCTACTAGCACTTATCGGTCAGTTAAAGTTTTGCACGCTGATGATGATGGGGCTTGCTAGCGAAAAGTCACAAAAGGGTATTATGTCGTATTCGAAATACACAAAGCAGCTCACGGGCCGCTAAGGCCCTGCAGAAAATCTAAAAAAATTATTTTAAGCCTGAAGTTATCCCTTCGGGCTTTTTTGCATTCAAAAACCCTCAAAATAGGACGTAAAACATGTCGAAAAAAACATTTCTATACATTCGAGTTTCAACTTTAGATCAGACGAATGGGGCTGAATCACAGGCACGCGCACTTTTAGAATGGTGTACTCGCAATAACATCACCGAATATGAAACTTTCACTGATCACGGCGTTTCTGGCGCTAAAGAAAGCAGGCCAGCCCTTGATAAAATGATGGACCGAGTGAAGCGGCTTGACGCTGACCAAGTCATCGTTTTTGCCTTCAGCCGATTCGCCAGAAGCACAATGCATTTATTAAAAGGTTTACAGATTTTCAAGGACTGCAAAACCCGATTCGTCAGCATAACCGAGCAGATTGATACCGAATCCAGCATGGGAATTGCCATGTTCACAATTTTGGGCAGTTTGGCTCAGTTAGAAAGATCAATGATTCAAGAAAGGGTCCGTGCAGGTATGAAAAATGCGAAGGCCAAAGGTAAAATTATTGGCCGTGTACGAAAAAGAAATTCGGCTTTGATTGAATCACTTTTAGAAGCCGGATTATCGTTTAGGGAGATTGCAAGGATCTCAAAATGTTCGCACGGTTCAGTATCAGCCCAGAAAAAAGAATTTTTAGCTCGTAAAGATAAAGAACAGAAACAAAAATTAGACGATCTTCAAAAGAAAATCACTGAAAATAAATCTGAAAGTTCGATTGATACCATGAAGGCAATGAACGTTTCAGAAGATATTATTCAGCAAGTGCAGGTTAAGATCGAAACTGAAGCTAGAAGTAAAGTTCATGAAGTTACCGGCGGAGCTGGTTACGAAACTTATGATTAAAAATCATTGCCTGAATTGTATGTTTATAAATATGCTCTTCTTATGGCAAAGAAAAAAACTAAATTAAAATCCGTCACTCAAGCACCAAAAGTTTATGAATTTAAAGTTACTCTACTAGGTACATCACCTGCTGTTTGGAGGTCTTTTTTAGCTCACGAAATCATAGATCTTTCTGAGTTACATATGCTGATTCAAATGACGATGGGCTGGGAAGCAAGACATCTTTATGAATTTAAAATAAATAATAAATCATATGGTGAAATTGATTCAGACTTTGAAAACGATATGATTGAGGCCGAAGGAATTACTTTTAGTGAAGTTATTAAGAATTCAAAAAACTTCATCTACATATATGACTTCGGTGATGGTTGGCAGCATGAAGTCGAAATTGTTAAAACTTTAGAACATGATCCGCGTATGAGTTACCCAGTTTGTATAGCTGGTGAAAACGCTTGTCCGCCTGAAGATTGTGGTGGGCCTCCTGGTTTTGAAAATTTAAAGAAAACCTTAGCTGGTAAAGACAACGAAGAAAAAGATGAAATGCTGACCTGGGTGAATGGCTTTTATAACCCTAAAACATTTGATCCAAATTTTATTAATCGGCATCTGCTCTGGGCTGACTTTGAATAGGAGTTCTTTTTTAAGGACTCCTATTTTTTTGTCGGAAGTGGCCAAAAGGATATCTTTTTGACTGGTTTCAACTCGATCCCCGCCACTAAAAATAAACTTGTTTGTGGCATACAAATATTTTTTAAACTTAATGTGGGTACAAAGAAAAAATCCACTTTTTTAGAGTGGATTTTTGGTAGCTAAAAATTTTCAAAATGAAGTGGTTTTGGACGTAGATTATTTCTGACTTAAATTAAAAACTAAACCGAAAGGATCTTGGACGAAGCAGTCTTTGTCTTTTCCCTGCCACTGAATAATTTTACAACCATTTGCCTTCAAGTGTTCCATCGCTTTTTCTCTGTCTTCAACAATAAAGTCGAGCATTAAGCCAGGGCATTTATCCTGATCCACTACAAAAAACTGAGTGTTTCCATTGGAGAATTCGGTAAAAAACTCTTTCTCATCAGTCGCCTTTAAACCCATTACTTTCTTGTAAAATTCCGACGCTTCTTTGCGTTGTTTGGTCTCAAAAGCTATACACTTAGACATTTCAAATTTCATTTCTCCTCCAGTAGGGGTTAAAGATCTTTTGTTTACTACGAAAACTTGATTTTTTCAACTCACTCGGAAACCAAATCCAACTGAAGCCCAGCGCCAACATATTCGCTTTAGCCTTTTGTAGCCTTTAAAATGGGGACGAAAATCACAACTTAGCGGTCCTAACAAGTTTTTAACTTAAAATTCATTGAAAATGAGACCACGTCCCCACGGCCTCGTACAAAAGGATCGCTTTGCTGACTAGGTCACTTTAGCGATCCTTACTGACTTTTTGAAATAGTGATACCCACTGCATCCCCGTCGAAAAAGTTAAAATTATTTATATTTAGAAATTTTTCTTGGGGACAAGATAAAGTAATAAAAAACTCCGCTTTCGTTGCGGAGTTTTAGCGTAACTAAAAATTTTCACAAGGAAGTGGTTTTGAGAAAAACTAAAATCAACGCTCTAACGGTTTGGAACACAAAGAACTGCTTTTTTGGGTTCGTTGTGGAAGCGCCACCATGTTCCAACATATCCATCGGCACCAAAGAAGGCGTACGCTTGGTCGCTATCGTACTCAACGAGTGACGACGACCAAAAAATTTTACCCAAATCACCACCGGGATTCCGGAATCCCTTAAAAGAGAAATAAAAATAGTCTTTCTTATTATTGTCATTAATTGCCTGTATTAGATTGTAGTCCGATGGCAGATTAACACTCCCACTTTGAACCTGCTCTAGGGTAACGCTAGAGCCATCAACATTTTTCAAAATGCCTTGCGCACCAAAAGATTCGCTTCGTTCTGCAAATTCACGAGCTGTGGGTAAGTGTGTGCCGAATGGACAAGAATACCATTCTGCCGCATCGGACTGTTTCATATAAGCAACTTCGCCAGCACAAGAAATCGGGGACGTCGCTTTTCCTTTTCGCAAAATTCCGTCAACGCCCATACAGGTTATTTTCGCATCTGTTTTGATGATTATGCCGGCACAATTTGCCGGCCCCAATGAAGCATCGCCAGCTCGTAGGTTTCCTTCATTATCATAACAGTAACCGTAGGAGTAAGCTTCTGCACTCAAGGTAAATGAAGTAGCAAGAAGTAAAAGTATAATGGATTTCATTAGGTTATTCCTTTGCAAGAGATGCGACTCTACTAGAAAGAGCATCCTATTGATAGTGTCAGAAATCTGTACACCGATTATTTTCAATACGCGCGCGCACTGGAAATGGATAGAAACGGAATCCAACTGAAGCCAAACGCCACCACCCAGCGAACAGCTTATTAACACTTAGGCATGGGAACGAGCCTAATCCTATTAGAAGCTTACGACCGAAACGAACTTACAAAGACATGGCAAAAGCCATGACCCGCAGTCATTGATCAGTTAGGATCATGTTTTAGGCGCTTTAAACGGTATGAAAAAAATTCATCACTTTTGAAGATTCTTTAAAATTATTTAAAACTCTAAATGCCGATAAATATCAAATGCTTAAACTAAGTTTACACGTGTTTTTGGTCGAGATTTCGACCAAAAATTAGCTGAGCCACGAAGCGTGCCGAAAATACAAAATTAAAAAATGCTTATCTGTATTGAATACTTAGACGCGATTGTTGCTTAAAAAATACACTTGGCACTCAGCTTGTACTAGTAAACCTCGTTCGATTCGGGGGGATTGATGAAGCGCCATTCAACTAAATATAAAATACTTGTGGTCGATGACGAAGAAAAAATTATTTCGTCGGTCAAAGCTATTTTATCTAGCCAGGCCGAAATTGAAGTTGTTGGCTGCACTACTACGTCGCAGGCTTTACAGCTATTCGAAAAAAATAGTCAGCAGTTTGCGTTGGTTTTAATGGACTACCGTTTGCCTAATCAGTCTGGTGCTGATGTGACCAAGTTAATATTAAAAATAAATCCTCACCAGATCGTAGCTATGTATTCCGGTGACGAGTCTCAAGAAGCAGCTATTGAGTCATGGCGTTCGGGCGCTGTTGATTTTATAGAAAAAAGATCTTCAGCTGAAGCAACAAAGAATAAAATCAATTTGTGCTTAAAAAAATATATTGAATCCTCTGAAGTATTTCAAGACTCAACTCAGTCTGAAAACAGAGCTTTGATCGAATCAGTTGGTTTGTCCGGCACGTCTGCTGAAATGGCAAAAGTTGCCTTTCTAATTAAAAAATCTGCGGGCGTTGATAGCCCTGTCTTAATCACAGGTGAATCAGGCGTCGGCAAGGAAGAGGTGGCTAAAGCTATTCACCGTCTTTCAAAAAGACAAAACATGAATTTTGTCTCTGATAATATGACAGCCATTCCGAATGATCTTTTTGAATCTACACTATTTGGTCACGTGAAGGGCTCGTTCACGGGCGCTTCAGATCATAGGCTTGGCCATTTCAAATCGGCTAATAGCGGAACTATATTTTTAGATGAAATTGGCGACATGAGGCTTGATCAGCAGGTTAAGCTTTTGCGCGCAGTACAGTCAGGCGAATTCTTTCCGGTTGGCTCAAGCAAGTTAGAAAAAGTAAATGTAAGAATTATTGCGGCCACCAATAAAAATCTAGAAGAAGCTGTGCTTAAAAAAGAATTCAGAGAAGATTTATTTTATCGATTAAACGTCATCAGAATTCATGTGCCGTCGCTACGAGATCGAATTGATGACATTAGGCCGCTGGTTGAAAATTATAAAAAAATTAAAAAGTCAGATAAAGTTATCTTGATGGAAGTAATTCGCAAATTTGAAAAATACGCTTGGCCTGGAAACGTTCGCGAACTATATGCCGAGCTTCTAAGGCTATTCGAATTTTTTAATGACGAGCAAAGAATAACTTTAAAGCACATCGACAGTAAATTTTTTGCCGATGCTAAAACTAATGAAAAGAAAAAACTTAGCATGTCGCTAGAAGAGCTTCAACAGCAGCAAGAAGCAGAAGAGGTCGCGCTGATAAAACATCACCTCAGAAAATATGGATCACTCAGAGATGCTGCTTCCGAAGGCTTAAAGTGTCCGTATACTACAATGTATAGTCGAATGCAGAAATTAAAAATAACTCATCAGGGGGATGAAAATGAAAAAAACAGCTAAAACACTTGCAATGGTTCTATTGGCATCAACAACAGCGAAAGCTTCTGAGACACCTATTTTGGTCTCGGCTATGGACTTGAAAAATTACGAGCAAAAAAATAATTTAATAGGTCTGACAACAAAGTTATTTGAATTGGGTTTAATTACTAAAACTAGCAAGTCAGAAATCTTTATATTTAACGATGTTGCACTTTCAAAAATTGATGATGAACAGATTTTGACGACCATTTCGAATTTGATTAATTGGTTAACAGATGGCGAGATTTCTGTAGAGAGAAAAAATTGGAAAGATATGACGCCATCAACCCAAGACTATAAAATGTAAAAAAAGAGAGCTATCGTGTCTTATAAAAGCTGGCTATCGACCATTATTTTAATAATTGGATTTGATGTAAATGCATTCGGAGTAACTATGAATGAGTATATAATAACTGAGACGGATCAACCGACATCGCTTGATCCGTTAGACGCGGACCAAACGCAAAACTTGCCAGTTGCACGAATGATCTATGCAACCCCGCTCGAAATTGACGCTTCAGATGCGATTAGCAGCTTGGTATTAGAAAAATTCAGCTACGATAAATTAACAAAAACAATTCATTGGAAAGTTAAAAAAGACCTTAAGTACTCTGACGGAGAAAGCATGACCGTTGAGGACGTGGCTTTTTCTGTTTTACGGATGACATATGCTCGACCTAAATTTCCGGTGATTGATTCAATTGAAGGCGTTTCTGAATGGGTTAAAGAAATCGCCCCGCTGAAGTCTTTACCCAAAGGCATTAAAATTAACGGACAAGAAATAACGATTAAGCTAACTCAAGATCACCCGCACCCACTATTTCGGTTTTGCTTAGAGCTATTTTCGATTATTCCTAAAAAATGTGTCGATTTAAAAACGAGCAAAATTACTTGCGAAAAAATACCCGAAAGCGGTCGCTATAAAATAGAATCACGCGATCAAACTACAATTCAGTTTAAAAAACGAATTAATACCTCTGGTCCAGAAAATATTAAGTTTAAGTATGTGCCAGCTATTCAAATAGCTACAGAGCTAAAAAACATAAGCGGCCAATCGGTCATTGCTGGTAACGAATCAATGTATACTTTTGACGAACTAGAAGTTTTTAGAAAATTTGACTCGTTCTATTATTTACCAGCGTCGCGGTTTGCTGTTGTACAGATAAGTCCTGAGCTTGCCCCGTTTAATGACAAACTTTGTCGAGTTGTTTTTGCTCACCAGTTTCGTCAAGAGTACGAGAAAACTACAAAAGAAAGCTCACCAGCAGAATCAAGTATTTTCACTAAAATTATATCAGGCTATTTAAATCGTAAAGATTTAGAAAACACTGTTGTTAGCAAGTTAAAAAAATCAGATATCGACAGTTGCGTACAGCGGCTTAGAAAAAGTGAAATAAAATGGGGCTACGTTGAAAACGAAAAAAATTCTGGGTTTGTAAAAGCATTTCAGCAGACATTGAAGTCTTTAGAATTAAAGGGTCAACCAATCGTATTTAAAACACGTAAAGAACAAGCTGAAAAATTTGTTCAAGGCGAGGTTGCTATTTTTAATTCAGGATCGGGGTTCTGGGCAAATGATCCCGTTGGCGATTTACAGATGTTATTTACGCCAAACCTACACAAACCGCTTAATTTTATTACAAAGGATGAAAATCTTCAGACGCTAATCAAAAAATTAGTGGATGACCAATCAGATAAAACTAAATACGCAGACGTTAATAAGTATCTGCACGATCAGGCAATGTTTAATGTCTATACTCACGTTAGGCGTTTTTATTTTTCAAAAGACAAAAATAGACTTAAACAAATTCCGCAGGGCTCAGCTGCGCCGACACCGTGGCAGGTTTTTGAATGAGTCTAAAAATGCTAGTTCAGTCTTTGCAGCAAACGAAAGCTCAGTTTAAGGATATTCAAAATATTGAATATTCTAAAGTTGCTGATTTTTTTTGGTTTAATCTAATTCAAACGGAAGAAGATAGGCTAATAACAGATCGAACATTTACGGGTTTTGACCTTAAACCAGAAGTGGCTTTAGCAAAAGCGACTTCTGAGTGCGTTGAAAGAAATTCGTTTAGCGCAGGTCACAAGCAAGGCTTAAAATCATGTAGCACCGAAAGATCGGACGGCTTTGCAGCTTATCCAAACATTGGTATTGATATCGATTTAGCAAAGTCAAAAGCCAGAGATAATGCTTTAGCTGAAGCTTTAGAAAGATTTGCTTGGGCTACTTGGTGGGATGATGCAGACGTTGCCTATGTGCATAAAACATTTTCGATAGAACAGTTTTCTATTCAGTATTTAGAATGTTCGAAAGTTCTTTTAGAAATACATCAGCAGCGACCGATAGTTAAAATTCATCTTATTCAGCCAGATTTTGAAAACTACACAGCACATCAACTAAATATAGTAGTCGTTGAGTTTATAGACGGGGTTGTGACTGGCGGCGCATGTGGGAATCTAAATGACGAATTAAGCATAATGTCCAGAGCAATTTCTGAGCTGCTACGTCACGCACTTGTGCTAATTCAAAATAAGAACAAGCCCGTTGAATTAAGTTTTTACGAAAAAAGACTTCTTTACTACGCGACCCATGACGGTAAGCGGTCGTTTTATAATCGGCTTGCACACTCGGGCAGTAAAAAGATTGTTTTTCCATATTTAGTTATCGATGAAAAAATACCTTCTGCTGAATCCCATAGTGTTCATCGATGCTTATTTGAAAATCAGCCTGCGTTTATTGGCGGCGCTATAGAAAGAATGTGTTTATGAAAATAAAACATATTCTAGCTTCTGTTGTGACACTGGTTTTTATCTTTTTTGGTTTGTTTTATATCTTATTTGATCAATATATTTCTTCAGCCTCAAACGAAGCTATGATGGCTTGGATTAAGGCCGAAGAAAATTCAATTATTGAAGGCAGCTTACTTTCAAGTATGACAAAAACACAAAAAGTATTACTTTCAAGTGAATTTATCAAAGGCCTTACAGTTGTTGATAAGACAGACATAAGGCTTCGTTCGTTAGTTGAGTTCGGAGAGCGCTTTGATCTAACAAAAATTCGGCTGAATGAAGCAAGAATTCAAAACGTAGGGTTTTTCAAAAAATACATACAACTTGAAGTTCCAAATAGCCCGAATTTAAAAATTATTTTCTCGATTTATTCAAAAAAAATAAACAATTTATTTTGGATCACTAGTTCAATATTTTCATTTTTAACTTTGTTATTTGGTTCAATCATATTTTTGCTTAAAAAATCTGAACAAAAACTTATAGAAAGTTATGCTCAAAAGGCAAAGCAAGCCGCCCATGATTTGGCTCAGCCGATTGTGATTTTAAATTCTATGACTCATCACTTTAAAGACACGAGTAATGATGTCTTACATTCGGTAATCGGCCGCATCAATAACATCGTCGATGATTTGTCAGAAAAAAGATCAGTCTCTACAAATAATATTAGACCCGACGTTGATGAAGCATTATTAAAACAAATTGAAAGCTTAATCGAAGAAAAGAAGCTTGCGACAAGCAACAGGGTCAAATTTGAACTAGTTGCCCCACCATTTTTAGACGATGTGTTTGCCGATAAATACGAATTGCTTCGAGTGTTGTCTAACTTTATACAAAACTCGTTAGAAGCAAAGGCAACGTATATTAAAATTAGCCTCACCGAAATCGCTGATGAAATTCAATTTACAGTTACGGATGACGGCCAAGGTATTCCAGCTGAGATAATTAATCGGCTTGGCGAGAAGGGCTTTACGCATGGTAAAAAATTTGGCTCTGGGTTAGGTCTTTTTGGAGCTTTCGAGTTTGCCACAGAAAACAATGGGCGTATCACTATTATTTCAGAGCAAAAGCAAGGCGCTGAGTTAACTTTGGTTTTGCCGAAAAAAAGTAAGCATAAAATAATTCTGGCTTCTGACACAAAAGTTTTTGTCTTAGATGATGATGAGCTTGTATTGAACACATGGAAACAGAAACTTAACGACCTACAGTTTGATCGGCCAGCTGAATATTTTAAAAGCGCGTCAAAACTATCAGAGCAAATTAAAAATTTTGACCAGAATGAAATCTATATTTTTTCAGACTATAACTTAAATGATAAAGCCAACGGTTTAGATTTTATTGAAAGCAATAGCTTGCAGGGACAGTCTGCCTTAGTCACCGGGCAGGCTAGCGATTCAAAAGTCATTGAGCGAGCCAAGTTACTCAAAGTGCCAGTTATTTCGAAAATAGACCTGACGGGCTTGCGGATAGAATTGATTTAGCAAACTATGACTTGAAAAGATGACGATTTATTCATTGAGGTCAGGTTTTATCAAATGCGCTTAAAGTGGCTAAAAAGATCAGATCAAATGTAACGCATTACAGGCTGAAGGATTGGGTTTTGTTCAAAATTTTTACAGATAAAAAATTCTCCATTTAGGAGTATTCTTGCACAAATGGGCGATTTTTCGCGCTGTTATTGAAATATTTTCTTTTTTCCATTAAGTTATCGCTTATGAAAAAAATAATTCTACTCACTTTTGCCATTTTATTAAATGCATGCAGTCCTTCGAACAATTCTACAGAACTGCGTCCTGCAGCTGAACCAGCTTCACCTAATCCAGCTGCGGTTTCGCCAGCAGAAATACATTATGTTGATCATGATTCTTCGCAGTTTCAAAAAGCTATAGATATTGCAGTTGGTCCTGGGCTGAGCTGTGCCATTCTTGAGAGTGGTGATGGGAAATGCTGGGGTGCAAGCTTTTTTGGTAAGATGGGGTGGAATGGTTTCCATTGGAATGATTTTAAAAACGTGTCCGTCATAGGCGGTGGTGTAGATGCTGCTTGTGCTGCCGTAGGACCTGACCGCGAACTTCAATGTACGGGATATAGTGTCCAATTTGATCTTCACCGAGGGCCCAAACAAAAAGTAAAAGGCGTTACCGAAATTTCTATGGATAAATTAATTGGCTGTGCGACCAGCAGTAATCTTGTAACTTGCTGGGGTCATGATCTTTACGGACAGCCAGCACCAAGTGGAATTTCAGTGATTAACCCTAGACAGCTTAGAGTTTACGATTCAATGAGCTGTGTCGCTTCAGATAAGGGAGTCGTTTGCTGGAATTACATAGGCTGGGGGCTTGATGCACCTAAAGATTTGCAACAAGTAACTGACTTGGCTGTCTCAGAATTCGATGCCTGTGCAATGGATGATGTTCGTGGCCTTGTCTGCTGGCGCAGCAACGACGACAATTTTCATAAAGGATACAGTGAATACAATTTACTTAAAAAAAATGTGAAGATGTCGAATCTTCATTTCGTAGGTTATAAGGAAATCTGTGGCGTTCAAGGGCAAGAGATTCAATGCTACAGTTTAGATGGTACCGGGCAAAGGTCTTTTCCAGTCCCAATAAAAAATGCTTCAAAGCTTGCGATCGGTCGAGCTCATACTTGCGGCTTAACGGCTCAAGGTGTTGAATGTTCAGGCCAAAATGAAAATGGCGAAGTGGTCACCCCGCAAGGCCTTAACAAGCCTTTTCAAATAGCTGCGGCCATGAATTTCAACTGTGCACTGGAGGCGAATGGCCTGCGCTGCTGGGGAGACAATTTCTACGACCAAGTAACCCCGCCATTTATTTTAAAAAATCCAACACAAATGGCGACGAACGGTTATACAACTTGTGTTGATGACGAAGATAAGTTTCGCTGCTGGAGCAGAAAACAAACAGGCCAGCCTGGTGGATCAGAATTTAGTCTTTCTAGCGAACTACATGGCGCAAAATCAATTGCGATGTCTAGAGATTTCAATGCAGATAGAGTCTGTGGCCTAAAAGATGCCACAGTTATTTGTGGTAATGATACAGTAAGCGGTATGCAAAATCCTCGTGAGCTCTCTGTTAGCAAAAGTAAGGGCTGTGCTATTTCAGATACCGGCGTCAGATGTTGGGATTTTGGATATGTGGGCTTACAAAGCAAACCTTTACCGATTGCATTAGTAAATCCAAGCCTTATCGCGATAGATGAAGATGTTAGTTGCGCCGTTGCAGATCAAAACTTAAACTGCTGGGATAAAAAATTCAAGTTCATGGCAGTACCCGGTCTTAAGGGTATTAGTGAACTGCATGCGAAAAATAAAGTTGCCTGCGCGATCACGCAAGGAACCGTTAACTGTTGGGCTTATTATTCATTTGATGGCTCATTTAAAATGGGTACTGTGCCTGAAAATTTAAATGCACCTCGAGGGCTAACCATGTCCGAAACAACGGCTTGTGTGATTACGAACAACGGCGTTCGCTGCTGGGAATTATATTCGGGCAGAGAAATGTTGGTACCGAATTATAATCTTGTGAAGTAATATCTAAGAAATATTGCTTCAAATCCACTTCTTTAAATTCAAATGCAGTTATCTTGGCCCTCTGTTGAAAAACCGAGGGCTTTGTTCTTTTATTTAGCGTAGCAAGTATATCAGCTACACAATCCTTATTTTCAGTCGAGTTAAGTCATCTCGGAGCAAAGTTCGACAAGAAAGCCGTTAAGATCGCGCACGTAGCCTACAGTTTGGCCCCAAGGCTTTTGCTGTGGCTTGCTTACTGGTGTTGCGCCAGCGGCCACAGCTTTGTCGAAGGCAGCTTGTACGTCGCTGGCAATAAAACCGATTTCTATAGCAAATGGATTTTTAGCCAGGCTTGAACGTTCATATTGAAAGCCATGGCTTGCAGCCGTTTGGTGTTGAACAAACCCTAATTTGGCAGAGCCCGTTATTAATTCGCCAAACTGTTTATTTTCAGTATCAACAAAGCCGGACTCTAAGCCGAAAGCATTTTTATAAAATGAAATACTTTCTTCAACATCATCAACATAAAAAAGTGTGTATCCAAGCTTTAGCATTTAGACCTCTGATAAATATTTTCTTGATTACGCCAATTAAAGTCAAACTTTGTAAAAAGTCGCTGTTCGAACTTTCAACCAAGTGGTCGAAGGTTCGACCACTCCGCTACCGCTTAATTTAGAGATGACGGTTTTTTGGTCGAGATTACGACCAAAAATTATTTTTCTAACAAAACCCAAAAGCAGTCATTTTTTAATTTTCTTAAGAAGTATCAAACACTTGAGATCTGGCATGGCATTCGGTTCACGAATTGAAATCAACACCCTCGCGAATGATCGCAAACACACAAGGGGTATTGATGAAAACAAAATTAGACAGACCATGGCTAACAGCTTCTCAAGTGGAAATTCCGCTAGCAGAGCTAAAAGAAATTTCAAAAACCTGGGACGAACAAACTTGGAATGACTATCTGAACTGGTTTCAATCTGGTTGTTCTGAAAAACTAATTTCAAAAAATGTATTTGATAAAATTTCAGAAGAAATTGAAAAAAATATTTTTGAAGAGTTTGGTTATCAATCTTGTCCAAAACTTCAGAGCTTTTGTGAACAGCTTCTAGCGGCTTTACCTGCACATCAAGCGCAAATTTTACGACTGTATTTTTACGAAGGTCGAACACATAAAGAAATTGCCTTCATCTTTGGGCGGTCTGACCGAACCATCAGTTATAACAAAAATACGGCACTTAGAACTCTAAAACGGGTACATGGCGGGGAACCATTGGCTGCCCGCCAATATATGAGGGGTGTAGATGATTTTATTCCCAAGGAAATAAAATCAGAATGGGATGGAAAACTATCCCACCCGATCTGTGATCGGCGAACTTACAGCCAGCCAGAAGCAAACAACGAGCTTTTAAATCATAAATGTACCGAGCTTCACGAAATATTTCAGGGACTATCTGATAGATCACGCCAAATCATCTATTTAAAATTTTGGTGTGAACTTAGTGTTTCTGAAATTGCTCGGAAATGCTCTGTGGGACTGAACACTGTTGAACAAATTTTAGATGCGGCTGTGTTTAAAACTAAATCGCTACTTATCCATAACATCAACGAAGACAAACAAATCGCTTAGTTTAGCGAAAGGGGAAAACTATGTTTTTAAATCAAGAATTATTACAAGGCTGCGAAGAACTTTTTGACCAGGTTTCAAACGAAATCGGATGTGAAGAATTAGACGAAGCGATTTCATCACTTCGGTCATTTTTAGAAAAAGATGTCGACGGGTTTACTCATTATTCAGACGACAAGCTTGCCTACGTCGTTCAATCAAGGCTTGAAGAAATCTGGAGAATGATTACCAGAGAAGAAAAAATAGAAAATTCTGATCTGGTTGACGCCTATCAAGAGCTTTTAGCATTAACCGAAGATGCTTCTGGTTATGAAGCTGAAGATCCAGATGATGATGAACTTATCGAAGACTACGAGGATCAGCGCGAAAACGATTTAGAAGAAGATGAAGAATCATGAAAAATATTATTCAAATTTATAAATCACTTAAATCGTACCTGAGAAAGATAACAGCAAACAACAAAGGAGAACTGTCTTATGAAGAATTTGAAAAACTGGAATCAAAAAAATATCCATTCAATCCACCAAGGTGTGATCAGGCCTTTAGATCCCACCACCCCTATCGATGCACCAGCGAATGCTTTCCCAGATGCAAGTAAACCTAACTTTGAAATGGAGAACTTTATGAAAAAAATTCTTTTAGCCCTAACAGTCTTAACAGCTTTCAACTTTGCACTCGCCGATGAAAATACGGCCGTTTATTTCCAAAGAGATCAACGCTTAGGACAATTTAATATGAGTTTTAAAATGGTCATTAACGGAAGCATCACTCAATTTGAGCAAAAAATCTGCTTTGTTTCAGATAGGCTACAAGATGAACCGTACTACGGAAAATTAGAACCTGGATGCACCGCTAAAAAATTAAAAGACAGCCCGACTGACCTTGAATACCTGGTCACTTGCGTCGGAAAACCTGACACCAATATGCACTGGATACGAATTTCACAGAACGAGTTCACGTTTGTATCCAAAAGTAACGAATCAGAAATTACGTCAACATACAGGTATGTTGGAACCACCTGTGATGCTGACGCAATTAGAAAATAAACCGATCACAAATTAACTAAGGAGAAATCTTATATGAAGCATTTAAAAAAACAGTTTAACCGCCAAAACATTACGAAAATTTTAAGTCTTATTATTCTAATCATGCTACCTGCTCTTGCTTTTGCGAGCGTTGAAAGTTCACTAGCCGCTGTTCAAGAAAAGCTAGTCGGAACGATTCTGCCACTAGGTGCAATGTGCGGGTTAGTCATTGCAGGTCTTAGTTTCGTGGCCGGACACGCTAATGCGAAAGCCCACTTAATGTATGCGATCATGGGTGCCATTGTTGGTTTCGGCGCTGAATCCATTGTGTCACTAATCCGAAGCTTGGTTCATTAGGTGATAAATGGGACTTAAAACATCAACTGTTTACCGCTGCTTAGATAAAAAGACATTAATATTTGGTTTTGAATTAGTAGATCTATTTCTGGTGTTCACAGTACTAGCTTTTTTAAATCTAGTGATGGGACATATGCCGTATAAATTTTTTTTCACATGGGTTCCAAGTTTAAGCTTGGCGGTGTTTATAAAACTTATAAAGCGCGGAAAACCAGATAATTTCCTACTCCATTATTTAAGATTCTACTTTCAGCCAAAAGTACTGTCTGCATTTAGCTTAGCAAAGAAAAGATCAAACTTTATTAAACCCAAAAAAGGAATAATTCAATGAATGCAAATCTAGTAGATCGTCTTCAAGTCTGGGGATTTGAGGACGGCAAATTGATTTTTAAAGATTTATCTTTAGGGTCAATACTTGAACTAACGCCGAAAGACATTTCATGTAGCACGGATGAGTATTTAAATTCGCTTAAAAGCACTACTTGTGATTTTTTAAATGGTCTACCTGAGGGATTGTCGATTCAGTTCGTACAGATGACTAGCGGCGGGGCCAGTGATCTTATGGATCAACACAAGTCACTTATGCAGGGCTCTTCAAGTGAGCTTTCGAAATCACTACTGCTTGAACGAATCAAAAAAATCTCATCGCTTAATGAAAATAACGAAATCATTCAGCAAAAACTTTATGTTGTTTTAAGACGAAACTTTGTGAATAAATTGAAAAAGCCAAAAAGACGATTCAAATTATTTAAGTCAAATGCTGATTCTGAAGAACACTTTTCAGCTTCAGTGCTAGAGCCCGAGTTAAAACTATTTAATCAGATGGAACAAAATATTCAAAAAAGTTTCGAAACTGTTGGCATTAAATCAAAGATTTTAGCAGAAGATGAGGTTTACTCGCTATTATACAAGCAGTGGAACCCGAACGGGCTGATTTCAGAGAACGCCTTTAATTCAGAAGACATCAGAGACGGTCTTTTGTTAAATGATTTTATAGTTACACCTCGTGGGTTCATGATCGGACAGACTCATCACCGCGTGCTTTCTCTTAAAATCATGCCTGAGAAAACATATGCGTCGATGGCTGAAAAGTTGCGTGAACTTCCGTTTGGTTCAAACTTGTACTTAACTCTGCAAGTACTTGATCAAGCTAACGAGGATATGGCGTTAAAAACTCAGCGCCGAGTTGCGTATGCTATGTATTCGGGGACTAAAGGCGTTCAAGATCTAGAAAGTGCAGCAAAACTTCAGGATATTGAAGCTGTGTTATCAAAAAGAGTCAGCGGTGAAACAAAAATATTTTCTGTAGCACTAAATGTACTTTTAAAAAATGAAGACGAAAGTATTTTAGATGCCCAAGTCGCCGATGTCTTAGCTAAATTTCGAGAACTATCAGGATCTGAAGGAATGCTTGAGTCTTTAGCGTCAACTCCGCTGTTTTTTGATTTGGCTCTGCCAAACGCAAGGTGCTCGGAACGCTCACGCCGGATGAATACTGAAGTTTTAGCTGATTTTCTGCCACTATTTGGTGATTGGAAGGGCCACGCTATCCCTAGAGTATTACTTCGTAATAGATCCGATGGCCTTGTCGGCTTTGACCCGTTTTCACCAACGCTTACGAATTACAACCAAGTGATTAGCGGCGGCAGCGGTGCTGGTAAAAGTTTCTCGACAAATGTGCTTATCACGCACTTGATGAAAGAAGACCCAAAGGTATTTATTTTAGATATCGGCGGAAGCTACAAAAAAACCACAGAAAACTTTGGTGGTCAGTATATTCCGATTGGATCTGATTCAAAAATATCAATTAATCCTTTTGATTTAAGTGATCATTCGGCTGAAGCCATTGATCAAAAAATCAAATTCTTAACTTCCCTTGTGGAACTTATGACCAAAGAAGATGACGAAAAAGGTATCAGAAAACTTGAACGCTCTGAAATTGAGACCGTCATTAAAACAATTTTAAAAGATAAGCCAGAACCAAGACTTAGTGATCTAAAAAATGCACTGCTTGAAAGTACTGAGCCCGCTGTGCGAAAAATGGGTAAAATTCTAGAGCCTTGGTGCGGTGATTCGCCATACGGTAAATTCATCGATCAAAAATCAAACCTAGAATTAAGCCAGAGAATTGTTTGCTTTGATTTAAAGGGGCTTGAATCACAGCCTGATCTTCAAGCAGTGTGTTTATTCTTAATCACAGATCTCATTTGGCGAGAGGTTCAGAAAGACCGCATCAACGCAAAGTTTGTGGTCTTTGATGAGTGTTGGCAACTATTAGAAAGTGAAGCCGGTGCAAGGTTTTTAGAAAGCGTGTTTCGTACTTTCAGAAAATACAAAGCAAGCGCTATTGCGATCTCACAGTCGATGGAGGACTTTGCAAATTCTAAGGTATCAAGTGCGATTCTTCCGAATGCTTCGGTAAAATGGATTTTGAAGCAAACTGGCGGAAACTTATCAGCTTTGCAGAAAATTTTAAATCTAAACGAGCGTGAACTTAAACTTGTAGAAAGTGTCAGTTCTAAAAAAGGCTTTTACTCAGAAGCTTTTCTAATTGCTGGTGATGATAAACAAATAGTAAAAATTGAAAGCACACCGCTTGAATACTGGCTATCGACAACTGATCCGGTGGATTTAAAAGCGCTAGATGAAATGAAATCTCATTTTACTCAGGCACTCGATTTATTTAAAAAAATGGCCGAAAAATATCCACACGGCGCATTTTAATAATTAACTAAAAACTTACCTTAGGAGAAAAATGAAAAAGAAATTTATTTCTTTACTGCTATCGCTTTGCCTATTAACAAGCACCCCGCAAACAGCGAAGGCTGATATGTGGGGCGCTGACATTCCGATCTTACTTGAGATTTTAGCCAATTCGATACAGCAACTTATTCAGCTTAAAGCAATTCTAGATAATGGCTCGGATACGTTAGACTTACTTAGAGACATCAATCGCGGAATCAATGATTCGCTGGGAATTGCAGAGACCTTGGGTCTTCGGATAGATCCAGGAATTTACCGCGATTTAAAAAATGTGAATGCGGCAGCGCAAAGCATAGAGAAAATCTACGGCCTAGTTACGGAGTCAAAATTAGCAACAATTCAGCGAAATACAGACCAAACAGTAGCCGAAGCGATCTCATTTAATAACGAATTAAATGATTACGCTTTTAAACTTGATCGCATCGGTGAAGAAATTAAAAGATTTTCGCACGCGGTATCTCCTGGGGGTGCAGCAAAACTAACTGCTGAAAGCCTTGGCGTTGTCATTCATGTGATGAATCAGCAAATGCGTGCGCAGGGACAGGCTTTAAAGCTTCAGGCGCAGGCGATGGCAGTACAAAATAAAAAAGATAAAGATCAAACGGATCAGTACTTGCGTGAAGGACAAAATCTTAAAAATAAAATGATTGCGCTTAATCCTGAATTCAAAGTGATGAGGTTTTAGCTATGGATATGAGTTGGCTATCTACCGAAGCAAAAGTAATTCATGAGATTTTTTCATCATTTTTTTATTCAATCGTTCTTTTGATGATTACATTGGGAGTTGTGCTTAATTTTTTTAAAATGCCGATGGGACAAGTTCCAGAATTTATGCAACTTGTGGGTCGCGCTATTATTGCAGCTTTCATACTAGCAGCACTTCCTGAAATTATGAATTTTTTAGCAGACATTACAGATCAGTTATCAGCACGAATTGGACAGTTAACTAATTTTAAAACTGTCGTTGGCCGCCTGGGCGAAAAAGTCGGGACACTTACTTGGTCGTGGGTAAGTTTTAAGGACTCAGTCCTATTACTTATCAGTTATCTGACGTTTTTTCTGTTGTATGTCTCAGTTTACATCGCTGATGCCATGTATTTACTGATTTGGACGCTGATCTATATTTTCTCGCCGCTACTGATTGCAGCTTTTACGCTTCCATCAACGGCCGCAGCGACGAAAGGACTTTTTCAAAGTCTAATTGAAGTTTGTCTATGGAAAATCTGCTGGAGCGTACTTGCCGCACTTTTATGGAGCTTTGCACTGTCTGAAATCAATAAGCCTGAGTATGATGTCGATTTTTTTACAGCAATTTTACTTAATATCATGCTGGCCTTTTCGGTGCTCTTAACCCCAATGCTTGTAAAAAGCTTACTTAAGGGCGGCTTATCAAGTTCCGCAAGTGCAATGGGTGGAGCTATTTTAGGTGCAGCGGCCCTTACTCCTGGCGGAATGCTAGCTGCTACGAAAGCAGGCGGGTCAAAACTCGTATCCAGCTTTAAGTCAGAAGAAGATGACGAAGTCCAAAGATCAAATTCTAGAAGATAGTTTTTCCAAACAATCAAAATTTAACTAACGAGGTCACAATGAAATTTTCATTAAGCATTGATGCGCTATCAAAAGAAAATAGCCATTTAAAATTCATCATAAAAATGCAGTTCTGTGTTGTCATCGTATTGCTACTACAAGTTGTTATTCAAAATAGCCAAGTGCCGCTAATGATTCAAAGCTCTACACGTGGGTTAGAGCTTATTCAGCCAGTTGATTTTGAAAGATCCGACGCTGATGTGCAGTCTGCGGCAGAACTGATGCTAAAAGCACGGTTTAATACGGATTCAATTTCAGCAAACCTGTTTCTGTCTGATAAGCAGCTGCAACTTCGTGAAAGTGAGCAAAAAGAACTTAAAAACAGAAATATGCTTCAGGCAATTGTAATCCGAAAAATCGAGATTTCAAAAGATCAGGCTTTTGTTGATGTAGACCGAGTCATTGCAGTTGGTGATATCAGGTCTGCGATCAAAACAAAGCTAAAAATTGCTTTTGAAGAAACAGAACCAAATGAACTAAACCCCTACGGCTTAGTATTAAGCTTTGTTGAGGCACAAAACACAGAGGTGAAAAAATGAAGTTCTTTTTAGCAATCACAGTCCTTGCGGTAACTTTACTTTATATTGATTACGCAATGTCTATTGAAATTCAGAAACAGAACAAAATTCAAAAAGTAGTTCAATCCGTAAAACCATCTGATAAGGAGAAATCAATAACTTGTGATGATAAAAAACCTAAAATAATTCGGGTCACTTTCGGCCGCGTCACAGTTCTTAATTTTCCGTTTAAACCGAAGGAAGTAGTCCTTGGCAGCCAGATTTTTGATTTTAAACAAATTAAAAATGATCTCGTTATCATGGCAACGCGTACAACAGGACAAACAAACGTTGTCGTTTATCTAGAAGAGCGCAGGTGCTCGTTTAATCTTGTCACTGTCAAATCAGGTGGCGATGACATTTTAATCGTAAAAGACCCGAAGGACTCTCAATACGAAGTGAGGTTTTAATGGCAGAAGATACTAAAACCGTCGAAATCAAAGCAGACTCTGGGACCGAGTCCATTGGTCTTAATCAGTATTTTGAAAACGGTCAGAATTTCGATAAAAAGCATTTTAAAGTCATGGCGTATGTAACGTTAGCGTTAATTCTATCGGTCTTTGTTACGGGTCTTTTAGGTAAGCGTAAAATTGTTGGTAAAAATTCGAAAGAGCTCTCATCACCACCGCTTAGTCGCGAAGTTCCGCTAACAGTTCCTAGGATTTTAAACAATTCAGACAACGTAAACGTGATTAATCGAAAAAACTATGATTATTCGCACCAGCGAAAAATCAAAGTGCTTACGCTGAGGGCTTTGTCTGAAATCCCAGTTGGATCTGAAACAAAAGCTATTTTAGTTAGCGGTGGCACTGACGGCATCGTCAAAGCAAAGCTCACTCAGAGCTTAATCGTAGATGGCGAGCCGCTGATTCCTGAAAATTCGATTCTGTTCGGTAAAGGAAAATCCGGTGAAGAGCGGCTTTATGTTGAGTTTAATAAAGTGATCTTCCCGTCCGGTGAAAGCTTTCAGATTCTAGCGCAGTCATTTGACCCGTCAGATAAAATTCAAGGGCTAAAGGGAGCAATTGTTGGTACGCGTGCAAAAAAAATGGGAATGGCCATGAGTCTTGGTTTTTTAGGTGGAATGGCTGATGGCATGCGTGAAACTAGCGGTTCAAGTCTTTTTATGAATCAAAAACCCACCGTGAAAGACGCTGCCTTAAGCGGAGCTTCAAAAGCAGCGCTTGATCAGAGCGAAGCCTACTTAGAAGAGATGAAAAAATCACCCAACATCATCGAAGTCAAATCAGGAACTGAATTTATCATCATTATTGATGAACCAAAAAAGAAAGAAAATATATATGAAAAGTAATAGTGAGAAAAAAGAGTATTTTATTTTTAATTTGGTAGAAAGGGTATCTAAATTTCTATGGATCGCAGCGCTTGAGGTTTATAAATGTATTCGTGAAGAAACATTTTCGCTATGGAGGTACTGCGGAGCTGGGATTTTATTCTCGTACTACCTGCTGTTTGATTTAGACATAAAGCTTGCACAGTTTTTCGGATCTGAATTTTATCTAGAACCGAATAACTACAAACTAGCGTTGACTCTGTTCGCAGCCTCTAGCGGTTTGATCGTATTCGGTTTCGAAAAAGCCTTTGCCAGAATGAAGCTGACTGACCGTCTACAAAAAGCATTTGATTACTGTGATTTAAAATCCGGAGGACTATATCCATCGTTTATTAAAGACGAGCCGATTGACGAGTATGTCAGGCAAATGAAAATCTTTGTACCCGGAATCCCGCTACAAAGATTTAAAGACAAAAAAATAGAACTTGAAGCCCACTTCAACGTAAACATTGTTAAAATGTTTGAAGAAGAAAACGACAAGACAAGAGTTAACCTGATCTATTCGATGAAGGATTTACCATCAAGTATTGTGCTGGAAAATCCTGAAAGCTATGTCGACGGCGATATCCCGATTGGTAAAAGCTACGGCTCAGAGATTAAGATCAATTTAAAAGACATGGGTCATATGTTGGTCGCTGGTCAAACTGGCGGCGGTAAGTCTAATTTTCTAAAAACTGTGACTTCGATTCTTTGTCTAAATAACTCTGATGCTGAAGTGCATTTTTTGGATTTTAAGGAAGGTGTCGAAATGATGGCCTTAAAAAATAAGCTAGGATCTACACAAAATAATTTCTACACTTACGACGGCTCCAATAAATCGATTGAGCACTTATCAACTCTTGGTGATGTTTTAACAGCAAGACTTACAGACATTAAAAACTCTGGCACAGTTAATTTCGATGAATACTTAAAAAAGAGAGTTTCTCTAAATAACAAAACTGAAGTTATTGATGCAAACGATGGTGGCAATAGAGCTGATAAATTGAAACGAATGTTTATAGTCATTGATGAGGTGGCTCAGGTTTATGTTAAAGACAATTCTTCTACTAAAGCATTTAAAGCCGCTGCCCGTGAGTCCATTAATAAAATAGCAAGGCAAGGTCGTGCCGCCGGTGTTCATCTTATTGTCGCTACTCAAAAACCAGACTCACAAAGTTTTGATCAAACCGTTAAAGCAAACATGCCTGCTGTCTTGTGTTTTCCAATGCCAAATCAAGCGTCAAGTGTTTCAGTGCTCGGCACAAAACGCGCCTTTGATTTAAATCCTGAGTCTAAGGGCCGAGCCATTTACAAATTTGGTCCCGAGTTACACGAAGTTCAAACCTACTACTTTCAATAGGAGTTTATCCATGACAACAGAAAGACAGCCTTATAAAAATACTGACTTTAAAAAACCTAAACCACGAAAGCCAGGCAGATCAGAGTACTTAACAGATCGTGATTTTCAAATTCTAAAATACTTATGGCGCTGGAAGGTATCCTCGACAGCTTCAGTGCACGAAGCGATAAATAAAATTGCGTCGCAGTACTCGACTTATAAAATTTTAGATAAGCTCGAACGCTCCGGCTTCATTACAAGTCAATTTGACTGGCAGGATCAGTTCTATGTTTGGTTTTTAACCAGCAAAGGTTTTTCGGTTATTAAGAAAAACTTAGTCGAATTAGCTGAAGACGGATTTTTATCTGAAAATCATAACCACGATCGGCTTGTGCAGGCGTTTCACTTTGGTGAATGGGTCAGTTTTCAAAGTCAGCATGTTTTATTTTGGACCGAGCAGGAAATGCGACGATTTGATGTAAGCGATTATCCAGACTGGGTTCCGAAATCAAAAGAACATCGGCCAGATGGCTACACTCGCATTATCACAGATAAGAAACAGTGGACCTTGGCATTTGAGGTTGAGCTATCGACCAAGCGCATGGCCCGATATGAAAACACTATGCAGTTTTATAAACACGCTCGTCAGATTAATCGCGTGTACTGGTTAATTGCAGACAACTACACTAAAGAGCAAATCCTTCGAGCAAAGGCTTGTGTGAATGATGAGTCGTTTAACTATCATGTGTTCGTTGACCTTTCAGATTTCAAAAAAAACGGCTGGGATGCAGTCATTGTCAACGAGCGGTCAGAAAGGGTTCACACCCTGCGTGAGAATATGCAGGAAATTAGCGGGGATTTTTACAGGGAGCTCATGGGTCGCTTGCAGGGGTCGTCAACCGTTAGTGTCCATTTGAATAAATTGAAAGTTCTTGGGAAATCAAAGGCTTAGCGAAGATTTTAAAATGGGAGCCAATGTCCAACTGACTACCCATACATATAACAATTAATAAACAAGCGAGGTTACGTATGAATCGATTCAATATATCGTTATTGGCATTTGTTTGTCTGCTAACGCTTAGTTGTCAGCACTCTAAGAATAAGTCCGCTGAAACTAGCGTACAGCAAACGCCACCGAAATTACTTAAGCCAGAAGTTAAAAAGATTTGGATTCCAGCAATTATAAAAAATGGCGGCACCGAATGGGAAGAAGGTCATTACTTGTACCGCATAGAAAAGGATACGTCATGGAGCCGTTAATAAATGATTTAGAAGTTAAAGATAGCGAATCAAAAAGTCCTGACCAAAAAATTAAATCTCAAGTTGATCGTGTCACACTAAATAAAGACGAATCGGAAAAAATCAATACTTGGCTTCAGCAGATTAAAGAATCAAGTAAAGGCTTTTTAGATTTAACCAGATCAGATCTTGTGAACTATTTGATCAAGTCTCACTTAGATGTACTTACAGCTAAAGAAATTAAAAATATTCGCTTAGCGCATTATAGCCTGATTAAGCATTTGAACTGGATTACGCCGCAGCTAAAAAAAGCGCTCGAAGATAACAACCATGAATTAGTTTTTAGCCTACAGCGAGAACTTCGTAGCCTTGAAATCGGTGTTATTAAAAATGCTGAAGGCGCTTCAAGCGAAACTGAAAAAAGTGGCTTAAACACAACTAGAAAACAGCGCGTAAAAAAATCTAAGAGCGAAGATGGTGTAGATGAAAACCAAAACAATCAAACTGAAAACAATTCTCAAATTTCATAAATTTTGAAACTTGGAATTGATTTTTAAAGGAAATTATATGACAATGAAATTAATAAAGCTTGATGAGAATCGAGCAAAGTTCTTTGAAATTACAGAAGTATGGTTGTCAACAAAAGACGTAGCAAGATTTCTTTCAATTTCTTCAAACGCAGTTCGTATCATGGTTTGCAGGGGGCTTCTTCCCAGCTACAAACTTAACGGCAGACTTCGTTTTAAGAAAAAAGATTGTGTGGCTTTGGTTCAAAAAACTGGAGCATAAAAATGGCTATTAAAAGTTACACACTAAAGGGAAAGAAATTATTTGAAGTTTATGTTAATGGATTTGATATTCGCGGAAAGCGTTTTCAAATGCGAAAGCGCGCTATCGAGTCCATAACAAAAGCTAAGGATCTTGAGTTTGAATTTGAACGAGAACTTGCAAAACAAAAAGAAGGTGAGCTTCATCTAAGGTGGCACGAATGGCTCACTGAGTGCTTATCAATGATGAAAGTTTCATATCGACCTTCAACACTTTACAGTTACGAGAAATGTTGTAATAAATGGGTGAATCCGCATTTTGCAAATAAAGAACTACGAGTAATAACTAAACTTGATATTCACGAAGTTCTTTATGAAAAAATGCAGGGCGAAAGAGTTAATGATCACACGCGAAAATTCACCTTAAAAATTATTAAGCGAATTTTTCAAATGGCTATTGATAATGGAAAACTAGATCGAAATCCCTGCCAAGGGATGAAGATTAAAGTTCCAGAAACAGAGCAGAAGGTTTTAACTAATTCTGAGGTCGAGAAACTTCTTTATGAAGCTAAAGTCACAAATCACAGGTTTTATCCGATATGGCTTGTGGCTTTATTTACGGGAATGCGTTCTGGTGAATTGTATGCGCTAAGATGGTCTGATCTTGATTTTGAAACTCAGACGGTCAGTGTGTCACGAAGTTGGAGTAATAAAAATGGTTACACTACGACGAAAAATCAAAAAACTAGAATTGTTCCTATAAGCGATGATCTTTTAGTTTTTCTAAAAGAATTGAAGCTTCAGCGGGGCCACGATGAGTTTGTATTGCCGCATTTAACAGAATGGTCGCGCGGCGACGCGGCAGTTGTTCTTCGTGGATTTTGCCGCTCGATAAAGCTAACTCAGATCAGGTTTCATGACTTAAGGGCGACATTTATCACGAATCTGCTGGCTAGGGGCGAATCCCTGGTGCGGGTAATGGCAATAGTCGGTCACGAGGACATGGATACAACAAACGTATATGTTCGCAAAGCAGGAATCGAGTTAACTGGCGGCACTGAAAAGCTTGGTTATAAAGTACCTTCAGGCAAATCAGCTAAGTTGCTGAGACTCGTTTAGCTTTGTTCTAAAACCAAAGTTGAGCAATTTGTGGTTTGCTACAGATTGCTACAACTCCAAAAAGCAGGTTGAGTTTTGGGTGTGTTTTCAGTAGGTTATGAGGCCAGAGATGAGTTTGTTCTCTCTCCGCCAATTTTCCTTCGAAATTTTGCCTTACTTGAAATTTAAATCAAAAATATTAATAAGTGTCAAGTAGGTCTTACTCGTTGGAGTCTTGTATGATCAGAACTGAATTTCCGTTCATCGCAGATTCTCTCATTTTTTCTATGTCGTTGATCGATAATTCACGAATTTGAACATTGGATTCATTCATTGCACGTTGTCTCATTTGCTCAATTTGATTCGGAGAAACCTGTCTGATTACTATTCTAGGCTTTTTCATAGCCGCCTTTCGCATAACTTCAATCTCATGAGGACTTAATTCCTTTATAACGACTTCTTGCGCGAAAGCTTTGCTTACCGTTAGGCAAGTTATGAGAATAGCTAAATTTGTTGCGAAAAATTTCATGTGAACTCCTTGTATATATAACGAGTTATTATGCAATCTATGCCAACGATCTAAAATGAAACATTTTAACTTTCAAGCGCATGTAATGCTTTTAAGGTGTAAAAAGTTTATTCAGTTAGATGCCCTAAAATGAAATGCTATTTTTAAAAGTGCAGTAAAACTAAAATACCTTTCAGAAGTGGATGTTCAGAATTGACTGATAAAGTAATGGTCACAGTTAATCCTGATAACGGACTTGGATATTTTGTGGCTTACTGGGACAGTTTCCAGCTTCAGCAACTTGAGCCGAAGTGACAAGTAGACTGGTCGTTAACATTATTCCTAATAAGATAGTTTTCATAAAAATCTCCATTTCTTAAGGAGCTTTTATAATTAAGTCGTATATAAATATAATTAATAATAGATGCTACTATCATAAATGATAATAATGATTTTAAAGTCAGGTTATTTCGTTGTGTTACTAAGTTTCCACGTTTGATTTCAGGTGAGGTTTTCAAACGCACAGTAGCCTGAACTTTGGTGTTAAGCACATATATTTTCGATACATCTGGCTATTATATACAAGATTGCGGAGCTTGGAGGATTACTTATTCATTATACTTTTTATTAGATCCTTTTGATTTTTCAACAGGATATTTCAAAGCATTTTTTGATATTTTCTTAATTAGACTTTCTTCAAGATTTATTTTATTCATTTGAGAAAATCTTAATAAAAAAAATAGCACATCTGCCAACTCATCTTGAATTTTTTCTAAATATTTGTGATTTTTCAATAGTCCAATTATTTCATCGTTAGATTTGAATCTGAAAATCTCTAATAATTCATTTGCTTCAGTCGATACACCAATTGCTAAATCTTTGGGTTTATGAAACTGATCCCAGTCTCTCTCTGTACAAAATAATCTCACTAATTCTTCAAGTTCTAATATGGTTTTCATTTTGAGATTATCGGTTTATTTTTAGAAAAATATTAATAAATCTAGCCTATCCTTAGGTCAATATTCTTCTTTTTGTAAAGTAAAAGCGTTGAGTGGGGGGATTTGTCAAATCACAATTAATCATGGGAATTCTTAAAGGCTCTAGCAAAAATAATCTTATAGATAGCCTGTACTTTATTATTTCTAATTCAACGTCAAAAGCAAACGATCCTAAAAAAAAAGACAATAGCTATTTTAAAAGAAGAGTATTGGGCTTTACTGCCGAGCTAGAAGTTACAAAAGAAATTAAAAAATGCGATATTGAATTTTTAGAAGGTGGACAAATAATTTGGAATACTTCCAAGCAAATTAATTCTTATACATATACAACTGTGGACCATAAGAATCCAATAGAGTATACAGATATTTATTTTCAATTGGCTCAGTGGCCTGAAGTAAAAAAGCTCATTTATATAAAATATTGTAAGGACATATGGTATGTTCAAGACTATACAGTAAAAAAATATAAAAAAAAGGGTTCTACAAAAGTTAAAGATGTTAAAATTCTAAAACCTAAATTTGAAGTATTCACGTTTGACAGAAAAAATAAGAAATTTACTTTAGACAAGCATCAAAATTTTTCATTCGTCGACGAGGAATTAACTAAAAAGAAAACTCCGAGCAAACACCCCCTTTTGAATAAAGATAAATTTAACTTTTTTTATGATTACACAGTAGATGAATTGCAGAAAATTTATGCCACAAGATTCTTTTTAAATGTAATTTTGTATGCTTATACAGAGAAAACTTTTATAGATTTTGATGGGTTTATTAAGTATCAAAACAAATACAACTTGATAGAAATTAAAGAGAAAGAACCTATTATTAAAAAAAAGGATCCAACCAATAAAGACCATTGGTTTTTTGGCTGGGACAGTAGAAGATTAGTCTGGTATTCGTATATTTTTCAGCAACTGGCCTACGACACGCTTTATATAGTTCGTGAAGTTACAATAAATGGCAACGAGAGAATTTATAAATCTTGGCAATCAATATTTTTAAGTGATTTTTTAAAAGGCGCAAATTGGTCCCAAGATAGAGGTGGAACTCTCATCACTCGTTATGGCCAATTCAATAAACTTGAACAAAATTTAAAACTTTTCAAAGAAAAATTGGTCAATAAATGAACCCTGTTATAAAAAAACAAGTGATAGAAATAATTGAAAAATTTGAAAAAAACGTTTTGGGTAAACCTTCATATACTATAAACAAAAAAGGTCACGATGGCGCCTCCGGCCATGCCCTTGAAGATTTATTTCAACTAAAGCGTAATAATGTTTCTGGGGCCGATTTTGGTTTGATAGAATTGAAAATAGATACACCAAAGACAACCTTAGGAGATTGGTCCCCAGATATTGGTATGTACAGTATTGGCAGAATTAAGCCTCCCGTGGGCAAAAAAGGTAAACGACAATATCTTGAGGATTATGGTGTAAAAAATGCGGATGGTAATTGGCATGTAACAGGGCCTTATTACGGAACTAAGGATGGTTCTAAAAATCATTTAAGATTAGTAATAAAAAATAATAATCTTTATCTGTACGACTTAAATAAAAGAATTGATGTTATTGGCTGGAGCTATGATTTCTTAAAACTTCGAATAAATAAAAAATTTAGTAACGGTATTGCCGTACCAAGAATTACAAAAAAAGTCTTTACAGATTTAGATTTTTACATGGGTTTTGATATCACTAGATTTTATAAATGGATAGAAGAAGGTGTCGTTATTTACGACCCCTCAACTTCTATGAAAAAACCTTATTCACAGTTTAGATTTAGAGGAAAAAATTCTATGTCATCACTAAAATGTATTAATTATAAGGTGTTAAAAAAAGAGTTACTTTAACATTTTCGCTTTATTTAGAGTCTGCAACATATTCTTAGCAAGCTCTGCTATCACCGGCATAGCCACAGAATTTCCATACTGTTTATAGGCCTGCATATCAGAAACAGGAATAATGTAATTTTCTGGAAAACCTTGCAATCTTGCACACTCTCTTGGTGTCAGTTTTCTTGGTCTTTTTCCAATATCGGATTGATCAATTAAAACTTCACTACCATCTTTGTAATATCTCGCGCTGATTGTGTTTGTGTAAGCAGAGTTTTTGTTGAAAAGACAATAGCCGAAACCATTTCCTTTGTTCTTATGCTCTTCTTTTCTTCTGACGTGGCCACTCCAAAGTTTTTCTGAAAGAGTGTATTTTTCGTTTACAGTTTTATTGTCCTCGAGAATATCTCCGACTTTAACCTCGATACCTTGAGGCTCGGGAAATTGGAAAGCTTTGGAAAAATCAAAGTCTTTCGGGGCTTGATCTTTATCAAATCCAACTAAATAAATTCTTTCTCTGTTTTGTGGGACACCAAATTTATTCGCATTTAAAACTTGAAATGTGACGTGATAATTTAATTTCGTCGAAAGCGCTTTTAACGCTTCTTTACTGAGTTTCATCTGAGCAAGTTCAGACTTATCAATAATATTGCGACCTTCAAGAATGCTGAGAATAGACTTAAGAGTTTCGCCCTTATTGTGACCCTTAAGTTGTTTTACATTTTCTAATAAAAAGGCTTTAGGTCTTTTGTGGACTAAAATTTTTTGGATATCAAAAAATAAAGTGCCTCTCGGATCAGAGAATCCTTTTTTTAAACCCGCCTGTGAAAAAGGCTGGCAAGGAAATCCTCCAACAAGAATATCATGCTCAGGAATATCATCTGTGCTAATTTTTGTGATATCGCCGTGTGGAATATCGCCGTAGTTAATTCGATATGTCTTTTGTGCAAATTTGTCCCATTCTGAACTAAACACACATTGACCTTTAATTTTTTGAAAGGGTAGTCGGATTCCGCCAATGCCAGCAAAAAGATCAATAAATTTGAACTTGTAATTCTCTTTTTTCGATTGGGCAAAAGGAGCTTTGCTTGGAAGAGCTTGAATTTTTTCAATAAAAGATTGGGGTACTTTGGCTTTGCCTTCTTCCCATAACTTAATCAGCTTTTGACCATCTGTATTTAATCCTAACCAATCAGAAAATTCTTTTCGAGTTAGATCAAGATTTTCACGTTTTTTTAGAATTAATTCATTCATCATGGCGCCTCACTTTTTACTCTAGAAAATTAAAAGTCATATTTCAATTTTATTGTGTGAATGAGTTAGCAATTAATAGCCCCATGTCCGCATATAATAGATACATTGCGTTGTGGAAATCACAAAGATTTTCGGATTATTAAGCTTGAAAACAGTGTAGATTAAATTTCGAGCAACTTGCTTTATTGTTAATACTTTGCAAGAATTTGAGCAGTTCACAGCATGTAGAGTATTCGAATAAGGAAGTTCAGAATGTACAGCCCAGAGAGTGTTTTAAATAAATTAGCATCAAGTCAGCTTAATTCGACGTTATTAAATTTTAAACATGCGTTGCTCAATAAAAAAGAAAAAATTTCCTCAACTGAAGATGCCTATATCTTAGGTGTTCATAACATACCAAAATTGATTAAGTCATTGTTGGCTGACAATGTGCCGTCCGATTTTTGGGCATTTGAAGGTAGCGTCGGGCGCGGCACATGGTCAAGAACTCCATGGGTTGCCGTATATGATCAAAGAGTGACGAACCGGGCTTCGGACGGATTTTTTATAACATTTATTATATCAGAAGATAAGAAATCTGTTTTTTTAACTCTGATGAACTCTTCACTGAAGCATTATAATTATATTCCATTCAGATTGAAGACGACTGAAGTCACAAAAATTTTTGATTTTAATTTAGGTCAAATCCCTTCAAAAGAGTTAAGCCTGTCGGGTAAAGGCACGGGACCTCATTTTGAACAGGCAACTTTAATGTGGAAAAAATTTAGTATTGAGAATGAAGGATTAAAAACAATTGAGTCTGATTTTTTGAAACTTGCTAAATACTATTTGAATTTTGTAGATTCGGTTAAAGACCGATTACCTTTGGAAAAACCATTTAAGTTAAATCCATTTTTGATAAAATAGTCACACGAATAAAATTAAAATCTCACTCGCACTCATCTTTTTTCAATTCAAAAACCAGTAATCCATCAAGACTTATATCGTAAGAATGTTTTGCTGTGGTCACTGAGACTGTGCTGAAACGTTCGTTGCTTTCTGAGCTCGGACGCAAATTGATTTCGCCTTTCAGATTAGTTTCGGTTTCACCCTTCTGTGTCTCTGACAGTTTCCAAGTGATTTTCTTTTTACTGTAAGGCCTTGGATAGAAGCTATTCTTGTCGCAAACCAAAGTGATATTGATTCTGTGATTGTATTGGTATTTGTTCACCCCCAGATGAATGGCCGCGTTCGGATTACCGATGGACCAGCTCGAGATTTTATTTTGCGAAATTGTGTAACTGCTCTCAGGGCTGGGTTGGGAAGTTTTTAAATTCTGCTCAGTTTTAAAATCGTTATATTGCTGTTTAATCTGATCAGCGTTCTGCGGATACTTCTGGGCTTGCTCTTCAGATATAGGTTTTTGGATCACTATATTTGGGATTAATTATACATCCAGAGAGAATTAAAAAAAGTAGAGGCTTAGCTTTAAGCATATTAAATTATTTATTATAACTTTTTTAAAGTAAAGTTGTTTGCATAACCACGTCGCTAACTCATTTGTCCGTTTTAATTTGATCCGATTTGAAATTTTTCGTCAGGTTCTACACACTGTTTTAATTTGAGATTTCATTAGATCAGCCGAATTAGCATACTTTGGTTTTAAGAAAATATAATATCAACTTTTCAAATCCGCTTTTTTTAACTCGTTGTCTTAAGATGAGCCATTGATTTGCCTAAATATATTTAATAGAGTTCTTTGTTCCGCCGATAGGTGATCCATGAAATTGGGCTTTTCAAAACGAAGAACGTACTTTTTTTCCATCGTCTTATTGATGGTAAGTTGTGGTTTTGTCTTTCAAAATTGCAGTCCAGCTCTTTTCAATCTTCAACGTGGTGCATCTGCAAGAGCCTCGGAAGATGTTTCAGATTTTTTGAAAAACTCAGAGGCTGAAATCAAAGTGACCAAAGAAGAATTAAAACAGCAGGACGTTTTTGTGAATAATGCGAACGACTCACAAAGAAAACTTGCTTCTGAAAATGCAGCAGTGACAGAATCCGACGTGGTTCAGAGCAAAGTTAAAATTCGGTTAAAGAAAAGCAAAAAAAAATAACTAATTCCATTGAAAAATTTTGATTTGAAGCCTACTCTTCACCCATGATTTTGACGACGATCGACATTATTATACTTTTATCGAGCGCAGCATTTGCCAGCGTAACGTATTTAGTATTGAAGGAGGCTCGTCAAAGCAATCAAAGTCTATATATTAATTCGAATTTGGGAACTCTGTTTTTTGCAGCAGCAATTTTACAATGGTTTTTGTTCGGCGTCGCCAAAAATAATACGATTTTAATTCTGACCTGTGGATTTCATTTTTCGTTATTGTTTCTGACTTTAAAAAAATTTTTCAAAATCAAATTTAAAACCATCTATAAACTCAAAAAATAAATTTATTTGTTTAACTTTTCAAAGTGCGGTCTAACAGACAGTATAAATCGGCTAGGATTCTTGATAACTTCAGAGATATATTTCGACAACCAAGAGGTCTCGGCGCCTTGATTTGTTGCATAATTTGAGCCGGTCCAACCAAACCAATCCCAACAGCCCTTTGGATTATAAGGATAATTTTCTTCTGTAATCCAAGTTTGTGGAAATAAAATCATCAAATCATTTTTTTCCGCGTAATCGATATATCCGGCATTTACCACAAATTTGAGCGCTCCATACAAATTCGCTTTTTGCTCGATATAAGGTAAGTTGAGTACATTAACGATCACTTTTGATTTTTTTCGCATAGACAAATTTTGATACTTCGACACTTGTTCAGCATAGGCCTCGTCAAATTCCTTATTATAGCTGTCACTCATTTCGCAACCGTGAAGAGCCACGTGCAAATGACAAGAGGCGGGGTTCTGCAGGCATTTTTCATTCGCATAAAGATAGCCATAAGGCGCCAAACTTTGAGAAGGCTGTTTCCAATCTTTTTCTGGATTCATTTTGTTTTTAAGATCTAAGTTTTGATCAACAACAAAAATGTGATCCAAAGAGGGCTCTGCCTTGATATACAAATTCGAGGTCGTTTGTTCCAAGATTTCTTTAGCCACATCTTTGTTGCAGCTGGAAATGTAAGGTACTTTTTCAGCCAAACAACTATTTAGGTTTTCTTTGTCGGTCGGGAAGTTGTGCCCACCCTCACCTTTGGAAATTTTGATGCTTTCGTTAGGTATTTTATTTTCATTATAGAATTCGACTAATTGCTGAGCCATTTCTTTATGAACAACTGTGTCGAATTCGCCCTGATAAATATAAGCTTTTAAATATTTAAAGTTTTCAAGAGGAAATATTTTTTTTTCAGCTTCAAATTTTTCTAGATTTGGTCTGGTTGCAACTTTGGGGTTGTGCATGCAAACGGCGACAGACTGATAAATTGGATTTGCTATTGCAGGTTCGAACCACTGTGATGTATTTGTCGAGATCAGGTTTGTGTTACTGTACAAAAATAAATTTTTAGATCCAATTAATGTCAACTGTCCTTCTTTGATTTTTTCCTGAAGGTGATTTTGAGCACAATAGAAAAAACCACCAGCAACTGTTCCAACTCCAGAAAATTGATTTGAAAAAATTGTCGACATTTGAACGGCCATAAATGCGCCAGACGAAATTCCAGAAATTGTGGGCGATTGCGACGAACTTGCACAGGCTTGTTCAAATATAAAAAAATGAAAAATTAAAATGAAAAAAATGTTTTTGCAAATTTTGATCATATTTCTGACTCTTCGTGAAATGAGTTTGTTCGTCAATGAAGAAAATCATATTTACACAACGAATGCAATAGATCTTGCTGCTCAAAATCAACAATACAAATAATGAGTCGAGTTAAGATGCTTTAAGTTGGAAACCTTTTTGTCTTGCCGGTAAATCGAGAATAAAAGTTGTGTACTGCTGATTCGGTAGGTATTTTAAACTGCCACCATGAGCGTCGGCAATACCTTTGGAAATACTCAATCCTAATCCAGTGCCCTTGCCAACAGGCTTTGTCGTATAGAATGGATTCATGATTTTTTCAACAATTGATGGGCTGACGCCTGATCCGCTGTCGCTGACAGCAAATAAAACACTGTCGTTAAATTCAGAAATATTGATTTCGATCCATTTTTTGTCTGCAAGTTCGATGGCATCGATAGAGTTACTGATCAAATTCATCAGAATTTGGGAAATTTGGGCAGGTCTGCATTGGACAGTTTGGCTTTGATTGCAGTTAATTTTTATTTCAATC
>JBPOIE010000110.1:0-35364 GCA_052034855.1 Bdellovibrionota bacterium | reverse complement strand
GATTATTTTCATCTACCCCTTTAAAAGAAAGTGCGTTTGTTTCAGTAACTGCTATTGTCAAATTTGGCGCGAGTTGTTGAATAATTTTTTTGAGTTCATAAAGTGAGCCCGTCAGATCCTTTTTATTCAAATAGTCTTCATAAAGTTGTGTAGAGCCGCCCAATGGATAATTATGAAATACAACAAAATCAATGCTCTCAGCCACGGATATTCCTGTTTCAGGATCACGATAAGATAGAAGTTCTTTCCACCAAATCGGCTTTTCGCCATTTGCACCAATACGAATTGTAGGATCAATTTTTTTTAGCTCTAAAGAAAACAGTATGAGATCTTTAGCATATTCTTGAGCGAGTAAAGCAGAACCGTTATAGTTTTTTAAGTAGGTTTCATTTCCCAGTTCCCAATTTTTAATCCCCAGTTTTTGAGTGATATTCGCGTAGCGTACCCAGTTTTTGGCCTGTTCCAATGACTTAACCTTATCGCCGCAAGGATAACAAAGAACGATGTTAGCTTCTGCGCCGACAGCTTTGAAAATTTCTGTAAAATTATCAAAATTAAAGCCATGTTTAAAAGTGGCATCGCTGTTCACGAGAAAAGGGTCATTTCCGGGCCAAAGGTTAAGTTGTGAAACATGTCCGATTGATTTTTTCGTAAGGAGGAATTGACCACAAATAATTATCAGCGCTTTCTCCCTCTGGAAAACGTAGATATTTAAATCCTGAAGTCTTTAATGTTTCTTTAAGCTTGTTTAAAGGAAATGCGGATTCATTAATTTGATTTAAGCTTAATCCAACAGGTGCCAATGAAAAACTTTTAATTTTAGAAGAAATATTAATCTCTACTTGAGAAGATTCGTTATTAGGTCTTCGTGGTGATTTAACGACACAACCGTAAATAACAAATATTAAAAGTAAAATTCTTTTCATATCCACACCAAAAGTTTATTATTAAATTTTATCGAGCACAAGAGCCAGTTAAAACTTATTATTAGATCTGTTTTTTCAATCTGATTTCGTTCGATTTTAATTCTATGTCATTATGCAGAGTGATCAGATCTCCGCGTGGCAGTGTCTGCGCTTTAATTTCTTTGTGCATCCACGTTAAAAATTCGCGCTCAGGACCACGGCAAATCAATTGCCTTGTTTTGCCTTTTTCTTCTAAAGAATCTCCAGTGAGGCGAACTTTATTGGAGAAATCAGAAGTGGGCTTTTGTCTGCGAGCTAACAAGTAGCTCGTCGTGATCGTTTTATTTTTAAAGGGTAAAGATTGTTCCAGTTGTAAAAACCAAGCTGGGGCTTTCACATGAACGCGATCATGGCACCAATCGCTGTTTGATTTTTCTAAAAGAGGGCAGTCCGTTTGATGAACGCATGGGGCCCAAATTGTATAGCCTTCAGAAATTAATTTTTTACGAAGTTCTAAAAGTTTACGTCCATCTTGTTTTGTCGCCGGTTCAAGAATCATCAATGCTTCGTATTGATCCCAACCTGCGGGAAGGGCGCTCATTTCTGTTAGTGAATAAGAAAAAGTCAGAAGTGTTTTCTTTGCATCTGAATTTATTTTCTTTAAATTCAAATCCGAAGTTGCTTGTGGATTTTTTAGTTGAGAATGCAGGTCTTGAAATTCTTTAATCGCAGCAATTGATTTTTCGATCATGAATTGGTTTTTGATATTTAGATTTTTTGCTAAGGCCAAGCTGGCTGTTCCTGGTCCTGATCCCCAATCAATCGTTGTTTCCAATCCTTGAAAGAAACCAACTTCAAGCCCACGGCGAATGACAAGTTCATTTCGTAAATAATTGAGTGGTAAATAATAATGACGGTAAGCTTGTTTACAATAATTTTCAGACCATGGAGTTTGGTCCTCAGGATGATCAATAAAAAAATCTGAAAGTTTTAAAACTTGTTCAGCTAAAACTTTCAGATTTAAAGTAGGTTCAATAAACATTCGACTATTCTACAGCTGACACTGACTAACGCAAGACTGATTTGCAAGTTGAATGCGCGGAGCAAGACATTCCGGTTTTCCGTTATGGCGAATAATTCCCCAATCAGCACTTGCTGGTTTAACTGCAGCGCTTTGGAAATACGCTTTGCATGCATTTTTAGCCATCTCAGTAAAAAGAACTGTCATTTTTCCCGTTGAACCCTGTTCGGCCAGATAATCTTTGATGATATATTTGTTGATACCGATTCCATTTTTACTTGGACTACTTTGAGTTACTGTAAAATCAAAATTCGCAGGATTGATCGTACTGCATTGAGAAATATTTGATAATTTTTTTAAACCAAACGGATCTGCGCCCACTTTATCAACCATCACAACATGGCCACGTACTCCTGCGATATCACCTGGCTTGATAGACTCTGATTTTGTCAGAGTAATGTTATCAAAACAGGAAAAACCTGATTTTTTAGCATCGATAAACTTTGAAGATGTTTGTCGGATGTAAACAGCTTTATTATCAACTCCAGATTTATATCGAAAACCCGAGGCCGCAATCACTGATGAAACATACGCAGAGCAATCGATTCCTAGAGCGCTCGATCCAGAGCCCACATCCTTGAAAAAATTAATTGTATTATTAGAAATACTTGGTTGACCGCCGTAATCATAGATTAAAGGATTATTGCGAACATTAAAACATCCGTTTTGTTCGCCGGAAGCGACACGAATATAGGGATGCGTATTCTGAACAGCTTTCACATCATATACTTCACGAATTCCACCTACGCCATCTTCATGTGTTCCGATACGACGAATTCCAACAACGCTGCTTGTGCTTGAAGAAACCTCTGGGATTTGTAAAGCTTGGCAACTTTGATACGCTGTCGAAAATGCATTATTCAATCCGGCCATCATTCGAGATTGTGCATTGATTGGTGAAGGTGCTACTGCTTCGACTGGATTTGATTGTTCTTTTTGGCACTCAAGATTCATCGACTGGCTGAGTGATGAAACTTTATGAAATTGCCGAGAGATTTTTGAATTTAATAAGATATTTTGTTGTGTTGATGAGTCCTGCATTTCAAGCTCTATTAAAGTTTGTAAATGCTCTTTCACTGTTTTTATTTGTTTTGATGATTTAGATTCTTCGATCAAAAGATCAAAAATTTTATAAAATTCTGATTTAAATTCTGAAACTTTTTCAATGTCTGTGATTTTTTGTTTTGCTGCCAGTTGATCAATTTGGACTGAGAGTTCTTGTTTGAGTAATTCTAAATCTGGTGTGGCTCTTTCAGTTTCAAGGAACTCATACATCGAATCAAAGACCTTACTTTGGAGGTTGTCACAACCTATGGATTCAGTGGCTGTAATCGAAGATTGGGTCACCATTGGGTTTGACTTCATACATGATGTAAAAAAAATGCTCGAAAAAACAAGTGGAGCTAATTTAAAATATTGATTTGAATTCACCGGAACCTCGCTTCTGGAGCCATTTCGGCGTCCTTTGGTCGAGGCTTGAATTCCTATTTTCTTGTGAAGTCTTTAGACAATTGAGTTGAGTTTGACCTTGTCCATGCAGTTAAAATGTGGACATTGGTCTTGTAAACAGGACTTTTGTGCAGGACATTTTACTTGTGGCATGGCCACTTGAATGTCTTGTGCAGAACTGATCGAGCGCGGTCCCCAACGTCTGGGATGGTGAACTTGAATCGGTGAATAGATTGCAGAAATATTTTTACCTAAGCTTGCCGCCAAATGAACAACGCCTGTGCTTGGCGCAATGACTCTTTCTGAAAAATAAAGAATTTCAATCAACTGTTTCATTGAGAGCTTTGATTGCAGCCAGCACACCTGCGGATGATTTTGATAGATTTCTTTTATTTTTGTTAAGTAGGGTTCATCTGCCGTAGTGCCAGTGATGACAACAGTTTTGTTTTGCTCGATTTGATTTTGAATTTCTAAAATATATTGATCTTGTGACCAATTCAACGCAGAGCCCATCATCCCAGGGTGAATCACAATATAATTTTTAAGATGATATAAATCCAAAGTGGCTGATGATGTTGGTTTTTGGAATCTAAAAACAATATTTTCTGCGGGCGTTTGAACGGGGCCCGTTATTCTTAAAACTAAATCTAAGTTGTATTCAAATTCGTGTTTGATCGCTTGCGATCTTTTTTGTCGAAGTCCTTGGTTTAAAAATAAAAAGCTATGCCATTGACTCAAAACACCAATGCGCCGAGGGATTCGGTGTTTGAATAATTCAAAGTTAATCCACCATGGACATTGAAAACTGACTGCGATATCGAATTGACCTGATTTTAAAAACTTTGAAAAGACACTTCGTGAGTGTTGAGCGATTCGTTGATCAAGCTCGATATATTTTATTTTTTTTTCTGACAGATCTAAAAGTTGTCCCAAGCCTTTTTGAACGACCCAAGTGATGTCGTAGGCTTCTGAATCCAAGATTTGATCCACAGGCAACGTGCAGATCAAATCTCCAATTTTATCAAGCCTGATGAGAAGGACTTTTTTTTTCACCACAATATATTATTTGTAATCATCCATCGGCGGACAAGAACAGACGATATTTTTATCACCGTAAGCATTGTCAACACGTCCAACAGGTGGCCAGTATTTATTTGAACGAACCCAGTTTAATGGATAGGCCGCTTTGTCACGAGTGTACGTTGCTTTCCAGTCTGAACTCATTAATGTTTTCGCTGTATGAGGCGCATTTCGAATCACTTCAGGGCACTCGTCAGCTTCTTTGCGGATTTGAATCATCGCTTCGCAAAAACGATCTAACTCTTTTTTCGATTCAGATTCTGTGGGTTCGATCATCAATGTTCCGATCACAGGCCAAGACATCGTTGGCGCATGAAAACCAAAATCCATCAATCGTTTTGCAATATCCGTCACATCAATTTCGTGAGATTTTTTCAACGGACGTACATCGATAATACATTCATGGGCGACAAGGCCTTCGCGTCCTTTGTAAACAATTGGAAAATAGGGCGCTAATTTTTTTGCGATGTAATTCGCATTTAAAATACTGACCATTGTGGCCTGTCGTAAGCCAACAGTTCCCATCATCGTAATATAACTCCATGAGATCGGTAAAATACTCGCGCTTCCCCAAGGAGCCGACGTCGTCGATGTCACACCCGTTGCTGGGCCTGATTCTTTGACTGTTGTTTGACGAGGTAAAAATGGAGCTAAATGTTTTCCAACACCAATCGGTCCAACACCAGGGCCGCCGCCGCCGTGAGGACTTGCAAAAGTTTTATGAAGGTTCATGTGCGATACATCAGGTCCAAATTTTCCAGGACGGGCAACGCCAACAAGAGCATTCAAATTGGCTCCATCCATGTAAACTTGACCACCGAAATTATGAATTGTTTCACAAATTAAAGTGATGTCTTCTTCAAATACTCCGTGAGTTGACGGGTAAGTCACCATGAGTGCCGCTAAATTATTTTTATGGAGTTCCGCTTTCGCTTTTAAATCTGCAATATCAACATTTCCTTGTTCATCGCAAGCAACGACAACAACTTGAAATCCTGCCATGACAGCAGATGCTGGATTTGTTCCATGCGCTGATGAAGGAATCAAACAAATATTTCTGTGAGTTTCTTTGCGAGATTTAAAATATTCACGAATTGTTAAAAGACCCGCATATTCACCTTGGGCGCCAGAGTTGGGTTGTAGTGAAACAGCATCAAATCCCGTGATCGCACAAAGTTTTTGTTCAAGGTCATTGATCAAATTCATGTAACCTTGAGTTTGTGATGTTGGAGCATAAGGATGCAATTTATTCACTTCGGGCCATGACACTGGAATCAGCTCAGTCGCTGCATTCAGTTTCATTGTGCAAGATCCCAATGGAATCATCGAGTGAGTCAAAGTGACGTCTTTATTTTGTAAAACATGAATATAGCGCATCAGTTCAGTTTCTGAGTGATACGAATTAAATGTTGGGTGAGTTAAGTACGCCGATGTGCGAATTAAATTTTGTGGCCAATTGTTTTTTAATGTTTTTTCAAGATCAACTAATGAGAACGAAAGTTCTTTGTTGCCGTTAAAAATTTTCACAAGATCTTCAACTGTTTTAAAATCAGTGGTTTCATTCAACGAAAAACCAACGCCATCTGCATAAACACGTAAATTGATTTCTTGTTTTTCTGCGGCAGAAACTAATGCCTGAATTTGGTCTGTTTTCACTTTCACAGTATCAAAAAAATGTGACGTAGTGACTGTGAAACCTAATTTAGAAATTCCAGCGACGGCAAGTTGAGTGAATTTATGAACACGTAAAGCAATCTTTTTAAGCCCTTCAGGTCCATGATATACGCCGTACATCGCAGCCATGTTGGCTAATAAAACTTGAGCTGTACAAATATTTGAAGTCGCTTTTTCACGGCGGATATGTTGTTCGCGTGTTTGTAATGTTAATCGAAGCGCTTTGTTGCCTTGGCTATCCACAGAAACACCCACAAGGCGCCCCGGTAAAGAGCGCTTGTAAGAATCCTTCGTTGCTAAGAACGCTGCATGCGGACCGCCGTAACCGAGTGGAACACCAAATCGTTGTGAATTTCCAACGACCATATCTGCGCCCCATTCCCCGGGAGGAGTCAACAATGTTAAAGCCAGTAAATCCACAGATGCAATCACAAGGGCACCGTGGCTGTGAATTTTTTCAGTGATCGATTTGTAATCTTCGATAGATCCGGTCGTTGTTGGGTATTGAAATAAAACGGCAAATATTTCTTTGCTTGAAAAATCAAAGCTTGTTGGATCTGCAACGATCATTTCAAGATTTAAAGGCTCGCTGCGAGTTTTTAAAACTTCGATGACGTGTTGGTGCATGTCCGGATGAACTAAGAATGCATTTGCATTATTTTTTTTGCACACCGAGTGCGCCATAAATAAAGCTTCTGCTGCGGCTGTTCCCTCATCCAACAGCGAGGCATTTGAAATTTCCATTCCAGTTAAATCAGAAACCATCGTTTGGAAGTTCAAAAGACTTTCTAAACGTCCTTGAGAAATTTCAGGTTGATATGGTGTGTACGCTGTGTACCAAACTGGATTTTCAAAAACATTTCTTAAGATAGGCGACGGAGTAATCGTGTCGTGAAATCCTAATCCAATCAGTGATCTAAAAATTTTATTTGCCGACATTGTTTTTTTAAATTGAGTTAAAATATCGTGTTCAGAAATGCCATCACCGATATTCATTTTGTCAGTTGTATAAATTGTTTTAGGAACAATTTTTGTGATCATTTCTTCGAAATTTTGAAAACCAAGTTCTTTCAACATGGCTGCTTGATCAGCTTCGCTCGGACCAATGTGCCGTTTTTGAAATTCGTTATGAGTTTGTAATGCAGAAAGTTGAGAGTTTAAATCCATGAGAAACCTCGCTGGTTTGATGTTGTCCAGAATCGTTGTGACCAAAGGCTAGCACTTCGTTCCGAGTTTGAGGAGAACGAAACAGCATGTCATAATTAAGAATACGAACAGAGTGAACTCGATGATTTTAATCAAAAAAGGACTGTATGAAATTGCCAATTTTTTTAGCCATGTTTTTAATGTTTTCTTGCACAAATAAGACAGTTCGAACCCCATCAGAAGTCGCTCCAGCCTGTGCAGTCGATGGGAACTATCCAAAGCTCTTTAACGTGCTTGAAAATAACTCAAAACAAATCACAGTAGAGCTCGGAAATTTTGCTGATTTATTTAAATTAGGATCGTCTTATTCCTATAAAGTGACATTCAAGGGCTCAAAAGAAAATAAACAGGATCAAGAGGTTGAGATCACATCCGGCACAGTCAGAACTGATAAACAACAAGTTCAAGTCTCAGTCACTAAGACCGGCGTATATTTATTTACAATTGCTGAGGACTCAGGCTCTGCGCCTGTTTGGAAACAAAAAGTATTCGCTGTCTCATCTGCGGAAAACACTTTGTCTGAAGTAGAGAAGCAAACTCTAGCACAGCAATTTGCCCCCTACATTCAATATCATAAAGATGAAAAATACAGTCCTGTGAGTTTTTCATATTTATTAAACGAAGTCGAGGTAGATGCGCGTTTACAAGAAGAACCTTTTGTTCTGAAAGCAAAACAGAAAAAGGGATTCTTATCTATGTTTTCTAAACCTGAACTCAATGTCGAATTCAAGTTTAAAGATATTCGAAAAGTTTTACCGTATTATGGTCATGCGGACTCAGTTTTAAAATCGGGATTGAGTGATTCTTTTGATACAAGATTAGTACAAAGATACGGTGAAAATCATCGAACAGTTTACTATTCAGTGTTTGAAAATAAAAAATGGAACGAAATTTATATAAACTATCATTTCTTTTACACATTTGATCCTAAGAATAGCACGGATGATAAAATTGCTATGGCAGCTCATATTTTTGATCGTGAAAGTATTACTGTGGTTCTGCGGGGTTCAACAAAAAAACCATTGTCAGTTTTTTACGGAGCTCACTTGGCCAGTCAGACCATGGCGTATTTAGATCAGAACGATGATGTGCTTCAACAGTGGCAAACTGGGCGCGTCTTTGTAAATTGGCCTGAGGTGCAAAAGCAAGGAGATCATCCCATGGCCGTAGCTGCTTTAGGTTCCCATGGGATGTACCCTGTGGCCGGAGATTATGCAGTGATGTTAGGAAAGCTTAAAATTTTACGAGAACCTGCAGGCGGCGGTCATTTTATTTATCCAAATTTTATCCAGCAGCAAACACCGAATGAAAATTTCAGACCATATTCTTTGCAGAGTTTGAATTTAAAAGATGTGACGAGTGATTGTCGTAAGGAAGATAATATTTTGACGTATTCGGGATCAACAGTTGATGTCTTAGGGCCAGTGAATGCAACATTTCCGCCATTCACTGATCGTGAAGAAGACTATTTCAGCTATGCTGATCCGAATGCTCCCATGTTTGAAATGCCAAAGAAGTAAGGATCAGCAATTTTTGTACTAAAATAAATTAAGCTTTACGAATAGCTTTTTTCTTTACAACTTTTTTCTTTGAAGCTGTTTTTTTAACAGTCGTTTTTTTAGATTTAGAAAGAGCAGCTGCTTTGGCTTGAATTGTTTTTTCAATTTTTGCACGTTGTGCTTTAGCTTTCTTTTTATAAGTTTCTAAGTTTTTTTCAACTTCGCCAGCAGTTTTTTTAAATTTAGTCACTACCATTGTGACTTCTTTTTGAAGTTGTTTTTCTTTCGCAGAAACTTTTTTAACAAGTTCTTTGTATTTTTTAACAGCATCGTTCGTGTTAATTTTTTGTAATTGAGATTGAATTTCAGTCGTTGCCGCTTGAACGTCATCAATCACTTTCTTAACGTTAGGTGTTTCAGAAATTTTTTGAATCATTGATTTAATTTTGTTTAAGTTCATTGTGGGTTTCTCCTGCTGCTTTTATAATCTCGTCTGGTTATAAAGTAAAGTTGAACTTTAAGTCATACGGTAAAGTTGAAAACTTTCAAACTTACAAGGTAAAGTTGAAATCCTGAATCAAAGCTCCTGGAACTTTCAAAGCTCCCATCGAACGTTTTTGATAAGTCGAAATATCGACGAAAATTTCCTGATCAGCAGTCAGCTCGATCAAGCCCTTTCCAAAGATATTAAATATCGTTTCATCAAAGCGTAAATCCGCAATTGGACCTTGGATCTCTCCGTTTTCTACCCAGAAACAAGCAAAACGTGTCATTCCCGTCAAGCGCGCAGTTTGAACGTCGCTCCAGTTGATGTAGTGTAAATTTGATAAATACAAACCTGTTCCCAGTTTTTTCAGGATTTCATCATGCTTTAGAGTTCCAGCTCTAACTTCAGGTGATCGTGGCATTTCGCCTGATGAGGCCTTGTTGGATGTTATGTTGTATTCTTTGGCTGTTGCTGTACTTGTTAAAAATTGAATCAATTTTCCATTTTCAATCAGCATCACTTCAGGTTTTGAAACTTCACCGACCGAGTTAAAAAGGGGAGTTAAACCCAAATTAAAGTTTTCAAGCATTGTGAATTTGTCAGATAATGGTATTTCATTTTCTTTTAATTTTTTCAACGGAGCGCGGCCCTGGTTGTACGCCGCTTGACTAAGTCCACCCCAAGAAAGAGTTCCCAAAATTTCTGCGACAGCCATAGGCTCTAAATAAACTCGGTACTGACCACGGGGAACTTGGACAGTAGGTTTATTTAAAAGACTTAATTTATTTTTTGTTTCATTGGCTTTAATTTTAAACTGCTCAAGATCAAATTTTTCTGCGGAATAAAAACCTTTAGCGGCTTTGGGTCCGTTATAAAGTGAATAATCAAAAAAGAAATAATCAGATTCGAAATATTGAAACTGCCCGTGTGAGTTGAGCGAGGCCCGGCGAAGGGGGCCTGAACACCATAATCCGGCAAGATCAGAATCTGCAAAAATTTCTGCAATCAAAGCCGGAATTTCTTTGTCTGCGGGGCGTTCAATTTTTTTATAAGTTTCAGATGTGCCATGATTTTCAAGATCGACGTGTTTAGGGCTGACATCAGTCGCTGCTAAATCGATTCTCGCACAAGCTAATTTTGACAAAGCAGTTTCTAAATCAGTCGCCAGATCCAAAATTAAATTGAATGTCAGGCTTAGGACTTTATGATCAGCTTGCAAAGTGAGTGTCAGTTCGTGCTGTGACACTGTTGTGTTTTGGCGGACTTTAGATCCATTAAATCGAACGAACAGACTATCTTCTGAATGTAAAAACAGACCCAGCTCTTCGTTTGGATTTAAGTGGGAAAATATTTTTTGAGACAAATCACTCAAATAATTTTTAAAGTTCATTGTTGTTGTGTTTTTACTATCCACCGAAAACCTCGATATTTTTGAATAGAGCATAAGGAGACGAGTGACCGACGCGAATGATTTGGCTGGGCTCACCCTTGCCGCAGTACGGAGACCCATATGTTTCAATAGTGTCCGTTTTTGTCAGTCCCGCTAAAGATTTCCAAAATGGGATTGTGATTGATCTGTAGTTTGGATTTTTCAAAGTTTTTGTGATTTTTCCATTTTCAATCAGTTTTCCGTACTCGCAGCCAAATTGAAATTTACGGCGGTAGTCATCAATAGACCAAGATCGATTGGCGAACATAATAACACCATGAGAAACTTTTGAAATCATTTCTTCTAATGTCAGATTCCCACCTTCAAGATTGATATTTGCCATGCGATCGATCGGAGCTCGGTTCCATGAACTAGATCTGGCATTAGCGACGCCTGACAAACCTGATCTGATTTGGCTTTCAAGACTGCCAAGACCGGCTTTCAGAATTCCGTTTTGAATCAAATATTTTTTCTCGGCGGGGTTTCCGATCTCGTCGAATTTGTAGCTGGCGAGTTCATTTGAAGATGTTGGATCAAAAACAACGTTCATCATTGAACTTCCATATTCCAATGTTCCAAAATCTTGCGGTTGAACAAAGCTCCAGCCTGCAAAGTTTCGCTCGTCACCTAATATACGATCTAATTCCAAAGGATGCCCGATGGATTCATGAATTTGCAGAAGCATTTGATCAGGCGCTAAAATCAGATCGCAAGTTTCTGTTGGACAATTTTCTGCAGTCAGAAGTTCGATCGCTTCTTTGGAAATACTTTCAGAGTCCCAAAGCGCTTTATCTAAATCAAAATGCTCGCCGCCGACTTGATGGCAATTTCCTCGTCCGCCGTGAAGAGATCTGGTTTGTGTTTCAGAACCGGCTTGAGCCGTTGCAGACATCGAATTCACGACGATATTGAAATTTTGGTGAAACTCGGCACCGAAGGACGACAAATATCTTTGATCGCACTCAATCACCATGGCATCAGATGTTGCTGTGATGATTTGATCTGACGATTTCATTTTTAATGAAGTCTTTTTGAGGAAATCATAAATTTCAGCAGTCGAAACTGTATCTAAAGATTTTTGACGAGCCGAAATATATTCGCCGCGAGACGCTGGACGAATTTTCTCATCAAACTTGTAAACTGCTTTCGCGGAACTTGATTCGGTCATTTTTACCGCTTTTTTGAAAGCGGCTTCGATTCCTGCAGAAGTTAATTCGCAAGTTGCTCCGTAACCCATGTGTCCGTTACGCATGACTTCGATCATTAGGCCTTGATCGTCAAAAGCGGAAATATCATCAGGTTTTCCATTACGCACTGAAAGGTCACGAGTGTGTTCGCGAATCAGTTTAAAAGCGACAAAGTCAGCTTGAGATTTATATTTTTTGAATTCAGATTCAAAGAGGCTTTGAGTTTTCTGACTTGATGATTTTGGAACAATTGAATTTTGTGTTTGCATAGGCAAAACATATAAGCGATCTTTTTAAAATGAGCAAAAGAAGAGATGAATATCTGCAAAATCACTGGTCTAAATATCCTGAGTCGCCGCGTGGAGCCCTTAAATTTGGCCGCGTCTTTCAGTTGCGACTGGGTGTGCAAAACTTGGCCGATTCGAAAGTTAAAGATCACCCCGATTATAAAGGAGCAGATATCCTGAAAGATGGCGATTTAATTGCCATAATGCCGCAATCGCAGTTTGTTTTGTTGGCCCCTAATCTTACTGAAATGACAGGATTTTTTAAAGCCGAAGATGATCCTTGGCTCAAGAATAAAAATTGGTTTGATTACATCAATCACCTCAGAAACTTTTTTAAAGAAAAGCGATTTTTAGATGTTAAAACACAAACCTTGGTGACGAGTCCTGGGACAGAACCATCGCTTGATATTTTTGAAACTGAATTTATCGAAGGTTCAAAAAAACAAAAATTTTATTTACCCACGTCTCCGGAACTCAATTTAAAAAAATTACTTACGCTCGGTGCTGACCGTATTTTTGAAATTGCACCAGTTTTTAGAAATGGTGAAAAAACGGAACGTCATCATTTTGAATTTTTAATGCTTGAATGGTACCGTGCTCACGCACAGCTTTCGCAAATTAAGCACGATGTGATCGAACTCATCGAATTTCTGTGTGATCAACATCGCATCGAAAGACCGAAAGAAGTTCTTACTTTTACAGTTCCAGAATTGTTTAAAAAACACTGCGGCTTTGATTTAAAATCGACAACGTCTTTGGACGAGTTGAAAACTTTGGCCAATGCTTTAGGTGTTGATATTAAATCAGCGCAATCGATTGATGATTACTTCTTTTTGATTTTCATGGAAAAAATTGAATTCCAGTGGCCTGCAGATCGTTTGGTCTTTGTTGAAAAGTATCCTCCGTATCAAGCGGCTCTTGCACGCATCGGTTCAGATGGTTGGGCTGAACGTTTCGAAGCTTATTGGCAAGGTTTAGAGCTTGCGAATGCCTTTCACGAGCTGAATGATCCGCACGTACAACGCCAAAGATCCTTGGAAGACCTTGAAAAAAAGAAAGCCATGGGAAAACCTGTTGTTGAACTTGATGAAGAATTTTTTAAAGCTCTCGAGTTTGGAATGCCGCCGTCGAGCGGAATTGCCTTAGGAGTTGAGCGATTATATATGGCGATGAAGAAAATTAAAGATATTCACACGATTCAAAAATAATAATCAAAATTGCAACCGATTAAGCCTTGTTCAAAGCTTCTTTCAGTTCTTTTCCGACTTTGAAGAATGGTAATTTTTTTTCATCAACGGCGATGACTTCGCCAGTGCGAGGATTACGACCTTTATAAGAATCATATTCACGATTGACGAATGAACCAAATCCACGAATTTCAATACGGTCATCTTTCATCAAAGCTTCAACCATCGTATCAAAAATAGTATTCACAATAGCTTCTGCTTTCACACGAGTGATGCCGGCTTTTTCTGAAACATGATTGATAAGGTCTGCTTTTGTCATTTTGGTTCCTTTAGATAAACGTAAATGCCTGAAATCACTTTGATTATGACAAATAAAGCGGACCGATTGCAAAATAAATCTGAGCTTTATCGACGGACTGAATTAAAGTTCAGTTTCAGGTGCGGTTTTAGAGGTTTTTGAGCCCTTTTTTTGAGAAGCTTCGCGTTGATTTTTACGTTGGTTTTGACGTCCAGATTTTTCTAGGATTTCGGAATAAGACTGTAGTAAGGAATCGATCATCTTTTGGCGATTAAAAACCTTTAGAACCTTCAAACGAGCTTCTTCACCAATCTGTTGGTAACGATCTTTTTCAAGTAAAATTTGGAAGAGGAGCTTTGACAAAGTGATGTCATCGGCAGGTCGCACCAGGAATCCATCTTTCGTGTCTTCGATGATTTCTGAGATTGGGCTGAGCTCTGAACCAATCACCACTTTCTTTTGAGCCATGGCTTCGATCAAACTGGGTTCCAGACCTGTCGATTGCGAACTGAGATCCACATAAATACTTGATGATGAAATATAATTTAATAGATCTTCGGCATCCACCGATCCTGGCATAATCACGCGACTGCCAAGCACAAGTTTCAGCATTTGATATTCAACGTCTTTCCAGCGGGGGCCATCACCGATAATCACCAGGTATGTATTTGAATTTTTAAGAACAACTTTTTCAAAAGCTTTTAAAAGTGGACGTAGTTCAAAAGAGTTAGTGAAGTTCGAGACAGTTAATATAATATCTGCATCATCTGGAATTTGTAATTTAAGTTTAAAGCTTTCAGATTCTGATCTGGGAGTCAAGTCACCTAAATTAATCCCATAAGGAACTGTGTAAGTGTGATAATCAGGATAGAGATAATAGCGTTCCAAAATCATTCTTTGCTGGGGTGTTGTGGTAAAAATACCATCAGCCGTTTGCAATAGACTTCGGTCTTGACTGAAGTAACTGGCTAAGAATTTATAGCCCACTTTGATTGATGTTTTGATCTGTGAATTCAGTGAACCATCATTTTCAGTCAACGTCGAAAACAATTCGGCCATTTTCGTGGCTTCAATATCATAAGCGACAGTGACATTAAAATTATTTTTATGTCGTCCAATTTTTAAAGCACTATCATCAAGGCTATGAACGAGATCAAATGGTTTTTCGTGGTGAAGTTGAGTAAATTTTTTATGAGCGGCATCAATAAAGCGGTTTGTTTTATAATTTGATGCGGACTCTTGGAGATAAAAAGCACGGATACCATCACGGTAAACTTCAGCTTTTTTTAATGGTGAAACAGTCGAAATGATCGTCACGTCATGTCCACGCTCAGACAATCCACGGGCTAACGGCCACAAAAGGCCTGTGTCAGCTGCACGACTTTGAACATGAATTTTATGGCCGACGAGACATATTCGCATAAGAAATTTTTATTTCCTTTTGGTTTTTAATTTTTGCATATACACGGCTGAGCTCATTGATTTTAGCTTCATAAATTGAAGTGTCAAAACTGTCTGTTTGAATGTTTTGAGCTTTATCTAATAGCTCTGTCAGCGATAACTGATAAGTAAACGACTTTTCAAAATTTTGAACAATTCCATTTTTAGCCGCTGTCCACAATTGCGGAAAGCCACTGGCTTGGCTTTCATTTAAAGCAAGAACGCATTTGTGTTCAAGGCAGTTTTCGATAAGACCTGCGAGCTCGACAGAATGAAGTTGGAGATAGTTAATTAAAACTACAGATTTTGTTTCGGTCATAATTTTTTTTAAGTTCGATGAATTTAAAACAAGGATTGTGTTTTTATAAGTTCTATTTTTTTCGATGAATTGATTCCAAAGCTTTCGTAGTTCAGAAATTGATTTGTTCGCTGTTAATCGAGTGCCGTCGATATACGTTGCTTCGTCCAAGGTCCACTTTGTGACAGGGAGTTCATCGAATGTTTTTGTGACATGAAAAATAAGGTTGAGATCATTAGATGAGCTAGTTTTTAAACGAGAAATTTTAGTACGAATAAATGCAGGCCAAATAAATTTCGAATGATTAAAGAGTCTTAAATTTTTAATTTCTCCTGCTTCCGGAACAGACAAGGCATCAAAATAATTCAATTGAAATCGTGTCATTTGCTGAGTCCCCGAAGTCATTTGTTGTTGAGTCGTATGGTAACTCGAAACAACGACGGGAATATTCAGTGCTTTCGCGGCAGCTGCGATCCAAAAATTTTTCCAGGAAAGAGGTAAGTTTTCTGTGAGAATATGGACGACATCATATTTGTTCAGTAAAAGTCTCGCCGGATGAGTTTGGTTAGACCATTCAACAACATGTCCAGCTTTTTCAAGTTCCGTCGAAATCAATTCAGCTTGTGATTCAATATCGAATTTAAAATTTTTGGCATGAATCAAAACTTTCATAACTTATTTTTTCTTTTCAAACCCAAAGGCTTTAAAGATTCGATCTAAGTTTTTTCGATTGGCATCTGGAATATTTCGATCTGGTAAAGTCGCTGCGACAATCCATTCTAGTTCAGTGTGGTGTTTGGCTTTGGGTTCGCCTTTCCAGAACATGACTTCATAAAATAAAATCAAAATGCCAACATCACCGTAACTGTGTGAACAGGCAATTTTGAGTTCACCAATTTCGGCTTCGATACCGAGTTCTTCACGAAGCTCGCGCTGAAGTGCGAATTCAGGGGTCTCGCCAAGTTCGATTTTTCCACCTGGGAATTCCCACAGTCCACCTAAGGTATGAGTCTCTGGTCGCTGACCCACAAGGACGTGCTGACCTTTTTTTAATATACCAGCAACGACGGGAATCCAATTTCTTTTAACGCGGGGTTTTTTAGGGTACATCGGTGCCTTGGGTTTCTCGGAACCTTGAGGAGAGTTTTTTTGATCAACGTTTTTGTTGTCGTTGTTCGGCAAAATGAGAAACCTTTCTGAAAAAACCGGGCCCTTCGTAAATGAGAGCTGTGTAAACTTGGACTAAATCAGCACCAAGTTCTATTCTTTCAAAAACATCGCTCGCTGTCATCACTCCACCAGCAGAAATAATCAATTTTTTAGTTTTTTCTTCAGAACAGGTCTCAACGGCAATCTTTAAGGCGCGTTTTGACAGTTCTGCGACGGGTTGGCCAGAGGCACCGCCCTCAGAAGGGTATTTATTCAGATTCTGACGAGAAAGAGTAGTATTTGTGAGGATAAAGCCATCAATCGAATGGCTGATGCTGACTTGAAGAATTGATTTTAGATCAGACTCTTCAAGGTCGGGACTGATTTTAAGAAGAATTGGTTGAGAAATTTGCAATTCTTTGGCGGCTACCATCAGTGGACTTAAGAAAAGGTCGAGGTTTTCTTTCTTGGCTAAGTCTCTAAGGCCTGACGTATTTGGACTGCTGATGTTAACAACAAAAGCATCGGCGACTGGCTTAAAATGTTCCAATAAAAAAATATAATCTTCATGTGCTTTTGAATTTTCAGTGGTTCTGTTTTTTCCAATATTAATAAAAACAGGAGTCTTTGAGTGTTCTTTGAAATTTCGAACATTATAAAAAACTTCTTCGGCCCCTGCAGATGGAAACCCCATTTTATTCCACAGAGATTTTGACTCTAGATCGCGGTCAATAATTTTTCCAGGGTTTGGTTTTTGAGCCACAGGAGTGACGGTTCCAACCTCTAAAAAACCACATCCCAGACTTTCCCAGGCATCCAGGAGGTCCGCATTTTTATCAACTCCGCCGGCAATACCGATACGATTTTTAAAAACTAAATTTTTGTAATTGAATGGTGACCAGACGGGGGTCTTTGTTGAACCGAAAATTTTAGAAAAGAGTTCTATGGCAAAGGGACTTAAATCATGAGCCAGTTTTGCAGGTATCCACAACCATGGTTTCAATTTAAATCCCTTCTATTCGTAAGTGAGAAAAAATTATCGAGGATATAATCCGCGAAGTAACATTGCTTTTTCAAGACGTTGAATTGAAACCGCCATCGCAGCTGAGCGCATGTCTGTTTTCTTTTCGCCTTGAAATTTATATACATTATCAAAAGCTTTTAAAATCACGCCTTTTAATTTTTGATCGATATCAGCTTCATCCCAGAAGAATGACATAATATCTTGAACCCATTCAAAGTACGATACGATCACGCCGCCACCGTTGGCGATCACATCTGGAACAATCGTAATACCGCGTTGATCTAAAATTTTAGTCGCTGCATTTGTCACAGGGCCATTGGCTCCTTCAATGATAAATTTAGCCTTAATTTTTTCTGCGTTATGAGTATCGATTTGGCCTTCAAGGGCACAAGGTAACAAAGCATCACAATCAAGTTCTAAAAGTTCTGCATTTGTTAATTTTTGTGCTTTTTCATAACCAGCTAATGACTTATTCGTTTTTGCGTATTCCATCATTTCAGCAATGTTTAAACCATCACCGTTGAAGTAGGCGCCTGAAACATCGCTGACTGCGATCACTCGTGATCCGCGATCAGTTGCAAATTTTGCAGCAAAAGATCCTACATTTCCAAAACCTTGGATAACAATGCGAGCATCCTTCATTGATTTGCCTTTTAACTCCATCGCACGTTCGCAGGTGTAAATAACGCCAAGACCAGTGGCATGGTTACGACCTAAAGATCCACCGATTTCAACAGGTTTTCCAGTAACAACTCCAGGTTGCGCGTATCCACCTTGCTCTTGTGAATAGGTATCCATAAACCAAGCCATTGTTTGTGGATCAGTTCCAACGTCAGGAGCTGGAATATCTTTTGTCGGTCCTACGAAATGAGAAATTTCAGATGTATAACGACGAGTTAAGCCTTGTTTTTCATTACGAGATAATTTTGTTGGATCAACACAAACTCCGCCTTTTGCTCCACCTAAAGGTAAACCTAAAACTGAGTTTTTAAATGTCATCAATGCGGCAAGACCAACAACTTCTGGAAGATCAACGTTATGATGATAACGAATTCCACCTTTGTAAGGTCCAAGGGTGGCATTATATTGAACTCGGTAACCCGTAAAAACTTTAACAGATTGGTCATCCATTCTGACAGGAACAGAAACAGTGATGCAACGACGAGGCTTAGTTAAGCGTTCCATAATATTTGGATCGCAATTAATGATTTTTGCAGCTTCGCGCAGAGTTGTCAGAGCATTTTGAAACAATGGTCCATTCAAATGAGCTTCAGAATGTGGATTTAAATTATCATGTACAGGCGGCATAATGACTCCTTAGGTTTACTTTGAAATGAATTAAGTGTAGAAAAACACCTATGAACTGTCGAGTAAAAACACTAATTTCAGGTCTATTGTTGATCGCAGCAATTTGTACAAAACCAACTTATGTTGTGGCGCAAGATAGCGATTTGACCTCTTATCCCCCCTTGATCTTTAAGACGATGTCTCGACTTTCGAAGTGGTCTGAAAATCCGCAAGCGACATCTGAATGTAAGCTTACTTTTTCATCACCTCAGCTTTCGCCTGAAAAGTGTGAAACTCATGAAAGATTGAATCCCTTAGATTCTTTTAAGAGTAAATTGTTTTTTAATTTTGATCTGAGTGATTCGAAAAAATTCAAAAAAGAAATTTTTGAACTCAAACCAGGTTTGAAAATTCGTGGTTTATTAGCTGTCCATGAAAATCAAAAGCGCCCCTTAGTGATTTTTCGGATGGGAATTCATGGTAATATCGACGAGTTTCTAGCTGAACGTTTTTTCATGAAGCTGATGTATGAAAATTTAGGTTATCATGTTTTAGTTTTAGAAAGTTTAACAAGCCATGGATTTCTGAAACTGAATGATCGAATTACGATTGGTGGTTTTGAAGAGGGTTTGCATACTTTTTTTGTTTTGAATCAAATCACACACAATCAATTTTCGTGGGCTAAAGACGTCACAGATATTCATTTGGTCGGCGTCAGTATGTCAGGCGCAGGATTGTTTCTGGCGACATATTTGGATGAACAGAATCAACATAAAATAAAATCAACACAAGCATTTTGTCCTTTGATCAATTTGCAAAAAACATTTGAATATCATTCAAGGCCAGGACTGTTTTCAACTTTTTTGGATCTGTGGAATAGTCGTAGATTCAAAGCTCTGTATGATAAAAATCCGAGTCTGAACGAAATTCCGCTATGGAAAGAGTTTTTTGATTTAAAGCCTAGATTTACGCCTGCCGCTTTTGCATGGATCAATCAAAAAGAGCCAAAACCTTTGTTAGATCTACAAACTTTCAAGAAACAATTTTCGGATCTTCGTTTTGAGCAGGCTTTTGTCGATCACGTTGAAAATTCTAAAAGTTTTTTTCAGCTGAATGAGTTTTGGCCAATTTTTAAAAATCAAAAAACACCGATCAAGATTTATGTCACGCCAAATGACCCAGCTGTTGTGAATTTTTTAAATACGGAACTGATTCGAAATGGCAGACAAATCGGGGATTTTTCTAAAACAGAAATTATAGATTTAAACGGGACTCATTGTGCGTTGGCCTCTGAATATCAGTGGCCATTTTTAGTCGAAATGTTGAAGCGGGGATTTGAAGGGCGCTGATTTTCCGAGCTCCGAACTGATTTTCCGGTGAGCCAATCCTAAAACTCATTCTGTGGTTCTTTGTCGTTTGCAAGTCCAACGGGCATGAATGAACGACAAGACATTTTACAAGAATACTTTTCATTAGTGAGAGATTTGAATCAAACGAATAAGTTTAAAAATGAACAGACTGAGGTTTATTTTCAGATAGAAGAACAGATCAAAGAGCAAACTGTTCTATTTGCAAAAATAGCCAATGAGCATAAAATCAGGTTGTGCTGTCTTATTTCAAGTAGGGCGTGGATAATTGATCAAAATACTAAGTATATTAAATTGTCTGAATGGCTGGTTATGCAACTTCAAGATTACGATTTAAGAAAATTGAATCTAAAAATGACATTTAATGATTATTTCAAAATGAAATTCGATGTCTTACTTGCTTTTAAGGGCTAAATAAAGCTGCCCAAGTTCTTTTTTGAGTTGTTCTAAGTCTAATGGTACTCTTGCATAATTGTGAGTAATACATTCTTTTGTAACGTCATACACAATCGTTGAGCATTTATCGGTGAGGTAAATAATAACATTGTTAGAAAAGTCATGTGTCATAATAACTGCACCATATTCTTGATCTCTGCGGCTGATCAAATACAGACTCGTTCTATCACCAACTATGTGATATTCCGCTGCAGAGATTTTTGTTATGTCATAATCATCAAAATAAAAAATAAGTTGGTATCCGTAAATTGCCGAATAGTTTTTTTTAATTTGTTCAATGAATAATAATCGCTTTTGGTTTTGCTCTGTCTTCATGGGTGATGATTCGGTACGAACTCCTGAGCCCATAAAAAGCTGGATTTAGGTCTGTGAATTAGATTTGTGGTTAAATAAAGTATGAACCAAATGGTTAATGATTTAGGATCCTAGTATGGTCTCAATTTATCAATATGACTCCTACAAAACATATTTTAATTCGTGGGTCGAGCAACAACCGAAAAAAGGTCACGGCGAGTATCGAAGACTTTCAATCGCTTTGAATGTTTCAACAACGATGGTCAGTCAGATTTTTAATTCTGAAAAAGACCTCAGTCTTGAGATGGCCTGCGAGATGTCTGAATATCTTTTATTAAATGACGAAGAGGCAGACTATTTTTTACTTCTCGTTGAATTCAGCAAGGCCGGATCTGCAAAATTGCGATCACGTTTACAAAAACAAATCAAAGAACGACAAGAGAAAGCCAAAAAACTAGAAAATCGACTTAAAAATGTGACCGTTCTGGATATTCATGCAAAACAAATTTATTATTCAAGTTGGTTGTATCCTGCGATTCGATTATTGACAGATATTCCCGAGGTCAATACGGCGGAACAAATTTCGCAAAGATTATCTGTACCTAAAAATCAAGTATTGAAGGCATTAGATTACCTCATTAAAAATCAAATCGTCGTCCAAAAGGCTGGAAAACTTTCGATGGGACCTGCACATACATATTTGGCTCCCGAAGATCCTTTAGCTAATCGACATATGCAAAACTGGCGGCAATTGGCATTTCAAAAAATGAATTTCAGTAACGATGAAAACTTTTTTTATACAGGACAGTATGCACTCTCTAAAGAAGTTGCCATAGAAATTCGGAAGCAACTACCGGATTTTATCGAGGCCATACTTAAAAAGGTAAAGCCTTCGAAGTCTGAAACCGTTCAGTGTTTGAATATAGATTATTTTGAATATTAATTAATCTTCGTATTCACGAATTTTATAGTTCTTAAATAGAGCTTTAATTTCTGCAATATCGATTTCGTCTTGAGTCAATAATGAAACGACACGACGAATTTTATCGTAATTAATAGCTTTGGGATCAAACTTTTCATTCACAGTACCTTCAATCATCGGGTATGTGTTTCTACAAAAAGTTTTTTCTTTTGAATATTTTTCGAGCCCATTTTCTGAGAACAATAATATCGCCGCTTTAGCAATGCACTGATCCTGTTTGTGTTTGTGCTGCATGAGGCGAACTCCCATGATCAGCTCGTGAAGGATCAAAATGGCTTGATTCTCTTCATTCATGACGTTGAATTGATTCTTATCAATCCAAACTTTATTTGTATCTTGCAAAGCAATTTGATCTGTAGGTGCATAGGTACCTAAAATATTTTGTGAAATAGCTTCTAGCTTTCCTGGAACGAAATACCAATCGCGCTGGTGTGAGAGATGGTACATATCTGCTGCAAGTTGTGGAAATGATTGACTTAACTTTTGAATAAGCGGCACAATTTTATTTTTATAGCCTGTGATTTTATGTACATCTTGAATAAAAGCATCAAGAGGGATTCCGTCAATCCCATTACCGCCGCCCACTTGATCAGTGCCACCTTTGTCTCGATCGCTGACAACAACAGTTTCGCGGATAATTTCTTTGGGCTGTTGGCAGCTTAATAATGTAGTGAAAATTGTTAATATTGTTAAAAATTGAGTTTTCATTTTTGAAAACTCTTTTCTTCTAAAGTTTTCAGATTGATCAGGATTTCTTGCCCGGATTTAACATTGAGAACAACAAGATCTTGAGCCAAATCCAAATAACCAGTCTTTGCTTCAATTTTTTTTGTTTTTCCATTTTCGATTAAATCAATACGGATATGATTTAAAGAATAAACCGGTAGAAATTGACTGGATTCTGCTTTGTCAGCTTCAATTTTCAAACATTTTATATTCTTATCAGTGCAATTTTTAAGTTCAAACTTTGTAAAGCGAGATTCTGATGTGACCGCGGCAAAAACTTCTTGAGGCAGCAGCCCCAAGATGTAAAAACTAAGAATAATAAGTCGTTTAAAGAATTTCATTCTAAGTCCCAAGATTATTTACAGTTTGATGATTCCATGAATAACTGAGCGTTATTATCAACTAAAATTCCACCAAAAGAGTTATCTGCAAGGCTCGTGGCATGATCACATGAATTCCAAGCTGTTGGTTTGATTTGGCGTAAATCCTGAATCGGATTAGTAGCCCAAGCGAAAACATTCATATTTACCATGACAGGTCTATCTTCTGTGTCTTTAAGTTCGATTTGTGTTACTCCTCCAAGAGCGCGATCAAGAACTGATAGGAATTGATTAACAGCCGATTGAGATTGTTGTTCGATACAAATACCATCTTGGAAAAGAAAACCTTTACGTTGGTTTTTTGTCGAAGTGCCCTTTGCACAAACATCTTTTTGATACTGTTGAACCCACTTGATACCAACACTTAAGTCAGAGCCCATGTCTTTGATGTATTTAATATTTTGATCTTTTCTGAGTTTTCCAAATCCCGGAATACTTTCATAGAAAGCGGCTCTTTGTTGATTCGTCATTTTTCCATTTGGATCAACTTTAGAAAGTTGTTCAACTCCATCTAAAGAATAGCTGTTTGTGAAAAATGAATAAATCAGTTCAGTGGCTGCCATTTGGCGAAGCACGATCAGATCAGCAATGTTTAATTTTTTAGTCGCAATCATGCTGTATTCGCAAATAACATCCCATGATCCATCTGGTTTAGTTACATAGGAACAACTGTCAGCTAATTCTTTTTTGATTTGTTGTTCAAATAAATTTGGATTCAAGTAAATTGTTAACTCTGCAGTTTGGTTGTCTTTTAAAAACTGTCTGAAGTCTGCGACTGCAGTATAGTATTCGCCAAGAACCGATTGCATATGATCGACTGTTTTAATTTCAGATTTATTTTTATTGTCTAATAAGAATATTTTTAATGGTGACTCAGGTATGTCTTTAATTGTTTTTTCAAGATTTTTAAGTTGTTCAGCATTGTACATAGATTTAATGCGATTAAATACTCCACGAAAAGCTTCAAATCGTTTTAACAATTTAACATAAAACTGAGCTTTAATATTTGTAGGATCTTTTTCAACAGCCATCAATGCGGTTTTATAAGCTAACATAAAAGTATATGGACCGACCAACTGTTCAGCCGCATTTGTCAACTCGTCAGAGTTCATCTGTTCATTGACGCTGACTTTTTGCGGAACCTTTTCAGTCACTTTATCCGGTTGGCAACCCATAAGTCCGAACGAACTTACAAGAGCTACTGTCGCTAAGTATTTTTTAACTTGGTTGATTTTTTTTGCCGTTGTTTTCATTAAAGTCTCCTCTTTTTTTGTTTTGTTGATGGGGTGAATATATTCCTTCAACTCAAAACAAAATAGATTTAGTTAGTAAACTGTTAACGTTAAAATTAACCTTTTAGTTAACTTTATAAATCGTCTAATTGTTGGACGCCAGGACAATAATAGACGTCCAAGAAAGCTTTTAATCTTTCTTGTTCATTATTAACGATTCAAAACCAGGAATTGCAATTGAACGACCAGTTGTCGTATCTAGATGGATGAGTTCAAAGAAACTTTAAAACTTCAGAAATGCGAGTCACATCTTCGCCACGACAACCGTCTTCGTCACACTGTTTGGCAACATAACATCCATTTTTTTTCTCAAAGTCATGTTCGCCACGAACCAGAATACCAACGATTTTTTTTGAGTCTTGATCAAAAACGGCAGAGCCCGAGTTACCAGAAAAAGCATCTAGACTTGCAGTGAAATAATGATCCGGAATCAAAGATCGCACTTTTCCGTTGAATGTGATTTTTGTGGGAAGACCTTCAGGGTGACCAATCAGCATGAGTGGACTTTTGTAAGTTAGTTCTGTCGTGCTGAATTCGAGAGGTTTTCGTCCAACCACGGGGCGATCTAATTGAATGATCGCAAAATCTGTATCGAGTTTGAGATTGCTAAATGCGACAACTTTTTTGCACGAGAAGACATTGTCACCTAAGATGGAGTTAACATTTTTTTGACCCGTCGGGATGGCATAATCAAACACTATTTTAGCCTGAGCACAGTCTTTGTTCGTTGGAACACAATGTCCCGCTGTTAAAATGAGATCTTCGGAAATCAGCGTACCTGAACAATCTGCCCAGCGAGGTTGGTTTCTGAATTTTTCAGTCGTGCAAAAAGGTAAAGTTGGCTCGTTATTTTCAAAATTATATTTATTAAAGACAGAGTCATAAACAAGATCTTTAGCATCCATAAAAGCGACTGTTGATCTGGCCATTTGAAGTAATTGAGGATCTGAGATCTCTGATAAGTCCTTGCGACCATCTTCCCCGTAAATGACTTTGCTTGAAGTATTTCTTGCTTCAGCGAAAGACAAAGATGGGTTTTTTTGTGAACAAGCGCTGAGGAATAAAATTCCTAAAAATAAGATTTTCATGAGAGTTGTTCTTTCCAGTATTTTGATTTTTCAGCCAGAGTTGAAACGTAACCTCGAACATCGTTTTGAAGATTTTCAGGAAGTCTAAAGTAAGGTTGGATATGATCGCGAGGAACATAGCGAAAAGTAAAGTTAATCCTTCGTGTTTCAAAGTTCGAAGTATTTAAGTTATTAAAAATTTGACCTTTACTTTCGACCCGCTGAACACGGTGGAAGAGTTGTTTTTTAAATTTATCTCCGCCAAAAATTTGCAGACTTGAATCATCCAGCCACTGTTGAAGGATCACGTCACTTTTTTGTGATTTGCCAGAGCTTCTGACAAATTGGAACATGGCTTTCTCGCCAAATGAAATCGAAGCCACAGGGCCAGGTTCAAAGTCTTTGTGTTCACCGACACGAGCCATATCAGTTTTTTTGATCTGTCCATCTTCAGTTTCAATTTTATCACCGTAGTAATTAATCAAGCAGGTATTTAAATGCCAGTCATGAGGGATATCTTTTTCACTAAATTTATCGCGCACCATTTTTTCAATTTCGCTGATCAATTTCTGTAAAACAGGTGGGTATTTCTCGGCTTGAACACAACGGTTGTGAATACCTTTTGGAGGATGGTAGTAATCTAAACATGCAAATTGCCAATTTCCCAACCAGTACACAGGGCGAAGCAGAGAACGATTGGACTCGCCAGCAGGTGGTGGATTTGATTCGGAAAATCGATTTTCCCAAATTGGGTGGAGCGTTGAAAGATAACTCAGAATATTTTTTTTATCAGAAGCCGTTATATAATCTTTTTCATAGATCAGATTGAGCTTTTCATGTATTCGTGGTCTGATATTGTTCATAACTAGCGTATATCAGTTCGGGGTGGTTTAAATGTCAAATAAGATTCAACATTTTCATATCGATCAGAAGATAAAATCTGAAATACTTGAAAAAATTTCTTCTTTTAAAAATAAAAAAATATTAGTCGTCGGCGATGTGGGTGTGGATGAGTACATTTTAGGTGCAGTTAAGCGGATCAGTCCCGAAGCCCCAGTTCCAGTTTTAGAAGTCAGTGAAGAAGATAAGCGTTTAGGTTTAGCTGCAAATGTTGCCCAGAACGTCGCAAGTCTTGGTGGAGAGGCGATTTTAATTTCAGTGATCGGTTCTGACACGGGAGCAGAAACTTTAAAAAAATTACTTTCGCATTCAAAGGTCAGTTCGGAGTATTTGATCGTCGATTCAAGTCGGCCGACAACGCGAAAAACACGCATTATGACAGGACATCATCACCTTGTTCGTGTCGATCATGAAATTAAGAAAAATTTATCCACAGAAACAGAAAAAAAAATATTCAGTCAAATTGAAAAAGTCGTGGGTTCTGTGGATTGCGTGATTATCGAAGACTATGCCAAGGGTATTTTCTCATTGTCGCTTGTTGAAAAAATTGTGGCTTTATGTAAAGCCTCAAAAAAATATTTAATGGTTGATCCTCATCAGACAAAATTCGCTGAATTCTACAAAGGTGTGGATTTGATCAAACCGAACTATAATGAAGCTTTAGCGCTGACAAAAATTCAAGAAGAAGACATTGAAAACCCCTCAGATCGAGTTTGGACAGTGGGGCGCCAATTGCAAAAAATGACGGGTGCCTCGGATGTCGTTTTGACTCAGGGTAAAGAAGGTATGGCCATTTTTTCGAAAGACGAACAAGTTGTCCAGGTACCAACTTTTGCTAAAAAAGTTTTTGATGTGACCGGAGCAGGTGATACCGTAATTGCCGCTTTAGCCTTAGGTGTTTCTTCGGGGTTGAGTCTGGCCAAAGCCTGTGTCTTAGCAAATTATGCGGCTGGGATTGTGGTCGCAAAGGTCGGTTGCGTGCCTTGCGAAGTGCAAGAGCTCAGAGCTGAAATCGGTCTTATTTAATCTGAATGTTTTGATTCTGTAAATATTTCTGTAAAGTAGGATCAAAACTCAATTAATTATTGAGTTTTGAGTCTTAAATCCTTATAAAGAGTCAGCTCAAAAAACATAAAACGCTGTAATAAGCATATAAGGAGTTGGCCTATGACGCCGATGAATTTTTACTCTTTCACATTAGAGTCTCTGCAAGAATATTTTAAAAAATTTGGTAAAGAAAAATTTCGTGCCCAGCAAGTTTTTAAATGGGTTTATGAATCTCGTGTTACTGACATTGATCAGATGACCAATTTATCAAAAGACTTCCGTAACGAATTAAAAAATCTTCTGACTTTTGAAATGCCACCTGTGATTAAACATTTAATCAGTGTGGATGGAACGCAAAAGTTTTTATTTGATGTGAAAGACGGAAATTCTGTTGAAGCCGTAATTATCCCTTCAGATGATCGTCTGACATTGTGTTTGTCTTCAGAAATCGGTTGTAACATGGCTTGCCAATTTTGTTACACTGGAAAACAAAAATTAAAACGCAGACTTACAGCTGACGAAATCGTCGGACAGTTTATGCAAGTTCACGATTCATTGATGCGCGAAGGTCAAGGGCGCAGAATTTCAAATATTGTTTTCATGGGAATGGGCGAGCCATTAGATAACCCTGAAGAAGTTTTTAAATCAATTGATGTTTTTCATGCTCAGACCGGAATTAACTTATCATTAAAAAAGATCACAGTTTCAACATCCGGTTTGATTCCAGAAATGTATCGTGTGGCACAAGCGAAAGTTCGTTTGGCGGTCAGTTTGAATGGATACAACAATGACGTCAGATCTGAGGTTATGCCAATCAATAAAAAATATCCATTGGCAGATCTCTTGGAAGAATGCAAACGATATTACCGCGCGACTGGCGAGAAAATTACCATGGAGTATGTTTTATTAGCAGGTGTCACTGATCAGATTGATCACGCTCGACAACTTGTTAAATTACTCAAAGATGTACCATGCAAAGTGAATCTAATTCCATTTAACGAACATCCAGGTTCAGGATTTACACGACCAAGTGACGAAGCAGTTCAGGCATTTCATACAGAATGTATGAATTTGGGTGCACAAGTTTTATTGCGTCGAACGATGGGCCGAGATATATTTGCAGCTTGCGGTCAGTTGACTACAAAAGTTGGTCGTGAAGAACAAATGGATATTTCTAATTCTAAAATTGGGGGAAACAATGTCAGAAGTTTTAGTCGTCGGCAGCCTAGCCTATGATTCAGTAGCAACACCATCTGGAAAAGCAGCGCGTTCATTGGGTGGTTCTGCAAATTATTTTTCAGTGGCGGCGAGTTATTTTACAAATGTCCGCGTGGTTGGCGTTGTGGGTTCAGACTATTTAGACTCTGATCGTGAAATTTTAAAGTCTCGCAAAGTTGATTTGACAGGAATGCAAGTCGTTCCGGGACAAACTTTCCATTGGGAAGGTACCTACGAGAACAGTTTAAATGAAGCCGTCACTTTAAAAACTGAACTGAATGTGTTTGCCGATTTTAACCCTGAATTACCTGAGACTTATAAAACGTCATCACATGTTTTTTTGGCGAATATTGATCCTGTTTTACAATTAAAAGTTTTGTCGCAAATTCAAAATCCAATTTTTATTGGTATGGATAGTATGAACTACTGGATTCAATCTAAAAAAGCTGATTTGTTATCAGTGATGAAAAAAGTGAATATCGTTTTTGTGAACGAAACCGAAGCGAAAATGTTAACCAATGAAACAAATACTATTACAGCAATTAAAAAAGTGGCTGATCTTGGGCCTGAGTTTGTTGTGGTTAAGCGTGGAGAATACGGTTCAACATTGTACTCTAAACAATATGGATTTTTTCAATGTCCATCTTTGCCTGTTGAAACTGTCGTTGATCCAACTGGCGCTGGCGATAGTTTTGCCGGTGGTTTTTTCGGATACTTGTCTCAAAATGTGACAGGACGTCCAGCGTGGTCTGATTTAAAGAAAGCGACTTTGGCTGGAACCGTGATGTCGAGCCAAACAATTCAAGACTTTAGTTTAAATCGCTTGGTTAAAGTCGATGAAAAGCAATACACTGGCCTTTTGCAAGAGCTTTCTAACGTGATCTCAATTTAATTCAATTTTATTCGATAGACTCATTAAGTTTCTCAGATTTTACACCGACAAAGAATTGTAAAATTAGAGGTTTACAGATAAATGAGTCAATCTAAAACAAAAACTGCAGCCGAAGACTTGATGGCTTCCTTGATGGAAGAGCTGAAGCTATCTGCAGATGAAAACTCTAACGACAACAAATCAAATGGTTCAACTTATTCAGAATCAACAGAAGCTGTTTGCCAGGATGATTCGAGTGTTTTGACAGCCAATATTCGTAATGATCAAGAAGAAGAATTGAACATGGCAAGTATTTTAAATACTTCTTTCGAAGAAGATCTTGGATCTTCGGAAAATCCAGCTGAACCTGCATTGCTCAATCTCGAAGTTCCGAAAGCCATTGATGAATTATATGACAAGACCGATATCAAGATGCAAGATGATGACTTTAACGCAAAAACACAAATTGACAGTCCTGTTCAGAGTGATTCGATTCCATTTTCTGCATCACAAGTCGGAGCAAATGACCCCACAGTCGCAATAGCTACTCCTACGAATCATTTTGGTGCTGGCGACAATGAAAAAACCGTAGCGATTGCTGGGTATTCGCAGAGAAATGATTCGCAAAATGAAAACAATGTCAAAGTTTCTGTTGGGCAGTCACGAGCTGCTTTTTCCTCAGGTTACGCAGCTTGGGGAAATTCAGATTCACAATTAGCTCAGGCTGAAAATTTACGTATTGCTCAAGAAAAAATATTAGAACTCGAAAACGAAAATGAAAAATTACGACTTCAAAATGAAGAGTTGATTGCTGCGTCTGAAATTGTGAAAGAGCGCGCTGATTTACTAACGACTCAAGTCCATGAATTCAAAAATGATCGAGACAGTCTAGAGCAATCATTCAAAAATGAAATGCAACTGATTCGAAATCAATTTCATCGTAAAGATAACGAGCTTCAAAAAGCCCAGATGAAGATTGATGAGCTAGATTCAAGACTTAAGTTCGATATGAAAAAAATCAGGATTCGTGAGCGTGAGCTTGAGAATCGTCTTGAGCTTATTCGTGCGGAAAAAAATGCCTTGGTGAAAAGTAAAGACGAGCAAATTTTGGATTTGCGCCGAAAAATGGACCAAGTCCAATTAGAAGTTGAAAGCTACCGACAAAAGTGTGTAGAGTTAAATAAGGCTCTTGATGTGAATCAAGATTCATTTAAACGGACAACACGAGCATTGCGTTTGGCGATGGCTAATCTTGAGTTACAAGATGAAAACAAAATTCCGCTTAAAAAAGCTGAATAGGCATATTCTAGAGGGTTGTGATCGTCATGTCTGAAGAAACACGTAGACCCTCAAAAAAAATTAAACTGATATTAAGTGATTTGCATCTTGGCCGAGGTCGACTGATGGCTGACGGCAGTATGAATACTTTTGAAGAGTTTTATTTTTCAGATAAGCTCGTCGAATTTATTCAGTTTTATTCAAGTGGTGCATTTCGAGAGTGTGATGTCGAGATTATCTTTAATGGAGACTTTCTTAACTTTTTGCAAGTTGATTATCGAGGACATTTCTTAACAACTATCACTGAGTCAATTTCAATCGAGGTCTTAAAATCGATCGTTCATGGACACCTGCAAGTGTTTAAAGCCATGGGTGATTTTCTTTCGCAGCCATATCGTAAAATAACTTATGTCATAGGGAATCATGATCAATCGATGATGTTTCAAGGTTGTAGGGATTATTTGGATCAAGTCATAGGTTACCCTTTGCAGTATAAAAATATAATTTATTATGTTGATGGAATTCATATCGAGCACGGTCACATGCATGAAGCTGCAAATCGAGTAGATCCACGAAAATTTTTTTTGAAGCAAGGTCTGCCTGAACCAATTTTAAATTTACCATTTGGATCACATTTCTTTATTGAGTTGGTTTTAAAAGTTAAAGAAAAATATCCACATGTCGATAAAATTCGTCCTTTTGATGCGATGATGAGATGGGCATTTTTCAATGAACCCAAAATGTTGTTCAAGGCTTTTGGTTTATTATTCAAATATTTGTACTCAATTTTGTTTACGACGGAGCAACGATATAAGTGGACAATCAAAAGACTCATTCGGATTTTTGTTGATAGTGCTATATTTCCAGATTTAAGTGTATCAGCTAAGAAAATATTGGCAGATGATCGTGTTCACTCTGTTGTCTTTGGTCATACTCATGTTTATGAGTATAAAAAATGGGGAGCGCGAAAAGAATACTTTAATACGGGAACGTGGACCGAACTCACGTCGTTGGATGTGACATCTCTAGGGCGAATAACTAAACTGACTTACGTCTTGTTTGAATATTCTGAAGCAGATACGGAGCCACATGGACGCTTAAAAGAATGGCGAGGTTTCCACCGTATCGAAGAAGATATTGTCGTGGCTTAAGCAGGTTGATTTGAAAACGGTCTTTGGACCAGTCTTGTTATTTTTCAAGTTGTGTTGTCTGAAAAATAATCTTGCTTCATAATATATTTATGTCTGATTCAGCTGATAAAACCAGTATAGTTGCCAGTGATACATTTAAAGGGAAGCTGCGTGCTGCAGATGATGCGCCACCAGCGGTTGTGGTGCTTGTCGGGCCGCCAGGATACGTAGGTAAACAATGGTTGATTACCAAACCTGATATGACAATTGGTCGATCTGATGGACTTGATATGACAGTCACCGATGGTTCATTAAGTCGATCTCACGCTAAATTTATTGTAACGCCAACAGAAGTGCAAATTGTAGATCTCGGTTCGACAAATAAAACACAAGTGAATGGTGTTGCGCTTCCACCAATGGTGCCACGCCGATTAGTCAATAATGATCAGATTAAAACAGGTAATGTTATTTTTAAATTTCTTGAAAAAGGAAATGTTGAATCAATCACAAATCAACAAATTTTCGACAAGGCATCTAAAGATGCACTTACGGGTGCTTATAATAAAGGTGCACTGCTTGATAAGGGGCCCGAAGCGATAAAAAGAGCCGAGGTTCTCACTGAACCATTATCTGTGATAACTTTCGATATTGATTTTTTTAAGAAGATTAATGACAGCCACGGACACCCTGGTGGTGATTATGTTCTGCGAGAGCTGGGCCAGTTGATGCAGTCGAAATTAATACGTTCGAACGATTACTTTTCACGTTACGGCGGAGAAGAATTCGTACTAATTTTGCAGGCGACACCAAAGAAAACAGCAATGGAAGTCGCAGAGCGAATTCGATCGACAGTCGAAACTCATATTTTTAAATTCGAAAATAAAATCATTCCAGTGACTATTTCGATTGGCGTATCTACAAAAAACGCGACAGACACTTGGGAAACGATTTATGATCGTGCAGATAAAGCTTTGTATGTGAGTAAGCAGACCGGACGAAATAAAGTTACGGAAGCACCTTGAATCCTGGAGATTTTATGGGTCAAACAGATTCATTAAATTTTTTTACTCAAATGAGTCGTTCTGATTCAATTTTGTTGCTTAAGGAATGTATTACAGAGAACGCGAAACTCTTTGTCGTCGAAGAAAATCATGTTCAAGCACATGCTTGTCGAATAAGTGCCATAACTTCAAGTTCTAAATTCTACATCGATAGTGATAAGAAAAAAATCAACTTTGATCAGAAGTACAGTTTTTGCCTCAAAAAAGCTGATCGGGTTTATTTTTTTAAAAGCTCTCTTAAACAAGATCAGGGCGGTATCTTTCTTATGGATGATATCTTACTGTTTGAGTTACAACGCCGGAAACACACTCGATTTGATTTGCCTGCCGAGTGGAGTCAGAGCTGCATTATAAACTATGGATTGAAGCAAGTTCCTAAAATTAAAGCCAATATTATTAATATTTCCTGGTCAGGAATCAGGCTTGAATTGTTCTCTAATTTACAGGATTTCAAACTGAAACAAAAAATTCAGTTTGCTATCAGAATACACCGACGAGCAGAGTTTGTGATCTCGGGTGAAATTATAAATATCCGAAAAAATAAGTTGAGCGGTTTTTTTCTCGGTATTGAATTCGCCAAGACATCTCCATTGTTGGAAAGTAAAATTCAAAATATCTGTGATGATTTACTTCGTTATTTCGTTTTAAAACAAAAAAATATCGTATAAGTATCTTTAATAGTACTCATTAGAAAATCAAAAAACATAAATAATTACATAAACTTAGGGCAATTTGGCCCTATTTTTTTTGGCCCTCATATTGCTGAATAGTTACACAAGAGTCAATAAGCAACTGAAGAGGGGGTCAGAGTGCTTATTATGAAAAAAAGAATGGAAGCTTAAAAAAATAAACAATTTTTACAAGAAAAATTAACCGGGTTTAGACAGGGGTGTGTCTATGAAAAGAGAAATCAATCTCAGTTCAAAATCAGAACAAATTTCAGTTTCGACTGAAAAGACTGATTTAGAATTGATTGAAGAAGTTCGAGGGGGTCATCGAGCTTCTTTCTCAGAACTCGTGAAACGGCATCAAAGAGGATTACTACGGTTGAGTATGAGGTTTATGAAGGACTTGGATTGCGCACAGGACGTTGTGCAAGAAGCATTTATTAAGGCTTATGAAAAATTAAGTCTTTTCGAAGGACGAGCGTCATTTAAAAGTTGGTTGTTTCAAATCGCAGTCAATACAGCCAGAAATAAATTACGAGAAAATCGTCATCAGTTTTCAGACATCGAAGATGTTTCAATCGGCATTGAAGCCACAGCAGAAAAAAATTTAGTTCATCAAGCCGTTGGCAAGATGTTGCAAAAAGAAGTGGATCTTTTGCCGTTCAAGCAAAAAACAGCTTTGGTATTGCGAGTCTACGAAGACTTGAGTTTTGCCGAAATCGCAGAAATTATGGAGTGTCCATATGATACTGCGAAAGCGAACTACAGGCATGCTTTGATGAAATTAAAAGAAACTTTTGAAACAAAACATGAACTCAGATCTTGGACAAACGAGATCGGAGGTCTCTTCACAGAGCTTAACACAAAATACGCGGAGGTCGAATGACAGCAAGAAAAGAAGCGCTGATTGAACAAAAACTCAAGAAGGAAGATCCTTTTGAATTTCCTATGGATGATTTATTTTTTGATCAAATGCACGATAAAATTATGCAAGCTGTTGCTGAAACAGAAATAAAACCACAAACGAAGTGGACAAAGACGTGGATTTTTCTTGAAACTCAGAGCCGGCCCTACCGGCCGGCACCTCACAAGATCATTAAATCGGCGCTGATTATGGGGTTTGCAACATTGAGTCTAGGGCTGGGCTCATTGAGTTTAGGGCTATTTCAGCAAACTCATGAACAGCAAGTTTCAAAAAATCAACAAAAAATCCTGACAACAGTCGCGAGTGCTCCATCGGATTGGATTGAACTGGCAGCTGTGTCAGAAAAGGATGGCGACATTTATGCTGAACTTCTGAATGAAAAAATTGAACAATTGGGTCTAGCGGCTCAAGACACGTTAAAAGATCTCTAACAAAAAAAATCAAAAACTAGACAAGGACGTCTGGTTCTGAACACTCTTTCATCTATTGACATCATAAAAGCCACATCATGATAATAAATCATGTTCAAATGTGCGATCATTCTTATAATTAATTTGTCTTCTCATTTCGCACTTGCGAACACCGAGATTACTAAAAAAAATCAAGTCGAAGATATTTTTATCTGGAAAATCAGTGACGAACTTCAGCTCTCGGCCAAACAAGAAAAAGAATTTGGCGAAATTCATCGTTCATTAAATAAAAAAAAATCTGAAATCTCTGAAGAAATCAAACTCA
>JBPOIE010000143.1:0-16380 GCA_052034855.1 Bdellovibrionota bacterium | reverse complement strand
CTATAATACTATAGACATTTTTAATTCCTCAATCCTAAAGAACTGAAGAGAAAAAATTGGTGGACAGGGAAGGTTTCGAACCTTCGTAAGCCGAAGCTAGCAGATTTACAGTCTGCCCCCTTTAACCACTCGGGCACCTATCCAACATGAATCTTTTTTTGTTAAAAAAGACACACACTCGTAAAAATTTGGAGCTGGAGATGGGACTCGAACCCGCAACCTGCTGATTACAAATCAGCTGCTCTACCAATTGAGCTACACCAGCATAGCCTAAAATCAACAAAGACATTTTGTTTATAAAGCAAAACGATCTAAATAAATTTTAGTAACTTGAAATTTCTACTGGATTTGCCGAATCAGGTCAAACTCATTTTTTTAAAAAAATGTAAAATTTCATATGCACAGCAAACGAACAGAGTTAATGGTCTAGTTTTTTGTGAAAAAATAGCAACATTATTTCGCAGTTGTGAATGAAAATTTGAATTTGGACTAGATCCTTCAGACGAACTGATTCAATATAAATGGTAACAAGGACAATCGAATGAAAATCATTTTTTTATTTTTCGCATCATTTTTTACGGCAATTTTATTATCGAGCTGCGCTCATCACCGCGATGTTCGCCCAGGCGCTGACGGAATCCACCGCGTAGTCATACCAACTCCGGATGAAGATGAGGGATCTCAACAAGCCATCGCCCAAGCCAATCATTATTGCGAATCTATCAATAAGTCTGCAGCATTTATCGAAGAAAAATCGGGTTACAAAGGCGACGTTAGCGAAGACGCCTATAAAAATGGGAAAAAAGTCACCAAAGTCGCAAAAGTTCTTGGCAGCACCGCCTACGTGTTTGGTGGAAAAAACGAAAGTAATATTGGCGGAATCGTTGGTCTTGGTGGAGTCGCTGGCGATGCCATTCTCGGCAATGGCTACAAAATTGAAATGAAATTTAAATGTCAATAAGCACTGATCGTATTGAAAAAACATTCGGAGACAAAATGAAACAATTTTATTTATTGATCTTTATAAGTGCTCTTTCAATATCTATAATGTCTTGCTCAAGCCCATCAGCTCGTGAAAGCCGCCTTGATGTGCGCCCCGGTGTCGACGGCATCCATCGCGTGGTTGTGATATCAAAAAACCAAGTCGAAGGATCACGAGAGGCCCTGAATCAAGCTGACCAGTACTGCAAAGAAATTAAAAAATCTGCTTATTTCTTTAATAGTAAAACAGATGAAGATACCTCTGCAAAAAATAAAACCTCAGCCCCTACTAAAAAAGCAGCTCCCGCAGGTGAAGAAGCTGAACCCACAGAAAAGCAGATTACAGTCGATATGCTTTTTAAATGTCTTTAGTTTGCCGCCAGAGTCTCTTTCATTAAATGCTGGGCCAGAGGGTGAACAACTTTTCGCTCAGCCGTTAAAAAATAAATAGTTTCATAAATATTCGATAACGAACCAATCTCGAATAAATTTTGATTTTCTACTTCTGTTTTCATCGCCTGAACTGTCCCAGCGACAAGCCCAAAACCTTTAAGTGCAAGTTGTTTTTTCAATGCAACATCTTGGCTTTCAGCAACGACTTGTAAGTCAATCAGACGCAATTTAAACCAATGGTCCAGATCATAACGGAGTTGGCTATCATATGTCGGTAAAATTATATTTTGTCCTTTCAGACTTTCAGGAAATTTTTTTCGAAGATGCTTATAGTCTACAGTTCCGAAGATTTTGATTTCTGATTTTTGCACCAACTTATGAAAAGTCTTTTTATGATCTTTAGACTTGGGTAAAAAATTTGTAACAACAAGATCAACCTGATGCGCGTCGAGCTCACGAAGTAAATAGTCTAGACTACCTTCAGAGAAACTGAGCTGGGCATTTCCATAACCTAAGCACTTGGTCGCCAAATCAGTGAGAAATTCCTTAGGTATTCCATCTAAGGCACCAATTTGAATACTGATTCGATCTGGCTGCGAACGATCTCTGAGTGAATCAATCATCTCCGATCCTAATTTAAAAATTGATTGTGCGTAGTGAAGCACAAGCTTACCTTGTTCAGTGAGGATGAGTTTTTTATGTTGGCGATCGAAAAGCTTAACATTCAAATACTCTTCGAATTGCTTAAGCTGCGCACTTAACGTAGGCTGACCAAGTCTGAGCTTTTCGGCTGCTTTTGAGACACTTTGTTCTTCCGCAATGGTTTTAAAATAAAAAAGATGATGATAATTAATCCACATTTACATACTATAACAGTGCTTTTTGAGACTGCAATCAAATATTGTTTTAAGCGATACTAAGTCCTATTTTTATCGATTTGAATTAAGACTGATATTTAGCCTATTCTATAGCCTGTCAACAACACTTAATCAGGAGCACGCATGACACTTTTTCCGTTCGCAGACTATTGGACTTTTTACGTTGGATTTACATTCTTTGTTTTTTTCATTCTAGCACTCGATTTAGGTGTGTTTCATAAAACAGCCCACGAAGTGTCGATTAAAGAATCGACGACATGGACAGTTGTCTGGATCGGACTTGCCCTGTTATTTAACGTCTTCTTTTATAAGTATGCTTTGTGGAAATTTGAAAGCGACCCTCGACTGCTTGATATTGCAGGTTTTATTCCTGAAGTTGCCGCCAAACAATCTGCTTTAGAGTTTTTGACTGGTTATGTGATCGAAAAATCACTCGCAATCGATAATATATTTATCTTTGCCGTGGTTTTTTCGTACTTTGCTATTCCCAAAATATATCAACACCGAATTTTATTTTGGGGAATTATTGGCGCGTTGGTTTTCAGAGCTCTGTTTATCGCTTTAGGCTCAGTGCTTATGGAATACAAAGCGGTCGTAATTTTCTTCGGAGCTTTGCTCATGATTACTGGCGTAAAAATGTTTTTCGCCGGAACTGAAGCTCAAGACTTAGAGAATAACTTTATTGTCAGACAATTGAAAAAAGTTTTCCGCATTCACCCTAAGGTTGAAGGTCAAAATTTCTTTTGGAAAAAGGAAGGCGTGACTTATGTAACTCCCCTTTTTGTAGCCCTCATATTTATTGAACTGACGGATATTATTTTTGCCGTTGATTCTGTGCCTGCGATATTCTCGATTACGAAAGAACCTTTAATTGTATTCACGAGCAATATCTTTGCTATTTTAGGCTTACGTTCGATGTACTTTATGTTAGCTGGAGTGATGGACAAGTTCGCTTACATTAAATACGGCCTCGCAGCAGTACTTATTTTTGTGGGTTTAAAAATGGTTTACTTAAATGAAGCTTTCGGTGGTAAATTTCCAATTGGAATATCGTTAGGAATCATTGTCGGATTGATTGGTAGTTCAATTTTAGCTTCGGTGATTATTGCAAAAAGAAAATCTTCCGATTCACAATTACAAAAATAACTGTACTTAAGTCAGTATCCAGTTCAAATCAAATTGATCTGGATACATTCTAATGAGTTCTAATTTCAAGATACTGATCGCGCTCATTTAACATTGTCACATGAGCACAGCAGACATTGAATTAGTAAATACAATAAAAGATGAACTTATACTAAAAAAGAATAAGAATAAGTATTACTCTTTAAGATCATTCGCGAGAGATCTTGGAGTCAGTCCATCGTATTTGTCAAAAATTTTGAGTTTCAAAGTGCCTATCACATCAAATTTTAAACTCAGAGTACAACACTATTTCGAATCAAATCGTTTCGGTAATACCCAACTCGACTCGATAAAACACCGAGGACTTAAAGCAACTTCATTTACTCTTTAAAATAAAGGTCAGAACAAATTTTTTTAATATGCTTCTGATTGATTCTTAATCGAACTTTGTTGCCAAGAAATTCTAGATTTTGTAGCTCATCACTGGATCGTAGTCTGAAAACACTTCGCCCAGAGGTTGGCTGGTCATCTATGACTCTGTTTACATATCTTTCAAAAGCGAAAAGAGGCCCAGAAATTTTTTTAGCTACAAGCAAACCTAGAATATAAAGTAGCGCTCCAAAAATGATTGTCAAAAGCACTGATGTTTCAACAAAAAAACCGAGCTTATCATCTATAAGGATCCTATTTAGATGTGGTGAGTCGCTGATTTCAAATTTAAAAAACAAGTAAGAAAAAACACATGAAACTGCACATATTGTCATACCAAAAATTGATAAAAAAGTAGCTAATCTGATTTCGAATGACTTATTTAACCAATTTAGTTTTTTTAAGCTGAATGCCGGAATTAAATGATTTTCGTATCTGAAGATCGATAATAATATGAGACCAAAGCCTAAACATTGGAACACGTCGGCGATATTTAAAACAGGAGATTTATAGTCTAAAATATCTAGATACAAAAAATCGACAACGTAGCCAAACTGTATGCGATCTATAACATTACCTAAAATACCCGCCATCACCGCTGCTAACCCATAGCGAAAAAACAGAATTTTTGATTGAATTTGAAACTGTACAAAAACATATAAACCGAACAATAAAAGTCCAAAAGTTGATATTACAATAGTACGGAAAAACGCCGAGTGATCTGAAAAAAATCCCAAAACGAGTCCTTGGTTTTGATGCAAAGAAAAATGAATCCAGCCAGCGTTCTTACCAGAAAAATCAGGTGCAAAATTTTTTGACAACTGATCAAAAAATATGATCACACTAAAGAATAAAAATAGCTTCAACCATTCGCTTTTTTTCACAAATTCTGATCGACATAAATACTTTATATTTTTATATGAACACGAAATTAAGTGTTGAATTGAGTTTATTTCAGTATTTCGTCTCAAAAAATGACACTGAAATGACAGACTGGAGCCGTCTTAGCGATAGACCTATTAGATACTTAAAAAAACTTTTTGCTCTTTGATCACGATTTTTTTGTTTGTTTTTTTCCGCACTCGAAAAAGAAGGTTACCCAGTCTGTTCTGTGCCGAAGTATAACTAATTTTTTGCCCGTATAAATAATCGATAATTTCGCTCAAATCTTTAGGTCCAGTCATTAAAAAATCGAAGACCTTTGCCTCTCCTTGCGAAAGCTTAAACACATGACTCAGTTTTATTTGATACGGCTCTGGAAGATTTTTAGTATCCGTCTTGGTCTTGTTCTCAGAAACAAACCGCGCTGCTTCTCGCATTTCAGAGAACGAAGATAGGGACACTTCCTCAATCAATTGAGCACTTTCGGTTGGTTTCCCAATATGAAATAAAATTTCCGCATGATGTAGTTTTGCAGATTCACGAAAATACGGGGCTGTAAAGTTAATCAGAGACATTGCTTTTGAATTGTATTTGAATGCAGTTAAGTAGGCACGCATTCCATAATAAGTTCGTGAGATATTGTTCAGGGAAATACACATGAGTTCAAAGTTTTTAATCTGTACACTTTCCCGATAACATTTAAAGTAATAATGAACTAAAGAGGGATCTTTTTTTTCATTATACAATGTACAGTATTTGTTAATCTCGCATTTCAACTCTTTATTTTTACAATTGAGTTGGGAATAGAGCTTTTCGGCTGTTTCATACCAAGTATAGGCTTCAGTCCAATTTGTTTTTTTTTCGCAGATTCTAGCTAAACCGAAGGCTAATTCTGCCTTGAAATACGAATCCTGACATTGTGTAAACTTTGAAACGTAATTTGAAAAATCGATCGAGTCTTGCTGATGTAATCGAGATGCCACTTTAAGTTCATAATTCGCGATCAATTCAGTATGATGCGTTGCCAGAACGGCGGTTCCTAACTCAACTAAAGTTTCGGTATTTCCGGCCAAAAAATGCTCATAGATTTGAGCAAAGAGAGTATGTTCTTTGGAATACATCGACGACTGTAATTTAATTTTCTTATTTAAATTAATAAGCTGGTTAAAATCACAATCTAAATAATGCATCTGTTATTTAGTTTTCCACTGCCTTTTTGTTTCAGCAAGGGCTAACGCAGTAGCCACGGAAACATTGTAGCTGGCTTTGGCATCAATCTGAGGGATTGAAACTAGTTCGTCACAGGCACGTTCTGTTGTTACCCGAAGCCCCTTGTCTTCGGCACCCATCACCCAAATGACTTTATCTGGAATTTTCATATCATAAATTGTTTTTTCAGCCTTATGGGACATTCCAAAAACCCAAAAACCGTCTTCTTTCAGTTTTTTGAATGGATCAGCAAAATTATTGATCTGCGCCATTGGAACGTGTTCGACGCCACCACAGGCAACTTTGTGAACTGTCGCAGTCAATCCAACTGCGCGGTCTTCGGGAGTGATCACGCCGTTCACGCCCATGAGCCAACTGGTACGTAGTATCGCCCCTAAATTATGAGGATCTTCGACTCCGTCAAGGGCCAAGATCATGCTTTGCTGTGTCCAGCCTGCATTTTGATAATTAAACTGCGGTGTTGCATCCGAAAATGCCACAGCACCTTGATGTGAATGACAAATTTTTTGTAATTCAATATCAGATTTTTCTTCGAATTGAATATTTGCTTTTTGTAAACGCTCGACCAAAAGGCGAAGATCCGCCGAAGATGACCAATTTTTTTGAATCAAAAAATGCTTAATTGATTTAGCACGTACACGTATCAATTCATCAATGGCATGTGTTCCTGCAACTTGGCGCCAATTTTTAGGAAAAGTTTGCGGTTTCGAATTTTGACCGGCTTGCTGAGGCCTTGGCATCGCGTTGGCGATCGCTTTATAATCAGGTTTTTTAGAAAAACCTGATGGCTTTGAACCTGAACTTTTTTTAGAATTATTTTTTTTTGAAAGAATATTTTTTGAATAGCTTTTTGCCATAGAACCACCGTGTTTTTCTCACTTTATCGATCCTTAACCTATTCTACAACCAGTATTTTTTCTTCCATATAAACCCATCTAATAAATAGTGAGTTAATTGCGGCGTTACTAGTAAAGCTAAAACGACTGGCAGCACATTTTGAGATTGAATTTGCGGGATAAAGTAGAAACTACTAAAAAAAACTGCATGCTCACGCCAGACAAGAGCATCCCAAAAGGCTTCTTCAACTAAAGAACATATTAAAATAATGAGAATGAAAATGTCCCATCTTGAATAATAAGAACGAGATTGCTGTTCATTTTTATGGACCAAATACATATAAGGAACCCCATGTGCAAGAACATTCGTCCAAGTAAAAATAAAATCTGAATCAAAATATGCCACAGGAACAAACCATGTTAAAAAGGTCGAAAACAGTAATCCTAATTGTAGAAATGTAATTCTATTCTTTTTTAAGAAATAAATGTTCAAACTGCAGACGACTGAAAATGAGATGAGCAATCCGATTTTTAAAATATCTGAATAATGCTGAAAACCTGTTAAATAATAAAAATCATCCTTAACAAACCAATTGTATTCTTGAGGACCCTTCAAATGCCATAGTAGAATCGAACCCAAAGTCCAAAAATAAATACAAAGCCGATTCAAAGTGTGCAGTCTGTTTTTTTCAGCGCCAGAAGTAATCTGGTACATACCAATTTGCTGTCTTGAAAAATGAAATACGGCCATATAAGCTAAGCAGCGCCAAAAAAAGTGAATGTCGATTTTGACTAAAAATAAAATTATAAAAAAACTGATTATTGGCAGTGTTATCAGTAAAAAGTTCAGCTGCCGACTTCTGTTCGTTTTAAAATAGGTCTTGTACAATGTGGAATACACATGACTCACATCCACACCTACCACTAGAAATAGCCATAATAGGTCATTTGTTTCTTTGAGTTGAAAGACGGATTGTGCAAAGAATCCGAGAATGGCGATAACTGCGCCAAACCAACCTATAAAAAAAATATCCTTTGCTGAATTAAAAGTAAGTTTCATCGCTTAAGTTCAGACAAGGCTCTGAGCGCTGCCTTATGCCCTTGATGAAAGGCTTCTTCGAAAATTGAAATTCCCGACATATCCGTGTGACAAAAATGAATCCCCTTCCAGATTTCAACAAAATCTTGTAATCGATCTTTCCAGATAAAATTGACGACTGGAGCAATCATGCCATGACCTAAAAATTTATAATCGATAGATTCGATGTGCTCTTCAATTTTGGGATGCATTTTTTTCAGTTCATTGATAATAAAACTTTGCGTGTCTTGCTCGCTCCACTCAGCAACTAATTTCCTATTCTCAGATGCCTGACCTTCAAAAAATGAATAATAATATGTCAGTAAAACTTTCTGTTGGTCCTGAGACAGCAATTGATGTTGATTATTGATATATCCCAATCCTTTTTCACCAAATTTCACATTATCCCAGCACAATGTAGATTTTTCCTCGAGGATTGAACGGTCAACTCTTATTTGGCTAATTAACCATGGAAAATACTGACCTGAATTTAACTTTGGGTAATCCGAAATTACATAAGGAGCTGTGTATCTCGGTAAAGCGTAGATAACCTTCTCTGCGATAATACGAATGTAATTCTGCGATCGAGTGTTTCTCAGCACGACTTCATAACCAATACCTTTAGCACTGATCTTAACGACTTGATGTGAAGTTTGAATATGAGCAGATATGCTTTTTTGTAAACACTCCGAAAGAAAGGCATTCCCTTGTGGCCATGTTAATACGGATTGTTCTTCTGTATTTGCACTTAATCCATTTCTCGAACAAAAATAATGGAGCCCTGCCCAGGCTGAAACCGTTTTCCATGAACAACCAAAATCATCTGCTAGTGCATACTGGATATACCAATCTAACTCTTCACACTGAAAACCATGACTAACTATATAATCAAAAAATGTTAATTGATCGAGCTTAAGCCAATCAGAATCTTGAGATGATTTTTCTACTGGGATTGAAAATAAAAATTTTCCATCAGTACCTTTTTTGTTTTTCAGATCATTTGTCAGTTTTAAAAAATCATTGATTTTCTGAGATGAAGTCGCATTTAAATGCTGTTGGGGCATTAGCGAACCTTCTTGCCATGAACCTTTATAGAGCAAGCGTTCGTGCGGCGCTTGACACAAATATTCTTCGTTATAATTTGGTAATTTATCTTTAAAGCCCGTAATAACATTATTTTCGACTAAAAATTCAGTCAGTGTTGAGTCATCATTTCTAATGACAGGTAAATAATGAGCCGCCCATGGAGCTTGACCATTTTTAGAATCAAAGCAGTCAGAGTTACCACCGGGACGATCTGACATCTCGAAAATTCTGAAACTATCGTAACCAGACTTTTTTAAAAAATAACCGGCAGAAAGACCACTGATTCCAGCACCTAAAATAACTGTCTGTATTTTTTCTTCATGCGAAATAATAAAATCAGGTTGACGTAGTCGAATAAAATGGCCTTGTACTGAATGATCATGATGTACAAACTGTATTTTCCTTTGAAGTGATACAAAGTATCTGCGAGCCCAAACTGCACCCACAAGACCTGTTGCTGCGAACAAACTGAATTTTAAAAACCGACGGCGCTGCATAGATTAATTTGCATAAATTGACCATTCATCTTCAAAATATTTAACGAGCGCTTGATTATTAAGTTTATTAACTTCAACAGGGACTCGACTGATATCATTCGCGAATTGAAAACTGGATAACGTATTTTCAGGGTTTAAGTACTTAAGCCCCTCTGGGAAAACCAGAGGAGTTTCATACTTCACATCAGAAATCGATGCTAAGACAAAGCCCCACTCACCAAAAGAGGGGACATACGTATGATACGGATAAGTCGTAAATCCAGCGGAAGCTAAAGTTTCATTAATGCACCAAAATGATTTTCGCGCTACATAGGGTGATGTACTTTGAACAACGATGAATCCATTAGGCTCAACATTTTTTCTAAGTAAACTATAAAACTTTTGAGTGTATAATTTGCCAAGTGAGAAGCTTGATGGATCAGGAAAATCAATAATAATAAAATCAAATTTTTGATCATTTTTCTTAACCCATTCAAAAGCATCCATATTAACAACCGACAATTTTTTATTGTTTAATGCATTTTGATTAAGATCTACAAGCACTTGGTTTGTTTTAAAAATTTCAGTCATTTTTTCATCTAGATCAACCAATAGAATTGATTCTACTGCTGGGTACTTGAGGGCTTCGCGAGCAGCCAGTCCGTCCCCACCACCTAAGATCAAAACATGCTTTGGCTGTTTCATACTGGCTAATCCCGTATGAACAAGCGATTCATGGTAACGATACTCATCTTTAGATGAAAATTGCAGATTTCCATTGAGGTAAAGTTTTAATTCATGTTGATTTCGAGTCAGTACAATTTTTTGATAGTTTGTTTTGTGAGTATAGATCACTTGTGAATCATATGCTGAATTTTCAGCAAAGTCTGTGATTTGATCTCCAAGTACAAAACCTACAAATAATAACAGAAAAGCAAACAATCCGAAACTGAGTAATTGACTGTTTTTAGTCGTTTCTGACTTAAATAAGATTAATGTCCAAATCGCCACACCAACATTCAACAAACCAAATAATAAACTGGTTTTCACCAAGCCTAAGTGAGGAACTAATAAGAGCGGAAAAGCAATAGACGCTAAAAGTGCACCTATATAATCGAAACTAAAAACTTTTGAAACAAGTTGATTAAATTCAATACGATCTTTAAGAATCTTCATTACCAATGGTATTTCTAACCCAACTAACATCCCTATTAGAAAAATAAGTGAATACAACAACAGTCGAAAAGAACTGATGTGATCAAACAGTAAAAACATAATTGCGGCACTGAACCCGCCAATCAAACCAATTAAAATCTCAACTTTAACGAAAGTGTAGATAATGTTTTTATTCACATATTTAGATAAGTAGGAACCAACCCCCATGGCTGATAAATAAACCCCAATTATTGTTGAAAATTGTGTTACTGAATCACCAAGTAGATAACTTGCTAAAGCTGCAGCGACAAGCTCGTAGATCAAGCCACAGGTAGCTATTATAAATACAGAAATGAAGTAAATTATATTCATCAGAACTAGCTATGAATAGCTGCAGCGATGATCTGCGCTATTGCAAGTGTCATTGCTCCGACTGTAATCGCGAGAGCCATGTTTTTTTCTTTAACGACTTCATGCCACAAATTACCTGGAGTGAGTTTATCAAAAATAATCCAACTGATTGATAAAATGACGAGGCCAAGGACAGAGTAAACGATGGCACCTATTATATATTTCACATTGATGAGTTCTTCCATATGTTCTCCTTTATTTGTGTTGAAATTGGGAATGTCCGCTTCGAGTCCAAGAGCTGGTCGTAAACATATCTGGAAAATAAATTCCAGAGTAAGCTGTATAAAAATAAACGCCAAGAATGAGTGTTGTAAAAAATAAATAGGTTCTAGACATTAAATCTCCGAATTGTCTTCAATAAGAGACAAAAAAGTTTGCTCATGATTATATTTTGTATAGTCACTATTTTCCCAGCGACTCATTTCAAAGGATCGTCGTCGCCATAAACACCACATCGGATATATTGAAAGACTCAGTAGAGCCACAAAGAAATTCATCCACATTGAGGTATTTCTTTGAATATTTAAATTCACATATGGAATCGGCTTATCACTCGCTGCGGAGATTTCAGCATGGTAAGTTCCCCCCGGAATACCAGAAACAATAGTATCATTCGTCGTTGAACCTTCCGACCAAGATCCATCATAATCTGAACCCGAATAATATTCGACACCAGTTCGTAGTGGATAATTTTCACCCGTGGTTTCATTGACTAAATCGACATCAAGCTCAACCCACTGGTTGGATACGGGTGAATAGATCGTAGCCCCTAGATTCCCAGACTTGTTTTGAATCTGAAAGGTTTCAGTGATCATAGTGTTAGGCATTGAAGAAACGGAGCTTTCAAAAATTTTTCGATTATAAACTAACGTTTGTTTTTGCAATAAATTAAAATAAAATCCACAGCAAAATAGAACTGCTAAGCCAATCATCCAAGTATTTTTAATTTTCGGCCAAGGCTCTTGATAAGGGTTTAATTGATTCGCAGTAATCTTCCATGGAGTATTTAAACTGAGAGCAGAAATATCCTTTAAACCAATTAAGATATCTTTAAATGGGATGTATTCCGAAATTGATATTTGCAATTCTTGATCTTCTTCTTCGACAGTCAGCATATAAGGAGGATTTATATAATCGTGCATTTTCACTTTTTGTCCAATTTTAACTTGCCAAGAAAATTCTCCTATTGCGAAGGTGATTTGGGCTTTACCTCGATTGAAAACTTCAAAGACTCCCAAATGAGAAACCGTCAGTTGAGGTAAGGAATTCATATTGTTATAAAAATTCAAATTAAACTCAAAAGGAAGACTTTGCAAAGTCGTAACAAATGAAAAATGATCATCAAGATTTAATAAAAATGGAAACCCGTGATAAGGATTATAAAGCTGATACTCTTTCCACTCAAAAGAATAATCTTTATCTTCTCGAATGATAAAGCCGATCACTTTCCATTTTATATTTTTAAGTGTGATAAATGAACCAATCGGTATTTCAGGTTTTCGACTCATTACTTTTTCATACTTTTGAATCAATCGAACCATGGGGTGAGTCACATCGAGTTGGCTACCACAAGACTTGCAAACAATATGAACTGAGTTTCCAGGGGCATTCTGTTGCAAGCTCGCTCCGCAACTTGGGCATGTAAATTGTTTCGGCTGAATCATCATGGCCATCCCTCAAATTGATTCAAATGAGACATTTTCAAATCAGTCCAGCGAACAAATTCCCCTAAGAAAGCTTTCGCTTTGCCATCTACAAATTCAATGGATAAGTACTTTTTCTGACCAATAGATTTAAGATCTACAGTTTTTTTGATCTGATTATTTTTGAATACAAAGGGCAATTCACCTTCACAAAAAGCCGATTGCGATTCTTTAATGTCAGTCACAAAATAACTTTGGTTTAGATATTCAATTTGAGAAAAGATTTTCAGATCAGATTCATTAGGAATTTTCAAATCAAAGATTTCAGATAAAACCACCCATTGACCTTGAAATTCAACAAGCCACAATTGATTCATCATTTGAGTATTCAAAAAAATGGCGGACCACTCATTCCAATAGCCAGCATGCCATACTTGACGAACACGTCCTATGATTGAAAACTTTTTATTGTAATAGTGTCCTTCAGAAAAGAGACGAACAGGTGTCGCATCAGATGGAAAATCAGTTTGCTTTCCGAGTACTTCAACTTTGGTTTCATTCAAAAAGATTTCAGACTTGCAATAGCTACACACGCAGTACAATGAAACTGATGTTTGAAAACTAATCTCAGCAGAACAACTTGGACAGTTCAACTTATGCATTAGATTTTACTAAGTAAATCCGCTTTTTTGGTTTCAAACTCAGATTGACTGATCATACCTTTTTGAAAAAGAGCATGAAGCTTTTCTATTTTTTGAAAAACATCTTCTGATGACGCTTGATTTGGATTTACAGTTCCCAAAGCCTGCGACATTGTTTGGCCTAAAACGACACCCGCAGAAATCTGCGCACCAAGACCTGCCATACCTGATGGATTTTGGGCAGCATCCTTGATGGCTTCTGCAGCCTGAAATTGAGTATACTTCTTTAAATCACCTAATGCATTCATCGATGAAGATTTATCAATATAGGCTTGCACTTCTTCAGGCAATGAAATGCTTTCGATTAAAAACTGAGTTAATTGCAAACCATAATCAGAAAATAGTGGCTGCAATCCATTACGAATATGTTCTGAAAATGACGCTTGATTCGCTGCCATTTTTAAAAAAGGAACTTCAGATTGTGCGAGTAAAGTCGCAAACTGAGTCATGATTCCTGCCCTTAAAAATGAATCAATATCTTGAACACGATAACTCTCCATGGTTCCGCTCAATTTTTTGAAGACGGCTTTGGGATCAACAATTTTAAAATTGTACTGACCGAAAGCCTTAATGCGAAGAGCGCCGAATTGAGCGTCTGACACTGTGATTGCTGACTGCGTCCCCCACTTTTGCTGAGTTTGCTCACGCATTGAAAAATAGAAAACATCAGACTTAAAAGGAGATGCGAAAAGTTTATCCCAATTTTTTAAATTTGTAAGTAATGGCAAGGTTTGAGTTGTTAATGTGTAATTTCCAGCTAAAAACTGATCAGCGATTTTTCCTTCGTTAATAAAAAGAGCTGCTTGAGATTCAGTGACAGTCAAACGCGCGCCATTTTGAATTTCTCGATCTTGCATTGGATATTTGTAGACAAGAAGTCCATTTTCAGATTCTGTCCAATCAATAACATCGATAAATTGCTTTTTTAAAAAATTAAACATTTCAACATCCTTTTATTCTTAAAATTAAAGGACATGATATTATTGAAAGCAATGACTATACTGTTATTGACACAATTAGACGGAATACTGAGTTCTTACTAACAACTCTCTAAAATCTGACGAACCGTCGCTTCCGGATTTTTTGACTGCAAAATCGGCCGCCCGATCACAAGTGCATTCGCCCCGGCTTTTATGGCCTGAGCTGGAGTCATAACTCTTTTTTGATCCGATGAAGAGACTTCAGTATCCAATCGAATCCCCGGAGTCACTTTAAAAATGTCAGGAAAGTTCAAAAGCTGTAATTCATGCCCAGAGCAAACCAAACCCGTAAGTCCCGCATCAGAAACCAGCTGAGTTAAAGACTTCACATGCTGATCAACAGGCCAAGTTTGAAAATTTTTCGGCATCGAGGACTGATCCCAGCTTGTTAATATAGTCACTGCTAAAATTTTGAATGGACGAATTTGGTTGAGTTCTTTTTCTAGAGTTGCGAGTTGACTCAAAGCCTCGCTCCCTGCCATCGAGTGAACTGTCACAAGTGTCGCTCCAGCCTCGAAACTAGCAAGAACTGCAGAGGCCATGGTGCTTGGAATGTCAAAATATTTGTTGTCAACGAATACAGGTGCTCTTTTTGAAAGTTCTGTCACGAGACTTGCGCCGTAGCGGTAAACAAGTCGCGGTCCAACTTTGATTCCGCCGACGAGGTCCGCAATAGGATGAAGGATTTTAAGAGCTTCCTCTTTGCTATCAACATCCAAAGCTAGAATCAGTGGATTTTTTAGTAAGGCCATTCAAACTCCCTCAAAAGAAGAGAAGGGCACTTTTTGTGCCCTTCTGGTTTACTTTAAAAGATCTAAAGTTTTTTTGACGACTTCAGATTTTGATAATTTAGAAACTTCTTTGGATTTTCTAAAAACAACTTCGATCTGATCCGCTTCAAAACCTTTTTTTCCAACGACGATACGAACTGGAAAACCCAAAAGATCTGCATCTTTGAATTTCACACCAGGGCGCTCATCTCGATCATCAATAAAAACCTCATAATCAGCTGCTGCCAATTGATCAGCAAGACCGTTCACATAATCCGAAGCCGCTTGATCCTTAGGATCTAAGTGACAGATATGAACATGAAATGGCGTAATTTCTTTCGGCCAAATAATTCCGTCAGCATCATGGCTTTGTTCGATCGCAGCTTGAATAGTACGAGTCACTCCGATTCCGTAGCAACCCATTTCATAAAATTGCGATTTGCCGTTTTTATCCAAGAAGACACCATTCATTTTCTCGGCATATTTTTTTCCGAGATAAAAAACATGCCCCACTTCGATCCCACGGAAAGATTTCAAACGACCATTTGATTCAGGGCATTTGTCGCCTTCTTTGGCCATTCGAAGATCCGCCCATTTTGTGACTTGATAATCTTTACCATGATTCACATTTTTCAAATGGAAACCGTCGATATTTGCCCCGACGATATAATTTTTAAGTCCTTCAAGACCATGATCAGCATAGATTGGAATTTTTAAACCCACGGGACCGCATGAACCAGGACGCGCACCACACGCCGTAAAAACCTCATCGTCTGTGAGCATGAGTGGTGGATTTGTCATTCCTAATAGGTTTTTAATTTTAATCGGATTAATTTCGTCACTTCCACGCAATAACACAGCAAAAGCCTTGATATCTGTAATTTTAGGATCAGTACCTTCATTTGCAGAGAAAAAGAGAGTCTTCACCAATTCGTGAGCTGGAATTTGTGTGAAGGCTTCTAGTTCTGCAATTGTTTTTTGATTAGGAGTTTCAAATTTTTCCAAATTTTTGACTTCAGTTTCGCGTGAAACATATTTTTCAAAATCAATGGCAGGACAAACTTCAACGTTGGCTGCAAAATTTGTTTGATCACTCACAAGAAGAGCATCTTCACCCGCATCTGCCAATAATTGGAATTCGTGCGTCTGACTGCCGCCGATATTACCCGCGTCTGCTTTTACAATCCGATACTGCAAATTCAAACGATCAAATATTCTTTGATAAGCGGCGTACATGTCATCATATGATTTGAGAGCTCCAGCTTGATCAATATCAAAACTGTAAGCATCTTTCATAATAAATTCACGACCACGCATCAAACCAAA
>JBPOIE010000138.1:0-2556 GCA_052034855.1 Bdellovibrionota bacterium | reverse complement strand
CGCTAAACTACTTAATAGAATAAAAAGTAAATCAATCGACAAGAACACATAAAGCACTTTTTCAAGTATTCCCTCACGTCTTTCACTGCTCTTTCCAATTTCAACTTGATAATTATCAGAAACGCTTTGAATAAAAATGTCGAAAACATCTTCGTCATCAATCGCGTTGAATCGATGCCAACCGTTTGCATTTACAAGTTTTCGTGTATCTTTAAATGCCTTTTCAAAATCAAAATTTTCTTCCTGAACTGAGGGTTTAACAAAAACAGTTTCGCCGGTATTTGTCATAACTCGAATCAAAAATGATGAATTGGCAATGCGGCGATGTTCACTATTGAGATAGAGGCCCAAGCCTTTAATATCCGAATTCAAAAGTACCGAAGTAACCTCGTGAAGTTTAGATGAAATGATTTCTTTATCCGCTTTTTCAAGTGAATGCTTTAATTGCATATAGCTAAACGCAAATGCAGCAGTTAAAAAAATAGAAAAACTAGCACAAAAGTAGAAAGCTAGGCGGAATGAAAGGGATTTTGTGATCTTCTTATTCAGACTTAAGGACATAACCAACACCGCGAATCGTTTTAATTACTTTTGGTTTGAAATCTTTATCAATTTTATTTCTTAGTCTACAAATCAGAACATCGACAACATTAGTCTGGGGATCAAAATCGTAACTCCAAATTTTTTCGAGAATTTGTGTTTTTGTTAAAACCTTTTCTTTGTTCCTGAGCATGTACTCCAAAAGAGCAAACTCTTTCTGATGAAGTTCGATCGTTTGATCTGATCGTTTAACCGTGCGATACTGCAAATCCATTTCCAGATCCTGATATTTGAATTTCATTGTATCAACTTGTTTAGTCGTGCGTCTTAAAATTGTCTGGCATCGCAGAAGGACTTCGGTGAATGAAAACGGTTTTACAATATAGTCGTCACCACCACGCTGAAGGCCTTCAATGCGGTCTTCAGTGGATCTTTTAGCACTTAGAAACAAAGCCGGAGTTCCGCAATTTTTCTTTCGAAGGTCTTCGACAATAGAAAAACCATCTTTACCAGGAAGCATGACATCGACAACTAGGAGATCATAGTCCTCTACTAAAGCGAGTTCATATCCAGCCAGACCGTTGTTGGACACATCTGCATTGAACCCTGCTTCAGTGAATCCCTTTTTGAGCAGACCAGCAATTTTAAGATCGTCTTCGATTATAAGTAGCCTCATGCTTTACATGGTACCACGCGAATAGTTTCAGAAGTATTGCAAAATAGTTTCAAGGATGTAATGTTAAAAAGACTTGGCTTACTGAGATGCAAACTTCTGCTTTATTAAGCTGACCATGCCTTGTATATCTGATTCAAAACCAGCTTTATCGATATTTTCAACAGCCCGTATATATTCTGTTAGATTTGACGCGGATTTTGAATGCAAAAAGCCCAAAACATAAGCCTCATGCTCAAATATTTCGATATTCTCCTGAGTACTATTATCGGATAACTGGACAGTGATATTTCCCCAATATTTAGGTCGTAACAGCATCTCTTTATCCTTAAACTTCAGATAGCCGTACAATGTCGATACTTTATCGCCTTGTTCAATGCGGAGACTTTGCCGAATTCGGGTTGGCGTATCGGGAATAGGAGAAGTTGCTATGTGCTTTATTGCCGGTGATGCTTGCTCCTTAAGTTCTAGATGAAGGAGCTTTCCGTCAACTACAAGAAGCAATTCGTATCGTAGAAGTCCAGCGGACCCGCCATCACCTTTTGTTGTTTGCAACGCATCTATAATCTTAAAATTTTTTGTCAGTCCAATATTAAGTTTAGCCAGCAGATTGGAAAGGGCAACGACATCAGATTCCGCAATCTCGCTTGTGAAAGAATTGCGTAAAATTTTTTGACCAGAAAATTTTTTAGGATTTATTTGAATTCCTCTTTTTTGACTTTTTTGTGCTAGCTCAAGAAGTATTGGCGGACTTGCTTTCGGCTCTTTACGTAGTCCTCGAAGGTAGTTGTCAAAAAATAATTCAATTTTAAAATCAGGACTATAAAGTCTGGTGCCGACTAAAAAACGGTAAGCATCTACGATAGTCGGGCACGGTCCAAAATCGTCAACATCGTTTGCGGTGAATAAACTACTGCTGTCATTTTGAATTAAAAATCCGAAATTTTCCGGGTGAGCATCGCCGAGACAGTAGCCGTTAGATTGAAAGATATTCTGAAACGAGAACTTCGTTTTATTTCTAGAAACAACTTTATAAAAATGGTCAGCTGTAGCACGAAAGAAAGCGAATTCACTTCCATACGGGATAGTTGTTTGAAATGATTCAAAGGGGATATCTTCGATAACAGAATTAGCCATAGATCGAGATATTTTGTTGTTACCGGAAATTGTGGAGCAACTGGTAAATATCAAAAAAATTAAAACACAGATTTTTTTGAGACTTATTGATCGTAGGTAAATCATGCACCTACGATCTCAACTCAACATTGCATAAACATTGCATGAATGTTGCGACCACATTTTAGATTTATTACATCAATGTCCGTCTAGTCCAGTTGGTGGAC
>JBPOIE010000062.1:0-10744 GCA_052034855.1 Bdellovibrionota bacterium | reverse complement strand
CCCTGCTGCAACTGCCGCTGAAGCTGAAATAAATATGTTGGCTGTTGTTGTTCAGCAGTCTTCACGTAAATTTAACTGTAGTATTTATTCGACGAAAAAAACTTTCGAGTTGTTTAAGTACGCTTTTAAACAAACTGCAACTCCCGTCGACCGAATTTTTGCAGACAAGTTAATCATTCAAGATCTCTGCAAATATGCCCTTCAAAATAAAGAATTCAATGGAAAAGACAAAGACGTTGTCGAAAAATTATTTCAAAATATTGAACATGTGGACGGCCACGGTGATCATTTTCATTTACGTTTAAAATGCACTGATGCTCATCCGGCGTGCCGTTCAAAAGTTTATTTAAAAGCCAAGGGTTGTTCGGCGGGATAATATTTAATCTATATGAAATACTCTGCGGCAATAGGCTGTAAATTATAGTTGGAAGCCATCGAACGACCATAGGCACCAACGTCCGATATGGCAACTAAATCACCTTGCTGAACTTCGGACATCACGAACTCTTTATGAAAAAAATCTGTCGATTCACAAATGGGACCAACCACCATATATTTTTTTTCATTGTCGTTTTTTTGCAATGGCCAAACATGATGATAGGCTTCATATAAACTTGGACGCATCAAATTATTCATTCCGACATCTAAGATAAGCAGCTCTTTATTTTCTGTTTTTTTAACATATTGAACTTCAGAAATTAAAATCGCAGAGCGCGCCACCATAAAACGGCCCATTTCGAGTAAAAAATCGGCTTTAAAATCCGAGAGATGTTTTTCGTAAACACTTTTTAAATTCAACCACTGATTGTAATCTTGATTCATATCATGATTTTCATAATCTATTCCAAGACCACCGCCAAGATCCAAACGATCCAAAGTCGGAAATTCTTTTTGCCATTTCAAAAATAGTGGTTTTACTTTATTGAGCGCATTTTCAAAAGGCGCAGCGGTCATAATTTGTGAACCTAAATGATAACTGATCGATTTTAATTCCAATGTTGCGTTTGATTTAAGAATCTCGAAACAAAGCGGCAGATCATTCATCGAAAGTCCGAATTTTGAATCCAATAAGGCTGTCGCAATATTGGGATGCGTGTTGGCATCGACTTCTGGATTAATTCGCAATCCAATTGAAACTTTTTTTTGTTTTTCAGCCGCTATTTTTTGAATGCGCTCAAGTTCTGGAATGCTTTCAACATTAATTTGATAAAGTCCCTCGTCAATCGCCTGTGAAATTTCATCTTTGGTTTTTCCGACGCCCGAAAAAATAATATCCTGTGGCTTGAATCCGACACTATAAGCTTTTTCAATTTCGCCACGACTGACCACATCCACACCGCAATCATTGTCTAAAAATAATTTTAAAATGTCTGAGTTGTCATTGGCTTTCATTGCAAAATGAAGACGATGAAGCCCCTTCCAAGATTTAATCCAGTCAATGCGCCCTTGAATCATATTTTTTCGATACAACAGAATAGGTCTTTTATAATTTTTGATCAAATTAAGCTCAGATAAAGGAATCGAGTCAAAACTCAGTTGATTATTCTTTTTAAGATCATGCGCATATTGAAAAAGTGATTTTGACATTGGCGAAATAGTAACTCATTCTGATGTCTATGAAAATAATTAAATTTGGCGAAACTCAATTAGGCCTACCGCTTCATGCTTACCAGTGGCTCACGTCACCCCAAAACCCCAACGTACTGATCCTTGGCGGAGTCCATGGCGATGAACCCGAAGGCGTCGTTTGTGCGCGTGGTTTATTACAAAATTGGCTTGAAAATTTTGATCTGAAATTAAATGTGACCCTTGTTCCCGAATTCAATCCTGAAGGTGTTTTACTCAAGACACGCGGAAACTCGAACAAAGTGGACTTGAATCGCAACCTACCCACAAAAGATTGGACACCCGTAGCAGCGACTGTTCGCTATTACCCAGGCCCCGCGGCTCTGAGTGAGAAAGAAAATCAAGCTCTGGTGAAATTTATTGAAACTGAAAAACCTGATGTTATTTTCTCGCTCCACTCTTGGAAACCCATGCTCAACACAAACGGAGATCTGCCAGAGGCCAAAATCATTTCACAAATGACGGGATACACGATTGAACCCGACATTGGCTACCCGACTCCAGGTTCATTAGGCACCTATGCTGGACTTGAAAAAAATATTCCCACATTAACCTATGAAATCGAACGTGATATTCCGTTTGATCAAATTTTACGAATTCATGTCCCTGCGATGATAGCAGGTCTTAAAGTCAGCGAAGGACGAAACCAATAATGCAAAACTCACTTTCTGCAAACATTGAAAATCTTTTTGAATCCAGCTCTGGTCCCAATTTTTCTTTCACCGAAACTGACAAGAAATTAATTTTTTCAGCGATCACAGAACTAGATCTTGGAAAAATCCGAGTCTGTGAAAAAATTGAAAACACATGGACCACAAATCAATGGGTTAAAAAAGCAATCCTCTTATTTTTTAAAACACAAACAAATCAAATTATTTCAGGCGCTGACTTAAATTATTTCGATAAAGTTCCGGTCAAAAAATGGACTGGCCAAGAAGGCGTTCGCGTCGTTCCACCAGCTATTGCTCGGTTTGGTTCGTTCATCGAATCAGGTGCTATTTTAATGCCGAGCTATGTGAATATTGGCGCCTATGTTGGACGCGGAACTATGGTCGATACTTGGGCGACAGTTGGATCTTGCGCACAAATTGGATCGAACGTTCACTTGTCTGGTGGCGTTGGTATTGGCGGCGTTCTTGAGCCCGCGCAAGCCCAACCTGTCGTCATCGAAGACGATTGCTTCCTCGGCAGTCGCTGTATCGTAGTTGAAGGAGTCCATCTCGAAAAAGGTGTCGTTCTTGGCGCAGGTGTCACCATCACAGCATCCACAAAAATCTTTGATGTGACGGGTTCCGAAGTCATCACTTACAAAGGACATGTTCCAGAAAACTCTGTTGTTATTCCCGGTACTGAAAATAAAAAATTTCCGGCTGGCGAATACGGCGTCCCAGCAGCTTTAATTATCGGGAAAAGAAAAGAATCAACAAATTTAAAAACGTCATTGAATCAAGCTCTCCGCGAATACAATGTCAGTGTTTAATTTAATTCAGCTCGCTAGCGTTTTAACAAAATAGCTGGATGAATTTTGAGGGTCGCCTTGGCTGGAAAGTAACAACCGGCAAATGCCAAGGCACTGATTGCAAAAATCACATAAGCTGCAAATTGTAAATTGACCAACGCCGGAATACTGGAATCATAATAATAATCCGGCAAAACCTTCAACGGATAAAACTCGAGATAATAACTGACTGACAATCCGATGAATGAGCCTAAAAAAAGTGCCGACAGTGAAATCCATAGTCCCATCTTCGTAAACAACCATAAAGTTTTTTGATTCGAAAGACCTAACGTTTTAATAATTGCAATATCACGTCGTTTTTGCGTCATGAGTAAAGCGAGAACGGTCAGAATAGACGAAGACGCAATCAATCCTGCAAGACCTAAAAAAACCCCGATCATCGTTTTTTCCATGAAAAGTGCAAAAAATAAATCCGAGTTTTTATCTTGCCATGTTTCCACACTGGAAAATATTTTTTGATTTACGAGACGTTCTTTAATTGTTGGAATCAAATCTGATTTCGCTGCCCAGATATGAAATCCAGAAATACGTGATAAACCACTTTCGAAACGCTTTAAACTGCGGCTGCGGTTGAACAAAAGTAATTTTGAATCTAGGTCGTACAAATCTGTCGTTAAAATTCTTTTGATAGTTACTTTTTCGACAACAGGAGCTTCCAATTGACTTAATAACAATGTCTCCGCAGGAATTAATGTGACTTGGTCACCTTCTAATAACTGGAGCGATCTTGCCAAGTCAATCCCAATTGCAATTTCATTTTCTTCAAGTTTCAAATCATCATCGTATTGAGGAATTAAACCGCGCGACTCCTTATCCTTCAATGTTTTCAGTTTGTGATTCCAAAACTGAAGCCCCTCAGTATCATAGCCTGTCACTTGAGTCCCTCTGAATTGGCCGTCGACCGTGCGAATAATTAAATCATAGGAATCAAACTGTAAAGAGTTTTCGATATCGGATGAGCTCATTTTTTGTATCTCAATGCCATTCGTGATTTGCTCTGCCTTAAAAGTCACAGTGATATTTGGATCAAGGGCTAAAATACGAGCTCGGATATTACGATTCATCCCATTCATGACAAACAGGACTATAAAAAAGACCGCCACACTCAGTGTGATCGCACAAAATGAGAGAATCGAAATTCGCCGCACCAAAGATTTTGATCGATCCGACAAAATAAGTTTTTTTAAAAAGTAATAGCTTAAATGACCTGATTTCACGCCTTTAAGTATGTCGATTGAATCTAGAAATGACTAGCTTTTTTATATCCCGCATTTTCGTCAAAATAAATGAGACCATCTTCGATGAAGATTTTATTATAAGCAAAATGACGCAAAGCTGTCGGATGGTTATTCGTCATATAAACATGACGCAAAAATCCTCGACGCTGCCTATACTGTAACAAATCTAAAAACTGTAACCAGTTAAATTCGGACAAACCCACTGCAGGGTCCTCTAAAGTTAAAATCTGAGCTTCACTCAGCACAACTTTAACTAAACAGAGTGTCTTTTGCAGATCATAGGATAAATCTTTAATTTTAGATTGTAAGTGTTTTTCAAGTTCAAACATTTCAACAATGTCGTAACCTTCGTCTTCGGCCGGAGTGTTCTCGAAAAATTTTTCAACTGTTCTATTTTTATCGATAAAATGATTTTCAAAATAACTGGCAAGCATCATTTGAGGATCGAGTTCATGATCTCCCAAAAAAACACTCTGACCATTCCAAAGCAACTGACCAGATTCACAAGGTGCTCTTCCTGCTAAGAATTGCAAAAAATAAACGGCATTTTGCGGTTTCGACGATTCAATAACAACGGTCTGATCAACAGGTAAACTTAAGTCCACAGACTGCAAAACGGGATCTCGGCCCAACTGCTTCAAAGTGACGTTATCTAAATAGATCTCATCGATGGATTCAAGAGCTGAAGGATTTAAATTTTTTTGTGAATGAGTCATATTCTCAGATCGGCACAATATCTGGTCCGCTGAAGTATAAAATCATCGTTAAATGAGCTATTTATCGAAAATATAAACTAAACAACTAGACCTAAGGCAAAATAAAATAAAGTTTTAAAGACTTCGATCCACACATCCATCAAATTTTTTTCAGTTTTTGAGTTAGGCAATGATAGCTTTTGAATTTCTATGTCATTCGGAAAAGTTGATCTGAAAATCCTGTAAGCTCTTCGCATATGCACTTGCGATGTCATCAGAACTACATTTTTACACTTCAAACTCTCAACAAGAACCAAGCTTTGAATCGCATTTCCGTATGTGGTCTCAGATTTTTTTTCTAAAATAATATCTGACTCAGTCACTTCAGGATAAAATGACAAATAGGGAAATATTTCTTTCAACTGCGAATCTTTGTAAACACCGGAGACAATCAATTTTTGAATTTTTTTCTGAGCTAGAATTTCGAAAGATTCTCGGATTCGCCCAGGAGCTCCTGTTAAAACAACGCCGCATTGACCAACAGGAGTCGGCGTCACCCACAAGTTCATGGGTTCACTTTGTATTTCTTCAAACTGATAATACAAAGTCATACCGATCACCGCAGCGAGAAAAACCAGAGTGATCTTTGTTTTCTTGAATTTAAATTGCGTTTTTGTGAGCAAGAACTTCAATTTCTACGTTTACGCCTTTAGGTAAACCTGCAACAGCGACAGTTGAACGCGCTGGCGGTTCTGCTTTAAAACGAGTCGCATAAATTTCATTAACGACCGCAAAATCCGCCATCGATGTTAAAAAAATTGTTGTTTTGATGACATGTGAAAAATTCAATCCCGCTTGTGCTAAAACAGCTTCAATATTTTTCAAAACCATTTCAGTTTGTGTCTTGATATCGCCCGTAAAAACCTCTTGAGTTTTTGGGTCGATTGAAATCTGCCCTGAGCAAAATAAGAAATCACCTAATTGAACTGCTTGAGAATAAGGGCCAACAGCTTTAGGCGCTGAATCTGTATGAATAATTTTTTTTGACATAAAACTTCCTTTACGACTTAACAATTAAAAATAAAAAATAATGCCCGCTTTGAATGGATCATTTGCAATGGTTCTAACTCGAGTGTTTTTCACTGAAGACAATCCAAGGCCACCTTCAAAAGTGAAACCAACATTATCCAATCCCGTAAAAAAGAATTCGGTACCCATAATTAAATTAGCTTCAAATCCCGATGTTTTTCCATCAACAGGATTTTCGTAGTTTACTAAGCCAACTTGGCCACCAGCGTAGAAATGTAGATTATTTTCGTGAAAAATCACATGACGAATTCCAACTTGTAATTGCATTGCAGAGTAATCTTTTTGAGTATCAACACCAAAGCCACCTGTCATAGCAAAGTTGCTATTAACGTTATAAACAAGCCCCAATGAAGGTAAGCTTTGTGACGTGTTATTTAGAATTCCGACACCAAGTCGCTGTGACATGTCTTTTGCGAATGACACTGTCGTGAAAAGGAATGCGGTCAAATAGATTGCACAGACTATCAAATACTTGTTCATGGTTACCTCGTATTCTTTTATTCTGACATTGCTTTTGTTCTTTACAAGTCTTTGGTCCTGATTGACACTGTGTTTACTAATTATTCAAGGAGACACCAATGAAATTACGCACGAAGAATCTAAAACAATTCGCAATCACGTTATTTGCGAGCTTATTTTTAAGCTTAAATTTAAATGCCCAATCGATCACATCTACGCCTTCAGAACAAACTTTTGAAGATGTTAAACTGACAGACTCAGTTCTTTTGGACGATAGTGGGACAAAAACAAGCTTAAAAAACGTATCTCACGGTTTACGAAAAGTGAAGAAATTTGGCTTGGTCACAGTTTCTGTTTACGTGTTGGAAGTTTTTGCTAAAAACCCATCATCTCTTGTTAAAACAAATGAGGGAATCTTAAGCTCTCTCAAAACTGCAGGCCCCGTTCAATTAAAACTGACTTTGGCTCGAGATCTTAAAGGTTCTCAAATTTCCGACTCTTTTAAAGATGCTTTGAAAGCGAATGACATCGATACAGCAAACACGACGACAGAATTAACTGCAGTTTTAAAAGCTGTAAATGAAATTACCAAATTTAAACAAGGTGAAGTTTTTTCATTAACAGCAGAGTGGAAAGACACAACTGCGACATTGTATATTCAACGTCCTGATCAATCGATTCAAAAAGTCACAGGACCTGAAAAATTCGTAAATGATTTATTCTCTATTTGGTTTGGAAAACCTGTCGACGATAAAATGGAAGATCTTAAGAAAACACTTCTTAAATAACCCAACAGCTGACCATTATTTTAACACAATAGGATCTGATTGTTTTATTTCGAAACAATCAGATCTCATAAAATCAGTTTAAACAATGAAAACTTGGCGAGAATTTCGCAATTGAAATAGACATGATTAACAACTTGAAAACGATCCAGGATCAACCCACTCTCGCTGAATTTAAACTGGCCACTGAAGAACATCAAAAACGCGTTCTCACTTTAGGACAGGCCTTATTTGAAAATTTCAGATCAGATTTTTCCAATGAAAAATCAGTGCTAACTCAAAAAATTGTGACTCAATTTTTATCACTCCATGATCATTCAAAAACTTCGATCTTACCTGATGGAACAAATCAAATTGAAGCCCTGTATCAGTTTTATGGTGTTAACAAATCAGACCTTGCCGAAAACGAACGGTTTCAAATTCTGAGTACAATTAATTATATCAATTATCTTGATTCACAAAAAGCTCTCGAGTTTTTTAATCAGTCGGGTCTAATTTCTGACACTGGCGAATTAAATCAAGACGCCCATAATTTACTTCTGATCGAACGTATTTCAGACATGGTTGATCGCGGCGAGCATATTCTGTCAACTAAAGAGTTTAATCGCAAGTTAACTCCGGCTTCGCAAATTCTAGAGAATCAAAAATGGATTCACTATGCCGAATATCTCGAGAAAAACTACTCGCAAATTATTCATGCTTTCAAAATTGAAAATTTGAATTAAGTGCTCACACCTGTTGAACCAAAACCACCAGCGCCACGTTCAGTTTCTGAAAGTTGATTTGCCAATTCAAAATCCGCTTGATAAATCGGACAAATCACCAATTGGGCGCAACGATCTTGATCGTTGATTGTGACGGGTTCGCTTCCCAAATTGATTAAAATAATTTGAACCTCACCTCGATAGTCAGCATCAATTGTTCCTGGAGTATTCACAACTGAAATACCTTGCTTCGCTGCCAACCCGCTCCGAGGACGCGCTTGAATTTCAAACCCGACAGGAATTTCAAACGTCAACCCCGTTGGAATCATCGCTCGCTGCATCGGCTGTAACACAACAGCCGATTGCAATTGCGCTCGCACATCAAAGCCACTGGCTCCTGCCGATTGATACTTTGGAAGTTCACCTTTAAAGTGTGGCCAAGTTTTAATTTTTACTTTCATTTTTGTAGAATTATGTGAATTTTGATTCATTGACATATTTAACCCTATCTTTTTTTAGAAAAATTATAATTTTCGATCCATGATTTTAATGAACTCAAACCTGAACCCATCAAAATAATACTCACTTTATCCAGATCAAAATCTTTTTTAATGTACTCATGAACTGATTTTAAAGTGACTTTTTCAACTTGCTCAATCACCCGATCGACGGATCTATACTCTTCAAATATCATTTCGTTCACACCTAGCGAACTCATACGATTTTCAACATCATCTGAACCCATCAAAAGCTGACCACGCACTTGAGTTTTAAATAAATCCAAATCAGATTGTTTGATCCCATTTTTTTTCAACTTCAATAATTCATCAGCAATAATGGAGATTACTTTTTTGACTTTTGAAGAATCCGTACCCGCATAAATTGTAATGTTACCAGAATCTGTTTGAGTGTTTAACGCTGAAAATATTGTATACGCCAAACCCTGCTTTTCGCGAACGGCCTGGTACAGTTTTGACGACATTCCTCCGCCCAAAAGGGAATTAACAATAAAGGCTTCAAATCGGAATTCATCTTTAAAACTAGCCGCTGGCATTCCTAATAAAACATGAGCTTGTTCCATCTCTTCTTTGTCATAAATTTTTCGAGCTTTTTTCCACGTCGGCGCACGGCGAATATCTTTTTCAGAAAATTTCTTTCGAGTTTTAAATAATTTCTGAGCTTCGATGACCAGCTCATCATGAGTCACAGGTCCGGCAGCACTGACGATGAGATTACTGCCCTGATAATACGTTTTATAAAATTCCAGAACACGACGTTGAGTCATTTTCTCGATCGTTTGGCTGACCCCTAAGATTTGACGACCTAAGGGGTGATTTTTATAACTGTGTTCGAACATGTAATCATAAATAATATCTTCAGGTGTATCATCACTCATCGCAATTTCTTGCAAGATCACTTTTTTTTCTAATTCAAAATCTTTGTTCGATAATTTCATATTGCAAACAAGATCTGATAAAATCTCGAGCCCCATTTTCCAGTCATCTTTAAGAACTAAACAATGGTAATTTGTATGCTCACGAGTTGTGTAAGCATTCAGATCACCACCCAAGGCTTCAAGGGATCTTGCAATTTGATAAGCGTTTCTGGTCTTAGTTCCTTTAAAAACAAGGTGTTCAACAAAGTGAGATAAACCCACATCTGATTCAGCTTCATCGCGAGTTCCTGTCAGAACCCAGACGCCTAATGAAACAGATTTTGAAGAGCTGTGTTGTTCACTGACAACACGAACACCATTGGGAAGAATTGTTTTTTTAAACTGAGTCAGCTCCACCTTTGTTACAGGTGAAGCTTTCTGCGTTTTAACTTTTACAGCCAAGGTCAAAACCTTACTGCATTAAAGCTTTACGAGATAATTTAATGCGACCAGCACGGTCAACTTCAAGAACTTTGACGTCAACCATGTCGCCCTCTTTAACCACATCGCTCACTTGACGAACGCGCTCGTTCGCAAGTTCAGAGATATGTAATAACCCTTGAGTATTTGGTAAAATCTCAACGAAAGCACCAAATTCTGCAATTTTAACAACTTTACCTGAATAAGTTTTTCCAACTTCAGCTTCAGCACAAATCGCTTCGATCATCGCAATTGCTTTTTTCGTTGCTAATGGATCACTTGAGGCGATGTTAATTGTTCCATCATCTTGAATTTCAATTTTAACACCCGTTTGTTCAGTGATTCCGCGAATAACTTTACCACCAGAACCAATAACTTCACGAATTTTGTCTGGCTTGATTTTGATTGTTTCGATTCTTGGAGCAAATTCAGAAAGCTGACCACGAGGTGCCTTCATGACTTTTTCCATTTCAGTCAGGATATGTAAACGGCCTTCTTTAGCTTGGTTTAAAGCCGTTTCCATGACAGCAAAACTGACAGAGTCAATTTTGATATCCATTTGAAGAGCTGTGATTCCAGAAGCCGAACCCGCGACTTTGAAATCCATATCACCTAAGTGATCTTCATCACCTAAGATATCAGATAAAACTGCTACGCGGTCGTCTTCCTTAATCAAACCCAACGCAATACCTGCAACGTTAAGCTTTAGCTTAAAACCAGCATCTAATAAACCAAGAACACAGGCACACACAGTCCCCATTGAACTTGATCCAT
>JBPOIE010000005.1:0-4736 GCA_052034855.1 Bdellovibrionota bacterium | reverse complement strand
ATTTGAAAAGTACTCGAAATTAAACAGTACAAAACTGATGCCCACGTTCGAAGTGAAATCGACAAAGAACTCGCTTGGGGAAGATGTTCCAACAGTTCAGATTAATGATAACGGGAAAACGACAACTGTTCAGTTGATCGGCGAACCTGATAAATATGTTAAGGTAAATAATCAATACTTTACTGAAAAAGAAGTGCAAAATCCAAAAGTTTTTTTTGCGAAACTTGTGCAAAGCGATGCGAAACTTAAAACAGATCTAAATAATTCAACAGCTAAAAATAATTATGATCTCATAGATCAAAAGCAAAGACCTTTCCGTGATTTTACAGGTTTACCTCGCTTAACCAAACAAATCTGGACGGCAATGACACTCCAACAAAGAGTGGCATACATCGTAGAAATGCGTTTACTCAATGAAAAGGCCTCTTTAGTTCAAGAGACATTCATCCCTTCTAAAAAACCTAAAAAAACATCTTCGATGGATCTCTTTAAAAAATATCAAGCCGCTTGGGAGTTTTTAATTGGGGATGTCGCATTTGCCGGACAATTTAATGGTAAAAACTGTATTAATCAGGGTTTTATTGCGGACTCAAGTGCAGCTTATAATGATGATACATCAAATTACAGAACATACCAGACGGGTCCGAATAAAGGAAAGCCGCTTCCAAAAGTTGAAGCTTGTAATTTAAAAACAATTTTAGATTCGAACGCATATAAAAACAATTCGACGGTTCAAAAGGCGAGAAAAGATTGTGGCGATAAAATGCCGTGCAATCCTTTGATCTACAGTTTCGATCCAAGCTCTGGAAAAGCTTTTTGTGCAGACAGTTCAACTGATTCATCTTATCAAATGGGAACACACTTTAAAGGTTCTTGTGATAGTAAAGCTCGTTTGAGCGGCCAAGGACCACAAAATGATACATTTATTGAAGCTCAAGGACTTCGCAAATTAAGCGAACAAAAAGATAATAATGTGGGTGGTGATTTAACAACATTAGATCGAGCGACTATTAAAGATATGATCGAGAAAAGTCAGACCGAGTCTTTTGCGGCGACAGAAGCCTATCTGGCGGGAATGTTGAAGGCAGGTCAAAATGACAATCTTGCGGATCTTTTGAAAAAGAAAGAATGGACTCCTGAATTAGAATCTGCAATTTTAAAAATTCAAACAGCATTCGAAGAAAACATCACTGATTCAATGAATAAATGTTCTGCGAGTTTGAATGATAAAACTCAAATTAATGAAAAAAATTACCGTGATGCCTGCGAACAATTACATCGTCGTTGGTTATTTTCACAAAAAATCATTGATCAGTTAAAATGTAAAGACACGCAATTGGCTCCAATTAAAGACTCTGCTGGAAAAAAAGTATGTGCTCCGGCTCCGGTTCCTGCTGTTGTTGTCGTACCAGCGAAACCAGTGGCTTGTCCCACAGGTTCTTCTCCTTACAAAGATGCTGCAAATCCAGATGAAACGGCTGGACTGTGTGTTTGCGAAGGAACTCAAAATACATTCCCTGCTGGGCCACTCCCTGAAATTTGCACTAAAAAACCTGAGCCTCCTGCAGTTGCTGCATGTCAATTTAAAGGTGTTAAAGGCGTCGATGAAAAAACATGTAAGTGCGAAGGAACTGATTCTGAACCAACAGTGAAAGAGCCCGGTTTTTTCAGTAAAATATTTCATACTGACGATGATAAAAAAGATAAAGCCCCAGAGTATGAATGTGACTCAGGAATTAATTGGTGGCTCATCGGCGGAATCGCTGCTGGGATTGGGTTATTGGCTTTACTTTTCAAAAACAAAGATAAAAATACAAAATGTACGAATGGTGGAAATCCTCCAGATTGTATCGTCAACAGCGCATGTCCAGCGGGTTCAAGTGGAACTCCTCCAGATAAATGTTTTGCGAACGGTCAATGTCCAGCAGGAACAACAGGAACATTTCCAAATTGTTTCGGCGCCGGACAATGTCCAGCGGGTTCGACAGGAACATTTCCAAATTGTTTAGGCACAGGAAGATGTCCCACTGGAACTACGGGAACATTTCCAAATTGTTTTGGTACAGGACAATGTCCAGCAGGAACGACAGGTTCTTTCCCGAACTGTTACGGAAACGTGACGTGCCAAGGGAATCAACAGTTGATCAATGGCGCTTGCCGTTGTGCGAGTGCATGCACAGTCCCAGGTTCGACTCAAAATCCAGTCTCTTGTGTTTGCACTGCACCTCCAAGTGAAGGTGGTACAGGATCGCCAACGTGTCCGCGTCCGCCATGTAATGGTGGCGTTCCGACAGGACAGTAATTTAAAATTTAAATGAGGTTATGATGAATTTAACAAATCGTTTTCAAAATATTTCAAAGTGGCTCTTAACAACAATATCTGTTTTTACAATGGTGATGTTACCTGTCGCTCAAGGCGAGGCGGCTCAAACAGCAGCCGCTGAAATAACAAAATCTCAAGTTCAAAATGCGATCATTGAATTAGGTTTAAATAAATCAATGACATTTGGAGAGTTTTATAAAAAAAATAAAAAACTCTATCCTGAACGTGTTCGAAATGAATTAGAAAAATTTGTTTCTGAAAATAAAGACTATGCGATGCCTCTTTTCGAAGTTACAACGGCTAAAAATTCTGAAGGAAAAGAAATTCCAGCTGTTCGAATTTCCAAAGACGGTGAGCTCATCAATATCCAAGTCTTTGGTGAAAAAGAAAAATATGTTAAATTTAACAATAGTAATTTAACTCAAGACGATATTGTTAATTTTAAAGACATGTTTCTGAAGTTAAACAACGGTGATGCCAATCTTCGTAAACAAGTCGAGAAAGCAAATTCTGCGACCGTTTCTAAAAGCTCAAGCCAATTTACGGGTTTCCCCGCAATCACAAAAGAAATCTGGTCAACATATACTGCACGCGAAAAAGCCGAATATTTATTAAATATGCGCCAGCTTTGGAGTGATGCTCAAAAAGTACTAAGTACGCAAGACAAAAAACGGTCTAAGAAAACTTCACAATTCGAATTTTTTTGGAATAAGCTGATTGAAGATGTCGAAGCTCAATCCGCCAAAGTGGCTCCTAAACCGCCTCGTCCAGCTGCAGCTGTAGTTAAAAAAGATTCAGGTACAACAGCAGTTGCCAGTAGCGAAAACTGCCTCGTCGCTGGATATGTTTCAAAATATTCAAATGGTTCTTGCGGAGTTAAAGCTTTACAAGACAGTTACAAAGATGAATCAAATAATGTAAATCCAGTCATTGCTAAAGCGCAGGGTCAATGTAAATCAGGTCAACTTGCATGTAATCCTTTTGTGTATGGTATGCCGAACGGAAATGCGATTTGCGTTGACACAAGTAAACCTGAATTTCAAATTGCAACTCATGCCAACGGTCCTTGCGATACAGCCAGTCCACTAGGGACATCTGTTGATTTCTTGAATCAAGACTTAAAAAACAAAGACCGTTATTCTGCTGAAAACTTAAAATTAAATCCTGAGCAATTGGCCGAAGTCTATAAAAAGCAACAAAAAGAAAATTCGGCCTATGTTGAAAATTACCTGAAGGGTTTTCTCGGAGCTGGAGTTGATTTTAATAAAGAAATTGATGCAACAGTTTTGCAGCAAATTCTAAATATTAAAAAAGCTTTTGATAATGACATTGAAACAGCACAGAAGAGTTGTAAAGCAGCTGCGCAAAACAAATACAATGAAAAAAACTTTTGGGGCGCCTGCGATCAACTGCAACGTCGCTTCTTGTTCGTCGCTGAGTTCCTCAAAGAAAAACCAGGCTGTAAAGATGGTTCAGAAATGAATTCATCTTCTTTAAAGTGTATTTGTAAAGATCCAAAAAAATCTGAAGTAGCTCCTGGTGCAAAATGTCCGGCTGCGGAAACGCCTGCTCCGACATCTGGAAAATGTCCTACAGGAATGTCAGATGATAGCACTGGAGGATCATTACAATGTCTTTGCACAAATGGATCACCAGGTAACTGGACACTCGATCAAACAAGAGCTTCAGGTTTTGATGTCAAAACATCTTGTCAATTAAAACCAACTCCAGCGCCAGGGGTTTCTGCTTCGGGTGATACAACTCGGCCACCAGCGCCAGGTTCATGTGTGAATGGAACAATTGAAAAAAATGACAACGGTGCAGAAGTTTGTGTACCGAATAAACCACCAAAACCTGAAAAAGAAAAAGAAGGTTGGTTTTCAGGTTTTTTCAAAAAGGCATTACCATGGCTCGTTGGTGGAATAGCTTTATTTGCGATGTACAAATTGTGGTCTCCAAAGAAACCAGCTTTAAATGGTGCTGGTGATTATTGTGCGAATGGCACAATTCCGCCGTGTACTCAGGTTTGTACGGCACCGCAAGCAAATATTAATGGTGTTTGTGGATGTGCAGCTTGCCCACCAGGACAAACTTTAACGAATGCCGCGACTTGCACATGTTCAACAGCCACGACGACGCCAACACAAGTCACATGTCCGGATGGCGTGACGAAAGCTGCAACATTGGCTCAATGTCCCGCAACTCAATACACGTGCTGGGATGGATCTAAGGTGACAAATCCGATCAACTGTCCTGAGAAACCAGCGACAACGTCATCGGGTTCAGGCAGTTCAGGAAAATAGATTTTATTTAATTTTTCACAAAGGAAAGTGTGACTCCCACCTTTGTGAAAAAATGGATGGATGATCTCATTTTTAAGCATTATGCTTTGTAACTAATAATTGCAATTCAA
>JBPOIE010000090.1:0-8959 GCA_052034855.1 Bdellovibrionota bacterium | reverse complement strand
CGGTGTTGCCATCGGCCCACAAATTCGAAATGTTGAACACGGCGTGGATGTGTTGATTGCAACACCGGGACGTTTATTAGATCTTATCGGTCAGCGCAAAGTTTCAATTCAAAATTTAAAAACATTAGTCTTGGATGAAGCCGATCGCATGCTGGATATGGGATTCATCCATGATATTAAAAAAATATTAGGAATGATTCCAAAACAACGTCAGACTTTATTTTTCTCGGCAACTATGCCGCCAGAAATTGAAAAGTTGGCGAACACAATGTTGATCAATCCCGTACGTATCGAAGTGGCCGTGGTTTCATCGACGGCTGAAAAAATTGAACAACGAGTGATGTACGTTGACAAGAGTCAGAAAAAAGATCTTTTACGACATGTTTTAAATGATCCCAAAGCAAATCGCGTGATCGTGTTTACACGTACAAAGCATGGCGCCAACAAAGTCACTGAATTGTTAGTAAAAAATAAAGTTTCTTCAGAAGCCATTCACGGAAACAAATCACAAAATGCCCGTCAAAGAGCATTGGATTCTTTCAAAGAAGGAAAAACGCGCGTTCTGATTGCGACAGATATCGCTGCTCGCGGAATTGACGTGGATGGAATTACACATGTGATTAACTACGAAATTCCAAATATTTCTGAAAGCTATGTTCACCGTATCGGTCGTACTGCGCGCGCAGGACATTCTGGAATTGCGATTTCATTTTGTGATGCCGAAGAAAAAGCATTTATCAAAGATATCGAAAAACTGATTGGTCAAAAAATTCCTGTAGATCGCTCACACCCTTACCATTCAGATGCTGTAGAAACTGCAGCATTGATGTCCAAAGGTAAAGCAAAAGCCATGGTTGAAAAAGCAACAGGCGGAAAGCGCTTGAATATCGGCTACGGCGGACCGCGTAGACCAAATAGTGGTTCAGGTAATAGTGCTGGCGGTGCGCCAAAGAAGAAAAGATATTTCACAGGACATGGTAAATAGACGAAGATAGCTCCATCTGTATAAAACACCTAGGAGCTAATCTCATGTCATCAACTTTTAAATCCAAATCACTTTCTTCACCTGAACAACGAATTCGCGATTTACAACATTTCGGTGAAGAAGGCGGCGTTGTTCCCGTCATCGATCTGGCAGCGACAGCCACTTTTTTAAATCCAAAAGACATGGAACAAACATTCCTCGGTGAAAAAGAAGGCTGTTACCTTTACAGCAGACATTCAAATCCCACGGTCAACATGTTCTCGCAAAAAATGGCAGCTCTTGAAAATACAGAAGCGGCACTGGGTGTAGCCTCTGGAATGGCTGCGATCAGTTGTACATTAGAGCAATTGATGGGTGACGGTGGAGAAATTATTTCTTCCCTGACAGTTTATGGTGGGACGTATGCATTATTTAAAAATGTTTTTCCAAAACAAAACATTAAGGTCAACTTTGTCGACATCGAAGATGTCGCAGCTATTGAAAAAGCGATCACACCAAAAACTAAAGTTCTTTACGCTGAAACAATCAGTAACCCACTTTTAAAACTTTCTAATGTACAAAAACTTTCAGACCTGGCAAAAAAACACAATTTAAAACTAGTGATCGATAATACATTTGCGCCGTGTTTAGCAACTCCTGCAGAGTTTGGTGCTGATATCGTTGTTCATTCGTGTACAAAATTTATTTCTGGGTCTTCGGATATGATCGCAGGCGTGATTTGTGGATCCAAAGAATTTATTGCTAGTTTGATTGATGTGAATACGGGCGCTGTGATGTTGAAAGGTCCTGTGATGGACGCAAGAATTGCGCATGAATTGTATATGCGTTTAGATCATCTACCTGTGCGTATGAAAGCTCACTCTGAAGCTGCATTATTTTTAGCTGAAAATTTAGAAAAAAATAATGTGCGCGTGATTTATCCAGGACTGAAATCCCACAGTCAGCACGCAGATTACAAAAATGCTTTAAATCCTGGTTATGGTTTTGGCGGAATGATGGCGATTGAATTAGAATCCGCTGAAAAAGCCATGCACTTAGCCCAAGCTTTACAGAATGAGAAATTCGGTTTGTATGCGGTCTCTTTGGGATTTTCTAGAACTCTGATGACAGTTCCTGCGATCACAACATCCAGTGAAATCAATGCCGAAGATCAACTTAAAATGCAATTATCAAAAGGACTACTCAGATTAAGTATTGGGTACACGGGCGACCAAGCTGTATTGCTTGATCGCTTTTTAAAGATTTTTAAAAAATTATAAGACAATTACAGTGGTGTACCACTCAACCCACCACCAGAAAAACCGTCAGGGTTTCCGCTGCCGTCCCCTGTTGAACAAGCTCCTCCCAATGCTGGAGCTTTACAATTTAAGAAATGCGTATTTGGATTTGGACCAGAGACCCATTGACAACTTGTGTAGCTGTACCCGCCTGGTCCTTGTGTTGGATAACCAGATTGGTGCCATCCATTACTCGTTGATGGAGGACCTGAATACCAACCGCCAAATGGAGAAGATACATTGCAACGGCCACCCTCTATTTCAGCGATTGATAAACCTGGGTAATAACAAGCGCCATTCACAGGAACACCTCTGACTGAAACAATACTTCGTGTTCCAGTGACGGTTGCGTCCTGGCAATCTCCACACTTATAAACTCCATTTTCTTGGTAAACCACTTTATCAGTTGGACAAGATACTTTACAGCGCTTGTTCACAGAATCGTATTCCAGACCACCTGCACAAGCACACGAATTTCCAGAAGGAGTGAGTGCCGCAGAGCGATTTAAATTCACACCATCAACTGAATAGACTGGGGCAGTTGCTGCACACACCGGCAATGTAGAAACGCAAGTTCTGGTAACAACATTAAACGTTGCATTCGCACCGCAATCACAACGTGAATAATTATCTGCCGAACAATTTGTTTGCGAGTACGTATTTCCAGTACACGTTAAGGAACATGTTTGAAAAATTCGTCCCGTTGATCCAGCAGGACAAAGTCCACGGTCTTTTTCAGCACCAGGATCGACAGAGCCTGAACAATCATTCACGGGACAAGACGATGTATCAACAACTCCGGTTAAGCTTCCACGAACCCACGCACCGTTCACACAGCTTGCTGCAGAGTACATGCGTTTCGCATCCAAGCGTGATTGAAATGGCGAAGGACATGATACTGAATCAAAATTTGTGGGTGCAGATCCTGAACACGTCACAACAGTACAGCCAGAATTATCAACTGTTGTAGTGATTGGCGTCGACCACTGACCTGTTGTTGTGTTACACGTCGACGAATAATTTTGATAAGCAGTTCCGTTCATACCTGACGGACACGCGATCGCTCTACGAACAGCTGGATTTGTTCCTGAGCAACTTTTTGGACAAGCTGTATAATCAGCGGCCCCAAGAATCGTCCGCTTCCAAGCTCCATCCGCGGCACATTTAACATCGTAATTTTGCACGCCGATAAGTAAATTTGTATTCGGTGCGGGACAAGCAATAGGTGACGACGAACTTGGAGCAGAACCTGTGCACAACGCTGGACAAGCCGCATAATTCGCAGTACCTGATATCTCTCGATACCAACGCCCGTCTTGCGAACATTTCACAGCGTATTTCTGTACACCATTTAATAAGTTTGAATTCAAACCTGGACAAGGGACACTTTCAGTGTCAGACAATGGACTTCCAGTACAAGATTCAGGACACAGACGATAATCAGCTGATCCTCGCTTGACTCGTGACCACTGCCCCCTGTCGTTACAAATAACATCAAAAGGTTGAACAGCTAAGATTTGATTTTGATTTGGAGATGCACATTGTACATTTTCAGATTCTGGAGGGCGCGAATCTGGACTACAAAAAGGCGACTGAGGCGCTAAGGATAGACTTTCTATTTCTTGATCTACAGTGGAAAATTGAGTTCTACTGCAATTTTGGAAACTCAGAATCGAGATGGAACTGACCAAAATGCAAAACGCTATGAAATAACTTTTTTTCAAAGTAAACTGCATGATTTCCCCCAATGACCTATCGGATGGTCTTGGAAATCACTCAAGACTTAAATTCGTTTACACTCAATATTACAAAATAAAATCTCAAATTGAAATAAAAGTGCAGTTGTTACGAACCGAGACAACGATTCAAACTGACACTTGTCGTTTCGGTACCGACAGTTAAATTCGCCGTGCCGCAACCTGTGATACTGAGTGTGAAACCACCTTTGTTTTCACATGTGCCAGTCCATGATCCACTTGTGGCACATGTGCAAGTGCCTCCTGACCATGTTACTGCGCTTGGAGAAATATGACAGCGCTCGCCGCCACTCAGATTATTCTGCAAACGAATTGTTCCGCCACTTAAAATACGATTTGTTCGATCAGATCCCGTGATCGTGATCGGCGAAGAGACACCACCACTATTGAATGTCGATGTCGTCATGTCATACATCACCACTGAGTCAACAGTAACAACTCTGCGTAAGCCGTCGTTTGTAAGACTTAAAACTTTATTGGCGCCTGAATTGGAAACATAAGTGAGTGTTTCTCCATTCGTTCCTGTTTTTGAAACAGCAATGCTGGCTGAATTTTTTGAAATTGAGAAATTCGGAGTTCGTTTCATAGCATCTGTTGAAGCTGCTAATTTACAAGTGGCTTGTGTCGGTCCTGAAAAAGCCAAAACCACTGTACCCGTTAAAGTTGCAGACCCCATTGTACAACCATTAAAAGTGCGAGTGATCGAATTTGAAGTACAGGTCGCAAAACCGTTTCCAAAACAAGCTACAGCCTGTGCTTCAGACGGCATCACAAGTTGGAGTAAATTATTTCTTAACGTCGACGATTTTTGCTGAAATGCTTGCAATGATTTTTTGGAAGCTTCGATTTGATGAATCCAAGCAAAACTTCCACCACTTCCCGCTGCTTCATCAACTGAAGACATAATGTCTCCCATTTGCTGAGCCATTTCATCGTTCGTACTGACAGCATTCGCCTCATCATTTGCAGATCTGCACGATGTCATAAAAATTGTGAAGGACATTAAAACGAATATAAAACTCTTTTTCTGCATAAAACTTAACCCCATCTTCATAAAATCCTAACAAGCATGTCCTGTTTTGCAAATAAAATAATCTGAAACGATCAGAATAATTTTAAAATTATGCGTCATTCTTTAATTCGGTTGATTCAAAGTTAAATCAATTCAGAATTAACAGACAACCATTAAAATATCTTAGAAGAGGGGCATTCATGAGACATTTTATTTTATTCTTAGTACTTATAAACTTAAGCTGTACAACCTTTAGTTTAACTAAGGTTAATACTCCCCCCTGGCTTGCGCAAATTACGCCACTTGAAAATTTGGATTTTGTCATCACACCTGAGGAAGACCACACAAAATTATTGAAGGCTTTTCAATCAGCAAAAAATAATATTAAGGTCGGAATTTTTGGAATTTCCGGTCAACACATCGTTGATGGTTTAGTTTCGGCAGCAAAACGTGGAATTAAAGTCACTGTGATCTGCGACAAATATTGCACTTCAAATCCAAAACGTCTTGAGTTGTTTGAACAATTAAAAAACGCAGGTGTTGAAGTTATCTTAGCTTCGACGGGATTTACAATCACTCACTGGAAAATGTTTATCATCGACGACAAACAAGTTTTCATTTCGACAATGAATTTCATTTCTCGATTTTACCAAATGCGTGACTTTGGTATTTTTACGACTGAAAAATCTGTCGTCAAAGAAGTACTCGAAGTTTACAATCAAGACTTAGAGAATTCCAAAACTCAAGCTATTGTAACTCCAGAATTAACATCTCCGCATCTGGTTTGGAGTCCTAATAACTCTGAATCTAAATTGATTGATTTGATCAATACTGCGAACACATCCATTGAAATTTGGATCGAGAATATGGGAAATAAAAATGTGCATTTAGCACTTAAAAATGCTGTTGATCGTAAAGTCAAAGTCCGAGTACTGACGTCAATGTGCGGCCTTGGTATGCCACCTGAAGCAGCTTTTCTAAATTTAAAGGAACTTATTTCCTATGGGATCACTGTACAAGCCATGCCATTCCCTGCCACCAATGATCTTCCCTATATCCATGCCAAATCAATTAATGTTGATCACAAAATGATTTTTATGGGTTCAGAAAATTTTTCGTTCAACTCACTCTTGAAAGCACGAGAATTAGGTATCGTCCTCAAAGACGCAAAGATTCAGAAAAAAATGACAGAGTACTTTGAAAAAGACTGGAAGAAATCTGTCACCTTACCTGATGTTCCACCTGAAACCTGTGAAGCACTCACACCGACTCCCGCTCCAAGAACACCTGCTCCTGAAAGCTTTCATCACTAGGTTACGCGCAGAGCAAATGAATATCCTGCATCTCCTCTCTCAAAATCAACTGACAGGTGCCGAAGTTTACGCTTGTCAACTGATCGAAAAGCAGGTTCAGAACAATCACAAAGTCATTCAAGTGTCGAATGACTTTTTTTACGAAACCAAAGCACATCAAATTTCTGTACCTGTCGAAAACAAATCGTTCCTGCAATTTATAAAATCTGTTTTTGCACTAAGAAAAATTTTGATGAATGAAAATATTCATGTGATCCATGCCCACTCTCGGGCCGCCAGCAAACTGGCCTACTGGGCACGCTGTGGTTTAAAGATTGGCTATCTTTCGACGATCCATGGCCGACAACATGTTTCGATTTCGAAAAAAATTCACAACATCTACGGTGATTTTTTAATTCCCGTTTGTGAAAATATCAGATCACAACTGACTGAAGAATTTAAATACAACGCCCGCAGAATTAAAACGATCAGTAACGGCATTGATCCTGTCAAATTTCAATTTAAAGATCAGCCTGTAACGGATTCAAAGTTGATCCGCATTGGCATCATTGGACGCGATACAGGACCTAAGAAATTGCGCACTGAAATTTTTATTGAAAATTTAATTCCAATACTTAAAAAACAAGGTTTCCAATATCAGTTCACGATCATTGGCGGGCGCAAAGAAAATTTTAATTTGAGCGTTGAGAATGTAATTTACTTAAACCCGCCTCAACTGAATTCAAAATTCTATCAAGATTTTGATCTGATCTGTGGATCAGGACGAGTTTGCATCGAAGCGCTTTTATCAGGCATACCTTGTATTGCGTTTGGCGAAAGTGTGTATTGCGGGCTTGTGACTGTTGAAAATTATGCTGAATTCAAAAAATCCAATTTTGGCGATATAGGTCAAGATTTTACCCCGCCTCAATTTAATAACGTCCAAGCGGAAAATGATCTTCAGTTCTTTTCTAAAATTGATGTCAAATCGTTGGCCGAATTAACCTCAAAAGATTTTGATTTAGATCTGATCGCAAAACAAATCGAACGAATCTATGAAAGCAGTTATTTTATCAGACAGTGGCCAAAGTGGATTCCGATTCTAATGTATCACAAAATTCCCGATCAAGATTTACTCAGCCAACATAAAATATTTGTAAATAAACATAACTTCAAAAAGCATCTTCATTTTTTTAAATCTCAAGGCTTTCAAACTTTGACATTTAGTGATCTTTCAGAATTTCGTAAAGCCAAAAAAGATTTTAAATATTTTCCCAAAAAACCGCTAATGCTCACCTTTGATGATGGCTATATCGATAACATCACCAACGCTGACCCCCTCCTAAAAGAATTTGGCCTGAAAGCACAGATTTTTTTACTCGCCGATGCAAAAATTGATTCAAACCATTGGGACTATGACAACGATAGTTCAAACCAAGAATTCAGTCCCATTCTACCAGCGAATCAACGCCCACTTTGGAAAAATTCAAATTTTGAAATCGGTTCACATGGAATCAAACATGACAGGCTTCCCGCGATGTCATGGAATGAAAAAATAAATGAACTGACAGCATCTAAAATAAGACTTGAGTCTGAGTTTCAAACACAAATCCCTGTTTTTGCCTACACCTACGGTGACACCGACGCAGAGTGTGCCAGAGCGTGCGAAGCTGCAGGTTATGAATATGGACTTAATACCGATCGCGGTGGATTCCACCTCGAAGAAGCCCCTTACTCTATTTTCAGAGTTAATATTTTTCCCAACGAAACGACAGGATCCTTGTGGAAAAAAACATCGTCATGGTACCGAAGTTACTATTATCTTAAAAGAAAAGTTTAAAACTTTCGTCTGATCAAATGAACTCAAAGTTGTGGCTTAGCCTTTGCAATTTGTCCCTGTGATAAAGAAACTGGTGTCAGTTTAACTCAAGGAGACAGATTTTATGCTTCATCATAAATTTAAATCAATCTTAGCACCAATTTGTATTTTTTCTATGATGACATTTTCGATCACAGAATCCATGGCCCAATCTATCATCATGGGCCAAGCCGAATTCACTGGAACTGGCTGTAACAATCAAAATGCGAATGCAACTCTCAGCGCAGATGGACGAATTATCAGTTTAATTTTTGATGATTATGTCGTCAATGCCAAGGGTGAATTCAATCCAACGATGCAAAAAAATTGTCTGATTCAAATTCCCATTCAAGCCCCACCGGGCTATAGCGTTTCACTCTTTAGTATCGATTATCGAGGTTTTGTTGGCGTTACTCAAGGTGGGAAAATTGCTATCTCAGCGGATTATTCATTCGCAGGGCAAACGAGTCGAAGATATTCAAAAAGTTTTGTCGGACCAAAAAGTGAAAATTATATATTTCGTAATGAGCTTAGATCTGACATCAATACAGGTAGCAGCTGTGGCGGATCAACGATTTTACGATCTCAAAGTAACCTGATCGCAGAAACTCAAGCCAATGCCGAAGCGACGGCCACGATTGACACAATCGATATTCAATCAGCCGTCGTTTATTATTTTGAATTAACACCTTGTCAAAATACACCGCAAGCACCTCCCCCTTCAATCATAGAACCCGGTGACCCCTCACATTATATCCATGGTTACATCGACAATTTT
>JBPOIE010000113.1:0-38748 GCA_052034855.1 Bdellovibrionota bacterium | reverse complement strand
GATGAAAATAATCTAGGAACAGCGATTATTGTGTTTGATATTATTGGCCAGCTTCTCATCGAACCTAAAGTTGAATACGTTCAGCTATGGACATCCCATTGGGTCAAAAACAAATTATCAAATAATCTGCAAAATGCATTTGATTTTAATAATGATCCATTGCCAATAGGAAAAGCCCTAGGCATTTGGGGTACAAACTTAAATAGCTCATTAGTAAAAGCGACCACAACAAATTCAGATTTAAAAGCCTATGCTAGCTATTCTGAGTCTGGCAAAAAATTAACAATATTTTTGATTAATCCCAAAAAAGATTCTAAAGAAGTATCAATTTCTATTGTTGGGCAAAAAACAGATTCTTTGAATGGTACGCTCACTGTTTTTTCAGGTAGTAACGTGAATGACATGAATCCAGTATTTTCAGACCCTATAAATATCAAAGCTCAGGCAAAGTCATTTTCACTCACTCTTCAACCGACATCGATTTCAATTTTAAATTTAAATGCAGTCGACGAGACAAATCTTTAAAATCAACAAAGATAGTTCTATTTTAACTAACAATTCAGAATGCAGATTATTAAATCTAGATATGGAATCCCTTACTGTTTTCTGAAATCCATTTTAGACCTACGTACAGTTCAATTTAAAAAGAACTTTACCGATAATGTTATTATGGTAACATGGTACACAGGTAACAAAATGGAGAAGATATGGCTAAAAAGAAAAAGCAAGTCACAAAAACCCCGATTAAAAATGTACAAATTCCCATTGAAAGAGTTCAACTGGGTGTCCGCATGGAACGCCGAATGGTCAAAGTTTTAAAGGCCATGGCTGAGTACGGCGACATGTCTTTAGGTGAACTTTTAGAAGAGATGGTTTTACATTCATTCGAAGGTGGCTCTGCTCAAACTTTTGGGAATGAAGATATCAAAGTCATCAGTGATTTCAAAAGAGTTTATGGAATGAACTACGACGTTCACTCCAACTATCGATTCGTTGAGAAAGCTTAGCTTACTCAAAAAGCAACTAACTAAAATGTTCCATATTCTATACACAATACGGAACATTTCTTGAAATACCTTAGACTATGAAGTGGAGCTCGATCCCAACCCTTTTCTATACCCGCATGTTGTCTAACGTTTTGACAATCGTATTCCCTATTTTTGTCATCTTTAATTCAATGCAAGCATTTGGTCTTTCCTGCAAAAACCTGTTTAAGGAAGAATCTCAGATATCTATTGATCTATCAGCAGTGACACTTTCTCGTTCTAAAGCTTTAAAACATTATGCAAAAGCGATCGATGCAGCCCTCTCTTTAACAAATAGCGCCGGACTCATTTTCCCGAATAAGCCGATTAAAATTTTTGTTCATCCGTTTTTTAACTATGAAGGCGAGCGCGCATCTCTAGGTTACGATCACAATATCGTAGATATAACGGTACCCTATCGATGGATTATCGAACATCGTAGCGGCGAGGAATTTATCGAACTGGCAAATTCACCCAAAAGAACACTTCCCGTATTTTGGCATGAAGTAGGTCATTCAATACTTCGCGAAAATGCTGAACGAAGCCGATCTGCAGTGCTGCGAAATTATTTCTTTATTCAACGTCAAATGGTCGATGAGTTGATGAATCATATCGAAAAGCTCGAGGCACTGGAAGCCTCAAAGCTTTCTGTTCCTGCAAAAAAGGTACAACTCTCTAAACTTGAAAATAAGCATACTGAAAAACTACTTGCCCTCGAAAAAAAAATTCCGAAAGAATATCATGTGATCATTAAATCCTTAGACGAATTTTTAGCAGACTTCTTTGCGGTTTTATTATCTGAAAATCCGAAAGCGATTTCTGAAGCCAATTCGGTGAATTATCAAGGAAATAAATCCTTTACTCTTGGATTATTTAGTCATGATTTCGCTGCAAGAGATTTTAAGCAACCAGATGGGGTTGAAAAAGGATCCCCTCAAGATATTTACACTTATTTCAGTCAAACAAGAAAATATCTTTATGAGAATTATCTCAAAAACACTGACGCACTTGTTGGTCAAAACAGAGGACCTACTTTAAGCAAGATATTTGAAGCTGCAGATCTAATGTTACTTGATCTCGATGTAGAAAATAACACTGTCTCGATAGAAAAAATGAATGAAAGATTTATGCGCGCAATCGATTCCACCTTTAGATAAAGCATTCATTTTTGATGAATCAATTCACTAGTTTTAGGCCCTGAGTTTGCTTTTAAATATTGAATGGATAAAGCTCCGATCATATTCATTTTAAATACGCTTATATTTCTTTTTGCTTTGAATTCACAGGCAGTGACGAACAATAATTGTATAAGTTTGTTTTCTAATCATTCAAATCAGGCGCTGTTTCAATATGAGAAAAAGCAATCTGAACAAACTCAGGCAACAGAACTTCATAAAACTCAGGGACACCTTGAGAGAAATAGTTTTACAACAGCCCGTACTCTTCAGGAGTACTACAACACTTTAAAAATTGAGCCCGTGTTGACGCATTTAGATTCGTCTAAACGCTGGTTGGATGCAGGTGCTGGACGGGCCCACGCACAACTGCAATTTTTAGATTTTAAAAAAAAGAAATCTGAATTGCCACCTGAAATGATCGCATTATCTTACAAAAAACCATGGTTCGTCACTTCTAGAAAAGGCCCCTTTAAATACCTCGAAAGCCGATTGATCGAAGACTATCACCCCGCAGAATTAGGAACCTTTGATCTGATTACTGATTTATTTGGTCCCTACAGTTATTCTAAAAATCCTGTCGTCGTGCTTAATCAATACTTGGATTTGTTAAATCTGAATGGGAGTCTCAGAATCTTTTCAACCTCAATAACAAGTGGCCTCTGGGAGAATGGTCAATTGATGTCTTTGGATAAATGGATCTCTCAGAAATTAAATTCTCCACATGCTAAATCCATATTTGAATGCCACGTTGATAAAGGTTTAATTTCGATTCGTCGAATCAGCAAAGATTCTTTTCAGTTACCCTCAATAAATCTCATTCTTTTTTCTTCCGACACACCTCCACATCGCAAATACCAAATTGATTCTTTGCCTGAGGACTGAGAGGATTAAATTTAACTAGCAACTATTCGCGGAGGCTTTATGCTTTGGACAATATTTATTGGTTTTCTTGTTGGACTTGTTGCCAAAATGTTAATGCCTGGGCGAGACCCAGGCGGCTTTATTTTGACAATTCTGCTGGGTATCGCAGGATCTTCGACAGCCAATTGGCTTGGCGTCAAATTAGAAATCTACAAATACGGCGAAGCTGCTGGCTTTATTGGCTCAGTTATTGGCGCAATGATAGTTTTAGCAATTTATCGACTGATTTTTAAACCAAATTAGACTTAATACTTTACTGATTCATGGCGGTAGATATATGACTATACCCATGAATGAAACAGCTACACCCTCTTTAAAAACTCCGCTTTTTGATGAACACGTTAAACTCAATGCTCGCATCGTTGAATTTGCTGGATGGCAGATGCCAATTCAATACACCAGCCTGAAAGAAGAACACAATGCCACTCGAAATCACGTGGGGCTTTTTGATGTTTCGCACATGGGTGAAATTCGAGTCAAGGGAAGCAAAGCTGTTGAATCATTACAGTGGCTGACAACAAATGATGTTTCAAAACTGGAAAATGGCCAAGCTCAGTACGGATTACTTCCGAATGACAAAGGCGGCCTGGTTGATGATTTATTTATTTATTGCCTCGAGAAAAATGCAGACTATCTGGTGTGCGTGAATGCATCGAACAAAGACAAAGACTTTGCTTGGATGACAAAAAACAATCGCGGATCTGATATGACGGACGAATCTAGTCAGTGGGGACAAATCGCTATTCAAGGTCCTAAAGCGATTGAACTTTGTGATCGAATTTTTGGTGAAATAAAGATTTCAAAAATGAATCGCAACGAAATTCAAGTTGGAAAATTTCAAGGTCACACGATCATGGTGGCAACAACGGGTTACACTGGCGAAGCTGGCTGCGAAGTTTTTATCGAAGCGGCAGGCACTGCAAAATTATGGCAGGCCCTTTTAGCTGACCCAATCAAAGCCGTTCCTGTGGGTCTTGGTGCACGCGATACGTTGCGCACGGAAATGAAATATTCTTTGTACGGTCATGAAATTGATGACACGACAAATCCTTATGAAGCCTTATTGGGTTGGGCGATCAAGCCGCAGGCAAAAGACTTTATGTCGAAAGCCGCCATCGTAAAAGCGAAAGAAGATGGCTTAAAACGTAAGCTGATTGGCCTAAAAATGGTTGATCGCGGAATTCCACGCCAAGGATACGAGATTAAAACTTCAGCAGGTGTAAAAATCGGAGCTGTCACCAGCGGAACTCACTCCGTGACGCTTGATGAACCGATCGGAATCGCTTATGTTGATTTTGCTTTTTCAACTGAAGGTTCTGAGATTTACGTCGACATCCGAGGTAAATTAGCCAAAGCCACTGTTTGTAAAACACCATTTGTTAAAAAATAATTAGATCATTAAAGAGGGAGCCCACTATGGCATCATTTCACGTACCAGAAGAATTTTATTACACAAAAGATCATGAATGGGCTCAAGTTGACGAGAACATCGTGACTGTGGGAATCACTGAATTTGCACAAGACCAATTGGGTGAAGTTGTTTACGTTGACCTTCCGGAAGAAGGACAAAAAGTAACACAGAACCAATCTTTCGGTGTTGTTGAATCTGTGAAAGCCGTTTCTGATCTCTATGCTCCAGTTTCTGGAACAGTGATCGAAGTGAACTCAAGCCTTGTTGACGACCCGTCTTCATTAAATGATGACCCTAACAACACAGGATGGCTGGTTCGTATCGAGATGGATTCTGAAAAAGAATTAGCTCAATTGATGCGCGCGCCTGAGTACAAAAAGCTCACTGCTGAAAAGTAATTCTTAGTTTTTTAGCTTGATCTTTTATTTCTAGACAGCTACTTTGGCTGTCTATTCAAATTGCCTGCACTTAGATTTTTATCTTATTAAGTGCCCAGTTGGTGGAATTGGCAGACACACTAGGCTTAGAACCTAGCGCCGCGAGGCATGGGGGTTCGACTCCCTCACTGGGCACCATTTTTTTCTAAGTATTCAAATTTATTAAATAATTTAAATTCAAATTTCTTATAGTGTTCGGAAAGTGTTCAAGACATTTCCTTGGTTTGTATTTTTAGAATCTGAAATAAATGGAATCACTGTAGACTCAATAGCATCCGTATTCTGAGTTTCTCCCAAACTGAACCCTTTCATTGCAGCTTGTAAATACTCCATTGAGTGATGGGCGTACCTTGTTGTCATTGAAATATCTGTATGTCCTAAAAACTTTTGAAGATCATAGATACTTCCACTATTAATGACATACTGACTTGCAAATGTGTGGCGCAAATCATGGAATCGAATTTGCCGATTCAAACCAGCTCTTTTCTGAGCCTGACAAAATTGCCGATACAAATGATGAGGATTAATTGGATTTCGATCGGCATCCAAAAAAACAAAATTTGAATCAGTCCTTTGTTTAAATAATTTCAGCAAAGTAGGTTTCACAATTTCATTCATCGGAAGAATTCGGATGATGTTGGTTTTGGTTCTTTCTTTCAATTCGCGACGATCACGAGTTCTTGTTATGGCAATCGAATTTGTAGAAAAGTCTACTCGATCCCAACAAAGCCCCGCAAGCTCACCCTTTCTCATTCCTGTATTCATCGCTACTAAGAAAAGATCGTATAGCTCATGAGAATAATTTGCTTTTAGGAATTGATCGATTTCGGGCTTTGTCCAATAGACCTCATGTTTTTTATCAGCCTTCAACGAGCGAATATATTCACAAGGACTCTTTAACAAATACCCATCTTTAATAGCTTCTTTAAAAACCGATTTCAAAGTAATGATTATAAGATTCACACCTTTAGGATTGTGGTTTTGCTTTAAATCAATTTGAAATCTTTCAACGTCGTGTTTTCGAATTGATTGCAATACCATATTTTTAAAAAATGGCTCGAAGTGAATTCGAATATTGCTTTCATAATTCCGATATGACGATTGAGCAATTCCTTGTGCTAATTTAGTTTTAAGCCAATTTTTACAGTAATTTGATAAAGTTATTTTTTCATTTAGCTTTAAATCACCATATATTTCTAATTTGGCTCTATTCGATAGCTGTTCAGCTTTCCATTGCTTGCAATCTGCTATTCTCGGGAATGTTCGACGTATATATTTACCATTAATCCAAATTCCAACTTGGTACTTATTCCCAGATTTCGTTTTTATAATTTTCATAACTTTTCCTTTCTTTAAAAAGGTCAAAGTTCTTTGGTTCGTGCTATTTTGATTTCAAAGAGCAGCCCTAGTATTTAGGACTACTCAGATATATCTAAAGTATTAATTTATGCAAAAGAACTTGAACTAATTGTAAAATTTTAACCGTCATTAACGTCATTTCGTGATTAATTTAGAAAAATGACGCTAATGACGGTTGTTTAGAGCAATTCGTGGCCACTTTCGTATTGTGCTAACTTCGAATAATAATCTTGTACGTCATCCGAAAACCCTAGGATTTTGGTTCTGGATTGAGATGTTCTTTGTTCGCTAATAAATACAATATTTCGTTGTTTTAAAAGATCCGCTTTCCGAGTTAACTCACGAGACAGAGCATTTGTAGTACGCGAATTTAAGTTATACGAGGCTCCACCGCCCTTGGAGGCCGCTGTCTTTAGAAGTTCTTTTTTAATGTCCAACATTGTACCAATAATGAATGGCGTTTGTGGCATCGCAGAACGGTCTTTAAAACTGTTAGAGAAATCTATTAAATTTCCTCGAGTATTCTGTGTACTATTTGCAATTCTCATTTTTCTATTCAATAAAATTGAGTGCACCAATAAACAAAGCTCATCCTCCTCAAATGCACTTTCACTTTGAAATCGTAAATTTTTTGAATATGTCTCAAGAAAAATGCCATCGCTAAGATTAAGAGTTTTCTCTAGTGCTATTCCAATACGCGAAAATTCAGTCATTCGTTGCAAATTTTTATCTGAGATACTTGGCAAAGTTTTGACAACCTCAGCTAAAATTGTATAAATACCACCTGTTAACTTTGGATACATTTCAATAAAATCTGAATTTAGACGACTTTCACTTTTGCGATTTTCAAAATTTAATTGACCTGTCTGAATAGTCACGCATCGATCAAGGAAATCAGGGCGTTGACTAGCTGTATCTATGCCATTAAGAATTGTCGGCCTTTGTAAATCATAAACTAATTCGTTGTCTGATGTGTACAATTCGCGTTGAGAAAATCCTCCACCTGTTGAAATACGACAAAAGGCATCAGCTAACTTGGCATTTAATCCAGAAAGATTATCTAATGAAATGAGGTACGACGAATTTGCTAAAATGAATAAGTCTTTCGGATTCTCTGGGGGCGCGTACAGATTTGGCAAAGTAGGATCGACGAGTTGCTTAATTCGATTAGTCGTTACAGATTTTCCTGTTCCTTTTGATCCTTGCATTACCAAAATAGCATATGAACCAAAATCACGGCATAATGAATTCAAGATGAAAGTCAAAACAAGTAAATACTCCTCTGGATGATACAAATTAAATATAGATTTAAAGAGTTTTAAAAATTCTTCTTTGTCTGTAGGTACTGGGTTTGGTAAAGCTCGCTGTTTTGATTTACGAATAAATGCGACTTGCCTATTCTCTATAATCTTCCAACCTGATTCAGACACCTCAACTATAGAATAATCGTCATTAGTTAGATCGATAAGAATTTTATTTTCATGCTTGGCTACGCGAAGATAAATTTCCTTTTTTATACCTGATTTAAGACATTTAGCTGAAATTTTATCAAAAGTTTTTTCCATTATATAACGGCTGATTTCAACATCTCTTTCCATTGCGATGTTAGCAATAAAATCTCTGAACTCCTTTTGTTCAATTAAATAAGTTACATATTTTTTTTCACTTCTAATAGTCACGCATGATTCATCATTTTTTGATCTAAAATATTCAGCTCCAAATTCCATATCCAAAGCTTTGACTAATGAATTTGAAATTTCGTTGTTAGTTTTTGCCATTTTTTTCTCCTGATTTTGTGTTGTTTACTTTTGTATTTTGAATCCATTTGTTGATTTCAAGCTCGTCGAAACGGACCTGACTTCCGAGCTTATGATAGACAATCTTTCTTCTAAAGATTTGACTTCTCAGCCATGACTCTTTGACGTTTAGTTGTAGTGCGAGTTGTTTGATAGTTAACATTTATAGACCTCCTTTGGTTTTATCTAAGGTCCATAGGTCTACAATTAGTTAGGGGCATTTATAGGCCCCCAATTCAAAAAAATATTGAACCGAATCGGATATCACTAACTCATTGTAATTACTTTTGTTTTTTTATTTGATACTTTTGGGACGTAGATCGTTTGTTATTTTGTGGATTGCTTCTTTTGAAACTGCATTTGAAAATTTAATACTAATTATCTGTGAAATTATCTTATTTATATTATCAATTTTGTACTCTGATAATAGGGAATAGAGCTCACGAATTGTAAATTTTTGAAATGATGTATTAATTTTGGTCTTTCTAAAGTTTTTAGAGGTTGGGTATATATCATTGAAAATTGAAGCTCGCTTTAAAGGATTTTTTTTATTTGTATATATTTTGCCAGTTTTTTTTAAATTTTTTATTGTTGAATTCAAAAGATCCAGCAAATCTGACGACGGTGAATAGAGTCTGAAGTTATATATTCGATCTATTGAATTCATATCTTTTATTATTTGCTGAGCAGCTCTAAAGTTCTTTATGACATTTTTAATGTCTCTTGTTCTTTGTTTATCTGTCTTCCGAAAAGAACTGTCATCCCAAATTTCCTGCGGCCTTAATACTGTTATAATCAAGTTTTGATAAAATTTTTGTGACAAGCTATTCGTAGTACTTTTAGTGGATATTTTATTGTAGATTTCGACTAATTTTTTACTATCAAATTTTATGGGATACAAATCTAAATATCCTTCAAGATCTAAAGCCTGAAAAACCTCGTCATAAGCTGATTCTAAATTTATATTCTCAAATCTTAACCTTGAGCTCGCTCGAAGTGCTTCGGATATGTCATTATGCAATTTAAAAATTTTACTATTGTATTCATCTGTTATTGAACTCGTTTGTTTTAGATTATGAATTGCAATATTTATTCCCGCATTGCTTAGGATCGGCACATCAATTTTCGAAAAATCTAATAACTCTGCATAGGCATTTCCAGAAGAATATTTTTCAAGTCGTTTCAATTGTTTGCTTAGAATACGAACACTCTTATCAAGCTCTAAGCGAGCATCCTCAATTTGTTTAATCGAAGATTTGCAACCAGATATCAAATATTTAATCTCATTGGCCTTGTATTTTCTTTGGTTCATCATTTAATTTTAAATGAAAATAATAGAAATACGACATTTGGATTCAAAAAAGGTAACAGTTCGCAACAATTCGCGCATGGCACGTTCCAAGTCTAAAGGCGGGTTGTCAGCAAACTCCCCCCTACCCCTAACAATGTATCAAAACAGATAACAACTGATAATAAGTGAGTAAATTCTCGAATTGAGAAATTAAAAATTGGTTTTTCTATAAATATTTAGTTAGTTTCTATTATTTTCCAAACTCGAACTACCGAAAGAGGTCTGGTTGCAATTAACTTTGGGAGAATTTATGTCAAAAGAAACTAAACAAGACCGATTAGTACGAAACATCACTGAACAAGTCACAGAGCACCTTTTGGAATATAAAATGCTCGAAGCCAACCCAAATACAAAAGAATTAGACGTTGAAAGATGGGCTCAAAGTTTTCTTAAAACTTGCTTAGGTTATAGCGCAACAGCTGGATATACTATCAGAGCACAAGAAACCAAAGGCAAATCCCGACCTGATCTAATTATATTAAAAGATGATAAACCTGTATTTGTCGTTGAAGTAAAGAAAATGGGTTTTGATTTAAATAAGTCTGATTTTAGATCTGGAAAAGTTCAGCTTAATGAATATCTGTCATTAATTGGTAATGTGAAGTGGGGAATACTGACAAACGGTCAAGAGTGGCATTTATTTGATTTTTCAGTTCAAGGATACAATGGAGTAGAAATCGCTTATTTCGATCTTAAATCAGAATCCGATACAATTGATACTAGCAAAAGACACGTTGAGGATTTCTGTTATGACATTTTAGATTTACATGAGTCGTCTTTAACATCGAATTCTTGGCCAGCTCTATCAAAAGAAGCAATGGCATTTTCTCCAGAATCATTAGCGAAAGCGATTCTGTCGTCAGACGTCATCAAATATATTTCAAAATCAATTAAGGGTGAACACGAGTACAAAGCCTGTAACGAAATGCTGACTGATAAAGTGTATTGGCTCCTTGAACAAGGACTAAATGATGCAATCGTTGGTTGGAATGACGCTAAAGACGCTGATTTTAAAAAATATATTAAAAGTCAAAAGCGAGTTAGTCGGAAAACAAAAAGTCCTTCTAAAAAATCAGATCTTACTTGTCCCATAACTGCGACCTCAAGCCCAGTGGTTGATGAAATGGCCATTAAAGAAGAAGTTATTAAGGCAAGCTAGAATTTATTCCCCGTCACACTATTTAACTGTGGCGGGAATTATCAAGGATAAACTCAGTCCTTTAATATTGTGATAGCCAAGTCCAAAATTTATTTTTTCATCCTCACCTAAAATGAATCCTCCAGAAAAACCGACCAGGCTCATGCTTGTATTATTTTGCGCCCAATACGTGTCGCTAACATTTGATTTAACGATTGTACTTCTGCGGCCCATGTACAATCCAATGCCAAGATAAGGATGCAACAACGGAAGAGCTTCAATATCGAATTTTCTGGAATAATCGATTCCAATATCACTACCTATTCTTTTTTCACCAAGATTGGTATAATTCGAATGGGGTATTGGAGTGTCTACAAAGTCTTTCTCACTATATTGAGAATTTAATATAACCGAAATTGAGAGCATATGCATCTCCCAACCAAGACCAGCTTCAACAGCAAGTTTTTGAGTATTAACATCCGACGGACTTATTCCAAAATGATAAGTCGCTAAACACATCTTAGTAAAAATTAAGCTCGTTAGAAAAATATAAAATTTCATTTAAACCTCAATTACAAATATGGAGAAATAACTATCGTTAATTTTTTATCAGGATTGCTACAAGTGAAAAGCATTTCGCTTTCATTGGACCAAACTTTGGCCATATAAATCAGTTTGTTTTCTAAAATTACTTCAGTAGGAACCGCATTTCTAAAACTTGATATTGTGTTATCAACTGATTTTTTGCAGTTATTAAAATCTATTTTTTTCGTAATCGTTTCGGGACTTCCAACAGCGGGGAATTTGTTTTTAGTATGAAATTCGAACAACTGTGATGCTGTATAAGTTTTTTTTGATCCCGAAGTCTCATCATCATAATGAATATCTTCTGGTTTAGTTTCTCTCGTAATTAATGGCCCCCTTTTTACTCCTTGATTGGTTGTATCCATTGAGACGAGGCATTTAAAAAAGAAGAAGATGACAATCGAACCGATTATAATATTTAGCATCGATTTACTCCTTTTTTTTCAATTCTGAATTTTAATAAGCTAATTTGAGCAAGGATATGGCTCGCTAGAAAAAGTAAACATGGTTTTACCTTCTTCTAAAGGCAAAATACTCACTTCACCACCTTCAAAAAACTGCATAGCATAACGTTCAAATCCTGAATAACCACCGTAGCTGTTCTTCGAATTAACTTCACCACACACTAACCATGAATTCCGTATAGTTAAGCTTTTACCCCAAAACTTTTTGGGCTTTTGAATATTTCTAAATTTTGCAGAGTCTGGATCTTTTAAATTTTCCTTTAATATTTTCTTAAATACCGTCTCATAGTTTTTAGGTTGCTTGCCGTATTTTATTTTTTTTAATTCCTCATCGGTTGGATATTTGGCATTGGTAGCTTCTTCAAGTGTTTTATCAGCCTCAGAAAAAGTAGGCGCTGGATAGCTGCCACGAATACCATTATTCGTGACACAAGAAAATAATGACAGCAGTGACAGAAGAATAGCTATTTTGATTAAAATTATCTTCATTTTCGTACTCTCCTTAAAACAACTTCGAAAACACCTGCATTGATTTCTTCTTCGTAGTCATTAATTTGTGTTTTTTGGGGTTTTGGTTTGATACCGAAACAGAGGTAATCCAAATCGACAGACAGATAGTCCGCGACCGCTTTCACTTGACGTAAGCTTTTGGGCTCACTTCCCTGTAGCCAGCCATGCAATGTCTGAAGAGGCACCTTTGTAGAACGTGACAGATGGGTAATTGTAATACCCTTCTCCTTAATTAGCTTTTTTAGAATTGATTTTAGTTCCACAATGAATTGTCCCTGTGAACTAAAATGTGTGTAAGTCTGGTTCCCATTGGCCATAGCAAAATCCTTGTAGCCATATCAATAACTATGGCTTAAAAAGTTTGCTCATTTGAAATCAAGACCGATTTAGTGTTCAAAAAGTGTTTAACACTGAACAAAATAGACTAAAACAGATAGCACTCAACCAAAGAACTAAGACTCAATTTTATGATTTTAAATTTAGCTAGACACCTGTTTTTACTACATAAAATACAATCAGCAACACTCAAATATAACAGAACACAAAAAGCCTAGAAATTGATCTAGGCCCCTCCCTCACTGGGCACCATTTTCTTTTAAATTCAAATCTGGTCAAAAAATAATTTCTAGCTGAAGTCAAAAAATCTGATATCGTCTGTCGATATATGGACTTAATATGCTATTGAAAAACAAAAAAGTTCTCTTTGTCGAAGATGATGAAATGATGCGCGAGACTTTAGCAGAACTTGTTTCTGAGTGTGGAGCCGTTGTCACGACGGCAAGTAACGGCAACAGCGCTTTCGAACTTGTTAAAAGCAACTCGTTTGATGCTGTTGTTACCGATGTACGAATGCCTGATGGTGACGGAATTACTTTGGTTCAAAATATCAAAACTTTGGCTATCAGACCTTTGGTTTTTGTGTGCTCTGGATTTAATGATTTAACAGTCGCGGACTACAGCCGCCTCAATATTTCGGCTGTATTTGAAAAGCCGTATAACTTTGGCGCACTTGTAAATTCAATTGTCACAGAGCTTTCAAAAACATAACTGGAGACACATAGATGCAGGACGTGACATTGTTTTCATGTAATTCAGATATTATCCTCCTAACAGCACTCATTATCAATATTATTTTTACAATCTATTATTACTTCGAGTCTCGAAGATCCAAAGACAATCTACGACTTACGCTTCAAGCCAGCAGTGATATCGTTTTTTTAATCGACAACAAATGTTGCTACCTTGAAGTCTATGCGAGTAAAAACAATATTCTATTCGAGACACGTGAAAAATTAATTGGCCAACGTATCGATACCATTTTAGGACCCGAGCTCGGAGCCAAAGCCCACGCTTGCGTCGATAAAGCATTTCTGACAGGCCAGCGTCAGATATTTATTTATGAAGCTATGTTGAATGGTCAACTCTGTCATTTTGAAGCGTCGATGGAACGACGTGATTCAAATGCTGTTGTTGCGATGATTCGTGATGTGACTGAAACAAAAAATTTACAACAACAAGTAGAAACAGAACGCGCAAAGCAATTCGAGTCCGCACGATTGGCAAGTCTTGGTGAAATGGCGGGAAGCATAGCCCATGAGGTCAATACACCTTTGGCAATTATTCTCGCCAGTTCACAACTCCTGAAACTTGCTGTACAAAGAGATCCCATCGCAATTGATAAAATCAATAAGCAAGTTGAAAGAATTATGCTCACCACGCATCGAATTTCAACAATTATAAAGGGACTCCGTTCTTTAGCTCGTGATGGTTCAAATGATATTTTAGAAAAATTTCCGGTTGAAACTATAGTACAAAATACTCTCTCGCTCTGCTCGGATCAGTTTCGAAGTCATGGTGTTGACCTACAAATCAATCTTCAAGATCATCTTTATATTCACTGTCGCCCTGTGCAGATTTCACAAGTTTTATTGAATCTTCTCAATAATGCATTCTATGCCGTCACAAACCAAAAACATCAAACTCCATTCATCATCGTCAGCGCGCAAAAAACTATGGATAATCACATTGAAATTGCCGTAATTGATTCAGGCTTTGGAATACCTAAAGAATTACGTACAAAAATATTTGAACCTTTTTTCACAACTAAAATCGCCGGTGAAGGTACGGGATTAGGTCTTTCTATTTCAAAAAATATTGTTGCGAATAACGGGGGCGATCTATCACTTGATGTCGCCTCAGAGAGAACAAGATTTTGTATGAGATTTCCGTGTTCGATTTGATTCATTGCTTATTTTAATTGCTTAAATAATATAATTTCATTAATAAAACCACCCCGACCCCGTTATCCCTAAAGAAGGCCCATTGTACTTTTTTGTTTAAAACAAAAGGAGACTCTATTACAGTTTATGGATCAAGGAGAGTTCTTTATCTTTAAACGGTTATTTCAATCCAAAAAGGAAATTTGGCTGAAGGACATTTTGTCTAAAAATGAGTCCAGCTTGATTCGTTATGTGTTGAGCTTGGTTAAAGATTCAGAAATCGCCCAAGACATCGTACAAGACTCTTTTTTAAAACTGTGGCAACAAGACCAAACTGATTTGAGTGGTCGAGAAACGGAATGGCTTTTTACCGTTTGCCGGAACAAAGCCTATGATGTGCTTCGTAAAAAAGAACGCAAACATATCAATGATTCTGATTTGCTTTTAGAGATCGCTGATTCAAGTTTAAGTGCCGAACAAAAAATTGAAGAGTATGAACAAACTCAACGTATTGATGCACTTATACAAAATCTGTCCGACACACAAAAAGAAGTTATGAAATTGAAATTTCAAGAGGGACTCAGTTACAAACAAATAAGTCAAATCACCGGAATGAGTGTAAATCACGTTGGCGTTTTCATTCATAATCTCGTGACTCACTTGAAAGAAAACGCCGAACAAGGAGGTCGTCTTGAAAAATCATAAAAACGATCCACGCATCAGCGCCTATATCCTGAATGAACTTAATGCTCAGGAGCGAACAGCATTTGAACAAGAGCTTTTGCAAAACTCAGAACTTTCTCGGGAACTTGAAGCTTTTAGAAAAAACATTTCTGAAATCCAAACTCATTTTAAAAATGAGCCTGAAACTCAATTATCTTCCGACCGAAAAAAAGCCCTCTTTGAAAAAATCAATGACTCGAAGAAAAGTTCATTTTCATTTCCATTGGGTTGGGCCGGCGGCGGATTTATTGCTGCAAGTCTGGCTTTGATCCTATTTAATCAGTCTTTAAAAAATGAAGTTCATCGTCCGATGAATCAATCAGAAATTTCGGAAGCCGATATTGCTGCGCCTGATATGAAAATGGCAGATAAATCAAAAACAGTAAATATCGAAACTCACGCTGAAGCCAAGGGAACTGCTCGATTGCTGGAACAAAACAAAGAGGTCGCTCTCGCCGCCGCTGCACCAGCGGTCGCAAAAAATGAAGCCGTTGCCGAGGACAGTGCTCAACTGGGTGCCGCTTCTGCAGAAGGATTTTCTCGTTCTCGTGGTGCCGTGAAGGAATTTGGTCGTGCTGGTGATAGTGCTATGGTTCAGGCTGAGATTCGACCATCTGCACTGGTCGCATCTAAAAAAGCACTGCAAGATTCTGAACAAGAACAAAAGAAAATTTTTATTATTGACGTTCTACCCGTGGTGACTGACTCCACGAAAGTCCAAGCTGAATCTGCTATTAAAAAATGTCTGACCATTGATTCAAAATTTGATCTTGAATTCGTTTGGACTCAGACATCACAAACAATTTTAGTGAAAAAATCGAATCAAAATCTTGGTGTAAATGCCCTTGAATGCTTAAAAAGTCATTTGCTAAAGATTCAATGGCCTACTGCTAATGAGTTTACTTTTAAAATCCAGACTGGCTCAAATTAGTACGTTTTAAATCAGTTTAAATTAATTTAAGAATTTTTATTAATAAAATACAGGCTCGAACGTCATCCTTTTGAACACTAACAAAAGGAGATCACTTGAAAAATGTCCTCAAAAATACTGTTTCTTTAATTCTTGCCCTGAATACGGCCAGTTGTAGCTTGGTGGATGCGCCAACAAGAACAGAATCAGTCGTTGTTGAACGTGTAGAATCAAAAAAAGTAGAACAAGACTCTGAATATTCAACTTACGAATTAACAACAAAGACTGCATCGCCATCCATAAAAACTCAAATGCTCGGACGAGCGCAAGATTCATCAAGCAAAGGTGACACACGATTACAAATGGAAGGATATGCTGAGAAAAAAATGGTTCAAAGTCCGGCTGCGATCAATGGGTTTGGTGGTTACGTAATAGCACAACCTTATAATTCAGAATCTTACGACAAAATTGTTGAAAACTCTTTCCATCAAAGTTTGCAAAAGCCCCTCTCTACTTTTTCGATTGATGTGGACACTGCTTCATATTCAAATGTTCGTCGTTTTATACAACAAGGTACAGTTGTTCCACCAGACGCTGTCCGTATCGAAGAGCTGATTAATTATTTTGATTATGGTTATACTCCCCCAGAAAATGGTCCCTTCTCAGTCAAAATGGAAATGGCCCCTGCACTTTGGAACAAAAAACACAAACTTGTTCGCATAGGAATTAAAGGAAAAGAAATTAAAATCGATCACAGACCCGCATCGAATTTAGTTTTTCTGATTGATGTATCGGGATCTATGGATTCTGCAGAACGACTACCTTTAGTCAAATCTTCATTGGCGATGCTTGCTGATAAACTGAATAAAAATGATCTGATCTCGATTGTTGTCTATGCTGGAGCTGCAGGTCTTGTTTTACCACCGACCACAGGTGATCAGAAAATGAAAATTTTAAGATCTTTGGATCAATTGAAAGCTGGCGGCTCTACAAATGGCAGCGGTGGTATTGAGCTCGCCTATAAAACGGCTCAAGAAAATTTTATCAAAGGTGGAGTAAATCGTATTATCCTAGCAACGGATGGCGATTTCAATGTTGGAACAACAGATCGTGAATCACTCACAAAACTTGTTGAAAAAAATGCCAAGAAAAATATTTATTTATCAATTCTTGGTTTTGGCATGGGAAATTATAAAGACGCTACGATGGAAACCTTAAGTAACAAAGGAAATGGAAACTATGCCTACGTCGATAATCAATCTGAAGCGCGCAGGGTCCTTGTCGAGCAAATGTCAGGAACTCTGGTGACGATTGCCAAAGATGTTAAAATCCAGGTTGAGTTCAATCCCCGTTTTGTAGACTCTTATCGTCTGGTGGGCTACGAAAATCGTCACTTAAAAAATGAAGAATTTAATGATGATCAAAAAGATGCCGGCGATATTGGCGCCGGTCATAGTGTGACGGCTCTCTACGAAATTATTCCGGTCGGTGCGAATTCTGAAGACTCTAATAGCAAAAAAATTGATTCACTTAAGTATCAAAAAGTAATCAAAGAACCCAAAGCTTCAGCGATGGTCTTCATTGATCAAAAATCGAATGAATGGCTGACTGTAAAATTACGCTATAAAAAACCAGACGGAGATGTCAGTACAAAAATGGAATTTCCGCTTCACGAAGAAAATGCGACTTTCAATGACTCTTCAGACTCGTTTCGCTTTGCATCTGCTGTTGCACTTTTTGGGATGATCTTACGAAAATCAGAATTTTTAAAAGACGGAGACCTCAACCAAGTCATCCATATCGCAAAAAATTCAAAAGGTCAGGATACAAATTCATACAAAGACGAATTCATAGACCTTGTCAAATCAGTGCAAAAAATAGGGATTTCACAGAGCTACAATCCAGATATCATCGAAGATTGATCGAACTATAAATTTAAAAATTTCTGAACCCCAGTGACTTGTTCACATTGATTAAATTCAGAAAAGTCTGACAACGCAGACGAAAGAGCTTCTTTGAAATTTTGATCTTTTTTAACACTTGGTTGAACAAAGATCGAAATGACTTCAAGCTCTTTTTCTGCGCGATGAGCTTTTAAATCTACAACGCCAACAAAATTATTCTTATATAACAACGGCAGTGCAAAATAGCCATATTTTCTTTTAGGTGCCGGAACATAACATTCGATTTGATAATTAAAATCAAAAATATCATTTAGACGTGCTCTTTGTATAACGCAAGAATCAAATGGAGACAGAATTTGAACTTGATCAGAATTTGTCTGTTTGTATATTTTCTTGATCTGATTCGAAAGTGCGAAATATTGATTTTCATTATGCTCAATTTGTACTTCGACGACCTCACCCGACAAAATCATATTTTTGAGTGCTAATTTAATCTGCGATTTGATCTCGGGTCTTCGCAAATAAGAAATTTCCTTCATGGTCGCGAGCTCCTGCGATCTTAAACACGACCGAATCAAATATTCTGAAAATTCTTCGTGGCTAGGAAATGTCGTGTCCACATGGTTCGGTAAAACGTTTTCTGTTAGATCATAAACTTTTTGAAATCCTTGGCGTTCTGAAATCATCAAAACGCCATCCATAAATAGTTTTTCCAAAGTTTGCTTTGAAATTGAATGATTGAACCATTGTCCTTTATGTCCTACAGGCTTTTCAAAATCTTTCGACCGCAAAGGTCCTTCAGATTTGATTCGATCGAGTATAATTTTTCTTTCTTTACGATGCTCAGACGTCATTTTAAACCAATGGGCTTCGCCGTCCGCATGACGTTTTTTTCTTGGCAAACTAAATCTGAAATCTTTCATCGGCAGATACGAGGCAGCATGGGCCCAGTATTCAAAAACAGATCTATTTTTTACCAATCGATTTAAAACATCTGCGCTATAATTTGGTACACGTGACCACAATGTGTGGTGATGAGCGCGCTCGACCACAGAAATCGTATCAATTTGGACATAGGATAAGTGTTCTATCGAGGCCAAAGTTGCTTTAGCCCCCAGACCGAATGTATGAATTCGATTCAATCCCTGAGCAGAAATAATTCGATGTCGAGCTTCTTCTTGAGTTAAAATCATAACATATATTTAATTCTGGGCAAAAATTCTGCAATATAAATTTGAAAATACTTTTTCAGAGTTCTTAACTTGAACCAAAGTCCAACAAACATGATTTGCGTCATGATTTTTAAACGAAATTATATTTAAAACTAGACTCCGAAATTAAATTTCACATACCGAAATAATGTTGCGAAACAAAAACATCATTTACGGAGTCTTTATGAGCTTTAAACAAAAAATCATCTTAATTATTGGACTCACTAGCATCGTGTGTTTAGGTATTGCCATCAGCGTTTCGAGTATTAAATTTTCCCGCTACGGTGAAGAGCAACTGATAAAAAAATCACAGGCGATTTTATCTCGTCTTGAAGCAGTACGTGGATATGTGGCCTCACAAGGTGGGCTCAAAGATAAAATTTCAAAAGTTGTCGCTGTGACTAAAGATGGAATTATTTCTGAAGACTTAAAGTTAGAAGTCTTAAAACAAGTTCCAATTTTTGCATCCATGAAAATTGGAACTGCAGATTCCGAAAAAGAAGGTTATCGTTTTCGCGTTTACTCAACAGAACCTCGAAATAAAAAAAACAAGGCTGACGAAAAGGAAATGGCAACCTTGGTTCGTTTCGAAAATGATCCAAATCTTCAAGAAATTATTACAAAAACAGAAGATGAAATTATAGTATCGCGCCCAGTCCGACTCTCAGAATCACAAGGCTGTTTAACTTGTCATGGAAATCCGAGCCAATCACCATGGGGAAATGGAAACGATGTTCTGGGTTATAAAATGGAAGACTGGAAAGATGGAAAACTTCATGGCGTATTTGCAATTCATTCTCATCTATCTCCTGTCAAAGCAGAAACATATGCGGCGATTGGTTCTATTGTTCTCTGGGGGCTTAGCGGATCTGTTCTTGCGCTGCTATTGGCCTTCTTGATGTTGAATAAACCGTTAACGAATTTAGCTTTATTAATTCATAATATTAGAGCCTCGGGTGAAAAGCTAAACTCCATCAGTGGCGACCTGAGCATCACATGTCAAAATATCAGTTCTGCAACAACAGAATCCGCTGCATCACTCGAAGAAACAAATGCTACGACAGAAGAAATCACAATGACAATCAAGATGAATACCGATCACACTGTGAACGCAAAAAATTTAGCAACCTCGTGTTTACAAATGGCTGAAGTAGGAAAAACTGAAGTGGAAAACTTAAACCATGCCATGTCTGAAATATCACAAACTTCGCAAAAAATCGGAGACATTACAACTACGATCGATGACATTGCTTTTCAGACAAATCTATTAGCCCTCAACGCTGCTGTCGAGGCAGCGCGCGCTGGAGAACACGGAAAAGGTTTTGCTGTTGTTGCGGACGCAGTACGCTCTCTGGCACAAAAAAGCTCTCAATCTTCAAAAGAGATAAATACACTCATTAACGAAAGTTTAGATAAAATTAAACTGGGAACTGAATCTGCTGAAAAAAATTCGCAAAAGTTTATTGAAATAGTCACAAGTATCGAAAAAGTTGTATCAACAAATAATGAAATTAGTTCTGCTTCTTTTGAACAATCAAAAGGCGTCGAAAACATCAACTTAGCCCTGAACGAATTAGATAAATCGATGCAAATGAATTCAAAGTCGATTATCGAGCTTTCTGATACGAGCGATACACTAGCTGAACAATCGCAGCAAATGTATCACCTTGTAGACGAACTGAATGACTTTTTAAATGGAAAAAATGTTTCTGAGGCTTCTGTCCCCAATAACCTTGTGAACATAAAAGAATATTTTTCAAAAAAAGCTAGCTAATTAAGACTTTTTCAGTAGCCAAACTCGCGTAGAGTAATTATAGTATTTTTTTCATGCGCGGGTGGTGGAATTGGTAGACACGCAGGTCTCAGAAGCCTGAGTCGAAAGATGTAGGGGTTCAAGTCCCCTCTCGCGCACCAAGTTCCTTTTGAATTAACGAAAGTTTCTGATGAGCAAAAAATTCACTCCTTCAACATTCAAATATTTCGCTTCAGCAAAAAAAAACACAAAAAATAAAGATTGGTTTTTGAAAAACAAAGAACATTATCAAAAAGATGTGCACGAACCTTTTGAAAATTTAATTTTAGAAGTCAAAAAAAAGTTACAGCCTGAGTTACTAGATTTACGAATCGATTCTAAACTGATCACTCGCCCGACTCGTCCAGCGAACAAAGCTCAAGAAGGTTTTGTTAAAAATTTTTCGTACGCGACAATTGCTGATAAAAGAACTTCTTTGTTTGAATGGAATCCTGGAATTCATATCCAATTCGGCGGCGAAAAAAACGACAACTTCATCGGTTGTGGTCTGTACATGGTGAGTGGTCGACAAATCAGTTTACTGCGTAATGCCATCGTCGAAGACTTTGAAACGATCAATTCGATTTTAAATCAAAAAAAGTTTAAAAATACTTGGGGGAAAATTCAGGGCGATATGTACGTGCGACCTCCAAAAGGCTTTCCAACAGACGCCGAGTATTCTTCGTTATTGATGCACAAACAATTCTATGTTCATAAAGAATACAAAAAATCTGAAATCACATACAGTCAATTTTCATCTATAGTTGTTCAAGATTTGAAATCAGTCCTGCCCTTTATCAAATGGATCCGATCTGCTGTGGGAACATACTCTCGAGGGGCTCAGAAAAATTACGAAAGCTAGACTTAAAATATTGTATCTTGATCAACTCACCTAAATTTGAAACTATTTAAAGTCTATGGATATAAGTAAAATAGAAAATGACCTGCGTAAAAAAGGTATAAAGCCTTCAAAGATTCTTCCTCCACTGGATCGGCTGCTTTTGAAACTAAAAATTATCAATATGCCTACCACCTTCCACTCGTTTCTAGCACAATTTTTTATTTTGAGTACTTACTGGTTCATCAGTTTTCCACTTCTATGTTGGCTGCTATTTTCTATTATATTATTTGATCCATTTTGGTTTAAAATTACCAGTATCGGAATAAATGATTTATTCTTTGTCTTTTTTGTTCACTTTATGAGTTCTATTGGATGGGCCGCATTTACAACATTTTTTAGTCAAAGATCGATGAAAAAATTAAATCTTCCACCCTGGGAATATTTTAAAAATCTCGAATAAAAGAGGCTCAATGGATGAGGTTCGCTGTGGTTATTTTTTATATTCCAAAATCAGAAACGAAATCAGACCTGCAATTAAACTCCAGAATGCAGCAGCTACGCCTAAAAATTGGACTCCCGAAATAGCGACAAGAAATGTAATTAGAGCCGACTCTTTCATTTTCCCATCACTCAAGGCCGTTGATAGCGCATTTCCAATCGTACCTAATAAGGCGAGTCCTGCGATCGTCATCACAAACTGTTGAGGAAAAGAACTAAAAATCACAGCGACTGATCCCGCAAATGCGGCCATCATCAAATAAAATAATGCAGCTGTAACCGCAGCTTTGTAACGCTCTTTGGGATCTGGATCGACATTAGATCCCAATGAAATAGCCGCAGTAATTGCTGCTAAATTCAGTGCAAAAGCGCCAAACGGAGCTAAAATTAAATTCATAAAGCCCAGACCCGAAATTAATTTTGATGTCGGTGGATGATATTCATGCGCTCGTAGAATTGCTATCCCTGGAATATTCTGAGCAGTCATTGTTACTATAAAAAGAGGTAACGATAAACCCAAAAAAGCATTTAATGAAAATGAGGGGATAATAAATAGTGGCTGAACCAAGTGAAACTGAAAAGCTTCAGTGGAAAAGTCACCTTGTACAAAAACTGTGATCATACCTATGACTAAAACCAAAACCATTGTGTAACGATTCAAAAAACGTTTTGTAACAAGATAAGAAATTATTAAAATGATTCCCAAACTAAACGATGTTTTTAAATTAATAAAAACATCCAGACCGAATTTAAATAACACTCCGGCTAACATCGCCGAAGCTATTTGCAACGGAATACGATGAATAAACTTTTGAAACCATCCCGTGACTCCGAAAATAATTGTCAGTGCTGCAGAGCCAACAAAAGCGCCGATGGCCTCTGACATTGAAAAGCTTTGTAAACCTAAAATCAATAAAGCCGCTCCTGGTGTAGACCAAGCGATTAAAACTGGAATGCGATACTTTAACGAAAAAAAAAGACCCAAGACTGACATTCCTAAACACAGTGCGAACACCCAAGAAGCTGCATGCTGATCAGTGCCACCAGCAGCTTTAGCAGCTTGAAGAACCAACGCCACCGATGCTGTAAAACCAACAAGAACAGTTACAAATCCCGCAGTGAAATGATTTAAAGTGTATTTAAACGACATTTCGATCTTTCTTTTTTCGAACATACATCGTTTTTTTAATTTCTACGACAACTTCATTATTGTGATCCACGATGTTGATTGGTAAATCAAAGACATACTTATCCGAACTGTCAGCGATCGATTTGATTTCAGAAATTTGATTTTGTGACAATCTAAAATAAGCGAAGACTGTTCCCCGTCCTGGTTTGACAAAATTAATCTGCGCACCTTTGTCCCAGACAATATAATCTTTTCCTAAATTGTTAATCAACATCAGCATAAAAAATGGATCTGTCATCGAGTACATCGAACCCCCAAATTGTGTCCCGACATAGTTTCTGTTGTACCAAGTTAGTTTCATACGAACATCGATTTCCGTATAATCCGAAGACACTCGAGTCGCACGGATTGCAGCCCCCAGATACGGCGGATATAAGTTTCCAAAAAAACGAACAACCCCTGCAGGAATAGTTCCTGCCATTTTTCTTAACAAATTAGCCGACATGGCTATCTCTTTTCTCGATCAAACTTAATGCAGAATTGTAGGCCTCTGTGAGAATCAAATCTGACTTTGTCATATCCCTTTCTAATCGAGATAATATCAACGCTCCGACACACAAACTCATGATCGAAAATGCTTTCCCTTCGTTTTTAGGATTGAGCATCATTAAACGACGATTTAATATTGCTGCAAAATCTTGAGTGTATTCAGCCAGACCAGTCGAGTGATGCACATTCAGTTTAATGAGCTCTTGAGACAGAGTCGTCACAGGACAGCTCTGAGCAAGTGAATCTCGGTGTTGAGGTGATAAATATATTTTTAAGACTCTTTGTACCCACATCATTGCAGATTCTTTTTCTTGAGCCACAAGAAGCATTTCTTTTGATTTTTGAATTTTTTGATCAACGACCTGTTGAAGCAATTCGGCTTTTGATGGAAAATAATTATAAAAAACTCCACTGGTTAAATTCAGTGACCCTACAATTTCATCAACGCCCGTCGCACTGTAGCCTTTTTCCGAAAACAGTTGATCACTTTTCTGCAAAATTTGTAATTTTGTTTTTTGCCCTTTAGTTATTTTTTCCATACAAATAAAATATAACGGTCGTTCACATTTGACTTCAAAAATTGAGTGATCGTTCAGAAAACTAGACCTTCGGTTGTCATTAGAATAAAAACTCAATATTCTCTTCTAAGAACACAACAACAACAGCAAAAGGAGAATTAAATGAAATCAAAAGTTGATATGGGCGCTCGAATAATCTTAGGACTACTTTTTGTCGTCTTTGGCTTAAATGGTTTTTTTAAATTTTATTCCAATGCCACCGCCACCTGAAAATATGATGAAATTTGCAATGGCATTAATGGAAACTGGTTTTTTCATGCAATTTGTAAAAGCATGTGAAGTCATTTGCGGAGTATTGCTGTTAGCTAATGTATTTGTCCCATTGTCGCTTTTGATTTTGGCACCTATTTGCATTAACATTTTTCTGATTCACGCCTTTTTAGCTCCAGAGGGATTGCCTATGGCGATTGCTATTTTAATTTTAGGTTCTGCAATTGCTTGGGCACGTTTTGATAAGTTTGCTCCGCTCTTGAAAATGAAATAGTTCGTAACTTTAATAGGTGGACGGCTCAGTTGTATAGACACTAGCCGTTCCCGCAAACCAACGACAAACTGTCAAAAATAAATAAATCCATAGTAAATGCTGAAATCCAACTAAAATTGCAGCCATCACAAACGACGTCCATTTTAATCTCGTTATTCCACAAAAAAACGAAAAAGCACCCACCATCAAACCAAATTTAGGGTCAACTCCAAAAAATTGAGCCAAGTAAATCCCGAATCCACTTCCTATCAGCACGCTGGGAACAAAATCTCCACCCCAAAATCCAATCGCCACAAAAAACAAAGTGAATAAAAATTTATAAATTAGAAATTCAATTGAAACTTGTCCAGACTGCAGCATTTGAAATTGATTCAAGCTTAAACTATGAAGATCTTTAAATTGCGGCAAAAATAGAATACCACTTGCTATAAAAATTAAGGGCAACAGCATCCACAAAGATGTTCGATCAAATCTTTGCTTAAGACTAAAAAATTGGCTTTTGTACAAGCGACTTAATAAGCCAATCATTACCGCAGCTGCAAATGAAAAAACGAATTTGTCAGTTGTCGAATTAATATCCAGAACTAAAAATGGTTCTATCAAATGAGGCACTTGTAAAGTTTGGATGACTAAACAGCCAGTCCAAGTCATTAATAATACCCAGATTTTTTGATCCCAATTCGTCGAGAACACTTCGTACATGAATACAAAACCTACAATAGGGTGACCGATCGCTATTCCAAAAGCTGCGGACATTATAATTGGACGCCAATAATTCCATTCCAACTTTAAAAGTTGAACCAAACTTGCACTCATGGTGATGGCAACGCCCTCACGTCCAATGCTGGCTCCAGAAAAATGACTGAGGGTTGAACCTATAAAGTTAAAAAAAAGTCCTCCACGGCTCCAGTATTTTTGATTCGCTGCTGTTGCGCTGTAAACTTCAGAAACACTGACCGGAAAATAGAGCGATTGTTTTTTAATTAACTTAAGAATCAGAAATACAATAGGCAATAGTAAAATATAGTGTGAATTATTCTGTTGAAAATTTTGTATCCAGAATAAAGATTTAAAAAAAACTGCGATGATCGTACCAGAAAACAATCCTAAAATAACAGCGAAGAAAATATTTTTAGTATGTGCGCTTGAATACATAAATACATACTAATCATTTTCTTTAGAAATCGGTATCGCCATAATCAACGCACTGATTAAAAACAACGACCCAACGCCGTAGCCAAAAAAATTTGCCAGAGTTTGAGCATTTTGATCTGCCAATTGCAATATAGGTCCGGCTAAACCAACGGCAACGGCTCGGGATATTTTTTGCGCCATTTTCCACAACCCTAAGTACTGACCCGATACGCTTTGACCCAATTTAATTTCATTTCGATTTAAAAAGTCCGACAAATACGTTTCCAAAATGACGGCAACACCAGCAAGGATTCCACCCAAAACACTTGCTAGTAAAAAGACTGTCCAAAAAGTTTGGCTCTGTAAATGAGGATAAATCAACATGGTTGTTAGACCCAAAAGAGCACCACCAACAATGATGAGATTTTTCTGACTAAAGTATTTTGATAAAATAACCCAAAGTGGAATCGAAAGTGTAAAGACAACTAAAAATGAAACGAGAATGATTTGAATATCTTTTTCTGCCAAATTTAAATAAGTCCTGTAATAATACAAAGCCAAGGTCGAATTGAGCCCCATTCCACAGTAGACAACAAAAAAGCTTGCTAAGAGTTTTTTAAAAACTCCTTCTGAAAAAATAAATTTTAAAGATAAACTCTTTTGACTTTTTTGAACGAAATCTGTCTCATTTGTTTTTTTAGAGTAGACACTGAATACAGATATTAATGAAGTCACTAATGTGATGACAGCCAATATACCAACCGGCCACAAATAACTTTCTTGCAGTTTCTGAGCCCCTTCTCCAGTCATGAAAAAGGCGGCTGTAGATAGTCCAGCGATGGAACCTAAGTTAAAAAATACGACCCGCCATCCAATCCACATTTTTCGACGAATGTTGTCAGGTTCTAAATCATTCGCCAGCGCAATGTAAGGAATCGAAAATAGAGATAAACTTGCATTTAATAAAGACGACATCAAAAATAAAGAAATAAATAATATCCACTCTGAAGTCTGAGGCAACAACCATACTCCACAGAAACTGATTGTCATCAACAGCATAGCCCAATTTAGGATATTTTTTCGGTGCCCGTGGATAGAATAGTATTTATCCGAAAATCTTCCTATCATAGGATCAATGACGGCATCACAAAATACAGATAATCCGATCGCCAAAGAAGCCATTGATAATGAAAGACCCTTAACTAGATCGAAGTATACAAGCAGATAGACTTTGATAAAAATATCAATGCTCGATAAACCTAATTCACCGATTCCGTAAAGAAATGGAATCCATCTATTTGTTTTTATTTGAGTCTCTTTTCTGGTCCTCTTTTTCACTGAGTGCCATATAACCGAAAATAATCCAATAGATTCGATCTGCAATTCCACCCATTGACAAGTGTATATGATAAATAAAAATAATTGGAATTTGTGTCAGCATATATATTGCTAATATGCGAATTGACATGTTTTTTGAAAGCAAAGATTTGAAGCTGGCTAATATCAGCGAAAAAAACCCAAAGGCCGTCAAAGCTATCAAACCCCAACCACCAACAACTCCTGCTGAAATAAATAAATTATGGGGATCTTTATTTGCATTATAGTTTCCCACTTGCTTTTCATCTGTCGAACCAAACTTTGAAAGTAAACCGAGACCGAGCCATTGATTCTCTTGGAATACTTTATACCCACGTTCGATTTCATCAGCACGCGCGGCGATCCCATCCTGCGCGGCACGTAGTCCGACTGATTGCTCACCGCGCACTATTTGAATCGTGTAATCGACGATATCTTCACCAAAAAACAGGCCCACAAGCAAAGCCGTCATGGCCACAGATGTTTTTAAAAGCTTCGTGGCTGGATTCTTAGACGGAAACAATATAATCGACAGCGTTACTGTCATAATTACACTGGCTAACGCAGATCGAGTTCCAGTCAGAACCAACAGAAAAAAACCACAACAAAAACTCAGTACTGACAAAATCCGCTGTTTTTTAGATTGTTGAATGACGAAAAAATCATACATTAAAAAGCAACAGGCAAAAGTTGCGATGCTGACCATATGTGGAATATGTTTAAATACTCCAATAAACCGGCCACCTTTAAAGCTTGTTCCTGAAAATAAAATCAACGCTATCAAACTGATCCAACACAAAAAAACGGACCATTTTTTGGCTAGAATTAAAAATCTTTTTGGATCTAGCTGCGTTGGTATGACTCGTCCAAATAAATAAATTGTAAAGATCGACATACAGCACGCGACTAGCTGATAGGCAATTGACTCTTCACCGATTTGGAAAATAATCTGCATCAGAGTGATGAACAATAAATAGAGGCTACTCAGCACAGCAAAAAAACGAAACAGTCGGCTTTGCTCATTAAACCCCTCAGGATTTAAAAGCTTTTTAATAATAAAAACTGAACCGACACCTATGCTAAAGATAATATTCAAATAAGGGTGCAAACCGTGTTGATAAACGAGGGGAAAAATCTCATAGGGCATTCCTGGAATAAATGCTAACGAGATTTTTGAAATGAAGATAAGACCTATCAAAAATAACATTATTTGGTTGTATTTTTATCGATTAACACACCTGTTAATACAATCGTCGCAATCAATGAAACAATTGTAATTGTTTTTGAAACATCGTTCGAAATCCATGGTTCACGTTTTGGCACATAAACAAAATCATCTTGAGCAAGCTTGAAGGGCTTAACGTTGGCCGTCGATTTCATTAATTTTTTAACATCTAATTCATAGACGCCGGCTTGAGCCGGATCAGTTTTACGAACCAAGATTTCAGACAGATCTGCATCTTCAGAACCACCGGCTAAGGCCAACAGCTTAAGTACATCTGTATTTGTTGGAATATAATAAATTCCTGGATTTTTGACAGCGCCAAGAAGTTGTACTCCGATCAAACTTTCCTTCGGCGATGATCGATAGATATATTCAGAGGCACGAGGTGGTTCTTTAATTTCAAAAAAACTACTCGCTGATTGCGCAAAACCATTTGTTGAAAATAAAAAACTGATTGTAACAATAATTTTAATTAGATTTTTCATGGTTCATAGTCTCAAATTATTTAAGTCTTGCTAAGTAGGGTTTTCAATTTCTCTAGACCTAATGCCTGTTTTTTTTCTAAAAAAAATCTGCTGGTGTCATTGATTTTTTTCTCGACTAGACTTAAGCCATCAACATCTTGATACCCACAAGCGAGGCTATATGAATACTGAAATCGAAGCTTTTAACAAAACATCTCCAATCCCCGAGCATGATAAAATTTTTAATGAAATTTGCAGCAAGCTCAATGAACTTTCGCAATCCGAAGACACAAAATCATCTCGCGATAAAATGGTTCAGCTGGAAAAAATGCAAAATCAAATGAAATCATTTCAACTTGATCTACACAGTAATCATGAAGACATGAAATTAAAAATTGATGCGTTGGAAAAAATGACCGTATCGAATTCTGATTTGACTCAAAAAGTTCAAGAGATGACAGATCTACTCAATCAAGAAAGAACACATAACTCAAAGTTATCGACAGATCTTGCAAGGTCGCTTGATTTATCGCTTAAATTACAATTAGAAATTCAAGATATTAAATCCAAAGCAATGATCTCACAAATGGAAGACCGTAAACAATATCTCGAAAATTTTGAAAATATCCAATTTGATTTTCAAAAACAAAAAGCGGCTCTGATGGAAGCGAATGAAGAACTCCTTTCAGATTTAAAAATGAAAGAAGACCAAATTGAAGAATTAACACTTAAAATGAATGAACTTGAAAAAAGTATTTCTGAATTTCAAGTCTCTTCAGACGAACAGGGTCACACGATTAAGCATTTGATGTCAGTTGCCGAAAATAAAATTGTTGAGCTTAAATTATCACTTGATCGAACATCAGCAGATGTTGACAATACAAAAGGTCAATTGAAACAAAGCCAAACACAGATCGAAATTTTAAAACAAGAAAACTATGCGCTCAAAGACTATATTAATAAAATGACGGCTTACCAAAAACAAATGACAGCGGCTCAACAGCCACAACAAGTTCAACGTTAATGGAATTTTTAAGGCTCGCCGGTTTATTTTCATCAATTCAATTTGTGAGATATCTCATCTTTGCGGGCCTAGTTTATCTGATTTTTTGGAGTTTCAAAAATAAATTCACAGATAAGAATAGAATTCAAAATATTGATTTCAAAAAATCAGATCTTTTCAGGGAATTGGCCTATTCTTTTCAAACATCACTGATCTTTGGCATTACCTTATCGGCAGGCTTTTACCACCAGAAAGAAAACCTTTTTAACCTGACTCTTCATACTCCAATTTTAGAATCAGTTTTATGGTTGACGTTTTTGATCCTTTTTCACGATACCTATTTTTACTGGATGCACCGAACACTTCATCACCCGCGACTTTTTTCTTGGACACACAAAGTTCATCATCTATCTAAAAACCCAAGCCCCTTTGCAGCTATGTCATTTCAACCGATTGAAGCTTTTTTAGAAATCGTTTGGATTGTGCCGTTGGCCTATTTTCTACCTATTGAAATGGGTATCTGGGCCATATTCAGCCTGATCATTATTTTAATTAATGTTCTAGGACATTTGGGTGTCGAAATTTATCCTGAGTCTTGGAAACAGAATCGAATCCTGAAGTACTTAAATACGTCGACGAATCACAATGAACATCACCAATACTTTCAGGGCAATTACAGTTTGTACTTTTCAGCTTGGGACCGCTGGATGGGGACTTTTCGAAAATAATTATTCCGCTGTCTATTTTGCTTTATATTATTCTACAGTGTGTAAAAGCATTTTTAAATACTGTCCTTCCGGAAATTGTATTAATTGAGGATGATCCCAACCCAAACCACCTTCGGCGATCAGTTTTGCTTTCTTACCACTTCGCAAAATACCTTTTCGGAGAGAGCTTTTAAAATCCGCCATTTGAACTAATCCTGAACATGTGCACGAGGCCACAAGTCCTGAGTGATTGGCGATTCGAAATGCCTGCTGGTTCAATTTCATATAGCCATGCAAACCAGTTTCAATATCTTTTTTGTTTTTAACAAATGCCGGCGGATCAGAAATGACAACATCATATTCGTTTTCAGGAAATGAAGTTAAACCTTCAAGGACATCTGTTTTTTTAAAACTAATTTTAACATTTTCAAATTGCGCTAAATTTTTTTGAGCCATTTGCAGCGCTAATTCTGAAACATCGACCAACATGATTTCAGCTTTGATACCTTCAGCTTTTAAAAAACTAGCGATTTGCGCAGACCACTGACCCATGTAACAGCATAAATCAACCAGCTTTAATGGTTTATCACGAAACTCTGAAAGCCTTGGCTTTAAAGCCTCAATAACAAGTTTCATATTATGTGTTTGATCTAGAAAGAATCCTGTCTTTTGACCTTCGATCAGATTCACTTGAAAAAAGACCGTGTTTTTTGAATTTACAACACTGGGTATTTGAATCTGTAAGTCTTGAAGGTTAATTTCAGCAGGGTTTCTCAGAACATGAGGTTGTTCAACTTCGAGCCCTTCTAATTTACGAATATTCACATCATTTTTAGTTAGTAATATCGTATGATCCCAATCAATATCTGAATATTTACTCAATACAGAATTTTCGACTAGGAGCTTAAAAATTTCTTCAGCCGATGAAAAAATTTTTTGCATACCTGCCGTGAGCAATTGAAATGAAAAAATTTGATAAGCATGACCGTTCACTTCTGTGAAATAGCGATCGATAATTAACCCTGGTAAAAAATCAGATTCTGAAAAACACAAACGAAATGATTTCGTAAAACCTAACAGATGTCTGTTCTTCCAAGATTTGATGAGTTTGTTAACGACATTTGTAGGACTACTAGGATCAAGGATATGTGAATCAAAGGATAAAGCTCGAAAAGCGATCAATGATTGTGGATTTCCATAGCCTCTCGCCATGAAGTTACCTTGCAGTGTTTGAATTTCAACAAGTTCTCCTGGGAGTATACCTTTGGGACTTTCTTGCAGTTCATTTGAAAAAACCCAAGGATGACCAGAACGTAACCGAATATCGCTGCCTTTTTTTAATCGCCAAATTTTCATATTTCGGACATTAGTTCAAATTGTATAAAAGAAAAACTGTATTCTCTGTTTTTGAAAAATTATTATCGCTGACAACCAAAAATTGAGTCTTTTTTTCATTCAGCCAGCAAAGGCCTTCTAAATTAGGAATCTTTGATATGGCTTTAAGCAGCGTCTGATCATTATTAAACACGTAAGGACATTTACGGTTGATTTCAGATTTATTCTTTTGTCCTAAGCAGAGCTGTCCGTTGAATAAAAGCCCCTTCATTGATAATTCAGCTCCTCTCTCTAGAATGATTATATCATTCTGAGTCTCGTACAAAAAATCCGTAACCCCCATATCAAGTGAAATGCCTGAGCCTTCATATTGAGGTAATGGATAATTATACTCACGATCTACCTTTAAACTCTGAAGATCAGATTCAATCATAACTATATGATCGGCAATTTGATTTTCGCCAACCAGAACAGGACGCTCTAAAATAGCTCCCCAGCGATTTAATTCTTGATCTACCGAAAGACCTTCAAAACCCATATTATTTTGAATACCTCTATTTTGTTGACCCGACAGATTAGGCATAAATGCAGAAGGCAACTCGACCTGTCGCTGACGATTTCCTATTTGATCGACCCAAAACAGCTCGGGGCCTTGGCGAGGTTTTTTATTCAGGTCACCCTCATTAGACACCAGAAATTCGCTCTGTGAATTTAAACCAATACCTTCAAGATCTAAAATTTTTTTAGAGTTTATATTTTTAATTTTTAAATTTTTACCGGAATTTAATTTTAATTCATTTGCAACGGAGTCCCAATCAAAAATAACAATTCGAGCACCACCTTCACCACCACGATCATCACTGACGAAATAAACACGATCATTTTTTTTCACGCAACCAGAGAGCCCGCCGACTTTTAAACTTTCAACTTTAAATGTTGGCGGCAAAGTCCAAGATTTTTGGAATTGAATATTTTTCGCCAAAGCCTCTGTTAAAAAAAGTGAAATCCAAACTAAAATCATTTCAGCCGTCTCACATTCGCTAAATTCAAAGTGTTTTGCATGAGCATTGCAATTGTCATCAAACCCACACCACCTGGCACTGGCGTGAATGCAGATAGATTTTCAGTCGACGACAAATCCACGTCACCTGTCAGTTTATCATTCTGACGATGGATACCGACATCAACAATCACGGCTCCGTCTTTGAAGTCAGAGGCTTTAAAAAAATGAACTTTCCCTAAGGCCACGCATACTATATCGAAGTGTTTCAATTGGTCTTTGATATTTTCAGAGCGTGAATGAAACAAAGTGACTGTCGCATTTTCTTTATTCAGTAATTGAAACAAAGGCATTCCCACAATCAAACTGCGACCAACAACGGCAACGTTTTTACCAGAGATTGTAATTTTATAATGTTTAAGTATTTCGATAATTCCAGAAGGGGTGCATGGTAAAACAACACTTGTTCCTGTCAAAAGCTTTCCAATATTTTTTTCAGTCAAACAATCTGCATCTTTGTTGGGATCAATTTTTTCTAAAATGGCTCGTTCGTTAAGATGTTTCGGCAGAGGCAACTGAACTAAAATACCATCCACGGCCAAGTCTGAATTGAGTTTTTCAATGACACTGACAAGTTCAGCTTCGGTCGTAGACTCTGCACAACGAATAACTTCAGATGCATAACCTAACTTATGACACATTTTTTCTTTATGGCCGACGTACACAAGGCTTGCAGGATCTTCGCCAACCAAGACAACTGTTAACTTCGGAGCTTGCCACTTTTTTTCCTTCCAGATTTCAAGTTCAGCTAAAATTTTATTTTGTATTTCTTGGCTAACTGCTGATCCGGATAGTCTTTCTGGCATAAAAAACTCCTTTGAGATTACGATAGTAACAAATTTCAAAGGAATTTCAATAAGTTAACCATTTTTCAGAATTGAATTGTTTGTTGACCCCTTTCAGGTAATCCATTAGATTACAATTTTTAAGATCCACATTTATTCTTATTCAAGACGTATCAGGAGACTCAAATGGCTGAAAAAGTAAAACTTTCTAAAGACGGACTTTCAATCGATTTTACACACTCTGAAAATATCCCAGTGTCTTTAAAAAAATTCCGCCAAAGTCCTGAAATTGAAGGCTTTTACCGTTTTGTGTTTGAAAACGATCTACAAAAAGAAGCCTATGAAATTCTAGAACGAATCGTCAGCGAACGTAAGTCTTTCAAAAAAGCCGAAAAAGAAAAAATTCTTATGGCTAAGAAAAATGAAGCCGCAGCCATCGCAGCTGCAGAACGTGCTGAAAAAGCTGGAATCAAAGAAGCAGCTAAAGCCAAAGCTTTAGCCGAAAAAATTGCGGCCAAAGAAGCTGCTCAAGCTGAAAAAGAAAAAGCTCAGGCTAAGGCCAAAGCTGAAAAAGAAAAGGCGCAGGCCAAAGCAAAAGCTGAAAAAGAGAAAGCTCAAGCTAAAATCCAAGCTGAAAAAGAAAAGGCCCAGGCCAAAGCAAAAGCCGAAAAAGAAAAAGCCGCTAAAGCCAAAGCTGCAGCTCAAGCTAAAAAGGATGCTTTGAAGAGTAAATCAAAAGTAAAAGCAAAGCCTGCAGCTAAACCAGCGGCAAAAAAACCAGCTGCTAAAGCCAAAGCAAAAACTGCGTCTAAATCTAAAGCTAAAAAACGTTAATCCGAAATCCGACCTGATATTCGATAAGTTGTTTTTAGAATCTAACTGAAAGCAGTTTATCTGTCGTCTTTATTTGCATCATGTTTTCTTTGGAGGACATGATGTTAAAAAAAACTATAACAAATAAAATTTCAATTCAAACACCCGTTAAAAACCAACGCGGACAAGGACTTATCGAATATCTGATCCTTGTCGCCCTGATTGCAGTCGCTACAATCGGCGTAGTCAAAGTCGTCGGCAACAACATGGCGGCCCAGTATGAAAATATAAATCGCGCCATGGGTGCAGCCAATTCAAGTAAACTGACTGTAGAAAATGCGTCAGCATCAGCTTTGAAGCAAAAAGATCTTTCGAATTTTATTGAAAGTGCCAGATCTCAAAAATGAGATTTGTCCTGCAAAATAACAAAGGGCAAGCCCTTGTCGAAGCCACAATGCTTGCGACAGTATTTTGCTCAGGGTTATTCTTTGTGCTGGCCGTATTTCATACCCAGATAGTTTCAATAGCCGTGGACGATGCTATTGAAACTTATTTTTTTTGCCAAATTCAACAGAATAAATTCTGCAAAAGTTCTCTCGAAGTCACTTTAAATAATCTCAAACTTAAAAAGATAAAAACTCATGAGGTCATTATAAATCCAAATTATGAAATCACAATTGAAGCGGACACAAACTACCATTACCAAATCTACAAAAAACGCCAGCTGCAATTTGATTTGCAGCTTTAAATTTCAATTCGTAAATTCTGAATCAGGTTTTTTTCTAATACAATTTCTTTACTTTGTGATTCTGTTAAGTTCATTTGTTTTTTGTTTTGGCTTTCTCTTCTACGCCAGTCAAAGTAAGGATGCTTTTCGTAAAACATGTGCTACAAAAGCCGTTGAATTACAAAAAAAAATTGTGTCAAGCGAAAAACGACTCTTTTCACTCAATAATCTGTCAACTTCATACCGCCTTCAAATTAAAACTTTACAGGCATTAATTTTGGTTGCTCCCCCACCACAAAAACCGCCGCTCATAACCCAACTTGAAAAAGTGTACTTCCAGCAAAATCAGCTCGATCAATTGCAAAAAAAATTAATCCTAGAATCAAATTTGTTCGCACGCATAGAATACAAAAATCTCGCTTCACAATCAGAGAATAATAATAATGAAATCCGCGAATTGTGGAGTCATCATCTGAACATATTTTCACAAGTTCGTACCGCTCAAGAACCGCTATTAGCAGTTCGTCCGGATTCTATTGGCGGAAGAGGTCCAAATTACGAATTTGATGAGCCACACATCAATAACCAGAATGTGGTCTTAAAATGGCAGAACCTATTTACAGTTAATGAAATGATACAAAAAATATTCAGACCACTCACTCAGCAGAATGAAAGCTTGAAGATTAAATACGGACTCAAATGCACTGTTGGAATAGAAAGGACAATCTCAAAATGGCAATTAAAAATCAATCTGGACAAGTATTAATTGAATTGGTTTTTGTGTGTTTTCTTTTTGCATCAATTTTATTGGTCATACAAGCCATGATTGATCAAAAAAGAGTTTCACAAAATAAATATAAACTTTCAACAGAGGTTAAAAATGAGTTTAAATATCAAAGAAAAAATTAAAACACTGAAATCCATTAAAGAAAATAAGCATCTAGTTGCTGGATTTATCCTGATTGTCTGTGTTTCAATTTATTACAATCATGTCGAAAAGCCAGATCTTGTAGTGAAAAACAATGATCAGATTTTTGCGGATACAATATTACCGAAAGGTTTTATCTTATTCCCTATTCGGCTCGAAAACATTGAAGCCATCCAAGGCGTTATACATCAGTTTGGAATTATCGATGTCTACACAGCAAATCAGCCGGGTCGTCCTTCTAAAAAGGTTTTGTCTAAAATTAAAATTTTGCAAGCGCCATATAATCCAAACGAATATGCGCTTTTATTGGCCGAATCATTGTCTTCAAAAATGATGGCAGAAGTTGGTCCATTTTTAGGTGTGATTCAAAACCGGTCCGTTTCAACAGATATCAGTGAAGCAAAACCTAAAACAGAATCTAAAAATATCCATATCGAATATCAACAAGGAATATAATTATGAAATATATTTTATCTTTAATTCTTATTTTAAATGCCCAAGTGATCTGGGCAGATACAATAATTGCGCCTGCGAAAGAAGTCACTCTGGACGTATTTTTAGAAAGATGTCGTAAAAGCGGTTATGTTTGTAGCCATGATTACATGGCAGATAAATTAATTCTCGCATCGACACCACAGTTCAATCAGCTGATCGAAAATTTAGATCTACTGGATGAAGACCAACGAAAAAGGCTGCATACTGAAGCTTTTAACATCTTAAAAAATGAACTCATTAGTCTTGAACAACTGAATGCCTTGACTCAAATTGCTGAAAAGGCTCTGTCAATCGAAAAAACTTCTCAATTGGATTTCCTCTTCAAAGAACTTTCTGACGTATACCAAACTATGATAAATCAAACTGAAAAAGAAAATGAAGACGTTATCTATGTTGTCTTTAAAAAAAGACTCACTTCCGTGCAATTTGAAAAAATTAAATATAAAATTCAAAATTACAAACACTACAAAGTTGATCCCTATCAGATCATTGAAAAAAATCAGTCTGAGATCGTGTTTGTTTCAGGCAACTGTCAAAAAAAATATATAAGTCCGATGATAACCGCAGATTTAAATTCTCAGCAAATTTATCCATTGTTTAAAAATGACTGTTCTTCTGATTTTAATTTTCATTCTACTGTCAAATCAGCGGCTGAATTTACCGAGACTCACCAAAAGACAATTTTGTGGTCCTTAGCGGCCATTGGCGCTGCTTTCTTTTTAAAAAATTATGACGTCGAATTTAAATAATTTGACGAGAATCAAAGATGACTTCGAGAATTTGGTTTTCATCGAATCGCGTGACTGAAGGAGCCCAATCTTTATCTGGATGTGAGTGATGAGTTTTCCAATCTGTTTCGATCTTAGGAATTTTAAACTTGGTCCGAAGATCTAGTGCCACTTGAGTCTTGAACAAGCTCGAAGGCTCAATAGGTGAATCGCTGCCAAAATAAAGTGGTATTTTATTTTTTATAATTTTCTGCCATTGGAATAAATAGGATAACAATGAATCTGGTAATGCTTGGTCAATCCACAAATGATCGCTGAGCCAATGACAAGGCTGCATATGAACAGTGACATGCAGCGACTTTAAAAGTCCTAAAGTTTCAGGTCGCAAAATTTGAACATGTTCTAAATGGAGCTTTCCTTCAAAACCAGCTGCTGAAACTGCACGTGCAGCGAGTGCCGCCGTGTGCACCGCTTGATCTCCAATGGTGTGAATCGCAATTGCTATTTTATTTTTCCAACAAAACTCAATGGCTGTTGCAATGTCTTGTTGTGACCAACTGATCAGACCTGAACTTGTTTGCCCTTTGTAATTTTCTGACAAAAAGGCCGTCTTTGATCCTAATGACCCATCGATAAAAATTTTCAAACCATGAGCTCTCAAATAAGGGTTCGGATGACCAAGACATTCAAGATAATCAGAATAAGCTCGGTTCAAATCAGAAACAGATTCCGCAGTGAAAAAAGAATCAATACAAAGTGTTTGTCGTTTTTCAATTTGTAATTTACAAAGTACTTTCCAAATGGAGCTGTTCATCGAAAGATCTCTGATATGAGTCATGCCTGCACGATTAAAATAAGACATTGATGCTAAACAAAAGGCTTCGGTTTGCTGCTCTGTAAAGGCGGGTAACATCAATAAAGCTTTGATATGAGCTTGATCCGACAACACTCCGGTTGGTCCGTTTGAATCATGGT
>JBPOIE010000024.1:0-45661 GCA_052034855.1 Bdellovibrionota bacterium | reverse complement strand
ATCACTCACCAAGAGAACTTTTCTTCCATTGGTTTGAGTGTTGGCCTGAGAAACTGCCGACAACAAAGCGACTGAAACCACAATTAAAGCTGACAAAATCATCGTTTTCATTTTCTAATTCCTTTATATTCAATACTATATCGATTACAGCCTGCAGAATACTTGCCTCAAATTAAGACAATATATTGAATTAGGTGGTTTTTTGCTGTCAAACATTGCGACTGACTAACAAAATTCGTCCAAAATTAAGGTACATTTTTCGGGTTTAAATAGTTCTTAAATATCAAAGGGTTAGAGTGTCTTATTTAGAGAATAGATCAAATTTATTGGCCCACCGTTTTCATACTTAATGATTAAGACAATGAAACCTAACAAGGGAGACTTTATGAAAATTGCCATTTTAACAACATTCATCATTGCCAGCCAAACTGCTTTCGCAATGAGTCCCCCTGTACAAAAAGAAAAATCATGGTCATTTAAATACAAAGTTTCAAAATCACAAACATTTCAAATTCAAAAAAAAGCAGCATCATTTGAAGACGCATTTAAGGCAGCTGCCAAAGACTGTTACAAACAAATGACGCAAGGTAAGTATCCTGGCGAGGAAAAAGGTCTAGAGATTATTGATATTTGCGCTAACCCAAAAAGTTAGTTAAAGTAAATCCATAGTTTAAATTTATACTTAACGGAGACATCAATGGGTTTACTCAAATCAATCGCCGAATTTTTGATTGGCAAAGATCCTGAAATTTTTGACGAAAAAGGCAATGTTTTACATAAGCACCCAAAAAGAAAATGGGATGACTGGCAAAACAAATATGTCAAATCTGATGAGCATAACTGGCGTAAACACACTGGGACTCAAGCTGGCGCCCAGACAACACCCGAAAACCCGAAATAATTCATCCTGCAAATTCAAATAAAAAAAGCCGGTTTTTAGACCGGCTTTTTTTATTTCCTGCTTATAAGGAATCTACTTCGTATCGTATTTAGCAGCGTCGTAAAACACTTTAACGCGGCTTCCACTTGGTTGAACCGACCAGTCGATATCATCACCAAGGATAATCGCATTTTTGGCAGCATCATAGCTCCAGCCCTTTTTAAAGTCAGACGGAAGATCAACATTACCATAAGTCACTCTTAATGACGACATGACTGGTGCACGACTTAAGTAAATCACGCGTCCAATTTGATTCACAATCGTATTGGCCATTTTTGACAACTCAGTCCCGTAAGTTGGCGAGCACAAATTCAAAACATTCGTTTGAGTTTGTAGTGGAAAAAAGGATAGAAATGCTTCAATTGAAGCCGGTTTATCCCAAGCATCACGCATGCACACACCATCAGAAGAAGGTACGATAACACCTAATGAAATAATTTTCGAAGCATCATTATTTTTGAGTCCTAATAAAAATGATTTCATTGAAATTTCATTCATTTTACGACTTTGATCTTCAGCGTCTGTAACAAAAATAATTAATAGCGTCGAATTCGATCGGTAAAAATCTTTGTTCGCTGTATTCAAGTGTGTTGTTAAAGCCGCCTGAATTGGATCAAAAAACATTTCTGTTCCTGAGCCGTCAATACCTAAATTCAAATTTGTCTTTAGAACAAATGAAGCGTTTGGCGTTTTACGATTTACAAATGGATAACCACCTTTTGCAACGAGTTCACCGCCACAGTAATCACCACCACCAAAATCACACATATCAGAAGTCAAAACTCCGATATTGTAATCAAGGATCGAGTTTTTTAAGAATGCATTCGTAAACAAATCAATATTTTTAATCAAATTTGATTGATGCGTACTCATACTTCCCGAATTATCAACAACGAACAAAATATCAACTTGCGGATCGAAATACACAGCATTTGGATCTTCGACTTGTTGATCTAGTTTTTGAACTGGTGGCAAATAAAGCGATGTGCTCTCAGGAGAACATGCCGAAAATGCCACAGCAGCTAAAATTAAATTAAATACTAAATAAAGCTTCATAAAGTTTTTTCTTTCTGAACAGCTGGAGCTGCACATGCTTTTTTAACATTCACTTTGTAAGAACCAATTTCGTCAAACCAAACTTCTTTTTCTAACGGAAAAGAAACGGCATCTTTACTTTTTGAACCTGTAGATCCCACTTTAACTTTACCATCATCTTTAGCTTTACTTGCGATTTGATCAGCAATGGAGATCTGCTGAATAACTTCAGCTTCAACAATGTGAAGCTTGTTTAAGTTGTCTTTGATATGGCCTAACTCGTCAGTCGCTAAAAATTTAATACGAGCAACAGATTCAGATCGGGCTGCATGCTTGCGCGATTCAGAGTTCTTTTTCAAAGTTTCAAGATGACCTTGTAAACCAGTTAAAGCTAAAGACTTGGCATAAAGAGATTCAGCAATCTCAGATTCTTTTTCCAACATCAATTGCTTTTGAACAAGTGATTTTAACTTTCGATCCATCGCAATCGTTGCCGGCAAGTTCTTCATTAAAGAACCTACTTTTGCATCTGTTTTTTTAACATTTAAAAAAGCTTCAATATTTTTATCTTCTGTCGAAGCCACAAGTGTTTTTAACGCCGTGTTTTTCTCTTTAAAATTCTTAGAATAATCCGTCAAAGTTGAAACAACTGCTGGATAATCACAGATTTTTAATTGAGCCAGTGACATCAAAAAGTAAGATTCAGAACTGACTTGATTTGCTAAACCTGGATGAATCAAAGACTGACCAATCGCGATTGCGTTCTGTGGTTGTCCCTTACGAATATAAGACCAACCCATTTCTTCTTGAGCTTGAGTCCAATAATTAGAACCTTTTGTTACTTTTTCGTATTGTTTGATTGCGCCGTCATAGTATGAATTTTGGAAAAGCAAACGAGCGGCTGTGATCTGAACTAGATCCGCATTAATCATTGATTTTGGATTTTTACGAATTTGAGTCAACAACTGCGCCGATTTTTCGGCTTTGTCGTCTAAAGCATATTTAATTGCCAAATGCCAATCGACAAATGACTTTTCTTTGCTATCAACATCCAAGTCCTTTGAAATTTTTGTTAATTCATCAACTGATTTAGAATCAAAATTAATTGAATCAATCCAAATTGCAACTGAAGGAGCAAAAATCGCAGACCAAGAATTCGACCATTTTACACGCGCCATTGTCCAAGCCAAGTCATCAGCTGGAACTAAGTTCGTTAGGTACTTTTTCATAACAGGATTGATTTCATTGGGGTTAGAAACTTTAAACAAAGTTTCAAGTCCTGTGACTTTGAGTCCTGCATGAATTTGTAAAATTGATAGTAAAGCAATTCCATTTGTAGAACTATAGAATGCATTAGCTTCAAAAGCTTTTGGATACTGAATTAAAGCGGATACCCAGTCTTGAGTTTCCATTGCACGGTAAACGACGTTATGATCAGTACTTTTCTGAGCAATTAATTTTTGGACTGCTAAAACTAATTCAGACGTTACTTCAGATTTAACGGCAACTTGAGTTTGTTGAGGTGCATGATCTTCAGCCAACATCTCTTCGATGGACTGAGAAAACGCCTGACTCGCGATAAGTAAACTTAGTAATAGGATTTTAGTTTTCATTATAATAACCAGCCCATTTGAACTGAAGCAACTGCTACGTCCATTTTTTTAGTTACGCCAAGGTATTCGGAATTGTAATTCTGATAACGCATTTCCATGCGAGTTGTGAAATTATTCGTTACCCAAAAACCAAGACCAGTTCCTGCTGTGTACGTTGGTGATGAACTTTTAGCTAATTGCATTTGTCCGTAGCCGCCAACAAGGTAAAAATCAAAGTGTACAACAGAAGCATCAAACATGCTGAATTTTCCATAGATTGGATACCAGTTCACCAAAGCTAAAGCTTCAGATTTTTGATAATTAATTTCTGGATAAGCAGCTGACGGAGACTGTGGGTTAGCATTGTAATCAGCCATCGCTTGATCAATCATGGCCTCACCTTCAGGTGTTAAGCTATTGAAAGAATAGTTGTATTTAGCTCCGATTGACCAATTGTAATTTAAGTGAAAGTTCACATTTAAACCAACGCTTTTTGTTCGTGAATAAGTATCACCACCAAAAACACCAGAAAATTCAGGCGCTAACTCAAAACGGTTTTTCTTTTGAATAGTACGATTTTGAACAATGCTCACAGTTTTCTCTGGTTGAAGATCTTTTGCTTTTTCGAACAAAATTTCATTTCCACCTAAAGCATCAAAATCAACATCACTTGCGACATTTGTATTCTGCACTGTTTTATTTGCTTCTGGAGTTTTAGATACAGTTGTTGTTGTCGTGTTGACTTCAGCAAAAGAAATTTGAGCTAATAATAATGTTGTAAAAATAATCATTTTCATTTGAAACCTACTTTACTAAATTCACTGTTAAGTTGTGGTCTTTTAAAACTTCTTTAACATCTGTCATGTTTGTATTTTTTGTTTTCGTTGTGATGGCAAAACTAAGAACTGTTGGAACAGTAATTAATTTAGTATCAAACGTAAAAGTACAACTTAACAACGAAGACGTCGCGCTAACACACTTCGTTGTTGAATTTGGAATCGCATTCTTGATTCCCTCAAAAGAAACTTTAAGTTCTGCTTTTGGATCATAAATCAAAAATTGATAATTGATCACAGCTCCAACTTTATCTTCGAGAATTGTTGTCCATGTTGATTTCAAATCAGTGAACCCGGTATAAACACTAATGCTTTGAGTTTGGCGATCGCTGACTTGATAAAAGCGCGAAATCAAATTGATATCGAAAGACAAAGTGTCCATTGACTCAGAAACTTCAGCACCCACTAAATCAATCGTGAAAATGGCTTCATAATTACTGCCGTTCACCCAGCGGTATGATTTCAATGACATGAAACCAGAAATGCTTTTTTGTCCTTGAGTTGGCATGATTTGCAAATTAGACCATGTTTTTTGGTCCACAGGATTTGCGTCCATGTCTTCAATTGTTACTTTAACATCTAAAGTTTCACCTTCACGCATAGTTGGCGCAACTTTTTGGATTGAAGTCATTTTAGGAATTTTAAATACACGGTTTACGACAACTTGAACTTCTTTTTCAGAGAAAATTGTTGCAGAACCTGGTTGCGAAGCAATCACTCGAACTTTAATTGCGCCATATTTTTCAACTTCAGTTGGTAAAATTGCACCCGTTGCAGGTCTCCATTTAAACTGACCTGTCGCTGCATTGAATGTCGCTCCAGGAAAGTCAGCCATATTATCAATCACTAATTGTGTTGTATATCCAGGTAACAAATTACGTACTAAGATACTGAATTCAGCTTCTTCGTTTTCTTTAAATCGTAAGAAATCTGGAGCTAAAATACGAATTGCATCGGTAGACAATGGTTTTGGTTGAACCAGCTCAACCGGTTTACCCGTTCCTGTACCAAGAACACCGTCTTTATCTTTAAGAGGATCTTGATTCCAGTTTGAACAACCGACGACTGTTAACGCTAAAACTAAAACAATTAAAATATTTTTCATAATTACCCCTGACCTGCTCTTTTTAAGTTAAATGGATACACAACTTTTACGTTTACGCCGCCCTGAGGTAACGGAAATTTCCAAGTTTTTAATCGCATGACGATACATTCTTCGACCATTTTTGAATTTAATGTTGTATTTGCGACTTGTGCTGTGCTGACTTGTCCAGATCCAGAGATTGTAAAATCAATTGCGACTCGGCCATTCAAACTTGGTTCGCCTTGTAAACCTTGCTCATAACAAAAACGAATTTGTCCCATATTACGGTTAACAACAGCTGCAATTTGATCACGATCTAATCCGCTATCCATTGTTGCTTCTTGAGTTAAAGCGATCGGATTCGACCCTGCAGATCCTGTCAGTGATAATTTTCCATATCCCGCTTGGCCGCCGCCTTTACCTTTGGTTCCGTAACCGCCGCCACCTTGAAGATTTGCACCAGCACCCAATGGCGCAGAAGTAATTCCTTTACCATAGAGTGAAGTTTGAACTCCACCGCTACCTTCCGTACCACCTAAGCCAGGTCCCGCAGTTGTTTTCACAGCACCAAGATCGATTCCACCTTTTTGTTTGCTGTTCGATAAACTTCCTAAAGCTGACAATGCGCCCATACGCTTTAAAGTGTTTTCTTTACGAGTCACTTTAGGCTGCTCAACATTGTCTTGAGTTTGATTTGTCGCAAGCTTCTGAATTTGCTTCTGCTGGACAGGAATGTTTTTTACGATCTTAACAAGCTCTTGTCGCAACTCTTCTTTTAAAGCGTCATTCGTTGTTGGTGTCTGATATAAAAATCCACCAAAAAATACTGTTAAAAGTAAGATAACTAAAAGAATATAAACAATTTTTTGGTCGTTTTCGTCTTTGAGATCAATGTTTTTATCAATATTTTGAATATCTTCAATCAAACGCAAATGCCCCATACGCCCCACTAAAAGAGGTGTTTTTATAAGATCTTGCGTATTAACATCATTAATTAATTGAAAACCAATTTTATCAGTTTCGAGCCGATCAGTTGAAGTTAAAACTTCAATTCGACCAGTGTCTTGACGACGTATCACTTTGAGTGAACTGGTAGGTTCTACATTTTTTCCAAGAGGATAGGTTCTAACAACCGATCCATCTAAATTTTCAAGTACAAGTTTTTGTTGCATCATGCTTTTAAACCGAACCTTTCAACTAAAATTGTGTTGTCGACATTAAAAGTCGGTCTTTAAAGTCTTTACGAACACCAATTAAAGAATCGAGAACTTTATCTTCTTCAACCGTTGTTACTGCTTCATCAGAAAAATGAAATTTACCCTGAACCAGCATATCTTCAAAGTTATGCTCAGTCGTAGATGATGACTTACTTGGTACAGTTTGATTTTTAACATCCGTTGCAGCATTAGCCACAACACTCATTAAAAAGCAGACAATTAAAACTAAATTTCTCATTAAAGCCCCTTCTTTAAAGATTCAATTCTATTTTCTAAATACGAAACCATGGCTTTGTTTTCAGAACGCTTTTCGATATCCAATAATGCTTTCAAAGCTTCAGCATTAAGTGGATCTGCATAAATCATTTGGCGTGTTTTTTTAATTTCATCGACACTCGGCTTATTTGCCAAAGCCACAACTGGAGCTGCCGTCATCATCGCTTTTAACTCAGCTTGAACATCTGTAGCTGCAATATCAGAAATCGATTTAACTTCGACCTCAAACAGACGACGTGTTGATGTCTTAGAAAGTGCTTTTTGAAATTCAGACTTCCAATTTGGTGTTTTCCAAAACTCATCAACTTTCATTTGCGCTTCAACAGCTTTATTTTTGTACGGCATTGCTTGCGCACTTAATAAGGCTAAATATTGAGACTCTTCTTCAGGAGTTAAACCCTTAGGAAGCGGCGCTGAAATCACGTCATTATAAAAACGCTCAGATTGTTTAGATAACAAATTTAATGTGACCAATTGAGTTGTCCAGTCTGTTGACTCAATGGCTTTTTGTGCCATCGCTTCAACTTGATCTAAAATCCCTTTACGAGCTTTGATCGAAGACACTAATTTCTTATCATTTGATGAATCTAATTGGTGTTTGGAAATCTTATCAGCAACTTGCGACAACTCCTTCAAGAAGATTGTGCGCAGAACAAGCTTACCTGAAGCTGTCTGCTTCAATGCAGCTGATTGAGAAATCTTTTTAGCAATCGATGCAGATTCCTGAGTTGAATAGGATTCCGCTAAAAGATTCGCTAACATTTCTGGATCTTTTTCTAAAATTGCTGAATGCTTTGCAATTTCTTGCTCTTTATTTTTAGCTTTTTGAACTAATTCAACAGCAACTAATTTCTTGTTTTCTTCGTTAGCTGTACTTTGAAGATATTTTTTATAATAGGCTTCACTTGATGCTCCTGAAAGCTCTGAAAATATAGCTAGCTTTAGATTCTTTTCATCTGCTGAGTATGTCTTAGCCAACTTCTCAGTCGCAGTAAAAGCTGCTGCAAAATCAAGTCTTAACTCTGATAAATAAGCCTTACGAGAAAATGCAAACTCTTTATCTTCTATAGAAGCCTCTGGAATACCTGCTAAGGCATCTGCTGCTGAAATTGCTTCAGAGAACTTTTTTGTTTTCTCAGCGAGAATAATTTTGTTCTTGTAAAATTTTACTTTATCAGCAGGTTCTAAATCAGCAACATTGATTTGCGCTAAAGAAGCATAACCAGCTTCTGAGCTTTGTCCTGCTAATTCAACTGATTCAGATAACTTAGATTTTTGCAAAATTTGAGAAAAGTCTTTTTGGTTTGCAGCACCAAGTTCGTTCTTGTACATTTGAGAGTACGCAACAACCTGAGCCGTATTTTTCATTAAACCCAAAGAATCTAATGCCAAATCAGCAGCTTGTTTTCTAATCTTCATATCAGCCGTTTTTGTCATAGCAATTTGGTGAAATTGAAGACTTGCTTCTTGATAATTATTTTTTTCGTACATTTGGTGAGCTTTTTGATAAAGCACTTCATTCACTTTAGTTTTTTGTACGCTATACTTTAAATAATTCTCATAAGCTTGATTTTTAAGCTCAGCTTGCCCAGATGTATCAGCAAGGTCTAACTGTTGAACCAAGTTTTTTTCTAAGAAGTCAGGTTTTACCGCTGAAGCTGTCGCAGGGTTCGACAATTGCGCGTTGATATCAGTTATGATTTCTTGCTGCATACCCCAAGCAAAATCAGTATTTTTAGCTGAAACTGCAGCAGAGACTGCAAATGATTTCATTTCAGTGTCAGTTTTAAAAATTGATAAATATAATTTATAACCCTGTAATAATTCAGGAGATGCTTGTTTTTTTTCTGTTTGATTCCAAGAAACAACAAAAAATCTTGCACGTTTGCGATATTCATCGCAATTCGAACTTTGATCGCATTTTTTAAGATCGTTCATTTGCTCTAATGCGCTCTCGAAAGCTGTTAAAGCTGATTTTTTATCAAGAAGATCCAGATTCAACTGAGCCATAGCTAAAGCAGCTGTCACTTTGTCTTCAGGATTAGTCATTGTCGAAACGGCTTCTTTCCAAGCCATTAATGATTCAGCCTTTTTGCCGACGCGCTCAAGCTCGTAAGCTAAATACTGAACGTTTGATTGACGAGTAGAAACAGGACTTAATTTGTATAATTTTTTAACATCTTCTAAAGTCACAGCTTTCTGAGTTAAAAACAATGCAAAATCTTTTGAAACTTCTTCGTGAAATTGAGTGTTAATTTCTGACTTATCGCCATTCATAGATGATTTCGCAAGTAAACTAGGTGTCGTCAAAATCGTTTCAATTTGCTTAATCGCTGAAGGCTCATCACCTGTACTAAAAGAGCACCAAGCATTACGGTAGCTTGCTAAACCTTTTGAATTTGAATTCGGTAAATTTAAAATATGCTGATAATGACCAGCAGCTCGTTTGTAATCACGTTTTTTGAAGAAAATTTCAGCCAATGATAAATGAGCTTCAGATTTTAATACAGCAGAAAGAGATTGCGAAGAATTATCATCAACAACTTTACTGTAAAACTGAACTGCTTTTTCTTCTTGGCCATTAATTTGATACAAATGACCGATTTGAACGATCACTTTCGCTTTATTGACTTCAGGAACACGGGGAAGGATATCCGTGTAAAGACGTAGAGCTTTGTTGCGATCTGCAACGCCGGCACTACAAGTCGTTGCACAACCTTTTTCGATCTCCATCATCGAATCTTTACGAGCTCTTTCAGAGTATAAGTCAGCGAGTCTCAATGTAATTGAAACTTTTGATTCATCTTTGTCAGCTAAGGATTGATTCACTTTTTCAAGCTTAGTAATCAATAGACTTTGATTTGCGTCTTGAGCCGATAACTTTTGACCCAAAACGAACTGCGAAACAACAAGTAATAAAACGATCATTTTATTCATAAATCCCTATTTCATCAAAACAGCAAAACGAACATCACTAAAACCAGCATGAGATGCTGCTAAAACGATTGAGTTCAACTGTTCATACTTAACGCGACGATCAGCTTGGATTGTTACAATGCCCGGATACTCTTCATTAGGACGAGACTCCGTAAACTTCTTACGAACCTCCAAAAGCTCAGCAACAATTGACTCTGTCGTGACTTCTTTGTCTTCAACATACAATTTGTTTTCTTGAATTTTAACAACAGGGTTTCTCTCAAGCATTGTTGCTAAAGCGGCCTTAGGAAGCTCTGTATCTTTGTTAATAAATAATATATCGCCCGTGCTTGAGAAACTCATTAAAAGGAAAATAACGAGAATCGAAAAGGCATCAATCAGCGCTGTTAATAAAAGATCAGCGTTGATATTGCGTTTCCATTTTCCATGTTTTGGGTTAATCTGCGATTCCCCAGCCAAAACACTTTGTAAAGATGTTTCATGCAGAATACTTTGTGTAGATATCATAGGAAGCTCCTAAGAATAAATAAAACTATAATGGGACAACACCTAGATCAGACATATTCATTTTTTTAAACTCATCCATCAATGCAATGATCTCTTCATAAGATGTTTGCGCCAATGGTTGAATAAGAACTGTCTTAAGGCTCGGTTCTAAAGTTTTAATATCGTTAATTGTTTTTGTTAATTCAGCGACATTCAATTGACCAGCAACGCCAGGCAATGACAATTGTGATAAATTTTTAGGTACATGACTTGATTCCTGTACCTTCAAATTGATCGAACCAGTTGCTCCGAATGTGACATACAACAAAGGTTTCTTTTCAGTTTCAGCAGCCGCTTGACCACCGATCGCTTGTTTCACGTTCATCGATCCGATATTCAACCAAACCGCAGTCAACAACAGAAAGCAGATGCAAACTGATAATAAGTCGATACACGGAATAAGGTTGATCTCGAAATCGAGATGTTTTTTATGTTTTCGCATAAAAAAACCTACGCGTTTGTTTCAGCGTGTTTATCAGATTTAGATGGCTTAAAAGATTTAAAACCAACTGGCTCATAAACATAACTTAACCAGTTAAATACGCGAAGAGCTGTTTGATTCATATCTTCACCCAATAAATTTGCACGATTTTGTAAAATCGCAAACGCGACTAAGGCAGGAATAGCAACGATCAATCCGTAAGCCGTTGCATTCATCGCTTCAGAAATACCAGCAGCAAGCAAAGCCGCTTTATCAGATGGGTTCGCACCAGCAACTGCAGCAAATGATTTGATCATACCGGAAATTGTTCCAAGTAAACCTGTCAATGTCGCAACGTTACCAAACATTGATAAGAATGCCACTCGACGATCCAAAAGTGAATTCTCTTCACCTAAAACTTCGTCCATTTTACCTTGGATTTCTTCTTTGCCACCCATGTTTTGTGCGGCTTTTGCACCAGCTAAAGTTACGCGTGCAATTGGACTTGTTGCTTGCATGGCTTCAGTTTTTGAAATCAACTGAGTCATTTCGCCACGACGGATACTGTCTTCGAATGGTGCTGCGATATTTTTTTGATTTGGTTTGTACTTAAAGAAAAGAACATAAGTTCTCTCGATGATGACAGCGATAGAAAACAACTGTAAGGCTAAAATTGGATACATCCAAAATCCACCATGTTCGAAAGCTAAAGCGATTTTTGCAAATAATGACATAAATATTCCCCTTTATATAAGTTTGTTATAATTTGTGTTAAAAGTTGTACAGCTAGACTATAGAAAAAAATCTAATTTAGAGTCACAATAAAAATATTTGTCACGCGTCATAACAAAAATTTAATTTGCTCAAAAATAAAACTAATCGAAAAAAGAGATCTGATTTTTAGGATTTTTACTCGCCGAAGCATTCACGGGAACGATCTCAGCGCCTGTCACCGGTATTTTTGTTGAAACATGATTTGCATCATTGTTTGCAGCAGATTGAATTGGCTGAGTTTCGAGTTTCTGTAATAAATCTTTAGCTCTACGAGTGATGTTCTCAGGTAAACCAGCAAGTTCAGCCACTTGTACACCGTAACTTTTCCCCGCAGGGCCGCGAGCTAAAATATATAGAAATTGAATCGAACCCGCATGATCGAATATTTTCATATGGACATTTTTAATTTGCGCATATTTTTGATCAAGGACAGTCATCTCATGATAATGAGTTGCGAAAAATGACTGCGATCTTACTTCAGTCACCAAATGCTCTAAAATTGCCTGTGCTAAACAAAGCCCATCAAATGTTGATGTGCCACGTCCAATCTCATCCAAAATCAACAGAGAATTTTCTGTGGCATTTTTCAACATCTCAGCGGTCTCTGACATCTCAACCATAAAGGTCGATAATCCCTCTGTCAGTTGGTCACTGGCACCAATGCGAGTGTAGATCGAATCATAAATAGGTAAAACGGCATCAGAGGCTGGCACGTAACAACCGGATTGAGCCAATATCGCAATCAACGCTACTTGACGCATTAATGTCGATTTTCCCGCCATATTCGGTCCTGTGATTAAAAAACACTCAGAATTATTTAAAGCAATAGCGTTCGAAACAAAATTATTTTTTTGAAACTGTTCGACCACTGGATGGCGTGACTCGACGAGATTCAGGATTCTTTTTTTCGAAAACTGTGGTCGGCAATAATTATTTTCAAGACTTAACCATGCCAGAGATGAAAAGACATCCAGCTCACTGCAGATCTGCGATAAAACAAGCAAATGACTTGCCTCAGAGAGTATTTTTTCTTTCAAACGATCAAATATTGCAAACTCAAGCTCATTTCTTTTAGTCTGCGCGGTTAAAACTTTTTTCTCGATCTCTAAAAGCTCATCCGTGCAAAAACGCTCTGCATTTGAAAGTGTTTGTTTTCGTTGATAATCGCTGGGAACTTTATCTTTGTGAGTATGGGTGATTTCGATAAAATATCCAAAAACATTATTGTATCTAATTTTTAATGATGAAATTCCTGTTCGCTCTTTTTCTTTATTTTCTAGATTTTGTAGTAAAGATTGAACATTGGTTGTTAAATCGATCAGTTCATCTAGTTCTGAAGAAAATCCTTTTTGAATCAAATAGCCTTGTCGAACAGAAAGCGGTGCATCTTCTACGATGGTTTTCTTAATTTCTTCAGCCAAACGAATGACATCATTAAAAGTATTTGTCGTTTTAAACACACCTTTTGCAACATCTAAAGCAAGAACTCCTGCCATGATTGAATCTGATAAAGACATCAGATCGCGGCCATTCACTTGTGGAAGTGAAATTTTAGATAATCGTCTCTCGATGTCTCCCATTTGTCCTAGGTGTTCACGTGTTTTTTTTAATTCAAACAAGTGGTCTCGAAACTTTTCAATATGATCTAACCGCTGTTGAATTTCAGACTCATTTCGAAGTGGAAAAAGTATATTTTGTCGCAATAACCGCGCACCCGAAGCTGTCTTTGTTTTATTGATAACCTGAAAGAGAGTTCCCTCATCAGTTCCCTTGTATGTTGAAAACAATTCGAGATGACGAATGGTATTCGAGTTTAAATGCAGACGATGTGAAAAATTTCGTTTCTCAAAAGGACGTAACTGATTCAATATTTTTTGATCTGTGAGGGATTGGATGTAACTTAAAAGCAATTCAGCGGATTTTGGTAAGTTGGTTTTAGGCGTAGCAGCTAAATGTTTCGTTTTCAAAATAACCGAGGGCAATTTGCCTAAATCAGGATACGTGCTTTCGACAACAATTTCTACAACCGGCATCATCTGAATAAGATTTGTTTTCTCTGCTAAAATCTCCGACAAAAAGTAAAAACTTTCACCCGTGCTGGTATCAACGAAACTGACAGATTCATCATCAATAGAAGCAATATAATTAGCCAGAGTCGCATCCAAATTGTCAGGATCAAATACCATTCCCGGCGTGAGGATGCGAGTGATGGCACGTTTGACAATGCCTTTGGCAAGCTTAGGATCTTCGACTTGATCGCAAATCGCAACTTTATGACCCAGTGATAAAAGTTTGTTGATTGGCCCCGCCACAGAATGATGTGGCATCCCGCACATTGGTGTCTGATCTTCGGATTTTTTATTTCTTTGTGTCAGTGTAATACCCAACAACGGCGCTGCGGTTGTTGCGTCAGAATAAAAAAGCTCAAAAAAATCACCCATTCTAAAAAATAGAATCTTATCATCGTGCAACGACTTAATGTCCCAGTATTGCTTCATGAGTGGTGTAAGTTCGCCTGATCCTGGTTTTGCCATAAGCAAACAGTATTAGAAAAATAAGAATTATGTTTCAATTGAATTCGTTTGCTGACTTGATTGGAGCACTGCGACCTGTCTATAAACTAGACACATGACAAAAACAAAATGTCTGCCTGATTCATCTGAGATTTCAAATCGGTGAAGGACCCTTTCCAGAGGGCACGAACCTTGTAATCTCAATTACAAAGTCATCGCTTTTACAGAAGAGGTTTTTATGATGAAAAAATACATTCTCGCTTTGATCGTAATTCCTTTAGCTGCCCTGTCTCAAACTAAGACAGAATCTTCTCCCACTGCCACATTGCAAAGTACAGTACCTATTAATAATGCGATTATTCATGTTCAGCATAACTCTGTGATGCTCATGAACTGGGCCGAAAAAATGTGTAACACAGGATCAGAAGCCTTCTTGAAGTCTTATGGATCACACAATATTCATTGCTTCAAATCAATGGCAGAAAATGATCATTCAGAAGATGCGAAAAAAAAGGAACTCAATGCGACTTTTCAATTAGATCTTGTTCGTGGGCTCGACGGATATATTCGAGTCACTGTAACCAACCTTAAACAAACCGATCCGCTGATTGCAAATAAAACAGGTTGGCTCATCCAAGATGACCCGCAATTTCAATCTGTCCTCGAAGACCGATTGAAAAACTCAAGATTTCCTCTCACTCATATGAATTTAATCCGCGATGCTTTTGTCGAGCTTGCACTCGAGAGTAAAAAAATTGATCCCAAACACAGATCAAAAGAAGAAAACTACAAATTACTGGTCAACAATCCTGAGTGGTCAAAAGAAACCAGACAGTATCTGATGGCAGGCACACTCCTTGCGTCAACTCTGACCTTTGGATGGTATGGTTACCATCATTTAACGAATAATGTTCCGGATTATGATTATTCAAATTTTACAGAAACTTTAAAAAATAAAATTCGATTCGGATCAATGGCCCGCTTTGATGACAATTCATTTCGAACAAACATCAATCATTCTTTGGCTGGATTTACCTACTATACAGAATGCCGCGGCGTTGGACTTTCCGCGCTACAAAGTTATTTGTGCACTGTCGCAGCCTCAACTGTTTGGGAAGCCATCATCGAATGGCGCGAAGTTTATTCGATCAACGACCAAATATTTACAGCCCACGGCGGCGCCATCATGGGCGAAGCCGCTCACCAAATGGGTCGTTATTTGTTTAAAAAAGGCCCTGCATGGTTAAAAAAATCGTTGGGACTTTTATGGAGTGCTCCTGCAAGAACGACAAACTCAATTAATAAAAAGTTTTTTGCTGGATTGAACGGTGATCTCGACGGTGCTGATGAAGGTGACTTATCAGGAAAGTTTGAAATCGAAATGGGCACTGTGAAGTATTCGAACGGACAATCACAAAAAACGATTGGTATTAAAAATGATATTGTTACGATTGCCAACTGGGATTCAACAGGGTCTGATAGCGGATTTAATTCAGGCGTCGCCAGTACAACTTTTAATTTTGAAGCACCATTGAATGATATTTACAACCAATACAAACTTTTTACAAAAGTTGTGGTCGCTGCTTATCATCAAAAGCAAGTCTCTGAATCTGCAAATGGTCAATTGAGTGGCTACAAGTTTTTTGTTGGTCCTTCTGCAGCTCTTGAATTACGTAACAAAGACACAAACTTTAGTGATGACTTTATGGGAATCACTCATATCGCAGGAGCGACAGCCCAGATCACAAATTACTACAAGGGTTTTAAAATCACATCAACAATCGATTTTTGGGGTGATTCATATATGATTAAATCTTTTAATATTGAAGGTTACAAAAATCAAAATGGCAGCAACAACCTTGTCGCCAACCTCAAAGACCAGGACTACTATCATGGTTTTGGATATACTTCTAAAGGACAAATCATTGTCGAATACGGCAAATGGGCTGCCGGTGCTTCGTATCAATCATCGAATGCAACAAACACGAATATTCGTCAGCGAGACCTCGGACAAACCCTGACCGAATTGAATATTCAAGACAGATTACAAACTGCAGAAGTTTTTGTTGAAAGAAAACTGACTGAAAACTTAAGTATTAAGTTTGCTTTAGAGAATGTAAAACGCAGTGGTAAAATTGAAGGGTTTGGTCAAAGAACGGAATCAACGAATAAATATAAAATGTTTATTACATACCACTTTTAGTTTGATCAAAAAAGATATCGATCCATTTTTTATAGAACTGCTGTAAATCCACATCAGTTCTGTAATTTTTCATACGGTCTAAATCGAGCTTTGTAAATCCACACGACCGTATATTCTGAAACAGATCCAAGTCGTTTGAAATGTTGATACTGATACCATGCAGACTGATTCGATTTTTGATTTGCAGTCCACAAAAGGCAATTTTTCCGTGCTCTGTATAGAGACCAATGTTTTCATCATCTAAATAAGTCTTTACACCCCAATATTGAAAACACTTTTGCGTGGTCCGAAGCAGTAAACTGACAAAATCTCGAACTCCCATCTTTAATTGGCTGAGTTCCATAATTGGATAAATCACTAGTTGACCTTCAGAGTGAATCGTTGCTAACCCTCCGCGCGTAGCTTGTGCAATTGGAATTTGATTCTGATTGAAAATCTCAGACGAGTCCGCACGGCGCCCAAGACTGATCACTGCCGGATGCTCAAGTCCAATGATCGATTGAACATGACTTTCCTTCGCTTTTTGCCAAAGCTTCGTCTGAAGCTCAAATGCTTCGTTGAAATCCAATTTACCTAGATATTGATTTTCTATGTTCATCACTGATAAATCTCTACGCGATCACTTTCTTTAAATCCAGATCCTGAATGTAAAACCGCAACGGCCGCATCAGTTCCAAAATAACTGACAACTTCCAAAGTCCCTTTAACACGACCACGAATTTTACCCAAATTATAACCTAATTCAGGATCATAAAGCTCACTACCATCTTCGACGACTTTTAAAATGTCTCCGATTTGAACTCCGGAAATACGGCCCACGTTCAAATATATTTTATCTTCACGAACAGCAGCAATACGACCTTCCCATTGAACGGTATTTAAAGCCTCTTGAATTTGAGGTGTGAAATCCAAAAAAGCATCTTTAATTAAAATTTCAACAAGTTCTGGATTTTTCACAAACAATTGATCTGCAGAAACGCGCTCAGCAATGCGTGTGTTTTCTTCGTCCAAAATCACAGTCTTTACCGTATGAAAAATTTCTTGTTCACTACGCACGTTCATGATCCGAAGTCTGACCACAACCTCATAAGTCGCTGTTAGTTTTCGGATAATTCCAACTTGATCAGCTGATTTTTTAAGACGAACATCAATGATCTGTCCTTCTAAAATAGAACTCACGCCAGATTTCTGAGCGTCCTTGGCCATTTTCTTCAGATCATATTCTCCGGCTTTATAATATTTTTTAATATCAATTTTATAGTCTTCAGGATTTACAACAAGAAGTGGGTTTATATTATTTAAATCATTGGCAAATGCCTCGTGAGCATTTTCTTTCACTGAATCTGGACTCTGATATGATTCCAGTTTGGGATTAGGTTGATCATGAAACGGCAATACCACGAGTTTCTTTTTAAACTCTTGATCGTTTTTCGCATTTCGATAATCCACATCTTTGATTGTCTTTTTAATATAGATCGGTTTTTTCTCTTCAACAGCGACGGTTTCTGAAGGCGTTGACACCGCAGCCTTCTCATGGATTGTTTTACAAGACATAAAAGATAAACACATGATTTGAAATAAAACTAAGACTGATGTTTTCATTATTTAGACCTCTTTGTTACTCTCTCAATATCTAGTTATTCTATCGTATCACAACCCTAAATTTCAATAAAATCAGTCTGGCCAAACAGCTGATGAGCCTCTTCAAAAAACGAATCCGAGATTTGAATTCGTTTCACAGGCTCAGGATCAAACTGCACTAGACGATTGTCGATATTCATCAGCAACCGAACTTCTGTATTACCCTGAAAGTTTTCAATTAATTGACTCAAATTTTCAAATTTATCTTCGGAAATCTTATCAAGCCTGAATGTGATTCTCTGAGTTTTTCTCATCGCTTCTTCGAACGGCGCAATGTTGTCGACCATGATTTTGACATTGCCTTCATTCACTTCTACCGTTCCGCCGACAAGGACAGGACGCTCTTCTTTCAGTAAATGTCCACACTGACTAAATGTATCCGGAAAAATCACAAGCTCCGCTGATCCGGTGAGATCTTCGACTTTACCAAACGCCATCCGAGTTCCCTTTTTGGTGATCATTTCTTTGGATTCAATAATGAGTCCTGCAACGATCACCCGTCTGCGTTGTTGTTGATTGAAGCGATTGAATTTTTGATCCGGTGGCGGAGGTTTAACATCATCACCGGTCATTTCCGAAATTTGTTGGATGGAATTTGAAGCCCAAACTTTTGATAAATTTTCAAACCCCTTCAGCGGATGATCCGATAGATAAAATCCTAAAACTTCTTTTTCAAAAGCTAAGGATTGAATGCGTCCCCAGACTTTTTCATCCGGAAGCGTAATCACTTCTTGCGAACTTCCCATATCAAACAGGCTGACTTGACCCATTTCGCGGTCTTTTTGCGTTCCTAAAGCTCTATCAATAAATTGTGGAAACCCTTTAAATAATTGGGCTCTGTGGATGTCAAAGCCTTCAAACGCGCCGGCTTTAATCATGGACTCAATCACCCGTTTATTCACACGCCTTAAATCCACAGCTTCAAAAAATTCTTGAAGTGAAGAAAATTTTTGATCCGGCATTTTTGCACGAGCTTCTAAAATGGCCTCAACCGCAGCGCCACCAACACCTTTAATCCCACCAAGACCAAAGTAAATTTCATCTCCTCGAACCGAGAATAAATAATCCGAGAAATTCACATGCGGAGGTTTGACATTCAGACCCCGTTTTTGCGCATCTTTCACGTATTTGACAACTTTATCCGTATCACCTACCTCGGTTGATAACAATGCTGCGAAAAATTCAGCAGGATAGTAATGTTTCACCCACGCGGTTTGCGCGGTAATCACAGAATAAGCTGCCGCATGGGATTTATTAAATCCGTAATCGGCAAACTTATACATCAAATCAAACAGATCATTGGCTTTTCCCGCATCATGACCGCGCTCTTTCGCTCCACTTAAAAAGCGCTCGCGCTGTTGATCCATTTCTGCTTTAATTTTTTTACCCATCGCACGACGAAGCATATCAGCTTCACCTAGACTGTAGCCGGCAATGATCGCAGCGATACCCATCACCTGCTCTTGGTAAACCATGATCCCATAGGTTTCTTCCAACACCGCTTTAGTCTCTGGTAAAATATATTCGACCGGCGCCTCGCCATGTTTACGTTTCGTAAAATCAGGAATATTCGCCATAGGGCCTGGACGATACAAAGACGTAATTGCTACGATGTCCGAAAATCGTGATGGTTTAATCTTACGAGTGGCATCTGAAATTCCTTCGCCCTCGAACTGAAATACTCCCGCCGTATCGCCGCGCGAAAGGAGTTCGTAAATTTTGGCATCATTAATTGGAATATCTTTTTCTTGAATTTTTTTTCCGCGATTTTCTTCAACCAGCTTTAAAGCATGATGAATATGAGTCAGAGTTTTTAAACCTAAAAAGTCGAATTTGATCAGACCAATTTTTTCAGCATGCTTCATATCATACTGAACAACGTTTTCATCATCAGCTCCGCGATACATCGGCGCATGGAGACGCAAATCGCCATCGGCAATAATGACTCCGGCCGCGTGAATTCCCGCATGACGAACCATACCCTCAACTTTAATAGCAAGCTCTACCAGAGTTTGAATCGTGGGATTTGAATCCATCGTTTCACGAATGCGCGGTTCCATTTCTAAGGACTCCGCAATTGTTACACCTAATTTATCAGGTATAAGTTTACTGACGACATCCACTTCGGCAAACGAAAGACCTAATACACGGCCTACGTCCTTAATTGCCGCGCGAGTTTGTAATTTTCCGTAGGTGATGATTTGTGACACTGAAGCACTTCCATATTTTTCAGTGACGTACGCGATCACTTCCTGGCGGCGCTCTTGACAAAAATCGATATCAAAATCCGGCATCGAAACCCGCTCAGGATTGAGGAAACGCTCAAAAAGTAAAAAATTAGGAATCGGATCAAGATCAGTAATTCGTAAACTGTACGCAACAATAGAACCAGCTCCAGATCCCCGTCCCGGCCCTACCGGAATATCTCGGTTTTTAGCCCAGTTAATGAAATCCTGAACGATCAAAAAGTATCCATTAAATCCCATGCGATCAATAATTGATAATTCGAAATCAAGACGTTCGTGATATTTTTTTTGCTCGTCTTCAGCGATGGGTTCGCCTAATTCTGCGGTTTCTTTAAAACGTCTCGTAAGTCCTTCAAGTGATCTAAAACGGATCTCTTCTTTGACTGTACGACCTTCGGTCGTCGGAAAACTCGGTAAGTGATAAATGGCTTTTCCGTCTTTATCTTTCAAATTGAATTTAACATTACAACGGTCTGCAATTTCTAAAGTTTTTGCAATAGAATCTGGATTATCAGAAAATAATTTCTGCATTTGCTCTGGCGATTTAAAATAAAACTCAGACCCACCCAATTTGTACCTTGATTCATCGGATAAGGTTTTATTCATCCCGATACAAATTAAAACCTCTTGGGCGATTTGATCATCGGCTGTGGTGTAATGCACATCATTGGTGGCCACCATCGGAACGTCACAAATTTTTGAAGCCTCAAGTAAAAATTTATTAATATCGTTCCACAGGGGACCAGTCTTACAAGTCTCTAAATAAAACCGATCTTGAAATAAATTTTTAAGATTTCGAATTTTTTGTAAAGCTGCTTCTGGACCTTCTTTTAGGAAAGTATCAACGACTTCCCCTCGGAGTCCGCCACTGAGACAAATTAAATGATCGCTTTTTTCTTTCAGAATATCGTAATCAATACGAGGTTTCCAATAAAACCCCTCTTGATAACCTGCTGACGAAAGTGAGCACAAATTTTGATACCCTTTTAAATTTTCTGCTAAAAGGACTAATCGTCTTGGTCCAAGAGCTACTTCAGAAAATCGGGCATTCGGATCTTGTTTTTTTTCATGTCTTGATCCCGGCGCTAAATATGCATCAAGCCCAATGATCGGCTTTACACCTTTGTCTAAACAGGCAAAATAAAATTCAATTGCACCAAACATGTTCCCGTTATCAGTTAACGCTAATGCTGGCATTTGGTATTCACTTGCTTTTTTAGCTAAACCCTTGAGCCTGCAAGCGGCTTCCAGAAGTGAATATTCAGAATGAGTATGAAGATGAACAAATGACATTATTTTTTATCCACAACTGCTGAGGTCGACTTATCCATCGCGGCACGAAGCGCTTTTACCTTGTCACCAATGATTCGGTGAGATTTCTCGGCAATACTTGTATTCACTAAAGCAAAATCAATTGAATCTATGATCGTCCCAACATTTTCAGCAGAAACTCCAGAAGCCGCACCCATCGGATAATTTCCAATCACCGCGCGAACATTTTTTGCTCGATCTGGATCTGTCGCCACTCCCGTTTTAAGCCCAGTGATGACAATGCCATCAACCCAACCCATCGCCTGCATTGCTGATTTTTGGATTGTTTTCTCAGGATTTTTTAAAGTGGAATATTTCATATGAATTCCAGAAACATAAAAAACATCTTTTGGTTTTAAGGCATCAATCGCATGAAGACTTTCGTCTTTAGCTTCATTGATTTGATCCACGCCGGAAAAGTCGGTCCAGGCAATTTGCGCTTTGTGTTTTGTGGCCAGTTCAAATGTTTCTTTGTAGGTAAATAATTTTTCATCAGGACCTAAAAAATTCACGCCGATCACAGCTTTAGGAAATTTTTTTCGGATAATCGCCAAAGTGTCATCCAGTTTTTTATAGTCACTGGATTCAAAAACAATCGCATCAGCACCGTTTGCGAAACTGATTTCAAGGTCTTTGATCGAGTCCTCAGGTGTCGCATTCACGTAGCCCACCACCCAGAGTTGTTTTTTGTTTTTAGATAATGTTGAAAAAAAATCACGAGGATGCACAAAAGCTCCTTTGTCTGCAAAAGCAAACACACCGAAAAATAGAATTGATAAAAATGCGAAAGATAATTTCATAAATTTTCCTACTCCCACTCAATTGTTGCTGGTGGTTTTGAAGTCACATCATAAACGACACGATTGATGCCTTTGACTTGATTTGTGATTTCATTTGAAACATGACGTAAAAATTTGGCATCAAAATCATACCAATCCGCAGTCATACCATCGCTCGACGTCACGGCTCGTAATGCCAAAACATTTTCATACGTCCGACCATCACCCATGACACCCACGGTTTGTACGGGTAAGAGCACACAGAAGGCTTGCCAAATTTGATTATACAAACCTTTCGATCTTAAATTTGAAATAAAAACATCATCTGCTTTTTTTAAAACTTTCAGTTTTGCCTCAGTCACATCACCCATGATCCGAATCGCAAGACCAGGACCTGGAAAAGGATGTCTGCCGATCATTTCTTGCGGAAGACCAAGTTCCAATCCAAGACTTCGCACTTCGTCTTTAAACAAATGTCGAACAGGTTCTACTAATTTTAAATTCATTTTCTCCGGAAGCCCACCAACATTGTGATGCGATTTAATAGTCACGCTTCCTCCGACCGAAGAAACACTTTCAATCACATCAGGATACAAAGTCCCTTGTGCTAAAAATCGAATTTGATCTTTGACAGCAGCGAGTTCTTTTTGAATTGTCGCATCGAAGACTTCAATAAAAGTTCTTCCGATGGCTTTACGTTTTAGCTCCGGATCTGAAATCCCTGCTAAAGCAGTTAAGAATTCTTTCGAAGCATCAACACCAACAACATTTAGCCCAAATTTTTTATATTGAGCGAGCACATTTTCAAATTCATTTAATCTTAAAAGCCCGTTATCTAAAAACACACAGTGCACACGTTCGGCGCCTAAAACTTTTGTAAGTAATGTGGCCACAACACTCGAATCCACGCCACCACTCAAAGCACACAGAACATGATCTTTGGGACCCACAGTATTTAATATTAGTTCTTCACAATAGGTTTTTGTCGTTTTTGGATTCCAATCGGCTTTTGCACCCGTCCATTCACAATAGGCTTTGAGAATTTCAGTTCCAAAATTCGTGTGCGCGACTTCGGGGTGAAATTGAAAAGCCCAGTACTTGTCTGCTTTTATTCCTGAAATATGATCTGCAGTCTGACAAAATATTTTTGAATTTTCTGGAACCGCAGTCACCACATCACCGTGACTCATCCAAACATTATGTTTCACAGGAATTGTTTTTTGATCAGATAAATTCACAGGCTCTAACCACGAAATTTCTTTCAGACCATACTCACGATTTTTTGCGCTTTCAACTTTTCCACCAAGTTGCTCGGCTAATAGTTGCATTCCGTAACAAATCCCAAGCACTGGAGCGATTTCCAAAAGCTCTTTCACATTTCTTTTCGGAGCCCCTGAATCATAAACTGAATTTGGACCTCCGCTTAAAATAATACCTGATGGATTAAATTTTAAAATTGATTCTAAACTTTCAGTGTAAGGTTTGATTTCTGAATAATAACCAAGCTCGCGAAGTCTGCGTGCAATCAGCATTGTTACTTGCGAACCGAAATCTAAAATTAAAAATCCATTTTTCATATGACTTGCCTTAGTGTTCTAGTCTGTAGTTCGGAGCTTCTTTGGTAATACTCACATCATGCACATGAGACTCACGAAGACCTTGCGAAGTGATCTGGACAAATTTGGCTTTCGCTTGCAGCTCTTCAATATTTTTAGCACCTAAATATCCCATCCCAGATTTCAAACCACCGACCAATTGGTGAATGATTCCTGATGCACTTCCCTTATACGGAACTTTTCCTTCGATACCTTCAGGAACTAATTTATCCACATCATTGACATCCATTTGTCCGTAACGATCTTTGGATCCTTGTTCCATTGCACCAAGTGAACCCATACCGCGATAAACTTTATACGTGCGACCTTGATACAACACTGTTTCTCCCGGAGATTCTTCAGCACCAGCTAAAAGATTTCCAATCATGACAGTGTTCGCACCAAGTGCTAGAGCTTTTGAAATATCACCCGAATATTTGACGCCGCCATCAGCGATAATTGATTTATGATGTTTCTTTGCTGCGGCCGCACATTTCATAATGGCCGAGATCTGCGGCATTCCAACACCAGCGACAACACGAGTTGTACAAATACTTCCAGGACCGACGCCGACTTTAACAACATCAGCTCCTGCAGCAATTAAGGCCTCAGTGCCTTCTTCGGTCACGACATTTCCGGCGACAATCACAAGGTCTTTGAATTTTTTTGAAATAGCACTGACCATACTGATGACATTTTTAGAATGTCCGTGGGCTGTATCCACGCACACCACATCAACACCACTTGCGACTAAAGCCTCGACCCTCTCAAATGTTCCTTCTCCGACTCCAACAGCTGCGGCCGCAACGAGACGACCTTTTGAATCCTTTGTTGATTGTGGAAAGGCTTCCGCTTTTTCGATATCTTTAATTGTAATAAGACCCTTTAAAATCCCAGCAGCATCAACCACTGGTAATTTTTCTATCCGATGTTTTTGCAGAATTTTTTTAGCTTGATCCAATGTGGTTCCCACATGCGTTGTGATCAGATTCTCTTTCGTCATAATATTTTTGATCGGTTGATGAACGTTGGTTTCAAATCGCAAATCACGATTCGTTAAAATTCCGACAAGCTTACCTTGAACAGTGATTGGAACTCCACTGATCGAGTATTTAGCCATGATTTGGAGTGCTTCAGAAACATAATGATCCGGAGACAATGTGATCGGATCTTGAATCATTCCACTTTCATATTTTTTTACTTTTTCAACTTGAAAAGATTGAGCTTCGATCGATAAGTTTTTATGAATAATTCCAAGACCACCGTTTTGGGCCATAATCCTTGCGATACGATGTTCGGTCACTGTATCCATTGCCGCCGAAATAATCGGTGAATTTAAATAAAGATCTTTGGCAAAGAAAGTTCTGGGGATAACTTCAGTGGGAACAATTTCAGAGTATTGGGGAACGAGTAAAATATCATCGAAAGTCAGGGCAAGTTCAAAAACGGATTGAGACATATTTTTCGCCTTTCAAATTCATATTTGTAAGGCTTAAATATACTATGAATTATACCAGGATTTATACAGAATATAGTTGTCGGCGGACTGTTCCAAAAATTTTATTTCGTCGTCATTTAAACGACGCTTAAAAACCGCAGGTCTGCCAACAATAAGGCTGTACGGTTCAAATAATTTACCCTCGGTGACTAAGCTTCCAGCACCAACAACACAGTGATCAGGAACTATAGCGCCGTCCATAACAACAGACCCCATACCAATCAAAGTGCTGTTGCCTATTTTACAACCATGCAGAACCACGTTATGACCAATTGTCACGCGATCGCCAATAACGCAAGCGTGTTTTCCAAAAGTGCCATGTAAAGTGGATCCGTCTTGAATATTTGTTTCACGACCGATCGTGATTGGCATCACGTCCCCACGTAAAGTGGTGTTATACCAAATCGAAGAATTTTCACCGATGGTCACATCTGAAATAATTTTTGCGCCTTCGGCAATAAACACAAAATTTGCAATGACTGGTGTTTTTCCGCGGGCTGTGATGATTGAGTTTAATGACATAAATTATTTTTACCTGAAAATTCAGGACGAGCTAAAAGCGACTTAGAAACTTCTGAGACTTCAGCTGTCATCATTTTTGATTTTTGAATAAAATCTTTCGTAGCATAAAGGGGAACTTTTAAATGAATACAAAGACTCATCGCTTGATCTGCTTTAAGCTTTAAACTTTGATACTTTGGGTGTCCCGTCATGTAGACACGAACATACTGATGTAGTCCTTTGATCTCGACAAAAATACAACGCTCAATTTTAATATCTAGGCTATCTAACAGCATTTCAGAAAACTTATGCGGTGTCACCGGGGATTGCGAGACCGACGACTGCGTGAGTGCGACGCCGGCTTCGATCTGTGAAATTCCAACCGGCAGTGTGTACAAACCTGAATCATCTTTCAAAATCAAAAAAGGACGTGTTGTTTCATTCGCAATTGATAAACCATAAGGCTTTAATTCAATCAGATCTTTCTCTTCAAAATCCACGCGCTCATCCTGAGGTTTAGCAAAAAAGAAATCCGGACTGATAATATTTAAATATTTATTTTCAGAGTCATTGACTGACATGATTACCTACTTAGAGTTATTGACATAACTCTCCTCTGAAAACACTTGGAAATGCTTGCGTAATTCGAACAGGAACTGTTTTTCCGATCAAGTCAGGACTTCCCATGAAGTATACAAGTTTATTCTGAGTGCTGCGCCCTTGAGCCTTGCCTTGCTCGTTAATACTTTCGACCAAAACCTGTAAAGTTTGATCTTGATATTTTTTCACAAGTTCGAAAGCCATTTTTTCATGGACTTCAAACAAATGATTCAAACGTTGATTTTTAATATGCTCAGGAACTTGATCCGTGAATTGAGCTGCTTTTGTAAAAGGACGTGGCGAATACATAAACGCAAAGATAGTTTCAAATTGAACTTCTTTGACCATATCTAGCGTTTGCTGAAAATCTTCTTCAGTCTCGCCAGGGAATCCTACGATGATATCGGTTGATAAAACTAGATTCGGAATCAACTTTTTCATCTGGGCAATTTTCTCTAAATAAACTTCACGCGTGTAACCACGATTCATTTTTTCTAAGATTTGAGAACTTCCAGATTGGAAAGGTAAATGCACGTATTCACAAATTTTATCCTGATGATCGGCCATCACTTGCATGAGCTTTTCATTAAAATCTTTCGGATGTGATGTCGTATAGCGAATACGTTCAATGTCCGTGTCCGTTGCCACTTTCTTTAAAAGATCAGCGAAATCATATTCGCCGCCTTCGCCATTATCAGCGTGGTAAGAATTCACATTCTGACCAAGAAGAGTCACTTCTTTCACTCCACGCTGAATTAAATTTCGAACATCCATTACCACATGAGACAGTGGTCGTGATTTTTCACGTCCGCGCGTATATGGAACAACACAGAACGTACAAAAATTATCACAACCTTTGGCGATGTTCACAAATGTTGAAACACCCGGATTACGAACTAAAGTTTCAACGTGATAAGGCGCACGATGTTCAAATTTTGCATTGATAATTTTTTCTTTACCTTTGGTCTCGTAAACTTGAGCCACAAGATTTGGCAGGTTATCGATATTGTCAGTTCCAAAAACGAAATCAATCAATGGCTGTTGTTTGATGAGTTTGTCTTTTTCTTGCTGACCGACACAACCACCAACACCGATTTTCAAATTCGGATTTTTATCTTTCATTTTTTTATAACGACCCACTTCAGAATAAACTTTGTGTACTGGTTTTTCACGGATCGAGCACGCATTGATAATGATAAGACTGGCTTCTTCTGGCGTTTGCACGGGACTGAAATTTGCCATCTCTAAAAGTGAATACATACGCTCTGTATCGTTCACATTCATTTGGCAGCCGTACGTCGAAACATAGACTCCACGACCAAGTCCAATATCTTGCGAACGAGCCTCATTTTTTACAGATTCAATAGCTACATTTTCGATCGGATTTGGATTCATGTATTTCTCTCTTAAATTTCACAGCTAGTTTCTTTAAAATTTTTTCTAAATTACGTAAGCAGTGGTTATAAAAAGTCCTTGTATTTCAGTCAATAAATTGAGAAACAATTTGCTTCTTATCACAAAGGTTTTACAAATGAATCCACGCACTAAAACGATCTCTAAATGGACTGAGCTGCCGCCAGAGCTTAAAAAGCAAATTAGTACAATTTTTGAGCAGAATTTCAAAGAGCAGATCGGTGAAAAAGGCGAAATCCACACGAATGGCCGCATTTACCCATCTGAAATACTGCTGAGCGTTGGGATTCATAAAAAGGGCGAATTGCGTTTTCACAATTTTGAAGTCTCGATCGACCACAAAAATGACAAAGAAAAAATCGTCGAATTGATCTATCTGGCCGTCGATGCCATCGCCAGCCTGATGGTCGAATACTTTGAAAACGACGAAGATATTGAATTACCCTACACCTGGCTGCAGTATCCATTTGGTACTGAAAAAGTTTGGTTACAATTTTCAACAGTGAATCCAACTCTAGAAGCCGAAGCCGACAGATTATTGGGCCTAGCAACTGATGCCGAAACCATTTTAAAAAATGCCGAAGCTGAACGCTCACTAGATGCACTCGATGCGACTGAAGATTAGTTTGACGAACTTGTTAAACACATCGACATGGAACAAATGCAAGTGCCAACGATGTTCAAATCAAAAAAGAAAAAAGACGATTTACATTAATGTCTTAGTGCGAAAGACTCACGTGGCATTTGTGATAAGTTATATACACTTGCCATGAAGAACTAGAACTATTAAAAATATACAAAGTTACATCAGCATAATCTGGACCATAAGCTTTATCATTATAGGGTAAAAAATGCACTTCTGCTCTTGAATTCAGAGTCGCACCATTCACTGGCCCCCAACTTCCACTTTCGAAAATCATTCCGTCATAGATTTGAATCCAATCAAATAATCCAACCCAGATAGTTCGTGGATTTATTTTTGTCGCAGTTGCAAAAGTTCCGTTCTGCAAAAATTCATCTTCGAAAATTTGCTGGGGATTTGAACCTGAACTTAAATCATATGTTGCTTGTTGAGCTCGGTAATCAAGAAATGAAATTGAAAAGTACGTTGTCTTGTTTGCCTCATTTGGATAATTTGATTTTGAACAACTCACTCCACCAGATGACCATCCAGCGAACGCTGCTGAAGAAAATATTGTTGAAATAATAACGAATAAAAAAGAATGACCTACCACTTTCATAAAACCTCCGTTTGTGATTTTATATATATCTCGTTAAAATAAATTTGAAAGTAAAAAGATAAATACCATTTTTACAAAGTAAAATAGAATTATTTCATAATTCTGAAATAATATAAATAAGGTTCACTTAGGAATCTGGTAATGCTTATAAAAATCAGTTTCGTAGTCATTTTTAAAAGAGTGACTACGACTACCTAAAGCTGCAAAAACATCCCATAAAATAAATACTAAAACCAAAGACCAAATCCATTTTGTTGAAATTTTATATTTTAGAATTAAGTTTTGAATTTCAAAAACCATAAATATACTAATCACTGGAAAACAAAGAATAAAATGCCAGTGGTTAAACTCCACAGGTGACAAACTAGCAGCAACAAAAACAGCCACAAAGGTAAACACAAAGTAATTTAAAAAACGTTCTCGTGGATTTTCTTTTAAATCTTGTTTCAATTTAATAAGAGTTTTCCACTGTATCTTTTTTAAAAAACGGCCGATCAAATAGAAACTTAAGGTCAAACTGGCCGCAGCTAAAATCCATTTTAATATATGAAATATATTTGTCACAACCAGGTTTAATAAACCATTTGTGATCCACTCGAATTGAATCTCTGAAAAAATATGACGACCAAAATACAGTGAACCCATCCGAAAAAAGTAGATCAGTGATTTAATTACAGGATAGACCAGAACAAAATTTCGACCTAAAAATGCATCGGATTTTGCAAGATCAATATTTTCCTCAACTCCCGTTGAATTAAAATATCGACTCAGAATATAAGGAACCAATGACAGTCCTATCAGAAAAACGCCTGCGAAAAATCCACGCCAGTGAACTTTAAGTTGTCCCGTGATGAACATAAAAAAAGAAATCAATGCTAATATCAAAAATGAAAAATGAGTTTGAAAACAAAATCCTACAGCCAACACATGAACAAAAGTCAGCCAAAAATTCTTATGTTTCATCGATATTGCAGTCCACAAATGTAGTGTCGCAAATAAAAATAAATAGGCCGGATTGTACAACTCACTCTGTTCGACACGCCAAGGATTCAACCAAAAAACAAGGAGTAACAGAAGTACAGATAAATTCTCTTGAATTAAAAATCCAACTTTTCGCAGTAAAAAATAACTGATGAAATGAAATATGAGAATCACGACCATCGCCGACCACGGTGAAAAATAGATCTTCATCGGAAGTCCCGTTACTGCTGTTAAAAAAGAACCTGGAATTGAACCTACTTTTGTGGAACGATTCCCATAGTGTGTCCACTCGTCTGTTTGAACGAGTTTCACGGCTTTATCCATTAATTGTGTGTTGTCGGGGTGAATCACTAACGTTTTAAACATCAGCGTGCTGAGCAGCACGCCGAGGGTTAAAAATAAGATTTCTATTTTATACAGTTTCAGAGCTGAAAAAATAACTAGTAGTCTCCGTCATCATCAATTGCAGCTGACTCAACAGTTCCACGAATTTCATCTGTGAACGATTGAGCATCGTCATCACCAGCTTCATCTGCAAGAACTGACTCATCAATTTCAAGTTCAGCAATTGAACTTAAGAAATCTTTTTCAGTTTTAAGATCTTTTTTAATCATCTCTAAAAACTTATCTGGATAACGCGTAGTTAAAGCTATGATGTATCTTTCGAGTTTATCATCGATAAGGATCGCTTTACGAATTTGGATTTTCTTCCACAATAAAAGATAGTGGTATCGGCAATAACCTTCAACATTCGCCACTTGATCACAATCGCGAACGCGGCAAAGCCTGCGACCTTCAGAATCTGTTAAATAAATTTCCGCGGCTACGGTTTCAGAATCATCATCATCAGAAAATTCATCTAAATTGTCATCTTCGTCATCTTCAACGGCTTTGAGGTCGTCTTCGTATTCTGCAATTTCAGATTCTCCGAAATCATCATCGATATCGTCTTCAAAATCGTCGTCTTGTTTTTTATCATTCTTTTTAGATTTTGACTTGGATTTCGACTTAGCTGCTTGCTTAAGCGTCTGAGGCTTTGCGTCAGATTTTGCAGCAAGAGTTGATTGTTTTGTGTTTTTAGATTCGTCTTTAACAGAACTTGCTTCTTTTTTAGAAGTTTTAGAATCATCTTTTGTCGCTACTTTTGACTTTTTGATGACAACTTCAGCTTTATCTGATGTTTTTGATTTGTTTTTAGACTTATCTTCAGCTTTTGAGATCGGTTTTTTTGCCATAGGAAATTAGCGTTGCGGTAAAATTCAAACTCTGTCAACTTTATTTTTTAAAATATACTCAAGAATTTTTTGACGAAATATGTTTAGATGTTCACGTATTGTTTACTCTAACAAAATCAAATGGAGAATTTACTATGGAAAATGTCGTTATCGTTTCAGCTCAACGTACTGCCGTCGGATCATTTCAAGGCATGCTTTCTTCGCTACCTGCCCCAAAATTAGGGGCTATCGCAATTAAGGCAGCTCTTGCAAAAATTAATTTAAATCCTGCAGACATCCATGAAATTATCATGGGTCAGGTTTTAACTGCTGGTGCCGGCCAAGCCCCCGCTCGCCAGGCTGCAATTTACGCCGGAGTTTCAAATTCAACTCCTTGTTTAACTATAAATAAAGTGTGTGGCTCAGGCTTAAAAGCTGTGATGCTTGCGAGTGATTCTATTCGCTTAGGCAACACTTCAATTGCCGTTGCTGGCGGACAAGAAAATATGAGCTTAGCTCCTCACCTTCTTGAAAATTCGCGCACAGGATCACGTATGGGTAACGTCACAATGACAGATTCAATGATTAAAGATGGCTTATGGGATCCGTACAATAATTTCCACATGGGAAATGCGGCTGAAATTTGTTCGCGTGAATTTTCTTTCAGTCGCGAAGCTCAAGATCAATTTGCGGTGGAGTCCTACAAAAAAGCCCAGGCCAGTATCGCCAACGGAACATTTAAAAATGAAATCGCAGACGTTGTTATCGAAGGAAAAAAAGGCACAGTAACAATGAATGCTGACGAAGAGCCGGGAAAAGCGATGTTCGACAAAATGCCTGGATTAAAACCTGCCTTTGAAAAAGAAGGCACAATCACTGCCGCCAATGCATCAAAAATTAACGATGGCGCAGCAGCCATTGTTTTAATGTCAGAATCAGAAGCCAAAAAACGCGGTTTAACTCCACTCGCAAAAATTGTATCGCATGCTACATTTGCGCAAGATCCAAAGTACTTTACAACTGCACCTGTGGGGGCCATTAAAAAATCACTTGAAATCGCCAATTTAAAAATATCAGATATTGATCTTTTTGAAATCAACGAAGCTTTTGCAAATGTGACAATGGCTGCGCAAAAATCTTTAGAAATCCCAATGGATCGCATTAATGTTTTCGGTGGTGCGATTGCAATAGGTCACCCCATCGGCGCAAGTGGTGCGCGTATATTCACAACATTAATTCACGGACTGCATACCAAAAATGCTCGTCGCGGCCTTGCGACTTTATGTATTGGCGGCGGCGAAGCTGTCTCTGTTATCATCGAAAGAATTTAATCTATTTTTTCTTGAAGAAAGAGCAATATGTCAAAAAAAGTTTTTAAAAATGCAAAAGATGCTCTTCACGATGTGAAGAGCAATAATACTTATCTTGTTGGTGGCTTTGGACTTTGCGGAATACCTGAAAACTGTATTGAAGCCCTCAGAGACTCAGGTGTACAGAACATCACTTGTGTTTCAAACAATGCAGGTGTTGATGATTTTGGATTAGGTTTACTGTTGCAAACTCGTCAGATCAAAAAAATGATGTCTTCTTATGTCGGTGAAAACGCCACTTTCGAAAAACAATATATGTCAGGAGAACTTGAGCTTGAGTTTTGCCCCCAAGGAACTTTAGCCGAAAGACTGCGCGCCGGCGGAGCGGGAATTCCTGCATTTTATACTCCAACTGGAGTCGGAACAAAAATTGCGGAAGGAAAAGAAGTTCGCGTGTTTGAAGGACGAGAATACGTTCTCGAAAAAGGTATCACTGGTGAATTTGCTTTTGTTAAAGCCTGGAAAGGCGATAAATTCGGAAATCTCATTTATCGAAAAACGGCACGTAATTTTAATCCCATGATTGCGACAGCAGGCAAAATCACAATTGCTGAAGTTGAAGAGCTGGTTGAAACTGGTACGCTTGATCCCGATCAAATTCACACTCCAGGAGTTTATGTTCAACGTATTTTCCAGGGCAGCAATTATCAAAAACGAATTGAACAAAGAACTGTGAGTAAATAAGTATGCCATTAACTAGAGAACAAATTGCAAAACGAATCGCTGACGAAGTTCAAGACGGATACACTGTGAATTTAGGAATTGGGATTCCGACACTCGTTGCGAATTACATCCCTGAATCAAAAACTGTTATGTTACAAAGTGAAAATGGTCTTTTAGGTATGGGACCTTTTCCAGCAGAAGAAAATATCGATGCGGATCTGATCAATGCAGGCAAACAAACAATTACGACAGCACGAGGTGCGAGTTTTTTTTCGAGTGCTGATAGTTTTGCAATGATTCGCGGTGGCCACATTGATCTTACAGTTCTTGGAGCAATGGAAGTCGACGAAGAAGGTAACATCGCAAATTGGATGGTTCCAGGAAAAATGATTAAAGGTATGGGCGGAGCCATGGATCTTGTTGCCGGCGCCAAAAACGTGATCGTAGCCATGCAACACGCAGATCGTGATGGAAATTCAAAGCTACGTAAAAAATGCACACTTCCACTGACAGGTGTGAAATGCATTAAAAAAATTGTGTCCGATTATGGTGTGATCGAAATCACTCCCAATGGATTCGTACTTTTAGAATATGCTCCAGACATGACGGCGGAACAGGTTTTAAAAGCAACTGAGGGCAAAATGAGCCTAGCTGTGAATTGTAAACCTATGAAAGTATAGCCTATTTTCTAAACTAAATTGATCCATTTAGACCCTAAATGACTCCAAAAACAGTGATTTTATTGGCCCCTTGCTTGCTTTATTTATAATTCAACCAAGGGGATCTTATGAAAAAATTCATTCCATTATTAGCTCTCATTTTAATAAATAGCTCTGCCAGTGCGTTGACTCCGCCGTCAGCTGTTGTGACGAATCTTCAAATTGATGGATCAGGCTGCGATGCAAGTAATGCCACGGCAATCATGACTCAAGATCTGAATTACTTAAGTGTTCTTTATGACCGCTTCTCTGCACAAATCGGAAAAGGCACTGAGAATCCAAATGCTAAATCGAATGAAAAACAATGTACGATTCTCGTCGATATCAACGTTCCAAGAGGTTGGACATTCGATATCGATTCGATTGAATATAGAGGATATGTTGAAATCCCTAATAAAATGGCTGTCGCTTATCAACTAGCAACAGCAGAAATTTCTGGTGGCAAAGGATTTGGTTTTGAGCAAAAAGTTTTGAATGGTCCAAAAACTGAAAATTATTCTTTGTTAGTTCAAAACAAATCACTTCTTGGTAATGCCCCTAAGCTAAGTACATTGGCTTGTTTAGCGAGTGGTCAAAACATTCGCGTCCGCGTTAAATCCGTTATTGGCGTCCGAAATTTATTAGCTCAAATTTTTAAACCTGCTGTTAAAATCGTTGTGGATTCTACTGATGCTAGCTTTCGTCAAAACTTAAAACTCAGCTGGAGACGCTGTAATTAGACAGCTACCTGATATTTAAGTTGTGAATTCATCAGTTCTCATCTTATCCTTCTTTAACTAGGAGGGATAAGATGAATTTAAATTTTGTATTCGTCTGCTTATTATTTTTCTCCAGTTGCTCGCAACAACGACTTGCCTTTCGCTTTGCAGACACTGCTGCAAGTTGGAAAGCAGATGACTATTTTGACATTTCAAATGAACAAAAAAATGCAGTCAAAAAACACCTGAAGCTCTTTTTAAAAAGAGCTTATGAAAATAATGACCATGAAATTCCAAATGTTTTCGAGCGGGCTGACAAACTTCTTTCAACTGCGAATGATCAAAACAAAATAGACTGTCGTGAAGTTGAAAAAATCTTAATCCAGGCTGGAATTATTTTTTCTGATAGCGTCAAGCTCAGTGCAACCGACATTCAAGTTCTGATAAAAACATTAGATAAAAAACAGATTCAGTATTTTGTCGATCAAGTTGCAAAAAAGATTGAAGACGACGAAAATAGCAAAAAGATGTCTGAGCGCGAAGAACGACGACTGAAACGCAGTTTAGAAAATTCCAGATTATTTCTGGGTCCTCTTTCCCAACAACAAGAGTCATCTCTAGTGACGCATGTCAAAAACAATCCATTTCCATCTGAGGAACAACTCAAAAATAATAAACAGAATTTTGAAAAGTTAAAATTAGCGAGTACATCTCCTGAAGTTTTTCAAAAATTTATTTTAGATTACATCCAAAACTGGCGTGATCACCAATCGACGATTTATTTAAAATTGTCAGATGACTTACGAAAAAAGAATGAAGTCTACTTTCAAGAATTAGTTTGTCAGGCTTCAACAAAACAGCTCAAGCATCTTCGACAAAAACTCTCAGAGATCAAAAAAGATTTCGAAGAGTTTTTTATTCAGACAGACAACCAAACATCAATTTAACGTGAAAGAATCAAACTTCTTTCACGTTTTTGAAACGCAATGGCAATTGAATTTGATCTGCTTTTTTATACTCTTCTCCGCCCACAGTATGAACATGCAATGAGTTCGTCGTTCCGCGATCGGCCACGGGCTGACCTAAAGTAAAAATCACGCGATCCCCTGTTTTTGATAATCCATTTTCAATCAATAGTTTTTCAACCTGACCGATGATATCTTTTAAATTGTGGTACGGCTGTAAATGCAAGGTTTGCAGGCCCCATGTCATTTCCAGACGATTCAAAACATCAAGATCCGTCGTAATAGCTACAATCTGCGCCCGAGGTCGGAACGTCGAAATAATTTGAGCCGTTTTACCCGTTGTTGTTAAGCAAACAATCGCACTCGCATTTAATTTAAGAGCCGACATCACAGAGCTTGCAGCAATTGCAGCGGGCGTACTCAACAATTCATGCTCAAGTGATAATTTATAGTAATTATTTTCATTTTTCTCAACTTCAACAATAATTTCATGCATCGTTCGTATCGCTTTAAATGGATATTTACCGCTTGCACTTTCTGCGGACAACATCAAAGCATCAGAACCATCCAAAACGGCGTTAGCAACGTCAGTGATCTCTGCCCGTGTTGGGCGCGGATTTTCAACCATTGAATCCAACATCTGAGTCGCTGTGATCACTGGCTTTCCCATTTGATTTGATAATGCAATAATTCGTTTTTGAGCACTCGGCAAACGACTCTGCCCCGTCTCTACGGCCAAGTCTCCTCGGGCTACCATGACAACATCAGATAACCTGATGATTTCTTCTAGATTCTCTAAAGCCTCAAGCATTTCGATTTTGGCGACAATTTTCGCAGGGGACTTATGTTGATCAATAATTTCACGCAATTGCCGAATGTCTTTTCCGTAACGAACAAAACTCAACGCAATGTAGTCAACGTTGTTTTTCAGACCGAATTCTAAATCTGCGCGGTCTTTGGCGGTCATTGCTTCGACAGGTAAATTCACACCCGGCAAATTCATTCCCTTGCGGTTTTTTAAAATTCCACCGTAAATAACTTTCGCCTTCAGTGCTTTTTCGAATACCTCGACAACTTCAATTTCAATAAGTCCATCGTCTAAAAGAATATGAACCCCAGGACGCGCCGCTTTGCAAAGTTCTTTAAAATCACTCGGGATCAAACCTTCTTTTCCTAAAACATCTTCAATTGTCACTGTCACAATCTCATTTTGAGTGAGAAGGATAGATCCTTTCTCAAAAAGACCGACGCGCACTTTGGGACCTTGCAGATCCTGTAAAATTGTGACTGGTGCTTTTAGGGCTATTGATTTGTCGCGAATAATTTTAATCACTGACAAATGTTCTTCATGCGTCCCATGGCTAAAATTAAGACGAGCTATATTTAACCCAGCGTAAATCGCTTTTTCAATATTTTCAGGATCTTTCGTGGCAGGCCCTATCGTGGCTACAATTTTAGCCCGTCGATGAAAAAGAGGTTGCGTATTTAAATTAAGATGCGAATTGGAGTGAAAATTTTGTGGTGCATTTGTTGACATGCCTAAAGTCTATGGAATTACTGTTTAAATGTCCTCATAAAAAATAATTCACGAGACCTTTTTCGGTCTTTTTCCTGCTGAATTTGTTCCGCAATGCGCCGTTTTTCCTCAAGTTCGATCGATGCGATTTCGCGATCTTGCTTTTTCTTAAGGAATTCAGCCTGCCGTACCGACTCTGATGTTAGCTTTTTTTGATAAGAAACAGATAATTTTGACAATGCCGATTTGATCGATTTCAGATCAGGGTAAAAGCGTGCTAAATATCTCACAAGCTCTGCGCGATTTAAAAACTCAGATTTATGAAGAACAAAAATTCTTTCGCTGGACTTCAAGTTTTTCTCTTGAACGAATGTCTTTAGATCCAGAGATTGACTATCAAATACCTCAACTTGACCTCGCTGAGCTGAAACGTACTGTACCTGATTCGTTATAACTTCAAAACCAAAAATTTTATAGTTTTGCTTGTCCTTATCTTTCGATTGCAATCGTGCAAATCCAGATAATACGTCAAAACGCAATGAATTTTCACTTTCCTGAACTTCGACCAATGCCTCTTTGCTGAGTTCTAAATCGACCTGATTACCCCATGTCAATTGGACATTGGTTTTTGCTTTTATCAAACAAGGACTTTTTTTGTTTTCAATACAAGAGTCTGGCACCTGAACGATATTATTATCAGCTAATATTTGAATTGAAAAAAAAAGGACAATTAAAAAAGACTTCACAATTTGATGTTCTCATTATTTAAATGTTTTTGAGATGGAGAAAGTGAAAAATTCTTTTTAATAATTTTCTTTAGGCTTTGCGATTCTGCAAACTGCTGTTTTCTTTCATAATATTTTGAGAGAGTCTGTAAGGACAAACCTGTCCACGCAGACTCCGGATGTTGGGTCACCAAATAATCGATATCAGACAAACAACTGTCATCAATGTCAGACTTGCATTTATATTCAATTTTCAAATATCTCGCTTTCGCCAAATTTTCGACGACAAAACTGTTCTGAATGACTTTTTCAAGTATTTTCAAAGCTTCAGCCGTTTGGTTTTTCTTATAAAGATCTTGAGCTTTTGAAAAATAAAAATCAGACATGTCGATAGGCTCGCTTCGACGTTGACTGAGCTCCGCTGTCAAGGATGCTGGCAAACGCTGCGATTGAGACTCTAAACTTGCCAACTGAACCTTGAGCTTTTCGTTTTGTTTTTTATAAAAATTTAAAGTTGACTGATCGACAGTAAACGATGCTTCGAACTGTCTGAAGTTTGTATAAAAAATCATCTGCAAAGCAAAAATGAAAAGAATTAAAATAACATACTGCATATTTGATTTCATGATGTTTATTTCGGCAGTCACCAGACCAAAGTTTAACTAAAATTTCAGGTGTCTCATTTTGGAACAGTTTTTTAATGACAAAAGAGCCGAAATTGATAGTCTTTCACCTCGTCAACTGCAAAATGTACACTGCACTAATCATGAAGAGCAAAAATGAATAAATCTGAACTTGTCCAAGCTATTTCAACGAAAACAAAATCGAGCAAAACACAAATCGAAGACTGGCTTGATGCAACTTTGGAAATTATTCAGAAAACAGTCTCAAAAGGCGAAGAAGTAAAACTTGTTGGCTTCGGCTCTTTTCAAAAAACAAAACGACGAGCAAAAACCGGACGAAATCCAAAAACCGGCGAAACTCACAAAATCCCAGAAACATCAATCCCTCGATTTAAACCCGGCAAAGAATTCAAAAATAGCGTTAAGTAGTCTGATTTAAAATTGATCGTATTTGCTTTTGGTTGTTGTGGGCCATTGCTCAATCACTTCGATCAGATCATAATACTTCACTTGAAAAGATTTCGAGTAAATATCATGAAACAAGAAAGATTTCCCTTGCGGCAACTTGAATCTTTTATTCGTGTAGGCCCAGAATACTTTTTCACCCATTATGCCACCCAAAAGCCGAGCTGCGGCAGCGTAAGACTTAGAATTTCTGGCGGACGTTTCTTTCTTGTTTTTTGACGAAAATTGTACTGCCCCTAAAGAGTTCATTTCTTTAAGCTTCTGCTGCAATGCAATCGAAAGAACGTCTTTCCCATGGTCACTGAAATTTTCGGTCATCAAAAAAGTTCTCATATCAAAAACTGTATTTGTTTTTCTTTTTGGATTTACAATTTTCGTAAAAAAATAAACTAACATTTCTAGCCAAATGAGCGAGATGAAGTATTTTTGTGGATCAGTAATTGTTTTTTTATAAACATTGTTTTTATACAAAAAGTATTCTGCAGCTAGTTTACAAATGTGATTCAAGGAATAGTTTTGTAAGTAGGCCTTTTTAAGCTCAGGAACAAAAAAACTTTTTTGTTCCGAAACATCGTTATGAACCTTCTTCTTCAATGAGCGATCAAGTCCTTTAAATTCAGATTTCAAGTCAATCGCTGACAAGTCATAAACGCTCAATTCAGAAACATCGGCAGTCCACTTCATTGCGTCTCCGATAAACCGAACGAAGCGCGCAATATGATCCGTCATATCCACATCCGAATCCTCAGAACTTTCAGCAATGGATATAGAACTTTCTAGCCATAATAAATAATTTTGCCACTTTACCCAAGGTAAAACGGCCATCACAGCCCAGCGATCTGGACCAAGTTTTAAAAAATCTGAAACTGTTTTTTTGTTTTGCATCCACTTAAAATAAACTTCGTCTGGGCTTTGAAAAACGGTTTGAATTTTGAGTTTCGGACAAACTTTCTTCAAGTTTAAAGGCAAATGTTTTCGAGCTAAATGATAATCCCCGATTTGAACGATCAACAGTCGATCTGGGAATTTTTTTTTGACTGAATCAATATTCTTGGCTATTTTTAAATCCCTTGTCTTTAGACTCGAACTTGAATCGTTCAGCCCACAAATTCGAATTTGATGCAAACTAGCCCAATGAAACAGCGGTCGAACGAAGTCAAAAGGAAAGTCCCAATGAACTTCCCATTCTGTTTTTTGTAAAAAATCAGCTTCGGATATATCTCCAGAAATAAATCGGTCTAAGAGTGCCTGATGCTTATACTGCACGCACTCAAGTCCTATCACAAACTCTTCGATCTTGAGTTTTCGACAAACACGAAGAAGCGAGCGCATCGATTGAGGCTCTGAATGAAAATCACCAAATAATAAAACATCGACCTTAGAGAGTGATTTAAAAAACATATCCTGAGTCGCTCTTTGAGGCTTAAAAGCTCTGATTTCTGACGTGTATGTCGTCAAATAAGTCTCGAGCTGTCGAGATGGTTTACCTAAGTATGACTCCACTTTCTGTTTAATTTCTTTATAGAATTCAAATCGACGCTTTAATAGTTCTTTGTGGTCCATTGCAATATAATATAAAAACACTGCTTGATTTCAACGACTAAAAGCAAAATGATAGATTTATGAATAAAAAAATTAATGCCTTACTCGTATCCCTGATTTTGACTTTTGCAACTTTTGCTTACCTCACATATCACCATTACGGCCTCATCTTTGGTTTTGCACAGGCCTCTCTTTGTCAAATTAGTCAAACAATTAATTGTGATTCAGCAGCTCTCAGTTCATACTCCGAATTTATGGGCATACCCATCGCATTGTTTGGCTTGGCATTCTCATTTGTTATGTTTTTTGTATTTCTATTTATAAAACTTGAATGGCTCGATGCTGAAAAGTCGATTCAGCAATCTCTACAGTTTTTATTCGCATTCTCAGTGCTAACTTCGATTGGGTTAGCAGGTATTTCTATTTTTCAATTAGGAGTTGTCTGCCCGTTTTGCTTTGTGAGCTATATTTTAAGTTTTGTTAATCTTGTCCTTGTCTTCGCACTCTTTAAATTTGACAAATCTTCATTTGAAATATTCAAAATCACAGAACATAAAGGCTTTATAACAAGTCTTTTGATGGTTCCATTCTTAGCATGGTTTGCATCTTCGACGATTCAATCATCATTTGGTTATGATGAACTTAAAAAAATTATCCCTGAAAAAATTGCTGTTTGGCAACAAATGCCTCTTCAGACATTTGATCTCAATTTAGGGCTTCAAAAAGGTGATCTGACGAGTTCAAACTCTCTTGTTGAATATGCTGATTTTAAATGTCCGCACTGTAAAGCAGCTGCAGAAACGTTATCAAATTTTGCAAAATCAAACCCGAAATTGAAAATTGTATTTAAACCTTTTCCATTAGATGGAACTTGCAATCCAAACGTTTCTTTCAAGGGCGACGGGTCACGTTGCCAAATGGCAGGGCTCACTCTTTGTGCAGATAAAATAGCAAAAAAAGGTTGGGATATTCACGATAACTTTTTTAAAAACCAAGAAAAACTATCCCAAGTGGCTGATGTAAAACCCTACTTTACGGAACTTGCGGCATCATTAAATATAAACGCCGATGAAATAATCAAATGCAGTGAATCTGCAGAGACTTATGATTACATCCGCAAACTATCTGAAGAAGCCAAAGCAGCTAAGGTTGAAGGAACTCCGTCGATTTTCTTGAATAATAAAAAATTAGAGCATGGACAGTTCTTACAGGTTTTATCAGAAGCTTATAAAAAATTAAATTAATCCTAAAGTCTTATAGATCCAATCTAAGCTGAGGGTTACGTACTCATCAAAAACTGTGTACGCGGTTAAACCTAACCCTCTAAATAATTCAATTCCCAATGCTGAAACGGCCATAAGAACAATTGAGATCCAAATTGCTTTAACAACAATTTGAGTTGATCTGACATCGTTTAATCTGAGTTCTTCTTCACAATTTTCTATTTTTTTAATAACAAATTTGAGCTCTTGAAAATGCTCTTTAAATTTTTCTTTAAGCTCATGCTGTTTGGTTCGAGTCAACGAAGACAACCCTGGAAAATTTCTTTTCGTCCGAATCGCAAAAATAAGATCAATTGAATGCTGTACATACCGTTCAGTTTTGAGTTTAAATGAAGCATAGGGAGAATCTTTGTTTAAAAAATCTTTTAAGTAGGTAATGGCGCGATCATATTCTTCGTTGATCACAAATGTCAGAACATTGTACCTGATTGTATCGGGTCGACCGAGATCAGAAATGTCTAAATCATGGGGACTTTTTCGATCTTCTTTGAGTTCTGCAGCCATACTGTCGTATCGGAAACATCATCATTTTCCTTAAAAAAATCAGCATCCCTAGAGTTGTTATATCTGGATCATGGTCTAGTTTTTAATTATCTAGAGGTAATTTTAGACTCAAAACTAGAGAATTAGACCAAAGTTGTGACATAATAATATAAACTTCAGGAGGAAGTTATGGAATTTTCATTAGATCATCTTGAAATAATTCAAACTCAAGCCCAGTCCAATTTACAGCAACCAATAGACATTAAAAATTCGATTCATAGTCAATCATTGCAAAAACAATCCTCTATTTTGGACGATTTAACAACTCAAATTGAGGACTTACAGAACAAGCTCAAATTGAACTATAGAAAACTTTTGCTGTTTGAATCAGAGAACGAAAAACTGATTCAAGAAAAGAATAAACTTTTTTTTGACGTCAAAAACACACAAGAAAAATTCGAACTTCTTGCTGAACGAAATGAAAAACTTGAAAACTATAATAACGAACTTGAATCTGCTTATAAGTTGTCACATGAAAAATATTTGAGTTTTGAAAAACTCTGCCAAACTCAATCGATTGATCTCAAAAGATTAACTAAATTCCATGTCAAAATTAAAGACATTATAAAACCATATGTTCAAACTTTGAAAAGCCAAATCGAAGTTCTAAATAAAAGTCTGTCTGAATCTCAAAAAATGAGCGCAACTTTTGAAAAGCTAAATTCTGAAAATATCTTACAAATTCAATACTTAAAACAGAACATTGAACAACAACAACAGAAATTCGATAATGAAAAAACGAACTTTATCCAGTCTTATGAAGAGCAAATTCATTTCCTCTCAAAAGAAATTATCCAGTATCAACAAAAAAATGAAATACTTCAGTCTGAAATTTTCAAACAGAAAAAGATGAATGAAAATAAAAATTTTATTGAAAATGAGTTGATTAAATTCAAACGCCTTCAAGGAGAGGATCAAAATACAATTTCAAATTTGAAAATTCAAAAGATTCAACTCGAGAACGCTCAAAATTCTATTAAAAATGAAAATTCAGATTTAAAAAATCAATTCACATTATTACAGAACGAAAACCACTTGCTCAGTCAAAATTTAAATGCGACACGTTTGCAGCTGAATCAAAAAATTGATGAAATAGAAAAAATGCACCTCCGATTGAAGATGCTTGAAAAACTGAATTCAAATTTAAGCTTGTCTTTTACAACTCAGAATGACGGAGAGCTTCCGAAAGAGTCGTAAACGTTTTTAATGACGAAAAACCTTTTAGCTCTAACAGTTTGTGGAAATCATTTTTGAGGCCAACGACTGAAGCTTGAGGAATCAAGTGAATTGATTCGAAAAATGTTGTCAAGTTTGCTGACGCCGTAAATGATAAATTTTCAAGACAAAATATCACTTTATGGTTTTTTAATTTTTTCTCGCAAACATCACGAAATGGCTTGTTTTGATCTGGTTCAATACGTCCTTTAATTTCAACAACAGTTAAATCGCCCACTTGATAAAAAGTCGCATTCATCATTTCAAAACTCCTTTAGTTTGCCTTTACTGATCGGTTGATAAGCAAAAATAATCAACTCCCCTTTAGTCTTGAAGTGACATTTGCCTGATTTCATTTTTATAATTTATGACGTGAAAATTATTTTCCATTTTTATATTGTTTTTATGACCTTGATATTTAGCACAGGCTACTCTGCTCGTGCTGACCAAAGTCGTGCTGCTGCACGAATTGCAGGATTTACAATCACAGCAGACAACTTGTCACGAGACCTCGATAAAAACACACTGTCCTTGTTTGGAAATGTTGAAGTGAGTTATAAGAATCAATCATTTAAAGCAGATTCAATTGAAATTAATCAAAATACGCGACAAGCTACTTTAAAAGGTCATGTTCAAATCTTTACAGTCGATTACGAAATTGGCGGAGATGAAATCAGACTTGATTACGAAGCAGATCAATCCATTATTATCAACGGCTATGTCAAATCGAACAATGTTCAATTCCAAGGTCAACTGATTGAACAAGAATCCACCCAAAATTTTAAAATTTTACAAGCTGATTATACAACGTGTAGCAATTGCCCTGCCTCTTGGAGCTTTAGTGGTTCGCAAATTAAAGCTGAATTGGGTGGATATGCTTTTTTAAAAAATCCTTTTTTAAAAGTCAGCGGCATCCCGATATTTTGGCTCCCCTATCTTGTTGTTCCCCTTAAAAGTGAACGCCAATCAGGTTTGTTAAATCCAGAATTTGACTGGTTACCAAACTCAAGAAAAATTGTTATTGGTCAAAGCTTCTTCTGGGCCATCGATCGATCTCAAGATCTGACTTTTACTCTTAAAAATTACGAACTCGGCGGACTCAAAGAACTTCTAGAATATCGCTATGCAATTTCAGAAAATTCATATGGCGAATTTCATGCCGCACAAATGAATGACACGGTATTTAAATCAGAACCAAGATATAATTACTTCAGAAGTCCTAGTGAAAAAGAAAATCATTTCAATCGATGGATGTTTAAAGGGGACATCAATCACACTCTCTCAGAAGAGAGTAAATTACAAATCAAAGCCAATCAAGTGAGTGATTTACAGTACCCGAAAGATTTCTTTGAAGAATTCAAAAATTATGCCGAATCAGGACTCGAAAACAGACTCACGTTGAGTCAAAGATCAAATCATTCTTTACTCAGTTTCGACACTATTTATTTCAAACATCTTTTAGAAGCCGATCCTTTAAGTGACAACAATGCTGCTGTTCATAAACTACCCGAGATTCGATTTGAGACTCAACTTCAGAGTATCGCAGACTCCGCTTACTATTATAAAATCAGTGTAGATGGAACAAACTTCTCAAGATCTAAAAAGTATGATGACATTTCGATCTCAGCCAATGGGCAAAAATTTGTAACGAACTCTTCGAATAATCCCGATTGCGACAGAACTCTTAACCCAAACTCGACTTCAACGGACTGTCAAATTTTAGCAGACGGACAATACAACGAAGGCATTGATTTATTGCGAACTGGACAAAGACTGAACTTTAAATCAACTCTGACTCGCCAAGCATTCTCAGTTTCAACGATTAATGTCACTCCGCAACTGACATATTCTGATAGTCAGTACTATTTTTCTGAAGGCACAAAGACATACAACAGAAGACGTTTCGCACAATTCGAACTGCTGTCACGAAGCAAGCTGTA
>JBPOIE010000045.1:0-41445 GCA_052034855.1 Bdellovibrionota bacterium | reverse complement strand
CTGCAAGACTACCGATACGCACTCCAATTTCGCGATTGATGTTTGCCGAACGACGATCAAAATTAAAAGAACCAATCATTGAAACTTTTCCATCAATAACAACACCTTTACAGTGTAAAATCTCGGGGCCTTTATATAAATGCAATTCTGCACCTAAATTAATAAGTCTTTTTTTGATCGTCAAAAAGGCCGCGTGAACCAATGCCGTATCCGTACTCGCCAACGAGTTTGTCACAATCTTTATTTTAACTCCTGATGATGCTATTTTTTCTAAAGTTTGCAGCTCCGACTCTGTCGGATACAAATAGGGTGTCACAATCAAAATTTCGTTTTTTGCGTTCTTTGAAAATGAACTCATGATTTGCTGGGAAAGTTTATTTTCAACATGTTTCATCGACTTTGTTGGATCACTAAATGCAAATTTAATCGATTTAATGTCTTCCAAATCCTTCAGCATTTCTGCAATAGGCTGAGTTTGCACCCAAGCGTTACCCGCTTTAAAAGTTTCCAAATAGGTATCCATTTTTAACTTAGCTGCTGCGATCTCATTATTGGCACGAATTTGCGCTTGTCGACATTCATCAGAAGCTTCACCTGAACAAGAATTGTTAAGATTATAGTAACTATATCTATTCAAGTTGACCTTTTTCACCTCTGGATTTGTTGACCATAAAGCCATAAAATAATCATAAGATTGCTTGGTTGACTCAGTTCCTACAATTAAAGCATCGGCATCTTTAAAGTTGAAATCTTTTGATTTTCCAAAATAAGTTTTCGCCGCATTACGACCACCAACAATCATCATTTCACCGTCAACATTCATCAACTTATCATGATTTCGATACGTTAAATGCAACGGGTTCAAGGTATGAAGCGGATTGAAAACTCGAATTTCAATATTTTCATTCGCTGTGGTCGATTCAGAAATTCCCATCATTGCGGCCATTTCAGCTTCATTTAAAGAGTTATGCATGTTATCGATCAGAATTTTAACTTTAACACCCCGTTCGGCCGCCTGACGAAGCAATGATAAACCAGTTAAAGATAATGAATCGCTGGCAACCTCAAAATATTCGACCAATATTTCTTTTTTAGCATTTTGAATAAGGTCAACTCGAGCTTGCAAAGCCTCATTGTTATTTTCAAGAAGCTTAACTTTATCAGCTAATGCAAGTTGCGATAAAAAAATTGTTGATGCGACTAAACTCAGTTTTTTGAATGACATCATAGTATACCTCTTCAAAAAGGTATTACAAATATAAGACCAACTTTAAAATGAATTTAAAAGAATTCAATGTTTCATTCTGAGATTGGGCCCTAGAATTGTGACTGTTGAATAATCTCTAGACAGTATTTTGAATTGATTTTAGGACGTCACCAACCAGATAAAGTGAACCTGTCACCACGACCAGATCATTTTTACTTGGGCAAATTGAATTCAAAATCTCGATGCTATTAGAATTCTTTTGAAGGGCGACTTTTAAAACCTGTGCTGGATATTGATCGATCGAACGCCCTTTAAATGGAGTCTCGGTCAGATAAATTTTCACACGAGGCAACTTCAACAACAATGCAAACATTTCTTCACAAGATTTGTCCTGACCAATTCCAATGATCAGATGCAATTCATTCCAATCATAATGATTCAAAATCTGAATCAATGACTCTATGCCTTGAATGTTATGGTCACCCGAAAGGTACAGCGGACATGAAAAAGCAGGCCAGTTGATTTTTTGCATTCGGCCTTGCCAGCGAATTTTGCTCAATGCGAACAAATGCTCTTGAACCTTAAACCCTAAAATTTCGAACAAAGTCAGTGCTGTTGCTGCATTTTCTACTGCTCGCTCACCGGGTAGATTCAACTCAGCAGTTCCCCACTGTGAATCTAAAAACCATCGATTTTTTTCAAATCTCGAATTGCATTCTTTGGCTTGAATCCAATTTGCTGTTGGTGATTTTAAACTGATTACTTCGGCTGGTAATTGATGGTGAACTACAACTGTATTAGGTTTAATAATACCGAATTTATTTTGCGCAACTTCAATAAGTGTATTTCCTAAAATATTCTGATGATCCAAACCTAATTTGGTGATGATACTATAATAATTTGGAAAAATATTTGTCGCATCATATGTTCCGCCAAGTCCAACTTCGAAAATCACATAGTCTAAATCAAGTTGAAAGAAATGATCCGACGCCATTAAAGTTAAGGCTTCAAAGTGTGACAATTGATACTTTTCAATTAAGTTTTGGTTTTCTAAAAATAATTGAACGAATTGGGCTTCCGAAATATCTTTTCCGTTAACACGAATACGTTCGGTCGTTTGAATCAGATGAGGAGATGTGTAAAGTCCGACGTTCTGGCCTGCAGATCGCAGTAGCGCTTCTAAAACCGCACAGGTCGTACCTTTTCCATTGGTTCCAGCCACCGTAATAATTTTTTTTGGATCAAGCTGTTTCAACCACTTTTTTTCGACAACTGCGGCGCGTATTTTTTCGAGCCCAGGCATTGTCTTGGGCATAATAGTCAAACGTTCTAAATATTCAACGACTTCTGAAAAAGTCATCCGAGCATCCTGAGTGCAATTTTTTGAGATTCAATATCATGCGTTCTCAAATAGTTGTAATACAAAGGGTTTATTTTTCCGAGCAGCTGTGCTGTTGCCAAATCTTTTGCATGATTATTTTCGATATTAGAAAATTGTTTCAAAAAAGATTTACGCGAGAAAGCGAGGTACACGGGGACTTTCACTGGCTTGAACTCGATCAAATGATTAAGTATGTAAGAATTTTGTTCAGGAGTTTTCCCAAATCCAATTCCCGGATCAAAAATGAGTCGTTCCATTGAAATATCATTCGTTTCAAAAACATCTATTTTTTGTTTCCACCATTGCAAAAGTTGATCACATGGATTTTCGTCTTTGAACAAAGTATTTTTTTGATCTGGAGGAATCGTCAATGAATGCATCACAATCGCTTTTGCTTTCGTATCCTTGAGAATTTGTAACATCTCTAGATTCTCAAATCCTGTGACATCATTTAAAAAATCAATCTGATATTCATGTATGAGTTTTTTTAAAACATTTGGTTTTCGACAATCTAAAGACACTTGTACATTTAAGTTCATTTCTTTAAGCCAACGCAAAGCTGAAATTAATCGTTCTAATTCAAGTACGTCGGATACTTCAGTCGCCCCTGGGCGTGTCGATTCAGCACCTAAATCTAAAATGTCTGCTCCATCTCGAACTAATTTTTCCGCTCGGCTCTTAAATTTTTCTTCTGTTAAAAACTGACCACCGTCCGAAAAAGAATCTGTCGTCAGATTTAAAATTCCTACAAATTCAGTCCAGAAGAAATCTTTCGATTTTTGAGTTCGAAATGGTCGTTCAGCAGAAAACCACTCATTTGCCCATAATGGTTTTTCAATATGTAGGCTTGGAAAAACTTCTAAGGCTGGCACGAGTGCAAATGGACGTTCTTGTAAATTTTTGTGCGGAATAGTTAAATGCTCAGAATGAAATTTATATTGGTGTGCATATAAAATATCTAAATCAATTTCACGTGGTGCCCAACGCTCTTTTTGCTTTCGGCCCATTTGTTTTTCAATCATTTTAAGATGATTTAAAAAAAGTAGAGGTTCGAAATCTGTCACTTCGACAAGAACAGCAGCATTTAAAAATTTTTTTGACCATTCGGCAGGTGAATTCGGAAGAACTAGAGCATCAGATTCATAGATCGCAGAGACTTTAAGTAAACTGCAATTTATAACAGTTTTTAAATGCCTTAATGCTGACCGCAAATTCTGCAATGGATTTAAATTTGAACCAAGTCCAACTACGACAAGTGTCTTTGACATGTCCAAGTGACTCCGGATTTTAAGTGCGGTACGGGAGGCCTAAGCTTGATAACACTCAAATTTAAATGCCCTGTCACACGTTGCTGTTTTAAGTATGTCGTCACTTTCTCTGTGGCTTCGAAACACATCGATTCAATCAGTTGATAAGATTTACTCTCCGCAGATAATTTTAATAAATCCGTCACTGCGACGTAATCAATAGCATCTGACAATTGATCCGTTGTTTCTCCGCGAACAGGAGAGTGAAATTCTATGACAAGGTTAAACAATACTGGTTGCTTGTAAGATTGTTCTTCTTTCGAACAGCCTAAGCTGACCCAAACCTCATAATCATTAATTTTCATCACAGAACAGTTTTTTAAATCTGACATAAATATTTACAAATCCTATTTAACACCAACGACGTAAGCAATCCAACTCAGACACTCTTCACCTTTTTCAATTTTTTTAAAAATCCCGTTTCCTCCGCCTTGGCGGTTTGTGCCTTCCCAAAAAACTTCGACAGATTTAAATCCTGCTTCGATCATAATTTCTCGAACTTCAGGGATCGTCCACATGCGCCAGTCATAAGTGAAAACGTTTTTATACATTTTCTTTTGGTATTTAAAATGTATCGCAAACTGCGCTTCGTTACTGTAAGGGTCGAAATTTTTCTGATCCCAGTAATAAGTAAACCCCTTATGCTTAGTATGATCTGTGATTGCTCCTGTACATTGTGTCCCACCAAAAATATCGACTAAAAATATACCATTGGTATTTAGACTTTCGCGAACATTCGAAAAATAATGTCTTAGGATTTCTCTTTTTTTAAAAAAGAAATATGAAAAATTGACCGCGGCGACTATGTCAGCTTTCGGTAAATTTTTGGTTAATACATCTTTTTTAACCAAAACAACGCGCTCTTTTTGATCTTGATTCAGTTTCGAAATATAAAACTTACGTCCATAGTTCATCGGCTCCTCATCAAGATCAAGCCCCACAGATTTATATTTTTTATCTAATTTTACCCATTCACAGCTGATCGCTCCACCACCGCAAAAATCTTCTCGCAAGACTGTTGGTTTTAATCGTCTTCCACGGATATCAATATATCGGTCTCTGTAAAACTTAACGTCTTCACTCGGGGATTGAACTGAAGCCTTATAAAGTTCATATTTATCAAAAGGGTAGTTTCGTTTTACACCAAAATCTAAACTTTGTTTTAATATTTTTTTATTTTTACCTGCTGCCATTACGGAACTTCCGCACAAATTTCACGTATTGCAAATTCGATATCGTGCTTTTGTGGAACGCTGGCATCTTCTAAATGCGGGTGCAGTCCAATGCCTGGAACATTTTTACCGGCAACTACACGAGGTCGAGCAAGCAAGTCGTAAAATAATTCTTGCGTCACGCGATACACTAAATGTTCACCAAAATTTGTGACCTCAGTGTCTTCGTTCACGAATAACACACGTCCCGTTTTTTGAACAGATTCTTTAATCATTGTCCAATCATATGGATAGATCGAACGTAAATCGATGACTTCAACCGCGTAACCTTCTGCTGACAATTGATCTGCGACTTCATTACACAACAGTAAATGTCGACCGTAACTAACGACAGTGATCTGATCACCTGAGCGAGTGATTTTACCTTTTCCAAAAGGAACAAGATATTCTTCAACAGCAGGCCAATCCGCTTTCCAATGAGTACGATCACCAATCGGAGCATCAATTTTATTTTTTAAATCTTTTTCATCTGTTGGCTCGCCAGGGATTAATTCTTCTCCACGAACGCGCATAAGGGCTTTTGGTTTTAAAAATAAACAAGGATTTGGATCTTTGATACATGATAATAATAATCCGTAAGCATCCAAAGGATTCGATGGCATTACCACTTTCCATCCAGCTAAGCGCGAAGCCCATGCATCGAAAGAATGTGAATGGTACACACTTCCACGAATTCCAGCACCGACAGGAGTCATGACTGTCATTGGCAGATTGTAACCACCATTTGTACACCAAAGTGTATTCCCCGCAATTTTCAAAAGATCGATGGTATTAAAAATATAATCCGCGAATTGAATTTCAGCGACACACTTATCACCTGTCATGGCAATTCCCATGGCCATTCCAATAATACCACGTTCATCTAAAGTTGAATTCCACGATGTTTTTAATCCTTGAGTCGCTGTGAATACGCCCCCTAAAGGCATTCCCACATCTTGACCAAAGACATCTTTGAGTTCGTAATTTGTTTCTGCGTAATGTAAAGCCATTCGAATGGCTTGAGCCATATTTGCCATTAGAATTTTCTCCAATCTGCATTTTCGTTTCCGACGAAAGTGTGATTCCAAATACTGTCCGCAGTAGGAACTGGTTCGGCTCGCGCAATTTCAGTTGCACGAACACCTTCGGCTTCGAAATCATCCCAAATTTTTTGAGACTCTTTTTCAGTAATGAGCCCTGCTTTTAACATACGTTGTTCAAATTCTTTCACTGGATCGACTTCGTTCGGAACTTGATTAGCCCCGCTCGCTGATGAGTGACCATACAATCTTGAAACTTGTGCCTCAATGAAAGCTGGTTTTCCTGTTTTCCGAATGTAATTCATATTTTCTTGAACCGCCAAATAGGTTTCGACAGGATCATTGCCATTGATGACTTGAGATTTTATATTAAAAGCTTTAGCACGATCAGCGATAAAAGTTTCGCCGTGCTGACCTTCATACGACGTCGAAATTCCCCATTTATTATTTTGCACTGTTAATAAAACCGGAAGCTCTTGCCCTTTGCGCGAAGCTAAAATAAGTGCTGAAGCAAAATCACCTTCAGCCGTTCCCGCATCACCACCAGTCACAACTGTGATTGCATTTTTACTGAAATTTTTCGTGTGATGTCTTTTTTGTGAATGAGCAGTTCCACAAGCAATTGGATACTGAACTTCCAGCGGCGACGTCACCGGCGCCACATTCCATTCAGGAATCGAAAAGTGATTTGAAAAATTTCTACCACCTGTTGAGGGATCGGTTGAACGATTCATCATTAAACGAATTGAATCTAACATTGAAACGCCCATGGCCATCAATGTTGGCGAACAACGATAGTGAAGGTGAACATAATCAAACAATGGACCTTGGCCCTTGTTAACAAGCATTCCAACAGGAACTCCCCAAGCTTCTTCACCTGGGCCACCGATCCAAAAAAATGATTCACCGGCGCGATAAATTTTAATCAAACGTTCTTCTAAGACACGGGTCTTCACCATAAACTGATGCATTGTCAGTAAGATCTGCTTATCTAAACCACCAAAATTGTCTTTTGATTTTTGAACTGAAGTTTTTACTCCGGTTTTTTGAAGTGATGATTTCTTTAACGGAATCATTTTAGTTTTTTTATTTTTAGATGATTTTGTCTGTGCAACAGCCATGAAATTTCCTTCGATTTTTTGGTCTTTCAGTGTACCTCACTTGAGTCTATTTGGGTTCATTTTGCGGGGTGCGAAATGCCTAAAGCATAGACGAAAGTCCTATGTATTGCTTAAATAAATACAAGATTGATTATTTATCTATTTTTAAGTGGTCTTGACTTTGTGTAAACTCATCTCATGATTAAGCTTTAGCTTAAAAAGGAGTATATATGAACTTTTTCAAACGTTTTGGATTTATGATTGCCCTGAATATTCTCATTATGGTGACAATCACAGTGATATTGAATGTTTTCAATATTCAACCCTATTTGGGAAAATTTGGAATCAACTACAGCTCACTGATGATTTACTGTCTCCTTTGGGGTTTTGGTGGATCATTTATTTCACTCTTACTTTCAAAGTTTATGGCAAAAAAAATGATGGGAGTCGAAGTTATTGATCCCAACACAATGAGTAGCCCTGACCAGATGTGGCTTGTGCAAACAGTTCACAGATTAGCACAACACGCGAACCTTCCTAAACTTCCTGAAGTCGGAATTTATGAAGGCGATGAAATGAATGCGTTTGCGACGGGACCAAGTAAATCAAATTCACTTGTCGCGGTCTCTTCGGGAATTCTGTATAAAATGAATAAAACAGAACTTGAGGGCGTCCTCGCGCACGAAGTGGCTCATATCGCAAACGGCGATATGGTCACGATGACTCTTGTTCAAGGTATGGTGAATGCATTCGGTATGTTCTTAGCGCGTATTGCAGGTCATTTTTTATCAACATTGGTTGACGAAGAAAAAGCACCAATGGTTCGCATGATCGCGACAATTATTTTAGATATCGTTTTCAATATTTTAGGAATGTTCTTGGTTGCTTACGTTTCACGTCGTCGCGAATATCGTGCGGATGCGGGCGGAGCGAGCCTTGGCGGCAGAGAAAAAATGATCGCGGCTTTACAAAAATTGCAACACGAGACGGCGCCCCTCCTTGAAGAAAAAAGCCCTGTTGCGACTATGCAAATTTCAAATCGTCGCGGTGGTTTTTTAGCTCTGCTTTCAACGCATCCTGATTTGCAAGATCGTATTGATCGATTGAAAATGGCGGTTTAATTTATTCAATAAATAACCAAAGTCCGGTCATTTACACATGTCATTGAATACTCCGACAAAGTGTAAATGACGGATTCTTAATATAAAAAATAAATACTTAAATTAATTTCCACAACTCGTGACATATAAATAATTACCAGGCCCAACATACGCCGAGTGCAAACTTCCTGTTACAAAAGATCTTACTGAAGACACAGACCATCCACCAACTGCAAAGTTAGCTGCTGTTGCTGCGACAGGCGCTACAGAGTTCGAATTATAACCTGAATTCAAAATCGATGACGTCCCAAAACTTGGCAATACACTGCTCGTAAAATTAAACATCAAATTTCCTGTTACCGATCCAGCACCTAACGAGTACACAGTCCAGGGATAACCTTCTGCTGTAAAAGTTAATGAAGAACTCAGTAACCCATCCGTAGCTCCCGCGGTTAAACCTAATACACCAGAGAAACTCTCGATGATTCCAGTCCCAAGATCAGCCCAATTTCCAGATGATGCGCAAGTCGCTATCGCTGTTGTACAATATTTGTATCTCACTTGATTATTCGCACGATCATAAAATGAAATCGCTGGTCGATTCGTCAGCGGATTGAGTCTGACCTCTAGCCCCTGCCCTCCGACACCTGAAATAATCGCAGGAACTGTGGGTGCAGATAGCCAAGTCGCTCCACCATCTGAGGATGCCGTAAATTTTATAGATGTATTTGTTGTGTCATTGTAAGCCAGAACTATATTTCCCAAAGAATCTGAATCAATCGATAATCTTCCAAAATTATTTGTAGCACTCGAATCAACTAAAGTATTATTTGACCAAGTCTCAGTGGCCGGATCAAAATGCGCAGCACGAACTACTTTGGTCGCTGCTCCAGAATTTAAAACAACCATGACTGGTTTTTTTACTCCTGCATTTTCATACATCGTTAATGCGACATTATTCGATGCTGGTAGCGTTGCTGCCGTCGCTGCTGCAATTGGAAATTGATATTGTGTCCACGCCGCAGAACCATCTGTTTTCGAATTTGTTAATAAAAAATACCTCAAAGAATTTGCGTCGTAATAAGCAACCCACGGGCGATCTAAATGATCAAAAGCTAAACTGACATTGTGAGGAGAAACTGCCGTACCAATATCACTCAGTAACCACGATGTCGTGGCTCCGTTGGCCATTTGAATTCTATATTTTAATCGACCCGTCGTCGCTGAACCGTTTGAAAAATCGATGAACGCTATAGCGGGCACTCCCGTCGAAGTTGTTTTCAACGAGATCACGTTTGGCAACTGAGCTGTCGTCAAATGTATTTGTCCAGAGACATCGAGGGGGATATTTCCAAAACTATACCCGGTTGCATTTGCTGCGGAACCTAATGTTGTTGCCGAGCACCCCGTTCCTGTGACGGGACAATTTGAAAATCCAAGCACGACATTTGACATTGTTTGAGTTGGCGTGCCCGCATTCGAACGACCATATGTCCAAAGAAGCTGATCACTGGATTCGTCGACCACAGCACCACCACGCATTGTCGCAATAGCTGGAAGAGTTGTGGTCTCTAACAAACCCGCATTCCAGGCAGTTGTTATAACTCCTGTTGTTTCATTGTAGTACCTCATGCCCGTTGTTCCGTCGTTAGCAATCAGATGCCATCGATTGCTTGAATCACGCATCAGCTGCCCATACGAATTTCCAACCGTAGCACTGGCAACAACTTGACGGCTGGTCGCACTGAACGAAAGTCCTCCGGTCGCACAATCACCTGCATTTTGCCTGTAAGCACGGATTTCCGTTCCAGATCGTCTGGCAACAACAGAAAAAGATTCTCCTGTCCCAGAACCGATATGTAACTTGGTCATCACTTGATTTGCACCTGTCGCATTTACTCCATCTGTGATATTTGCGGTCGACCAATTTGCAGGAGTTAAACAATTTGCAAGTGTTGACTGAGCACATCTCCCTATCAAGGACTGTGCCGTCCCACCATAAGTTACAATTGGATAATAGACCCCTGAACCTGCATTACACCATTTTATATCTGCTGAGTTATTTGATGCCGAAGCTGTCAAAGAAATTGCATTTGCGACAACGCCCATTCCAGAATAGTTCGAAGCCATTTGACAGTTTGTACTGCAAAGAACGACACGCGCTGATGTATTCGTTGAATTCACATAAAACACACCAACCTGATCTAAAGCATTCACTGAAACTTCCAACGCTCGAGCGACCACAGTTGCCACGTTATCGATTGTCGATATTGTCCAAGTGGAAGACGCCGAATGATCGGTCGATGATCGAGTCGCCATGTAGACGCCAGTGGCACCGTTTGTCCAAAAAACTAAAGGGCGCCCCGTAGAAAGATAAACGATTTTTACCCAACTTGTTGTCAATCCACCGGCAATAATTTCTAGGTTATATTTGGAACCATCCCAAGACATAAACTTTAAAGTTAATGATCCAGCATCTGTAAAAACAAATGCTGGATAGTTTGTTGTTGGCTGCAAAGTTGTGTCTGAAAAAGCACCTCTGAGTCCAGCTGTTGTTGCCGTTGAACGTTCACCATAATCAATAATTTTTGTAGATGGAGAATCACACGTATTTGTAGCAACTGATGTGGGCGCTGGTGTTACTGGTAGTGGCGGAGTGACTATGTTGGCCGTACCCGAACTCGAGTTTGTACAAGAATTTAAGAATCCGTAGAATAAAATGAAGATTAGTTTTATAGATAACTTCTTAGAAGTCATAATTAACTCCGATCGGAAAAAACATGGAACTTTGAATCTCTTTTGCATTCTGTGTTCCTCGTGAACCTAAGCCATCTGCAGTCAAAACGAACTGGTGATAGCGCGCACTCAAATCTAATGACCAGTATGAATTCATTTGATAAGCAGCATTCAAATTCAATTTATAGTAATACGTCGAAACATTGACTCCGGACTGAACACCAAACTCTTTGAAACGAACTGGCAAACCTAAATCAAATTCGAATTTCAAAGATAAATCATTTCTTTTAAAAAGATCTACAGAACCTAGAAAATTAATTGCATGCAGTTCAGAATTCGTTATTAAAACTTGTGGTGTTGTTTGGTCCGCGCTTTTATATTGGCCCGTGTAACCCAAACCGAATTTCACAAAATTCACTTCGTTGTAAGTTAAAATTGAATTCAACAACTTCCATTGAACTTGGCGTTGACGTAGTGATACATTCGAAGGGGTTAAGCTTGATGCTGCCGTATGAGAAACTGTAGATTCATTCAATTGAATTTCGTTTTGCATTCCTTGACCATTAAAATAGGTGTAACCCAAGACAAAACCTTGTCCTTGAGTAAAGGGTTGTTCAGCTGAAAATGCTTCACTGCTCACATTGAATGAATCAAAATGAGGACCTCCAGAAACGTGAACTCGATGTCCCAACTCATTCGCATTTGTGGATTGGATAAACAATAAATAAAAAAGAGAGATTAGAATTCTATTTTTCATTCTATTCCCACCCTAAATTCATTCTCATAAGAATATTTGTCTTAAATTCATTCGCATCAGTTGGTCTTCGACCAGCTCCCGAGATGTGCTGTTGGATAAATTGAACAAGATCTGCAGTTGAATCATCGTTATTAAAACCTGAGGTTTGATTTTTTAAGAAATTCACTGCTTTCGTTTTGTATCCATCTTTCGCCAATAATATTGCCAAATTTTGCAAACTCGAAATATAAGATGACGACTCTTTAGAAACTTTTTTCCATGCAGAAATGGCATTTTCATATTGCTTCATTTTATAATATACGACGCCCAATCTAAAATAATAGCTTTGATCGTTAGCGACTAACAATTTCTTGTTCTTTAAAAGTTGTTTGTATTCTTCCATCAGGAACAATTCACGCCCTGGGTTCTTTAACTCAGTCAATTTCTCACCAGTCTCTGCATTCATACTCAGCTGCTCTGTTTTGATCTGAGATAAACCGACATCAGCAATTAGATTTATATTTTTTGAAAAAACAGTCCTGATGTATTCAGAAATTTGGATATTCTCTGACTCAACTTGGTCCATTTTTTTTAATGACTGCAGTAATTTAGAATTTAACTTTTGACGTTCATAAAAATGTAATAATGGCAAAATTGAATCAAACGATGATGTGTCGAAATTCGCAGCCAGTTGAAACAATTCCTCTGCTTTATTCATTTGACCTACGTCTTCATAAATTTTTGCCGTGTCGATAACGATATCTCTATTTTTAGAAAGTAAATCCCGATGTTTATCAAAATGCTGAATCAGATACTGCTGATTCTGCTTTCGGTCGAGTAAAGTGAATTGCTGACGTCAAACTTTCGATTCCGGAAAATCAACGAGGCATTTTTTATACTGCGAATTCACTTGCGAAAAAAAACCGCGCTTCTCAAATAACTGTACTTGCAAGAGATGAGCGTCTTCAGAAGACCTATTTTTTGAGTTAAATAAATCAAGATCATTTTGAGCTCTGACATAGTTTTTCAATATATAATAAATATGTGCACGACGAAGATACAAATCCTGTTTCGGAATGAGTTGAATATAATTGTCATATAATTCAATGACTTTTTTATAGTCGGCCTGTTCATAATAAACAGAGATATAGGTTTCAAAAGCCAGTTCGGCTGATGGTGCTATTGCGAGCAGATCATTTGCTTTTTCTATGGCTAGATCGTATTTTTTATTTGAAATATCTAACTTAGCCAATTCAAAAACAACCAGAACATCTCGATTATTTTCAGCATGAGTCTTCGCTAAATATGCCGCCCATCCTGAAGAATTTTGAGTTTGCAGATATATATTCTTGATTTGAGATAGAATTTGAAGATCATTATATTTTGAATATTTTTGACGTAGGTACTTGATTGCAGATTGATAATTTTTTTTCAAAATGAGTGTTGTTAAATAATTTTGATCTGAATTTATTTTTTCTAAAGAAACTTGGTCGGTCTGAGCCGGTGCTTGAAAACAAAATGCAATACTGCAAAACAAAAATAACAAGAAACTGTTAAAATTCACAAGAGCCTCCACAATCCTTCTCGGTAAATATCGTCAAAAACATGAACTGTTTTACCATAATATGGACCTAAGCTCTGTTATTCACTGACGTTTGTTTGATTTAAAGGAATATTTTTTAGACCAAAGACTTGTCATTTGGATAAGTCAACGACGACACCGAATATAAAAAATTATCTCTTCCGAGCAATAATATTAACAACAGTCGGTGTCACACAAAATGCACCTGCCGTTTTTTTTGATGTTTCCCAAACTCTAAAAAACTCATCATGATCAACTTGGGAAATATGATTTGAGACAACTAATCGTGGCAAAAACGATTGAAAAAATGTTTCTGGCCATTGCCACAAAGGATCTTGCGGTCTACAAACTCTGGCAATGGGTTCGATTTCTAAAACTTCAAATCCATTTTTTTCTAATGCCATCGGCAAGCGTCGACCCTGATTCGGAAAACCACCTTGATCCATCCAACTTTTAAAAATCGCATCCACAATTTTTTTCACAATCGGTTGATCTGGCGCTAATGAAAAACTATCATACGAAATGTACTCTTGCAGAGCAAAAGTCGCTTGTGGCTTCAAGTGCTCTGCGATTTTTCGAATTGCAATTTCAATATCCGGAACAAAGATCATCAGCCAACGACAAAATGCCACATCGAAATTTTTATCAGGCAAATTTAATTTTTCAATAAATGAAAGTTCTGTTTTTATTTGAGGTATTTTTTTTGAGTCTAAAAATTTCAGAAAGTTTTCAGAAATATCAACCGCAGTAATTTTTGATTTTTGATTCGTAAAAGCAGACAACTCTTCTGTCGTAAAACCAGGTCCGCACCCCAGCTCTAAAATACTCTGACCTGGATTAATATTTGATTTTTTCCAAAGCCTGACCAAATGATCTTTCCAAAGATCATGTTGCAACTTTAACCGATCAAGTTCGACTTGATCGGTTCCTAAAACGTAGGGTTTTTCTTGGCTCATAGAAGATTCAATTACTGAATCGTAACTTTTGTTAAGTCTTTAATTTTTCCAGCTTCAAGAACAATCAAATCAGATAAAACATTTGCAGCTTCTTGAATTTCAGGACGTTTTAAATACTCCTGATCTTTTTCTTTCTTATCAGCGTAGCGCTTGTTTTTCACTTTTTTCTCTTTTTCACCTTTATCTTTTAAGATGTCAGAGACTTTGATGATTTTTCCAAGTTTTTTTGTTTTTTCTAAATCTTCAGAGATTTTTTTAAATTCTTCATTCTTAGAAATACGTGATTCAGCGCGAGCTTTCAAAGACTTAATCCAGTCAGGCTTAATCACATCCCACTTACCTTCGCCACGCTCAACAAAACCGTCTTTAGATACGAAAGCATCTAACTTTTTTGGAGGCAATGAATAATCCATACTTTTCTCGCCGATCTCATCTAAATGAAATGGGCTTGGGAAAACGATATCTGATTCAACACCGCGGTGTTGTGTCGAAAATCCACCTGGTGTATAGAACATACCGATTGTGACTTTCATCGCACCTAAATCGAATGGTAACTGGGGAACGTTCTGAATGCTTCCTTTACCGTAAGTATGGTCAGCACCGACGATCACAGCACGATTATAATCTTTCATAGCACCTGATAAAATCTCAGAAGCCGAAGCACTCACACGTGAAGTTAAAATCACGAGTGGTCCATCCCAATCAACACGAGTGTCGACATCAGCCAATGGAGACTCTTCGCCAGAACGAGATGTCGATTTAACAATATTTCCTGTTTTAATAAACAAACCACCAATTTTGACAGCATCATCCAAAGATCCACCGCCGTTTGTCGATAAGTCGACAACGATACCATCAACTTTTTTCTCGCGTGCTTCTGCTATTACTTTTTTCATATCTGCGGCAGAGGAACGTCCACCACGAGAAGCATCAGCATAGAATGATGGAAAATTAATAATTCCGATTTTCTTTTTCTCGCCATTGATTGTTTTATCTTGGTAGTAAATTGAAACAGCATTGTCTTCGAGATTGATTTTTTCGCGAGTTAAATCAACATCAAACTTTTTATTCGCGCCCGCTTCTTTTCTTAAAATTGATAATTTTACTTTTGTGCCTTTAGGACCACGAATCAATTTCACAACGTCTTTCAGATCCATATCGATGACGTTTTCCATTTTTCCGTCTTTTTTGCTGACAGCGACGATCTTGTCCTTAGGCTCTAAAGCTCCTGATTTTGCAGCGGCTCCACCAGTCACCAAAGCTTCAATCACTGTGAATCCATCATCTTGAGATAGCGTTGCTCCGATTCCCTCAAGGCTCAAACCCATATCGATTTTAAAATCCTCATAAGGATCTTTGGCCAAAAATGCTGAATGTGGATCTAAAGATAACGCAAACGCATTTAAGTAATTTGCAATCAAGTCATCTTGTTTCGTTTCTTTAATTCGCTTTAAACTTCGCTCGTAATTTTTAATCACTCGCGATTTAGCTTCATCAAGCTTCATATCTGTTGCCAAATAATTTGCGACTTGAAACTGAACATACTTAGCCAAAAACTCTTCGGCTTCTGCTGCTGTTTTTGGGAATTCTTTATGATCAGGATCATATGTAAACTCTGTGTCTTTGTTGAATTTGAAATTTTTATCTAATATTTTTTTAACACTCTCCGTGCGCTCAGAAACTCGTTGCACAAGCATCGATTGAATTTCAGTCGCAAACTTACAATCACGTTTCGCAACTTGTTCAAAAACTGTTTTCATCATCGCTTGAATCGAAGCCACATCAGATTGCAATAAATAGATTTTCGCGCCGTCTTGACGTTTAATGTACTGCTCAACAACACGCTTTTGAAGTTCAGCATCTTTCTGCTTATAGACTAAATGATTCGCCAAATAATATGTTTGAATTTGATCGACATATTCACAATCCAATGTTTTTTTAAACAACTGTGCCTCAGCTGAAAGTGAAAGTCCTGCGGCAATAGCAAAAGTCAAAATCTGCAACTTCATGATGTTCCTTTTTTTTTAATCTTCAAAATCCATAAACGTTCATCAAAAATTATATGTGAGTCATTTAAATTTGAGGAGATTTATCAAGGCTAGTCGAGGATTCTGCTGAGAGTTATTTGTTCGAACCTTTGGATTGCGTCAGTTGTCCAAATAAATCCAGCTGCTCTGTGCCATCATGGACGTAATGAGATTTCATTCCGTGCTGCGAAATTTCGTGTTTTATAAAATCACCATTATGGGTTTCGATCATAAAAAATGACATCTCAGGGTATTTAGACTTTAGTCGAGTCATTTCCTCAACGATCAATTGAATATTCTTTGGGTCGTCATCACTCATTCCGAACCTATGATGATTGCTATAACCATACACTTCGATGGCTTTTTCAACGCTGGCTCTGATTGCTTTTTGCTTTAATTCTGCCGTTGAAGCTTTAAATTCATGATCTCCAAACTGCTTTCGAACATCTTTGTTACTCACTGCAAAAAGACTTAAATAGTTCGGCTCCATGGGTAAATATCCTGCTTTGACGAACTCATAAATACCAGAGCGCAAAGTTTCGGCCGAATGTCCTCGTGCCGTAATAATTGAAATTGGTCGTTGATTAAAAACGGCATGGTATAAACAATCCCAAGATGGTCCCTTCCATTGAAGATCTGGTAAACCCATCGAATGCAAAATATCTTGTACAAACGGCTGTCGTTTTCCAACTTGCTTTTCTACTTCAGACAAATTGATGTCGCGAAAGCATCGAAATGTTCCCGTCAAATCATCCCAACGAATTTCATATTCAGAATAAATTCCTGATTTTCCAATTGTTGTATGATGAACAGCCCATTCGTGACTCGAAAGATTTAATTCTTCACCGGTTGTCTTATGAAATAAAATCAGCGGCGTCGTTAAAAATGCAATATTATCATCAAAATCAAAAAAATAAAAACTACGGCCGCCGCGATGTAAATTACGATCAGGCTCTCGCTTTCGAGTTTCTCCGAGTTCTAATTGAGATTTTTTCTGATCTTCACTCATGATGATTATTTAACCTTTTACTTCTTCTTTTTAACAATCACTTTTTTTGCCGCGGGCTTTGCTTCCGATTTTTCAACTTTTGCTTTAGCTGTCGCAGATTTTCTTGCTGGAGTTTTTTTGGCTTTCGATTTCTTTTCAACTAAAGGAGTAGTTCCAATTTTATCGTTGATCAATTCAAAAGCTTTTTCTGCAGTCAGCTGATCCGCCGTCATGCCCTCTGGCAACCCAACATTTGTTTTTCCAGCTTTTATATAGACTCCATACGGACCATTCAAAAGTTGAACGTCCACTTCGTGTTGCGGATGCTTTCCAAACTCTTTTAACGGAGCCGCTTTTCCACGTCCCTTTTTAGGCTGCGCAAGCAACTCTAAACACTTTGATAAATCCATTGTAAAAACAGTTTCTGTTTTTGGAATAGATCGATAATCGCCATTACAAAAAACATAGGGACCAAATCGTCCAACTCCGACTTTGACATCTTTTTTCAACTCAGGATGCTCACCAACTGTCTTTGGCATAGCGATAATATCCAAGGCCATATCGTAATTCACATCTTTTGGATCTAATCCCGGTGGCAATGATGATCTTTTAATTTCAGGATCATCATTTTCACCCATTTGTACATAAGCACCGTAACGGCCATTTAAAACATATAATTTTTTTTGCGTTTTCGGCTCAATTCCAATCGAATCGGCACCTTTAATTTTTTGATCAATCAGTTTTTCAATTTGCAACGCAGTCACATCCGCCGGCGCTTCAGCATCTGGAATTGAAGCACTAAAACTATCTTCACCGCGTTTTGTTTTTACATACGCTCCGAATTTACCAACGTGAAATTCATATTGATCTAAACCAAATAATTTAATTGATCTGGCTTCTTCGGGATCAATCAGTGCACCTTGCGTCTCGACCAGATTCTTTAAACCTTTATCACCATGGTAAACACTTGTTAAATACTTTTCCCAGTTCAAATCGCCTTCAGCAATGTGATCTAGGCTCTGTTCCATTTCTGAAGTAAAACCCAAATCAACAAATTGAGTTAAATACTTTGATAATAATTTTGATACAACCATCGCCGTAAAAGTCGGAACTAATGCATTACCAAGTTTACGAACGTATCCACGGTCAACAATCGTCCCAATAACACTGGCATACGTTGACGGACGACCAATACCTTCTTTTTCCATGATCTGAACTAAAGACGCCTCTGTAAACCGAGCCGGTGGTTTTGTTTCATGTGCTGTTGGCTCTAATTTTTTACTTTGTACAGTTTCATTTTGTTTCAATTGAGGTAGTCGAACTTCACGGGATTCAAGATCCGCTTCTGGATCATCACTACCTTCAACGTAAGCTCTTAAAAATCCTGGAAACTCAATCGTTGTTCCTGTCGCATTAAATATCGCTTCACCTTGTGGCGTTGGAGCCATGATTTTAGCTGACACTTGTTTTTGTCTGGCATCAGTCATTTGTGAGGCCATCGTTCTCTTCCAAATCAATTCGTACAATCTCATTTGCGGACCAACAAGGCCCGTTTCATCTGGATCTTGAAAACGAACCCCAGCCGGACGAATCGCTTCATGGGCCTCTTGAGCACCTTTGACTTTTTTACCTTCATACAACCGAGGCTGTGCGGGTAAATAATCTTTTCCATATTTTTCTTCTATTGAATTTCGAGCGGCAGTGATCGCTTCAGAAGATAAAAATGTCGAATCCGTTCTCATGTAAGTAATAAAACCTTGCTCGTACAGCTTTTGTGCGACTTGCATTGTTTCGCGCGAACTCAATCCTAGCTTACGATTTGATTCCTGTTGCAACGTCGAAGTAATAAACGGAGCATAAGGCTTACGGTTCACTGGTTTTTCTTCAACTTCTATGACTTTGAATGTTGCAGATTTTAATTTATCCACCAGTTCAGATGTTGATGTCTGATCTAAAATAATCAGATCTTTTCCAGAATTCAGTTGTCCGGTCGTACCATCAAAATCTTTTCCAGAGGCTATTCTTTTTTGCCCTAAGCTCAACAAGCGAGATTCAAAATCCTCTCCAGCTTTATCTAAAATTGCAGTCAGTCCGTAGTAATTTGATTTTTTAAATTTAATACGATCTTTTTCTTTTTCGACGATCAATTTCACTGCCACAGATTGCACTCGACCTGCAGACAATCCATAGGCCACTTTTTTCCAAAGTAGCGGAGAAATTGTATAACCCACTAAACGATCTAAAACACGACGTGCTTCTTGTGCCTTCACTAAATTATAATCTATTTCACGCGTGTCCTTAAGCGACTTCTGAATCGCTTCTTTGGTGATCTCGTGAAATACCATTCGCTTTGCGGGGACCTTTGGTTTTAAGACTTCAAACAAATGCCAACTGATACTTTCCCCTTCCCGATCTTCATCGGTCGCGAGGTAGACAATATCTGCTTCTGCGAGCTTTTCTTTTAAATTTTTAATCACTTTAAGTTTGTCTTTGGGAACGCAGTACAAAGGTTCAAAATGTTTATCGACGTTGACGCCCAATTGGGCCCATTTTTCTTTTTTAACTTTTTCAGGAATATCTTTTGAGGTTTGAGGCAAATCTCGTATGTGCCCCATACAAGATTCGACGATATAATCCTTGCCTAAAAATTTTCGGATGGTTTTTGCTTTCGTCGGTGATTCGACGATCACTAATTTCATACCCGTTGTTAAAGCCATGTTGAGCATCCAATTCTGTAGTTTAAACTCTTCGAGTTCTTGGTTCTTAATTCAGCAAATATTTCATTTTTCTGTTGTAACTAAATCCATTCAATAATTTAATGACTACTATATTATATGTGGCTACTACCCTAAAAAAACAATAGAATAAATGAACCGCATGAAAAACCTAAATCAGTTTAACTCAAATACGCAATCAAAAATCAAATATTTACTCACTGATATTGATGACACACTAACGACAGAAGGCCAGTTGCCCGCTTGTGCCTATGAGTCATTATGGAAGCTCCGCGAATCTGGAATACAAGTTATTCCTATTACTGGACGTCCTGCTGGATGGTGCGAAATGATCGCTCGGTTTTGGCCAGTCGCTGGAGTTGTCGGCGAAAATGGTGGATTTTACTTTAGATATTCTGAGCAAAAAATGAATCGTTGGTTTTTTGCCGATAAAAAAACTATCGAAGTAAATCAAATTAAATTAAAAAATATTGAAACTGAAATATTATCCAAAGTTCCAGGATGCGCGGTATCTTCGGATCAATTTTGTCGTCTAATGGATTTAGCCATCGATTTTTGTGAAGATGTTCCTGTCCTTGAAAAAACAGAAATTGGAAAAATTGTAAAAATTTTTGAATCCCATGGAGCTATTGCTAAAGTCAGCTCAATTCACGTCAACGGTTGGTTTGGCAACTACAATAAGGTCAGCACAACACTGCAGTTTTTAAAAAATGAATATCAAATTTCTGAGGCAGAAGCATTACAGATTTGCGCATTTGTCGGCGATTCGCCAAATGATGAACCGATGTTCGAAAAATTTCCGTTATCATTCGGAGTTGCAAATATTCAAAAATTTTCTAGTGATATGAAATTTAAACCGACGTATGTTGCAGATCTTGCAGGCGGAGAAGGATTTTCTCAAATCGTCGAAAAAATATTAATCTGAAATTTTACCGTGATATTTAAGAAATTCAGGACGAGACTCATCCCAACTGAAATGATGGATTGAGCCATTTGCGAAGACTTGATGATCCCATGGAACACCTTGTTGGAATGCAAACGTTAATGCTCTCATCACCATACCGTGAGCAAATATGGCGATATTTTGACGATTCGAGTTTTGCACAATTTCTAAAATCACTTCTCGAATTCGAAACATCATTTCACGCTTAGACTCACCATTGGTGTATTTAAAATCGAGATCTCGCTCCTCATAAGAACGCCATCTGGCGATTCCATTTGAACCAAATTTCTGCTCAAGCTGATCAAATGTCATGCCTTCAGCCTCGCCCACATTTGTTTCTCTCAAGCGAGCATCTTTTATAATTGGAATTTTTAAATCTGAAGTTGCAATTTCAGCCGTTTCATAAGCTCTGGATAAATTACTTGAATAAACCGATTCAATTTTCAATCTACTCATCATAGGGACGACAGCTTGTGCTTGTTCTCGACCCAATTGATTTAAAGGAATGTCGGTTTGACCTTGAAATCGTTGTTCACGATTCCAATCGGTCTCTCCGTGTCGAACTAAATAGATATTTTTATTTTTCACGATTAGCTCAACGATCTCAAAGACTAAAAACTAATTACTTTTTAGCTGCTGCGATTTTCTTTTTCTTGCGAATAATACGACGCGCCTTATGACGTGCAGATTTGTTTTTAGCATTTTTTTTCTTACCACCGATTTTAATAGCCATGAAATTCTCCTATTTTTTGTTAGTATGACCTTGATTCAATAAAGCTGCAAATGGATTGTTAAATGGATTTCCTGCTGGTTTTGCAGGCCCATTTGAACCAAATCCACCGCGGTTACGATCATTATTTCTATCTGAATTTCGATCGCCACCCCGATCATTCGCTCGATCTCCGCTGAACGGCTTACGATCACCATTTTGTGGTCTGAAATTCTGCTGTGGACGCGGACTCGCATCACGCTCTTTCATTTCACGGAAAGATTTTTGCTCTGGTGCAGCTTCAAGTTTCATTGATAATGCTATTTGATTTTTTGCAAGATCAACTTTTAAAACTCTGATCGTTACTGCGTCCCCTGGATTTACAACCTTACGAGGATCATCGACAAATTTATGTGCAAGTTCTGAAATATGAACTAATCCATCTTGATGAACACCAATATCAACAAAAGCTCCAAAATTTGTCACATTCGTCACAAGACCCGGACAGATCATGCCTTCTTTAAGATCTTTAACTTCAAAGATATCTTCACGAAATTGAAAGACTTTAAATGGATCACGTGGATCACGACCTGGTTTTTCTAATTCTTTGTGAATATCATCAAAAGTAAATTCACCGACTATGCTGGCCCATTTTGCACGCGCCGCTAAAATCTTTTGCGCACCTGAACCAACAAGCTGATTAATATTTACATTTACATCTGTTGCCATATCACGAACAGCCGCATAGCGCTCAGGATGGATACCTGTCGAATCTAAAAATACTTTACCATTCATGATTCTTAAAAATCCCGCGGCTTGCTCAAATACTTTTTGAGTAAAACGAGGCACTTTCATCAATTCTGAACGATCAGAAAATAATCCATTTTTCTTACGATATTCCGCAATTGCGTTCGCAAGACCTGGTCCAACTCCTGAGACAAAAGATAATAATGATGGTGATGCTGTGTTCACATCAACACCAACATTATTCACACAACTCTCAACAACGGCTTCAAGACCTTTTTTCAAAGATGTTTGATTCACATCATGTTGATATTGACCAACACCAATTGATTTTGGATCAATTTTTACAAGTTCAGCCAGTGGATCTTGTAAACGGCGAGCAATCGAAATCGCGCCTTTTACAGTCACATCTAAATCAGGAAATTCAGCCCGAGCCACTTCACTCGCAGAGTAAACTGAGGCTCCTGATTCATTCACCATAATGACTGGAATTTGATCTTTCCCAATTTCTTTAAGAATTTTTTTTAAGAAAATTTCAGTCTCGCGCCCTGCCGTTCCGTTACCAACTGCAATCGCTTCGATCGTGATCTGCTTTGTCACTTCAGATAAAAGTGTTTTTGCCTTCTGCTCAGCGCCATCACCCAAAGTATGCATCACTGTGTGAGATACATATGATCCACTCTTATCAACAAGTGCTACTTTACAACCCGTTCTTAAACCCGGATCCACACCTAAGACACATTTCGAACCATAGGGAGATCCCAATAAAACTTTACGAACGTTCTCTGTGAAAACTTTGATCGCATGTTCATCAGATTTTTCTTTTAATTTTGCATGAACTTCATTTTTAACAGATGGCAAAACATAAACATTCAAAGCTAATCGAGCCGATTCTTTTAAAAATGTTCCTGTTGCATTATCTGGTGTTGTCGTTGCAAAACGCTCATAAGCCTTAAGTAACATCTCGTCATCACCAACGATATCAACAGTTAACTCTTCTTCTTCCCATCCACGTTTCATTGCCATGTAACGATGAGAAAATTTTTCTTCGAGCAAGTTCTTGATGAGGTCGCTGTAATCTTTAGCGTACATATCAAACTTAGAATTTGGCTTAAAACCTTTTGCAGCTTTTGCCGTCACTTTACCTAAATCAAAATAATTTTTAACAACGAGTTCACGGAGAGCAACATCATTGGCAATTTTCTCAACCAAAATATCTTGAGAACCCTTGATCGCATCATCATAAGTCATGATCTTCATATCAGGATTTAAAAAGTTTTTCGCTTTCATTTCCATAGTTAATGAATCAGTGATTGTGCCATGGCCTAAATCCCAAATCCAGTTTGCTAACGGTTCAAGCCCTGCATCACGTGCAACGGTTGCTTTTGTTTTTTTCTTTTTCTTGAATGGCTTGTAAATCTCTTCCAACTCATTCAAATCCCATGATAACTCAATACGTTTTTGAATCTCAGCTGTTAAGTTTTTTTGCTCGCCAATTTCTTTAATGAGAAAAGTTTTACGTTTGATAATTTCTTGAAAAGTTTCATGTGCTTCGATCACTGCTCGAATCTGAACTTCATCCAAATTACCTGTTTTTTCTTTACGGTATCTGGCGATGAATGGGACTGTTGCATCTTCAGCAACTAGTTCCAGAACTGCAGCTGCAGACTTCAAAGATACACCCGCAACAAATTTTGTTAAATAACCCTGTAAAGCTTGTTCCATTATAACCTCAAACAGTTTTTAAAATACGAAGGATAATCTTCCGTGAATTTTTTTGATTTGAAAATACAAATTTTTAAAATAGTGATTTGTTTTAATAATTTTTGATACGAAATTGCGCATCAAGACTATGATTTATAATTACTAATGAGAACTTTGATTCCGTTTTCAAATAGCACTTCAAGGCGGTTGTTTTCATTCGTCAGAACAAACCCCCACCCAAGCACTTTATGATTGATCGGTTTTAAAGCTTGAAACTCATCCGACATTTTATAATTGACGGCTTTTTCTTTACCATATCTCTTATAGAGCTCTTGCCACTTCGCTTTTTCATCAGCCAAGTTTCCACGCTCAACTTTTATCGGCTTAAACTTGCCAGATTTTTCGGCTTTTTCCAAAGCTTCAGCAATAGGCGCATTTACTTTGGCCATTTCTTCTTTAGCCATCTCTAAAAGTGTTCCACCCGTGTCGATTTCAGCTTTTTCAACACGCGTCTTTTCAGGCTTAGCTTCTTTTGCAGGCTTTACTGCTGGAGATTTTTTGACTTCTTTATCTGTACTTTTTTTCGTTGAGATTTTCTCAACGACTTTACTAACTGCCTTCGTTATTGCCTTAACTACACCCTTAACGGCAGGCTTAGCTGCTTGTTTAACCGGCTTGGTCGTTGCTTTTCCAGCGGCTTTTGAAGCAGGTTTTTTTTCAGTAGCCTTAGTTGCTTTTACAGATTTTTTTGCAGCCATATGTTTGTTCATATATCTTGCGGCACGTCTCGGACAAGTAAAATAGTGAGTTTCACGTTGCAAAGCATTAGTCTATTTCTATGAAATCAGTCACAACCAACGAACTTGCACAGTTTAAGTCACTTAAAATCGAAAATAATCACTCTATGAATTTCTCTGCTGTTCACCCTGCGGAACTGGCGACTTCAGGCTCACTTGTTTTTGTATCATCAAAACAATTGCTTGAAACAGCAGTTGCGCAAGGAGCTCGCGGATTCGTTATCCTCGAAAAAATTTACTCAGAAGCATCACCACTCATTCAAAAAGATTTTTGGGTAGCTACTACGCCGAATATCCAATGGGCGATGAGCGATATTCTCTCCCTTTTTGATATTCACAAAAGCTTAACACAAGCAACGATTCATCCTACAGCGATCATCAGCCCAGCAGCACACATTGGAAAAAATGTTACGATCGCACCCTATGTCGTCATCGAAGACCATGCGCGCATTGAGGACAATGTCATCATTGGATCTCACACTGTTGTTGAACATCACGCAAAGATCGGCCAATACACACAGCTTTCTCCACATGTGACTATCGGTAGTCATTGCTCAATTGGAAAAAACTGTCGAATTGCCTCACATGTTGTGATTGGCTCGGATGGCTTTGGTTTTTTCACAGATAAAACATTTACTCATCATAAAATCGCTCAAATTGGAAATGTTGTGATCGAGGACAACATCGAGCTTGGCGCCCATTGCGCGGTCGACAGAGCCACTCTGACAGAGACTCGCATCAAGTCGGGCTCTAAGTTTGATAATCATTGTCACATCGCCCACAACTGCGTGATTGGCGAAAATGCTGCTGTTGCTGCTGGATTCATTGTTGCCGGCTCAACAATTATTGGAAAGAACTTTATGAGTTCAGGTGGAGTCGGCATGCTTGGCCATCTTAAAATCGCCGATAACGTCATTCTCACTGCGCGAGCTGGAGTCATGAACTCCATTGATAAATCGGGAATGTATGGCGGCTACCCCGCCATCGATCATAAAGAAAATTTAAAAACAATGGCAGCCATTTCAAATTTAACTAAAATGCGAAAACAATTAAATGCAGTGTTGAAACATTTAGGAATAGAGATTTAAATCTTAAACCATCAGAACATGCAGGGATGATATCAAAGGCTTTAAATTCTCACATATTGAATAAAAAGAATTGAATCTAACTACACTTATTCCATAGCCAAAGGCTATTTATACAGCTCTGAACATAATCAAAATAATATGGCATACCATCTTTATCACGAAAGCTATTTCGATTTTTTAAATGTACAGATAATATTTCAGCCTTCGGCGAGAGAAATTTTTTACATATTTGATTGTTTGATTTAAATGTCGCATTACTTAATGCTAAAACATTAACTGCTAAATAGTTTTCTTTGAAAATTTCATGTGTTTTTTTGATTTCATCATTTATATAGAATTCTCTGTTGTTTACATCAAATTCAATTTTTTTACTTATTTCATCACGGTCTGCTGGTGACAGCCTTTCATTTGCTTTAACATAATTCTCATAAGAATTGGAAAATGGAACTTTTAACAATTCGTAAAACTTTTTGCGATTAAACAAATCACTATAATACTTTACGTACGGCCCTAAATGATCTTCAGTTGTAAGATCAAAAACACTTCTACTACAAATATTTTTTATTCTGTCAAATTTTTGAAACTTAATCTCATTATTAAAAAAATTAAAATCACATCCGCGTTTCTCAGTCGCGCAGTCAAATCTAATCAATTCTCTAACAACTGGGCGACCCGTAACATCATTTCCAAATTCATCATCATAACTAAAACACAATGAATCATTATTAATTGGCTGAAAAGCATACTTTAAGGCTTTTACGAATTCAGGCTCACAATTTAATAATGACAGAAGAGTATCTAAAGCCTCCCCTTGTCCTTTCGCAATTTCTTTTAATAAATTCTTCTTATTGATTCTGATAAACTCGTAAATCTGGTTTCTTAAATAAATGTCATTTTCGAGTTCTTGTATGAATTCAATTAAAGATTGCTCTTGAAGTTCTTTTTGATCCTTTTCTTTTGATTTACTTGTTTGAATTGAACCTTTGAGTTGCTTTCCTTGAGCCTTTTTAAAGTAATTGTGTTTTTTAAAATTATTAGTTGTTTCAGAAAAAGGACTTTTAGTTGTATACCAAACATTGGTTGTCGAAGTAGTTAACATGTCTTCCTCGCCATGAACTAATCTCATTTGAACAAAAATCAATAAAAATACTAAAAATCTCATACCAACTCCTAATAACAATTAAGCTCTGTTTTATTAAAATTCTGGTCAGCATCGTTTTTTTCAATAAACATGAGTTGTATTGAGTCTAAGGTTTGACTTAAAAGAAATGCGTCATAGATCTTATCAATTTCCAATTTATTTGATTTCATTATTGATAGTCTATACCTTGAAATGAGCAACAAACAAGGAGTCACGCATGCCCTATGAAATATACAAAATGATCCATCTTTTAGGTCTGTTTTTATTAATCTCAGGATTAATCACTGCATTTACACTCACTTCAAACGGCCACGCATTAGCCGGCAAAGTAAAAACTTTTGCATTTGCATTACACGGATTAGGATTGGTTCTTATATTAGTCAGTGGTTTTGGACTACTGGCGCGCCTTGGTCTTGCTCGCGAAATGCCAGTTTGGGCTTATATAAAATTTGGAATCTGGGGAGTTTTTGCTTTGTATATTTCTGTGATTAAAAGAAAAGGCCAGATTGGCTGGCCTCTCTACGTTTCTATGCTGAGCGTGTTTTTAGTTGCCGCTTATCTTGCAGTTTACAAACCGTTCTAATGCTTAGAATTTGTAGCAGATTGATTTTGTGAATCTGCTCTTCGAGTTCCCGCATACATTTCATATTTTAAAAATCGGCACTCAATATTACCGTTAAAAACGTAATGTTGACGTGTCGATTTTAATTTCATCTCTTTTAATAACTCTTTATTACCCGACATGATCCAAGCATCCCAACCTTGGAATCTGTTTTTCAACGTGTAACCTAAATCACGATACACATCTTTCAAGTTATCCTCATCCCCGATACGTGCTCCGTACGGCGGATTGCAAACGATCATACCTTTTTCAATCGGCGGCGCAGAAACTGCAATCGGAGATACTTTTAAATCTAAAAATTGTCCAACACCTGCATTTTTCGCATTGTCTTTCGCCATTTGAATCACACGCTTGTCGTGATCAAAACCAAAGAGTTTAAAATCTAAAGTGTCTTTTTCGTTCTCATTGGCCTCATCTAAAACTTTTTGCCAAGCTGTCTCATCGAAATCTTTCAAAGACATAAATCCAAAATGATTTCTGTGAATTCCCGGGGCCATGTTCAAAGCCATCATCGCAGCTTCAATCAACAAAGTTCCAGAGCCACAGAACAAATCCAACAATGGAGTTTTCTGATCCCACTCAGAAAGCCCAATTAAACCTGCCGCTAAATTTTCTTTCAGCGGAGCTTCACCCGTTTTTGAACGATAGCCACGCATAAACAAAGAATTCCCCGTCGTATCTAAAGCCATATTGTATTGATTTTGGTAACCACGGATATGAATTTTCAAATCAGGCTGATCATTACTGACATCTGGACGAGTTCCATATTTTTCACGAAATTGATCAACGATAGCATCTTTGACTTTCATTGCTAAATATCTTTGATCTTTGCAGTTCGATTCTTTAACAGTCGCATCAATTGCTAAGGTCTGATCTTCACGAATGTATTTTGTAAAATCATGTTTTCGAACGTTGTTATAAAGTTCTTCTTCAGTGAACGCTGTAAAATCCAACAATGGTTTTAAAATTCGACTGGCAAATCGTGAATGCAAATTCGCTTTATAACAACCTGCCCAGTTTGATTCAAAAACCACTCCAGCTTGAGTTTTCGCCCAAGTTTGCAGACCCATTTCTTTTAATTCTTTTTCAACAAGGTCAGAAAGACCAATCGGACACGACGCAAAAAACTTTGCCATAAGACCACCCTTTTTCTTTAGTGGCTCTATCTTCCATATGATAGAGCCTGTTTATTTTTATATTCTCAATTTAAAACTAAGTACTTAATATCTAGCGAAACTACATTTCAGTACATTTGCGAAACTAAGTTTCAGTAAGCTCGCGAAACTACGTTTCGACATACTTTGGACCGCCGCCGCCTTCGGGCACTGTCCAATCGATATTTTCCATAGGGCATTTGATATCACAAGTTTTGCAATGAATACAGTTTGTATAATTAATTTGTAAATCATACTTACCACCCTCAACTTTTGATGGCAGCATTTCGTACACACTCGCAGGACAGAACTGAACGCAAGGCGACTTATATTTCGGCTCACAGACAGTACGGCAGATATCGCCATTCTGAAGCTTTAAATGGTTCGGAGAATCCTCATCATGGCTTGTCCCCGTTAAGTACACACTACCAAGCTTATCAAAAAACAGATTTCCGTCGGCCTTTGGCAGCTGGTTAGCCGGATGAGACATTCCCTCAGTTCCCCAAACCTCACTCACGCTCAGAGTCGTTTTAGCGTCCTCATGACCAACTTGCATGTTATCAAATAAACCACGACCGCCTGTCAGCTCTTGCAAACCAATCAACGGCAATGAGGCAAAAACGCCTTTTGATAACGTCTGATGAAAATTTCTAACTCGGTATAATTCTTTTTTGATATAACTTTGATGAATTCGATCTTCGTAACCTTTAAGAACTGCTGATGATGAATCATTTTTTAAAATGGCTTCAAATGCAGTTTCTGCAGCACTCATCCCCGATTTCATCGCTAGATGAATTCCTTTCAGCTTCTGCACATCAACCATACTTGCAGAGTCACCACACACCATAAAACCATCACCAAACAGTTTTGGCATTGAATACCAGCCGCCTGCAGGCAATGTCTTTCCGCCGTAAGCGATGACTTTTCCACCCTTGACCATATTGGCGATGAATGGATGAGTTTTTAATTTTTGCAGTTCACGGTGCGGATCTAATAAGGGATCTTTAGAATCTAAATACGCCACAAGACCTAAAACAATTTTATCCCCAGGTATTGTATAAATAAAAGTTCCACCAATTGATTTATTCAGAGGAAAACCAAGAGTATGAATAACTTGTCCTGCCTCAACAGTTCCTGCCGGCATTTGAATGACTTCTTTAACGCCTTCTTCAAAAACTTCTTTGTTTTTTCCTGCACGTAAGTTTAATTTTTTTGAAACTTGTTTAAATAAACTTCCACGAGTTCCTTCAGCAAAAATCGTTGTCTTTGCTTTCAGAATAAGACCCGGTTCAAAATTAGATTTCGGTTTACCCTCTTTATCGCGTCCTTTATCACCCGTTCTCACTCCGATAATACGATCACCATCGTACAAAGCTTCCACTGCCGCAAAACCTGGGAAAATATTAATGCCCTTGGATTCACACTGCTGACCGAGCCAACGATTTAATTTAGACAATGAAACTATGTAATTGCCTTCATTATGAAAAGGCGGAGGAGTGATCGGCAATTTAAAAGCCGAAGTTTCACCTAAATAATAAACAGCATCTTTAAGAACAGCAGAATCCAAAGGGCAATCCAACTCTTTAAAGTTAGGTATTAACTCGGATAAAGCTTTCGGATTTAAAACTGCACCTGAAAAACTGTGAGCACCAATTTCAGAACCCTTTTCTAGAACAACAATCATTTGCTCAGGAATAGGATCGGCTTTGAGTGATCCATCTGCAACTGCAGCATTATGTTTTTCAATATCAGAAGCAATTTTATAAGCACAAGAAAGCCCTGCTGCACCTCCGCCAACAATTAAAACATCAACGTCCATTGTTTCGCGAGTAACACCCTCAGGCAATTGATCTTCGTAATTGGTCTTTAAATTATTTGCTGAATTCGATGGGTTATTTATTTCGTTCATATGAGATGACCTTTCTAAAATCCTTCGTCAGCTTCTTCAGTTTTAACTTTTTTACTGTTCACAGTAGGTAGTACTGCCAAAACCTTCAACTCTGACTCATCTGCGCCGCCAACATATTTTTTTTCACGTGCTTTTTCTTGGTAACTTAATTCATCTTCAGCTGACGCTTTTGAAGAAAAGACCATCACAGTCATCGCTGTAATTAAACCAAAACAAACGAACAAGAAAAAACGAATAACATTTTTCTTTTGGGAAATTTTCAATGCTTTTTTCGACATGACAACCTCGTTTTTAGAATGAACTTAAGTACCTAATTTTACAAATAACACTAAAGTCCTACAATAGGCCTCTCCGAGAAAAAAATAAAGCCAAATAATTTTGAAAAATATCCAACACTGGATCACAAATTTCTGATGTTCAAAAATTGACGTTAGGGAATCACAAACTTAGTTTAAAGTCGACGGTGCGACTGCATTGGAATTTGACGTCTAACCGCTCTACAATTCTCAGGATCGATGTTAATCAATACAATACCCATACCGTCAGGCAAACACTCAATGACATCACCCCAGGGTCCTACGGCAGTTGTATGGCCATATGTTTCTCTACTTTGCTCAGAGCTTGTGCTTTGATGCCTACCGGTTTGCGCTGGGGCTAAGACATAGGATTGACTTTCGATGGCTCGAGCGCGGAGCAACACATCCCAATGTGCTTTTCCAGTTTTTACTAAAAATGCAGCAGGTATCAAAATCACGTCGACAGACTGTTTTGCATATAGACTATAAAGCTCAGCAAATCGAATGTCATAACAAATTGACGAACCAAACCTAACACCCTCAATCTCAAAAACTGAGCTCACTTCACCATTTGTAAAAACATCAGACTCTCGAATAGGCTTTTGACCCTCAAGAGCAATATCGAATAAATGAATTTTTTTATAAACAATTCGAGGCTCATCTCGTGGGGAAATAAGTACAGAAGCATTCCAAACTTTACCTGAATCAAGTATTGCCGTGGTCAGATGCAAATTAATATTTGTTGTTTCACTTAATTTTTTCAACTTTTGAAAAATCAAATCAGTGATCGACAACGGCTGAATTTTTTCACCTTCATCGATACGAAAAAATAAACTGTTCTCAGGAAAAATGATGATTTGCGGTTTTACTTCGGCAGATTTTTTGTCACACTCAAGAATTATTTTTTCAATCTGTTGAAAGTTAGATTCTAAGTTATTCACAGAGGTCATCTGCGCTAATGCAACTCTCATAAGAAGTCGTTACTCAAGTTCTACCATCGAAGCCAAAGCTTTTTCGCCACATTTAAAACCACCCTCTTCGATATTCTTTTTGACAGTGCTGAGCACGGCTTCACACGAAGAAAAGTAAGAGGCCGAGCTTACGACTTGGACATAGCCTTCTTTAGAGTAATAGGTCTTACATCGCCCGTTATCTAATTTAAATGCCCTTAACCAGCGTGTTTCTTTTTGGCGAGAACAGACAATAAAAATATTGCTTTTATTTCCAGTACTTTTGACCTCTGTATTTACTAACTCGTTATTTTGAGCAAACAAAAGCCCACTCAACAGCGACACAAAAATAAAAAACCCACTTGATGATTTCATTACTTCATCATCAAGTGGGTTTTAATAAAGGTCATATTTATTTTCGAAGTTAAGTTCTGACTTAGACTAAAACTACTCGTTCGTCAGATACACAATTCGCAATTGAACCGATGATCTAGGAATATTTTTCCCAGACCTACGTTAAATTACTTCGATTTTGCAGCAGTTTTTTTAACTGCTTTTTTTTCTTTTGCAGCTTTTGCTACAGCTTTTTCAACAAGTTTCACATTTGAATAATCGATGAAACCTTCTTTTTTTAACAAACCATCTTTTTTATCATAGTGCGTTTGAACTTTAACGCCTTCGATTTTGATTTTCATTGCAGTTGGATTAACAGCTAATACTGAACCCTTTTTACCTTTATCAGATCCTGCGATAACTTGAACTTTGTCACCTTTACGGATTTTAAGCTTATGCATAATACTGTCCTACGCTTTCTTTGCAGTCTTTTTAGCAGACTTATTCATACGACGACGAATGCGTCCTTTAATGTCTAATGCTCGTTGCGACATAACACCTTCAGGTTGATTTAAGATAAATTTATCAAATCCACCAGTGTGTTCCATATCACGTAATGTGCTCGTTGCTAAATAAAGACGCACCATTTGATTTAGCGTTTTGCTAAATATACGTTTTCTTTGAACATTCGGCATAGCCGTTGATTTAGTCTTGATATTAGAGTGGCTCACTAAATTTTTAACCACTGGACCTTTGCCTGATAATTCACAACGGCTCATAGAAATCTCCTTACAACTTAATAATAATTCTTCCAAATCCGAGCATTATGGTATATTCAGATATTCTTTAATTGGCAAGAGGTTTAAATGGAAAAAGATACTAAAGACGGAAACAAAGAAAACAATCGCAAATCAGTTCGTAGCAAATATCGCACAGAATACTCTGGCGATCATGTTTTCGACTATAAAGATCCTGCGTCTCTAACTCGTTTTATCAGCGACGGTGGCAAAATCACTCCAGCTCGTATTTCGAAGTTAAGCCTTAACCAACAGAAGAAAGTTTCTGGAGCGGTTAAGAAAGCTCGTACACTTGGTTTATTGCCAAATGGTACTGATGCTTATGATACTTTCGGAAAAGCTGAACTTATCAGCCCTGTTCCATTCGAATACTAGATTTAAATAACAATTGTTGTTGTTAGAATCCCTTAGAGGAAGGCTTAATACCTTCCTCTTTTTTCGTTTGTAAAAAATACATCACTTCTGACTTCTTCGCGGTCCCTTCATTGTTACTTGGATGTTTTTAAAAAATCCTATCGACAAATTTCAAATCAAAATTCCTAAAGTTCGGACAAGATTCTTAAGTTTAGGACTCAATTTTTAACCAATCGAATATATTAGTTTTAAACTATAAAAAACTATCCACAAGATTTGCATTAACATCTTTCGAACTCATTATGAAGGGGAAAGAAATGAATATCGAATCAACTCAAAGAAACACATCTGAAATTTTAAGGCTACAAACTGGACTGTCTCAATTTGGTTTGTGTCCAACAGAATGGGATATTATCCCACAAAATGATAATTTCCATTTTATCAAGAACAAATCAGAGGATGATTTCTATTTTGTAGGTAAAGTAGATCGAAATAAAAACGATAAAGTCGAATGGAAATTCATTCAATTAGCTGGTCTGTAACCTGGTACTCAAGCTGAACTAGAATTAACAAGAGATTCGCAAAAGCCTCAAAGGTATAGATCACAGCGAAGTGAAAACAAGCTTCGCTTAAATACCTCATCATCACTCAATGATCCTGTTGGGTTTGAAACTGATTTCAGTGCTCTTGGGCGAGGAACCTCAGCTCGATCCTCTACACTCATTTTCTCTGGCCATACATCTGGAAACTCAGCATATGTTTTTGCTCGCAAGGCTCGATATTCTTCGTCTGATGTAAGAGTGACGTACTGGTTCTTCAATCGACAAAATGTATAGATTTCAATTTCCGACAACCACCCCAAGCGCTCGCTTACTCCAGAAGGCGGCACTTCTCCCCAAGCATTTAGAGCCATCACTTGAATTCCATTTGAAATAACCTTGGGCAAATTCTCGTAGTTTTCAATAAGTTTTGGCACACATTTACTATCTACAATTTTAAAGCCTGATGTTATCTTTTTGAGTGCTTCATAGTAGTTTTCGCAAGCTCCTGCACTGTTCCCTTCACGGCAAAGATTTTTAAAGTTTTCAATTTGAGCATATTGAGTGAGATTTTTTTTAGTTTTGTAACCAACCAAAATACCACGTACGGAACGATTAAAGTTTGTGACTTGCACATCACAACCGTCCTGTAATGGGTTCTGAAAAACTATAAAAGCGAGTGCTAAAACAAGAACTCCGATAACTAATATAGGTCGCGGTATTTTTTGAATCAAATCCTGAATATTTGCCATGTCTTTAATGATACTCAGAGAATTTGTTTTGAACAGTAGATTAATGGATTTGAATAGAATTGGTCGGGGCGACGGAAATCAAGCTAACTACTTGAATTTCCTCAATTCGACAGCCAAATCTGTATCCGTATGTAGCCAATCTACATACGGAATTTTTATAAAATTACTTGTATTTAATAGCTTCCGTCAATGAGTACACTTTTGCTTCTGATTCTGCCATCGGCAACTTGTACCCTAGAGCTTCTGTCGTGCCTTGAACATCAACACCCGCTTTTCTGAGATAACCATTTGTTGTTTTAATTTGACTGTGACCCACCACAGCCATGACGCGAGCCAGCGAGACTCCTCGTGAAAGTAAGTTCGTAATAAACGTCGCCCTAAGATCATGAAATTTGATCGGCGTGATGTTTAGCCCCATACAAAATTCCCTAGTTATTCGAGCTTGATCGCCGTTTAACCAATCCGTCATGTGTGGCAAAACAAATTCGTTATCGCCAGACTTAAGCTTTAGTTCTTTTAAAAAATGAAGCAAGTCATCAGAAATTGGGACAACACGATTGCGTTGTGTTTTAGTTGAAGCGAATCCTGATTTACTACTCCATTGTCGTGACACAGAAATTATTTTTGCATCAAAATCAATGTTCTTCCAAGTTAGGGCCATCAACTCGCCTGAGCGCATACCTGTCGTCAAAGCCACAAACCATATTGGATAAAACCGATGTTCACACTGTCTTGCTTCACGCAAGAAAATACAAACCTCTGCATTCGTTAAAACTTTTTGTTCAACCTCGCCGACCCTAACCTGAACACCTTGGCAGGGGTTTCGATTAATTAAACCCTCGTCAACAGCCATTTGAAAAATACGTCGAATCATTTTTAAAACTGATTTTCTTGAATAGTCCGTCAATTTTTTATCGACCTTTTCAAACACAAGCTCGTAAACTTGCATTTTTGTAATCGTTTTTATTTCGGTCATATCCCATTTTGGCGTTGCCCATTTATTCAATGATGCTTCGTAATTAATAACTGTCGATGGACTTAAACTGAGCTTCATATTTTTCAAACAAATTTGAAGCCATTCAGACCAACGATAATCAATCGGCGATTCTTTAATTTTGGCAATTTCTCTTTTCAGTTCAAACTCAAGAGCTTGTGCTTTTTTTAAAGTCTCAACCTCTCGCTTCCTTCTTTGTATCCGATCGCCTCTTGGATTATATCCACTGACGTAAACCTCGAAATATGTTTTTTCATTTTTAAGATATTTTTTGATTGGCATTGTTAGCTTCCTTTTTTTCGAAGCAACGATACACAGTCTGAATACTTAAACCTTAATCTTCTTCCAAATTTGTATGCTTGAATCTGATTTTTATAAACCAAAATTCGAATAGCATTTTCAGAAATTGAAAAAAGACTGGACACATCTTTACAAGAAAGCCATTTGCAATTTTCCAGATTTTCAAAGAACAATTTAGAATCCAATTCATTTTTTTCGAACTGAACCTGATCACAGTTTATATTATTTTCAGTTTTTTTCCTAGTTGCCTTAGTAGATTTATGACTCTTTACATTATCATTATCCACAATTACCTACCCCACCTTACCACCACCTACTTCCCCCGTATCCCTGACTACTACCCACATACAACATTAATGTTGGTGGGGAGTAGTCAGGGATCTTTAGAGGGGGAAATAGGTGGTGGCTTTTTTAGTTTAACTGTTTATTTTCAGCGACTTATCTCTATTGCTATTTTTTTCAATTATCCATGCACACCGTGGTTGCCATTTCAAAATTCTTATCTGCACGCAATCGACTTGAATTCAGCTGTAATTGAGTCACGTAACTCATCAAGTTGTAGTTGTTTTCATTTCTGTTTTTGAGTAAATCGAATGACTTTTCAACATCGTTTTTCCAAAAGCAGGTGAGTAAAAAATTTTTTCCGTAATGCTTAATTCGGACTGCTTTTTCCAGCACTTGACTGTCGTAGATTTCAGATAAGTTATTTATAATTCGATCAGCACTTGCGATGTACACAACTCCGTCGATATGCGTTTGCGAAGTGTAGAACTTAAGTTTATTGAGCAATCTATTTTTAGTTTTTACAGATCGTTCAAATTCAAAAGCGATGCTGACGATTTTAGTTTTAGTTACATCTAGTATCAACATCAATACATCTGGCTTGAGCTGATCCATCAAATCTAGATTTGGAATGACTTTTTGTGCTTCTGCACTTCGTGGCAATTCTTGTTCACGTAGCACAATCGCATCTGGAAAATTTGTATTTAAATAATAAGCAATTAATATCGCCGTCTGCTCGTGAAACAGTTCTTTGTATCTATACTCACGCTGTCTTAATTGATTCGAATCACAACCTAAATACGTTGCCAAAATCTCACGAAATTTTTCAGATTGATTCAATTGATAAAACACGCCAACTGATCCATTGATGTTCTCAAGTCGTTTTATAATTAATTGCTTTCGACATAAGTTCTTTAAATAAATCCTAAAATTTCTTTCTTTTTTGATCTCAGGAACTACTTTTTGTAACGTCTTCCGACTCATGACACCGTACTGTTTTAAAGCCAGTAATATATCACGACTTTTTTTCATTTGATTCAAATTGAGTTTTTTCATGACTCAATCCCATCATTCATTTTTTGCGTCTTTGGTGACTTTTTTGCTAATTGACTCTTAAGTTCTAATAAGTTTTTTACAGCCATTTCGACATCGACATTCTTGTCACTTGCTAAGTTCTTCAAATACTTGCTCACATTCGTATGCTTAAGTCTAAGTTCCTTAATGTCGATATTTGAAGTCAAAACCATCTCAGTGACGACATCTGATAACGTGATTGTTCCAACAGTAAAATCGGCAGACGCCTGATTATAAATTTTCTCTAACTCTTGAAGTGCTTTTTCGGTCAGTACAACTTGAATACGCTTAGACATTATTTACCCCCTTTTTTTTTCATCATAGGAGTCATAATAAATGGACTCGGTGGCAAATCGCCGAAGTGAATTTCAGGTAAGTTCTGATACATATCACCACGTTTTTCAGAAACATCTTTGTGAATTAAATATGATGAGATCAACCCCAGCGCTATACCGAGTCCCGCACCTGATGCAAGTTCATCGCTTGTCGCATTTTGACCGACTTTATTATTTGCAGCCGACATTGCGCCAACACTGGTTAGTGCTCCGATTGTTGCACCCAACATCATTGAGTCGTTTAAAGTTGTGCATGACGTGATCAGTAAAAAAGTAGGAAATATGATTTTTAATTTCATAGAAACCCCTTTTGTTAATTTTTTTCGTTTAGCTTTTTTCGTTTATCCTTGTTCGTTTATCCTTGTTCATCTAATCTTGGAAACTTTATTTTAAAAACGTGCGAAGCTCCTTCTTTTGAATCGTATCCATGCGCAATCAATACCGATCCCACCCCCGTCGGTAAAGTTTTAAAAGTATCTGGACTTGATCTAAACTGATGAGCCTCTCTGGTTGTTCCCTCACCAACAAGCTCGGCATTGAGTTCTTCAGAACTATCAATGACTTTTTGGGTGAACTTTTGATATAGCCTTGTACCAAAACTTCTAGCAAAAAACTCAGCAGAATCTGGATCATTAATTCGTAAAATTATTTTAGTCGCAGAATTGTCCGTGATTCGATTTAAAAAACCATCCGCAACATCTTCCAAATCGCCGACGCTTTGATGCGAAAAATGAAGTGCAAAGCCCGCAGAACGAGCCTTCGAGATCAGGTCCGCGAATTCATCACAAGCAAATGAAGCAAACTCGTCCAAATAGGTTGGAACGAGCCTGACTTCACTTGCTTGTTCCCTGTGTGCCGTGCCTGCCAAAAAATTTATATTATTTATAACCAACCGACCCAAAATCTTGACCGCCTGAGGAGACAGTAAACTTTGAAGCCTAAAATAAATAACATCACCGTTTTTTGCTTCAGCCAGATCAATCGAATTATTTTGAGTTGAAAGTAGTTTTGACAAGTGTCCGACACAAAGCGATCTGATTTGATCCCGCAAACCAGAAATATCTGAATATTCTCGCTCAAATTGTTTGTCCTTTAAATTCATCCCCAAAATATCTGCAAAAATGGCCGACGAATTCAGATAATCATTGAGTTCAGCTAAAGTCGGACTCTTCATATAACTTTTTGCATGGTACTGAAAAGCAGATTGCAACGCTGATAATGCTTTTGATTTATAATACTCCTCACTCCAAGTCATCGAAGCAAATAGCCTTTGTGCTGATTCAAGTGCATTACCTGAACTGAGTGGATTATACGGACGTGAATTTTCATCACTTAAATCAAAAACTTTTAATTTTTCAGCAGGAACCCATTTGTGAAGCTCATCTAAAAAACTATAATCGCCCTTGGCATCAAGTATAATTGCACCGTAACCACGCTTTACGTCTTGCCTCAAGAAGTTTAAAATCACGCTCTCAGTCTTTCCGCTGCCTGTTGCACCAAGAATATGAACATGGCGACGCCTGATGTGATCTGGTAAATACAATGGAATTTTTAAATCTGTTTCAATTCCTAGTTTTACCCCGTGTGCAGTTTCAAGTTTTAAACAATCTGGAATTTCAGCGATATAATTTTTAACTTTTTTTATCTCCTTCCCATGTGGTGAAAAATTATTTCTATATAAAATCCCCGTCACAATGACTAAGACCAACAATAATATGACTGCTAAAATAAAATCCACGGTATTTGTTTTATTTTTCAAATCTTGCAGAGTCGCAAATGACAATAGGGCTACAAATACGGCAATCAATATCGAATCATCATTCATGATGACCACCGTTTTGTGAAAAATCATCCGTAAGCTCTACATAAAATTCTTCCCCCGATGATAAAGTTAAAACTTGCGATCTGTTGCGTTCAACATTTGCAGAGGTTCCGAATTCTTGCAGAAGTCCAGAGGCCAAAGCTTTTGCTAAAATACTTCTTAAATCCGAGGATTCAATATTAGCCTGCGCTTCAGTCGCTGCCGGATTTGCACTATTTAAAGCTGATCTCGCAAAGAATCCTTCTTTTTTAACCGCCTCGAGTCCGAGTGATCCATTTAAACTCAATGCTCTTGCCTTGATCGGGAGTGATAGACCTTGATCCTTAAGACTTCGGATTCGATTAAAACTGATATTAATCCGATTATAATTTGTATCGCTCACCGCATCACCCAAAAGAGTTGCTCCGAACCATTCCTGACCGAGCGAGGCATCAATGATTTGCGCATGAACTGGTACATTTCCGTAAGTCTCAATCACATTCAGTAATTTCACTTTGATTAAAGTTCCTGATGATCTTTTATTAAAAATACGCGAGCCTCGTTGAGTATTTTTAAAATCAATAATCTGCGATTTTGAAGTATCAAAATTTAAATTTTTAACAGTGCGATTCACGTCATTTCTTTTGTTTGTTTTTGGAGTATTTAAAGCATTTTCAGCAAATTTAAAAATAAATATAGCCAAAATCGGTAGAATTATAAAAACTGCTAAATCTTTAGCAAACAAAGTAGTTTGAAATCTTGGCTCTGATGTTGGCGTATCACTTTCTGACCAACGATTAAGTAAAGATTTTTTAATTCTCATTTTTAATGAGTTTGGATTTGTCACAGTCATTTTTAATTTCCTTTCTTTAAATTGAGGTGAAATACATCCGGTCTTCCAATCAGAGGAATAATGACAAAACAATTCTTAAGTGCTTTATCAATATTCGGTCGTAGAAAAATAAGCCTGGCTTTAATTGAAGAATCTTTTTGAATCTGTTGGCGCTCAGACCATACTTTATGAGGTGCAAATTTATTTTTACCACTGACAAGCCTGATTAAATCCCATTTTGGTTTCAGTAAACTCATCGCATCCGCAGAGATCAAAAAATCTATCGTTAAATAATCTTTTGATTTATCAAATTTTGCCGTTTTTAATTGAACACCTGATTTTAAAGTTGATTTTTTATTTACAGCTTTAATATCCATTTTGGGCTCAATGGGTTTGGGCGGACTCAAATCAAACTTGCTATAGAGAGATGGATTTGAATCTTCGGACGCTGATAAAGTAAATAATTTGGACTGAGCCGTTTTAAAATAAACAAATAGATTCGTTGTCGCATAGGGAACTAAGGCTCTGACAACTAGCGATTTATCTATTTTTTCAACCTGAAAACTTTGGCTGTCACCGACGACCACGCGAATCGGAACTTCACTGAAGTCAATGATCGAGCTAAATCCTAGTTTTAAAAATATTGGATGTGGAATTTGAGTTGTTGTGAGTGGATCTGAATAAGCTGTACAGTTGAGCAGTAGTAGAATAAATACTACTCTCATATATTTTTTTCTCCTTACTTTTTTCTATTTTTTTGTTTTTATTTTTTGTACCTACTAAAATTTTTATGTTTCACAAATTGAGGTCTGGCACTATTCATTTTTTGTGTTGAATCCAGAGCATTCACAAGGGCTATTGCTTTTGGTCCACCAACACTGACTGCTTT
>JBPOIE010000102.1:0-46157 GCA_052034855.1 Bdellovibrionota bacterium | reverse complement strand
ATCAGCGACAACAGCTTTTGTTGCTGGCCCTGATAAATTTCCTGTTAAAATAGCTGCGCCGCCTTTTTGTAAAGACTCGACAACTTTTTTATCAAGCTCCTCCCAAGACGTCCCCACAGTTTCTTTATTTGTTTTCTTTTCATTCAATAAATTTCTGAACGGCTTTTGTAAACGCTCAGGATCATAAAGACTTAATAAGCTTGCTTGCGCACGAACAGAAACGGCTGATCCATTCAATGGAAATAAAGGATTTCCTTCGATATGAACTGGACGACCTTCACGAGCTTTGACCAATAAACCAAAACCCTCTTGTCCATCAAAGTACGAAGATGTGTAGTAGTTTGGAACACCCAAAGTCACTTCTTCAGGTTGCTTCGCATAAGGAACCATTTTTTGAACTGGGCGACGAATACAGCCTGCAGCTGTAGTTAGAGCGACAGAAGCCCCCATCAATTTCAGAAAATCACGACGAGCAACGCCGTCGCTTTCCGTGCCTTCATGCGCAGACTCTTCACGAAGAGGAGATGACATAAATTCAGTTGATAAAGACTTTTGAAATTCAGGTGTATTTTCTAACTCGTCGAAAGATCTCCAGTACGTGTTGTCACGAACAAGATCTTTAGGACGATTAGCTTGGTTTGAAATATCATTTGGCTGATCTATATTTGACATTGTTAAATCCTATCCTCAATTAGTGGTGGCAAGTTGTACAATTCAAAGGAGCTTTGTTCTCTGGTTGACGGTGACAATTCACACACCAGCCCATTGACAAATCTGAATATTGATAAACTTTGGCCATTTTTTCAATCTCACCGTGACATGTTTGACAGCTCACGCCTTTTTGAACGTGCGCTTGGTGATTAAATTGAACGTGATCCGGAAGCATATGAACCTTCACCCATTCAATCGATTTACCATCAGCATAAGCTTCACGAATTTTTTTGATCGCATCTGGATTGTTGCGACCTGTGACCTGCTGATGGCAATTCATACAAGTTGCCAAAGATGGAATGTTCGACGTTTTTGAACGCTCCACTTGATTATGGCAGTACTGACATTGAATTTTGTGAGTTCCAACATGCAATTCATGACTGAAGGCAATAGGTTGCTCAGGTGAATATCCTTTGTTGTAACCAATGCTTGTGCGTTGTCCGCCGTCTGGATTTTGCCACAGACACGAAGAAAACGTTGACGCAAGAAATCCGATAAAAATCAGATAGCCTAAAGACTTTTTAGATATTTTTTTATTTTTCCAAATAGGAAACGATTCAAACATATTTGTTTGCCTTTCGTTGCTTTTATTTAATTGATTGAAAATATAGTAAAATCACAGACATGACTTGTCACGTCTGTTTTGAAAATCAAATGAGAAATTCAAAAACACAAATAGAAGTTTATTTTTTAAGCTAATTCGAAAGCTTATTTTTCTGACTGATATTTCGCACGACCGCGACGTATGAGACAAAAAGTATTTGTAAAACCAGAGCAGCAGATACGTATTCAACTCCCCCAGCACCAAATCCATACGAATGAAGCCCTGCGCCAAGAACGAAATTGACTCCGTACCAAGCCATCACCACTAGACTAAACGTCAAAACACCAGAAACGATCGTCCCGAAGTTTTGGAGCCAGTTAATAAGCCGAGCATGCAACACGATGATATAACCCATTAAAGCTATCAGCGCCCAAGTTTCTTTAGGATCCCAACCCCAAAAACGCCCCCAAGAATAATCAGCCCAAATTCCGCCCAAAATAATTCCAGGAGTTAAAAATGCAACACCAATTTGCATTGCTCGATAAATAGCAGTTGCAGTTTTTTGGATAGAATCCTGATATTTTTTTTCATCCAGAGCATAATAAATCAAACCAATATTTCCCAAACTCCAAGCTAAAGCAAAAGCTGAGTATGAAATACAAATCGTCATGACATGAATCGTCAGCCAATAATTACTTCTAAGCACAGCTTCAAGCGGCTGAATCGATGGATCCAAAACGGCTGGCGCATTGTCAGCGACAATCATAGCACATATACCAACCAGCATCCCTGAAAACAGAATAAATTTAAATTTGTAGATTTTCTCTAAAATCATCGCGAAAAGAATTGATCCCCATGACATCCAAACAACAGTTTCGTACATATTTGTCACAGGCGCTCGTTCGGCTAAATAAATCCGAAATAAAAAGCCCGCCGTATGAATTAAAAAACCGACACTCGCCAAAATCCACGCCACTTTGAGCCCACGCTCAGATCCACGCACCCAAACAATCAGTAACGCTAAGGCTGAGATTAAATAGATTATGTACGTCCAACGGAATGGATGAATGTCATTGTATAAAACTTCAGTTTCAACTTTTGATGACACTGCATATTTTTCAGGAAACTGTTCTGAAACAACAGATTTAAACTTCAAAATAGACTCATCAAAAGCTTTTGCGGCAGTGGTTTCGTTTTTATTATTTTCTACATTACTCGCAACTTCACCTAAGTACTGAGCGAAATTTTGACTGATTTGAATAAAGTGGGGCTGCATATCCTGAGGTAGTTCAGCGACAGAGACCCAATTCTCAGAGGTATTTGATGGCAAAAGTCTTAAGAGACGACCCGCAGAAAGCTCACGAAAAACAAACATCTGATTTTCCATACGCTGAAGCGCTTGAAAATAAGGTGTTAACTTTTCTTTGCTTTGTCTCTTGTCAGACAACTCTTGCATTAAATTACTGAAACCTTCGTTATTAAAAATCTGGTCTCCAGTAAAATGTTTTTGGTCCAGTGGTAACTTCAATTTACTTTTAACGTCTAAGTGCGTGACTTCAAAAAGTGGAATTTTGAGCCAACTTTCCGGAGCTAAAATAAATGACAAAACAATTAAATATGCAGGTTCAGACTTAGCCTGATAACCAGCCTCTGCTTGCCGTTTGTAAGTGGATTTTCCATAAATAAGCTCCAAGGTTTCACGAGCAAATGAATCATACGGTTTTATTCGCCCACCATCTTGAACAGGAAGACTTCTTAACTGATCACCAGGAGTAGCCCATAAATTTTGTGTGACTAACAGACCAAGTGTTAAAACTAAAACCAAAAGCTTTGTCATACTGCTGTCCTTCTTTTTCGACGTTGATAAAACAACCAAACAATTCCAAATGACATAATCAAAGAGCCTAAATATTTGATCCAACGCCCTGGATCTTTATTCACAGATAATATCGAAGCCACAGGTTGCCCCGTCTGCTCATCTTGCTGAAAACTGGATTGATAAAAAGTAAAACCTTTATATTTCATAGGTTCATTCATTGAAATCAGAGTGTCTTGAATGCCTTCAGAATCGCTTTGACTGTCTGACGAGGTACTCACAAGACTCGAATAACTTTTCGCTTTTTGCGTCCCTTGATAACGGTCAATTTTAAATTCTTTTAAATGAACCGGAAAGTCCAATTGAACACGTCGATTCTGAAAACTAACCAAATAAGCAACTTGGTCATCAAAAATTTTAATCACGTCATTCAACAGAAGCCACTCTTTTTGATCTTTGTATTCAACCATTATAACAGCTGTCGTCAGTGGCGTTGGACGACTTTGTGGTTTAATATCCCACTCTTCTTTTGCACTTTCTAAGTAATCTAATAATCGAAGCTCGAGACCCATCCAATGCGTGGGTGCAACTGCACCGATCTTCAGTACACCTTCTTTATAAGGAGTCTCTGCCTGCTTATCAAAATAAGCATACTGAACTGAATCAGAATTCAACTTATTCAAATAAACTTCATTGGAGTCCAACTTCTTTCGCCCTGCTGTTTTATAATCGTGACCTAAATAAACCTTCAATGGCCCAAGACTAACCTCTGTGGATTTTTTGATATTACCCTGAGTTAGAGTTTCGACCTGTTTTACGTTTGCATTTGTCAGCTGAATCTTAACCGACGATCCCGATTTCAAACTTGGGTCTTTGATTACTTTCTTACTGGTTCTGGCGTAAGGCACATAATCAGTAATTTTCAAAGTTTCTGTTGAGAGCTGTATAATTTGCGGCTGCTCTTTTGTCGGAGGATTTTTAAAAAAATGAACCTCTGAATCATAAAGCTTTGAGTACCTGTCCCCATCAAAAGTAGCGTATACGACAAAATCGGTCTCAGACACTGTAACCAAACTGCTTTTTCCATTCAAAGCAATTGGCATTGAGCCATCAAGACCATACTTCTGAGTGATCCAGCCACCAAAAATCAGTAAAATGATACCTATATGAACGAGAATGAATGGATAATGATTTTTTTTCCATGGCAGTCGATCAATGATGACCATAGCTAAGTTATACACAAGTAAGACCATGACAATGTACATCATCCAACTACGGTATACTACCTGTCCGGCTGTCCAAGCGTCATATTGGGATTCAACGATCGTCCCCCACATTATAAGACCTGTCAGCGCAACCATGACAGGAATACCAAGATTAAAAGAAGTCGAAAAACGCCAAAATTTTTGAACGAATTTATTTTTGAATTGCATATCGAAACAGATCTTATGTTGAAGTCCCATGACAGACAACGACTATTTATTACTGCAGAATCAAGTCAAGAATCGAACTGCAGACTGTGTTACAAAAACAATCATTTTATGGAGCAACAACCCTAGCTAACCCATGGATTTCGATAATGATGCCAAATCAGTTGTGATCTTTTGAAGCGCATGATTAATTTTTTTTTGTACTTCGACATAATCTGGTTTTATTTTTTTCGTCTCTTCATTCATATATAAAGAACGATTCAGCTCGACTTGAATCGTATGCTGTCCTTGGTGAGGCTGTCCATATTGCTCAGTTAATCGACCACCTACATAAGGCCAATTATAACCCACTTTAAATCCAGCTGTCACATAAGCAGCAATCACCAAATCACGAAACCGTGGATCGCAACTTTTTCCCAATGAATCACTAATCACGATATCTGCTCGTATTTCACCTGGATCTTTATGCATTTTTGTACCTAATGAAGGCATTGAATGCGCGTCTAAGTGAAATACATTTTTAAAACCTGTTTGCTTAAAACCAGAGAATCTGGAACGTACTTTGACATGAAATGGCGTATAAATCAGATCCGTCAATGCCTGATGCTCTGAGATTGACAAAGGTTTTTTCAAGAGTTGGTCATTTTGAGTTGTCACAACCCAGTGATATCCGCGATTAAAAAGGCCGGCAGGATTGGCGCTATTTTCTACGGAAGAGCAATCCACATCGCTCGGTACACGATTCAAATCTACGGCGTACCTGTGCCATTCTGTTTTTTCTGACTGTAATTGAAGATCGACGATCGCGGGTTGATACAAGACATCAATGTAGCGATCAACATCGCACATCAGCACCTCTTCAGGCAGATGAGTCAACCAATGACAGAGGTCGGGAACTTTTTCACCAGAGTGTGGCATCGTTATAAAAAATGGAATTTGTTGACTCATTTTGACCTCAAAGAGTTTAATAATACGTATGAAAATATATACCAAAACTGGCGACAATGGAACGACACGACTTGTTGATGGCACCTGCGTCGATAAATTTAACCCGCGTGTTGAAGCTTATGGCACTGTTGACGAACTCAATTCAAATCTCGGCTTACTTAAACACTCTTTGAAAGAAATCTCACTATTTTCAGAACAAGATATGATTCACAAAGTCCAGCACAAACTTTTTGTGATTGGCAGTCTCTTAGCGACTGAAAAACAAGAAACATTCGAAATCTTGCCACAGATCAAGAGCGAAGACATTACAACTCTTGAAAACAATATCGACCAACTCACTGAACCACTCCAACCTTTAAAAAATTTTATTCTGCCATCTGGCCACCCCGCCAGTACAATGGCACACGTAGCAAGAACATTATGTCGGCGGAGCGAACGCCGAACTGCAGAGGTTTCTTACAAGGATCCTAGATTGAATTTGAGTTTAATCTACTTGAACAGACTCAGTGATTTATTATTCACTCTTGCTCGATTCATAAATTTAAAAACAAATACCCCCGAAGTTCTTTGGGACAAAAGCGAATGAAAACAGAACTGACTCTCAGAGAAGCAAATCCATTAGACTCTCCGGCTCTGAATCAATTTTATTCATCCATACCAATTCAAGGTTTTTTAGATATTAAAATCAGTCGCCAAGTTGACTTTTTTTCTTTTTTTCACCGACTTGGACATCAATATAAAACTTTCGTTTTAGAACAAAAAGATAATGAAATTTTAGGAACAGCTAGTTTTTTATTTCAAAACAAGATTTGCGACAAAAAAAAATTAAGACTGGCTTATGCCTGCGATCTTCGAATAGCCTCTCAGCGTAAAGCCATTTTATCTTGGGGTAAATATTTTTTACCCCAAATCGAATCTCTTGCGAGCGAGTCTCAAGTTGACCATGTTGTAACATCCATTAACTTGACTGAGTCACAAGTCATCAATGCATTCATTCGACCTAAACTCACTCGAACAGATCGACCTGTTTACGAATTAATTCAAAAATATAACCTTGTGACTGTACATGGATTTTATCCATTTCAATTTTCAACAAATAAAAAAATATTTATTTCCAGACTTGATTCAACCGAGAAAGATCAACTCATTCACTTCATCACAGAAAGGCTGCAACGATTGGAAATGGTTTCGGATGAATACATCCAAGATCTCAATTCGGCGGTTCAAAAATCTTTGCTTTATTCGTGGAATCAATTTATTGTCGCACGAAATGTGGAAGGTCAGATTATTGGCTGCACCCATCCAGTTTCCTCGACATTATTGCAAGACTATTTTCCACAAAAATATAATCAACAAGCGAACAATTTTCGTCAATTTTTAAAACTGTCCTCTTTTTTAAAGTTTGGTCGAACACTGACGAAGCCTTTTTCAAGTACAAATAAAGAACAAACTCTGAATTTCAAAATGCTCCATTTTTTATTTTTCGACCATCCCGAAATTTTTAAATCAATGGTCGAATTTGCATACAAAGGCGCACAAAACAATGAATTCTTAGTTTATGCTTACCAACCAGAAAATTTTGTCTACCGACCGCCCTTAGGAACAATCCATTCTGAAATTCCATATGCCTTTTACGAAATCAAATCGCCAAACAGTCGCGCCGACAGTTTAAAACAAAAAATTCAGAAATTTATTTTTTTAGATGGGCTCTGGTTTTAATTTTTTCGTCTAGGGAGCAAAACCCCAGCGTTTTTCAATCGAGTCATTTGGATCAGAAGAAAATGTATTTGTATTCCAGTTCGAAACGATATAGCCAAGCTCCGTCTGCATAAACCCCAAATCAATTTTGATGTTGTTTTGAAATTGTGACCAACGTAGAACCATTTGACCTGCCACTTGATCATCAACACTCTGAGTGTATTTATCAGAATAGATCAACTCCGTTATTCCAATAATCAAAAATTGAATCGCACCGTCTCTTGAGTAGGTACTTTGATTGTAAAACGCACTCGAATCCACAGCGCATTTATTTGGAGAACAAACCTTGTATCCCTCTTGTACGACAGGAACTCGATTTTCAATGCGTTGTACAAGATGGGAAACTAAGTTTTGCAGCTTTCTCAAGCCATCCAATGGCTGGCCGATGAGCTTTGCTGTCACATAATCATCAAAATCGTAAGTTGCAGAAAGCGTTTCCGCCAAAGTGAATTGTTCTAAACTATAACCCGGCATTGATTCCGCGGATTTCAAACTGACAACACCTGAGCTCTGCACCGCCCATCGAAAACGTGCAAATCCATTTTTATTTTTTTCCGGCCATTTATTTTTCATAAAAGGGTAAACCAGCATTTCGCGAACTCTCTGCGGCACTGTAGATGCATAAAATGTGATGGGATTACTCATCCCATCAAATGACATTTGAGAAATCCACTGCGCATGTCCTGACGTTGATGTTGAATCGACAAACAACGTCCCAGATTTTAGGTTTTTTGAATTGAGTTCGATTGGATAAACATCACGAAAAAGAGTTTTCGTGTCTGTGGCGTCATTGATTGAGCGAAGAGCTTTTAAAAATCGCGTGTCCGATTTCCATGAAGTTGATATATCAAACTGGTCCCATTTTGAAGACAGATTCGTGATGTATCCAGAACCACTGCTTGAAGCCATTGGTAGCGAGTTATTTCTTGCGAAAATCCAACGCAGGCTAATCACAGCGTCCGCACAATCCGTTGTGATATTATTTTCGATAAAAAACTTTGGCTTAACTTCTGATGAAATCCATTCAGAAAATTTATTTTCCCAATTTTGATCCCATTGATTTTTTGCAACCCAAAGGGCTGCCTTGGATGTCGAACTTATAAAAAATCCAACGATCAAAATGAAACAGAAAAAACCGCTTTTCATCTGAACTGGATTACTCGCACACTTTGCGAGCAAAAGAAGTTACAGTTTTCTCGTAACTTTCAAAAACTGGTGATTTTTTGGAAACTGAAATTGGAATGATTTGGTTATTTTCGCCAATTTGGAATCGCATTTTAATTGTTGATATGGCACGATCAAAACCTGTTAACTTCACACAATTCATATTTTGAGAGTTACAAATTCGATCATATTTCTGAGACCAAGTTCGGTTCATGTTTAATTGATCTATGAGATCAAGAATTCCTTTATAGCCTAAACTCACTGAAGGCATTTTAGGCAATTTACCGACTTGTCCAAGCTGACCAACTTTAGGAAGAACTGGCAAAGCATCTTCAGTTTCTCCGCCAATCGATAAGTTATTATTGAGTTCTAAAAAATTTTGAGACGCTGAAAGTTCATCGAGCAAAGTTCTAGGTTCGTAAAATTGCGCACCCAATTCGAAGATATCTCCAACAGCCATTTTCATTTCAACTTCGAGTTGCCCCATGGCTAAACCCGACATATTGTTTTCATTTTTGAATTCAGCCATCCCTGACCAGTTCGAAGGAACTTTCAGAGCGTGACCCCATTCACCGATTTGAGTTTTTTTGCCTGTTTTAATATTCAACTTAGTTAATTTCACCATCCCTGCGATCGGAGTTACGAATGAAGATGTTCTGGCGCATTCAGTGCCTTTGCAAAATTCCTTAGCCAAGTTTTCAACCAAGAAAGTAGGTTGAATCAAGTAACGCTGACTGCCGACTGAGGAGATCGCAATGTTACCCGGACTGATATTCGTAGAAAAGGCACTGATATAAGGTAAGTGAGTCTCACTTTCCTTAGCCGCGCGGGGCATAAAATCTTTTGCTGGGAGCAACGTATGACGAACATATCTTTGTCCGATGGGTTGTCCTACGATAAATTGACCTTGGTTTGAAGTTGCTGGGAAAACTTTAATAACAGATTCATAATCACCAGCTTGAATCTGATTTTGATTTAAAAAAGTAGAATCCATACAATCTGGATTTACGCGAGTTTCCATAATTAGACGTGAATTTGCATTCACAGCCAATATGCATCCAACGCCATCAGTTTCGACGGTCGATCCGTCTGCGACGAGTGGACGAACTTTACATTGAGATTTAGCATCGAACGCCAATCTCATACCACGCGTGTCTGCAATAACTAAACGCACGCATTGTCTGATAAATTTATTTTTAGCTAAAACATTTTTTTGAAGATCAAGAATATCCATTTTTTGAAACGGAAGTTCTGTTTGAATAGAACAATTTGAAATTTTTTGAACGAGATTACCATCATTACTCTCTTGTCGAGACGTATCATCCTGGAAGAATAATGTACTTAGATTGATATAAAGAAAACGATCATCAGTCGTACAACGCCCAATTTCGACTTGGGCGTTGTTTTTAACTGATTCCAATTGAGATTTTTTTTGTGATGGGTCGATCGCGAACTGAGTTTCAGCAAGTGCTTTTGACATTTCGCAAGCAAAAACAATTTTTGGAGCAAGAACTAAAACCGCTAGAACTAATTTTGTTTTTGTCTTCAAATTCATGATCGACCTCATCGTTAAAACTTAAATCAAATAGAAACTGAAACTTCAGAACAAGAATTACTGAACAACAGCTTCGTCAACAACTGTGTATGTACACATTTCTGCACCCTTACGAGTCCAGTCACGGAAAATACCAGATTTGTCACCAGAACACTGTTGACCTTTAGTTTCTGTGAAAACATAACGAATTTTGCAAAAACGTAAGTTTGAAGTGTTTGTAGAAACCATGTCCATATCTTTGCACTGAACATCGAATGCTGACACAAGAACAACCATTGAATGTTTACAAGTTTGATTTAGATAATCTTAAGCAAAATAGTTCAAAACTAGATAAATATTTAAAATATGGAATGACAGTTTCGGACATGCTCACTGCTCATCAAAGCATTTCACAATCCTTAAGTACAGCGTGCCAACAACTGGATAAAAATCAAAAAACAGAAGCTACACAAAAATGGAACAACTTTCGTCCATGGTACAAGAACTTCTTAAGTCGATACCAGATCATCAAAGCCGCCATCGAAGTCGAGAAACAAGAGGAAGCTCCTAGTTTATTTGTAGACAGTAGACCATTAACTTATCTTAAAGATCAATGTACCAGCGCAATCGATTGCCATCGCAAAATGACGGAAAGTATTGTTTATTTAAACAAACTCCTCATTCATTCGCGTACTTTTCTGAGAACAGAAATTCAATCATCACCCATTTTCAATGAACGTGCTGAAAAAATCGCGTGTGGAATGTATGATCCTTTTGAAGCTTCGAGACTCAATAAAAAGAAATTGGTTGCTGATATCGCCTCTTCACTGTTATTTGGCTGGACTAGTTTACCAATTTATTTAGATATTAACTTTAAGCCCAAAGAATTAATTTCTTTTAATAAACTGATGCAAGACGGAAAAATTAAATTTGATGCCGAATTTGATAAAAATCAGATCAGTAAAACGGTCAGTCTCAACTTAGGTTCATTTTTAAATGTGCCCTGTGCAATTAATATTTCCGAAGTCGGAGTAGACCTCTCGGAAACTAATGCAAACTATGTATTTAAGGGTCTGGGAATCAATGCCTGCAAGGGAAACAAAAATGAATCGATCGAATCTCCTACGGGATCCATCGACGTTTTCAAAAAGAGTCCGCAAACCGATTTTCAAATGTGCGGACAATGTTCTCTTAATTTTGAGAAAATAGCTACGACAAATTTATTAAATGTGTATGCACCTCTGCGTTTTGTTTTACGACTGACACAAAGTTTGATGAGATACCAGAATGTCAAAAATGACGATGTCATCAATCCTCGAGAATTCAACATCAGCACAAAATCATTAATTGATACCTACAAAAAGAACAACAACACCATACCTGAAAAATGTGTCCCTATGTTATCACGTGGTTTAAGTTGTCAGTCCAATATTTGTGAAGCACTGGCCGTTAAAGAGTTTGAAATCAAATCTGGTCTTGAAGTCGATAATATCGAACTTGGACAAAGCCAAAACGAAGGCGGTTTCCAGAATGAATACGATTCGGCTTGGATACGAGTTAAGGGCTGTGGAGAAAAACAATTAAAGATGACTTTTCGCTGTTCTGGAAATGGCGATAGTTTTTGGATGCCTGTCTCTGATCGCGAATATAAACAATGTTTAAAATAAGGATGCGAACTATGAAAACTATAGCAACACTCATGATACTTTCATTCTTATCTTTACAGTCTTTAGCATTAGAGATGAAGAGCAAGATTTTAGTCAATGGCAATGGCGAGATTGAAAAATTTTTAGAGGTTTCATGTACGACAAAAGATAATAATTTTTGCCAACAACTTTGCGAAAATCCTGTGACTTGTAAAGTTCCCGAGGTTCTTTGCGAGGACTGCGTAACACAAAAATCTCAATTGATTTATACAGTATTTACGGATGTGAACTCTATATTTAAAGCAAATGTTCTTTTTATAGAACCAGTCCAACTGATGGGATTTCTAAAAAATTCGAAGTTTATTTCGATCCCCAATGATTTGTTTATTAATATGTTCACACCCGAAAAAAAAGAAGCACTTAAAAAAGAGTTTGAAAAATTATGTTACATCAATGTGCAAAGCGCGACTCTTTTAGCAACTGTAAATGAACAAAATCAAGCCGAAGAACTTGTCGGAGTTATTTGCCAAGACAATTTAGGCTCTGTCGTATTACCAATCTCACTAAATCCTGAATTCTCGAATAAGGAAACAGATTTTTGGACTAAGCTGAACGCTCAAATTGGATTTCGAACAGAAACACTGAAATTGAAAATGACGACAGAATTGAATTTGAACACCACGACGACACTAGCAAGCCCTCAAGCTTCTAATAGTCCCGTAGAACTTGCACACAGAGAACTCAGCAAAAGCTCAATCTGTCGAATTAAAAACTTTACGGATGGCACTAGTGAAGCGATGAACAAAGACTATTATGAGAAATGTATGGCTCAAAAGCCACGTCGTAAATAAGTATCGCCAAATAAAAAAAGCCGACTTTCGCCGGCTTTTTTTAATTTAAAATGTCTCGCCTTAATTTAGTTCAAAGTCATAGGGTCTACACCCCAAGCTTTTAAACCAGACATCACTTCGTTGATTGCAGCTTGCGAACGTGCCTTTTGAACATTCACTTGTCCCGCATCAGTCGAGTATTGCCCTACTTTTAAATACGACTTAATACCCTGATAAATATTTGACCAGTTTGCCTTCGCAGAATCCATATTTGGCTTTACAGAAAGTGCAGTGTTGTAATCAGTAAGTAAAACAAATCCTGTGATTTCAACTTTGATATCAGCAACAAAAGGTAATCTTAAAACGCGTTCTAGTTTTTTATTATAATCAATTGCCGCTTCGATAGAACCAAGATCTACCAATTTATTTTGTTTGTATTTTTCGTTCATTAAAACGTTATTAATAAAATAAGCTCGTAACGCTAAAATGCTAATTACTGTTTGGCTATATTCATCAGAGTTCTGTAAACGCTGTACTAAACGATCAACTTTACTTTCCGGTAAGAATGCAGCAATGGCTGCGATAGCATTAAATACTCCAACTTTGTTCATTTCGAACTGAACACAAGCGGGGTCGTTCATATCGTAAGGCTTTCCCAAATTGTTATCATCATAACGTACTGTTTCTATCTTGCTGATTTTTGTATAAACGTATGGAACTAACTCATCGTCGACGAGCATGTTTTCAGCTGCTTTTTTGGCCCATGCTAATAAATCAACTGGAACTGGCGATAATTCTTTGTAATTTTTTGGATCATTTAATTCAAGAACAGCTGTTTTAACAACCTCTTGACGACGTAATTCTTCAGTATTGCCAGCCAAACGCTCCATTTTTTCAGGAATCACCTCTGTCGCTGCAGAATGCAAATCGTGGATTTTTCCGCATGAAGATAATGCTAAAACAGAAATGGCAAATATAATTTTTTTCATTTTATATCCTTTATTTAAATTAAGCTTAGTAAACTGGTTTGATTAAGTTTTCTTTTAAAGATTTAAGACCGTCATCTGCTGGTTTACCTAACCAAATAGATAAGATTTTTGTCATTGCATCAGCTGAACCGACGAAAGATTTTTGTACGCCTTTAGCATCTTCGTAGTAAACATTCACTTTAGAATCTTGGCCTTTGATCATCATCATCGTTAATTCTTTACCTTGAAGACCATCAGCGCCTTTTTCAACGATTGATAACATTGCAGATAAATCACCATCGATCGCATAACCATTAGCAGCTAAAGCTTCTTTAAAAGAAACTGCTAAGCTTGATGCTGAAACTGTTCTTAACATTGAAATTTTCAAAGCCACAGATTTTGAGTTATCAACTAAAGATTTTAAAGCGTTCGCATCGCGAGAAAAAGTTTGTTTGTTATCAGAAAATAATTGAAGAACATAAACTTTAGCTGCAACAAAAAGAACAGTTTTAGAACGAAGACCAGCACCTAACAAATCCATCTTTAAAGCTGTTGGTTGACCATTTTGATCATTGATTGAAGCTGACTGGCTTAAATTGACATTTTCTAACTGCTTTGAACCTTGTTCAAAAGTCAATAATGAGGCCTGTGCTAAAGTTGTCACCAACAAAGCTGTCGCAAAAAACATTTTTTTCATAAGTTCTCCTTCATCTCTATATAAGATGTTTAAATTATTGTTTAATAATTAAGCCGATTTGTTGCGCTAGAAAACATGTAAATGACCGCTTTGTCTAGAGCTTTCATTCAATTGAAACCTTTATCAAGGACCTGTCAAAAACTGTAATATTTGAATTATTTTCGAATAAATATCGAAAGTAAGAGCTTAAGCCCTTGATTTGAAAAGGGAATCGATTGACTCAACTTCACATCTATAAAGTCAAATTTCCAATCTGATGGGTGTAAAATAATCATGCCTTGAAGCATTTTCAACGCCTCAAATCGTTTTAAAATCTGGGGGATTTGTTCCGAAAACAACCTCTCGCCATAAGGAGGATTTGTCACCAGCCACAGGTGATCGGTATCGACAAATGGCAACGTGTTTGGATCAACAACGCCACTGTCTGCACACACCAAATGGGTTTGTAATGGATAGTATAATTCAGAAAATATCTTCAGATTTTCCTGACACTTATGAAGCGTTTCAGCATCTTTTTCAATTCCAACTAATTTCATTTCAGCGGGACGTATCCATTTAAAATTTTTTGTCCAAGTTGGAGATTTAAAAAGTGCCGGTGTGTTTAAAAAATGAAGAAATGGAAATTGTCTTTGAAATTGTGGAATACCTAATAGTGCGGATTCAAATAATAAAGTCCCCGCCCCGCAAAATGGATCTAAAATAGCTTTAGGAGCCGACGTATTTAATCCAGCCAATTGTAAAACTAAAGCAGCTAAATTTTCACGAATAGGCGCATAACCTTGATTTTTACGATATCCACGAAAATGCAAATGCTCGCCCGAAGTATCAAAACTGATCGTTACAACATCATTAAAAATTCGAACAAGAATTCTAAAATTAGAATCTTTGACGATTTGAATTTTCTTTTCTGCCATTATTTTTTGGGCGGATTCGAGTAGGTTTTTTTCATGAAATAATCTTGATTTTGACGATTCTATTTCAAGAGTGATCGATTTATTTATGGAAAAATCAAAAACTTTTCCAAAATCAATTTTTTTGAATTCTTTTTCGAATTGATCAAAAAAACGCGCTTTAAATGTGCTGTGTCTGAGAAGAACGCGGTTTGCGATGCGACTAAAAAAATTGATTTGTAACCCTAAATGTATGGGGCAGGAAAACTCGACTCCACCTTTATCAATTTCAAATTCCGGCAAAGACACTCGAGTTGGCAATCCGTCCAGATCAATCATCAAGTGCCAGAAACTTTCGATTTCTTTGATCAGCTCTTTTTCGAAATGGATCGGACAGCTGACAAAAAAATTGTTCATATTAAAATCTCCAGAACATATCGAAATTTAGAAAATATCCGTCTTTAGTATCATATCTGAATTTGGCAATATCAGTTGCATTCAACGCCAATTGTAAATGAAAGCGATCATAAACCCAGATGTAGGAAAGGTATCCCCCTAAAGATTTTTTTTCAAAGTTATAATTGGGTCCTATTAAAAAGCGATCCCAATCTGACAGAATCAACTCGTACCCTGTTTGAAATGAACTGGAACCAACGGCCTTAATCGCTGAAGCCTCAGCAGCGCCGTCCCACTGAATAAGTCCCAATCCTAAAAACGTATGTGAAATCAATGACTCAGACGATGTCGAATCCCAAAATAAATTTAAATTCAAAGTGGCTTGATCCTCTTGAATCAAACGAACGAAGCTGAAACCTGCAGACAATGTAGTCGCTTCAGAATCATACAGACGAGCTTTTGCACTCGCATTGGGGCGACCTAAAACGTTAAAAGTTGCAAACGTACTGACCGTCATCCAATCAGTCAGACCATAATGTAAGTTGCCAACGATATTCACTAAAAATTCATTTTTATACAACAACTGAGCAGTCTCGCCGATGAAAACACCTTGATAAACTAAAGGTCTATAACGAGACGAAATATTCATCTGACTTTCTTTAATTAAGAGATCTGTTGTGCCGATATATTCTGGATCTATTGTCGAAAGATCGACTCGTTTAATATAATCTCCTTTTAGGATCATATATTTTCGAGATTGTCGAATCAGCTTGAGCCGAACTTCGTATTTTGAATTCTGAGATTTAATACTACTAACCTCGGCAAAAGCAAAGACACCAACCTTGGCATTGGCAGAAACAATGGGAACAATTTCACCGATTTCCCAATATTTAGAATCTGAAATTGCTGATAAAGTTTGATCATCAATAACCTCTTGAATCAATCCAGAGTTGTAGACCATCGTCTCGGCAGAAAGATTTTGAGTACAAATAGATATAAAAATAAATAAAATAATTTTTATGATTTTGTATACTTTGTAGGATGAAAATTTAAACATATCCATGATAATACTAACGCAAAAAGTCCTACACCGAAAGCATAAAATAGACCAAAATGATCTGTCAAATAACCTACTCCGAGATGCATACTGATCACTGACAAGCTTTGAAAGCTCATTGCAAAAGTAATAAATGTTCTGGTGTGCGATCCCGTGAATTCAGAAATATAAGCCACACTCAAAGGATAATAGGGAGCCATTCCTAATCCAACAAGAGCTAAAAAAAATGGATGAAATCGCAATCCTAGAACAAGTAGAACGAGGGATATAATCAATGAAGCATTCATTTGCGTTTTGATAGGTAGGTTGATTTTTTTAAGCGCGAAAAAAAGTCGCCCCAAAAGCAAAAATATGAAGAAATAGGTCACATATTGGCTGGATTGCTCAAGATCCATTTGAAAATAAGTCCGCATGTATTGAGCAAGCCGTGTTGAAACTAGAATTTCTGCAACAACATAAAAACCGAATAATCCACCAATACTCAACAAAGCAGTTTTAGAAACTCGTTTGGCGTCAGGATCATTATTTTTTTCATGGTTAATCACTGGAAAAGAAGGATCTGGACGAATTAAAACTTGGAAGATAAAAAATAGAACGCACAAAATAGCAGTTGCAAAAAAAGCCGCGCGCCAAGTTTCAAAATAAATTGCGGCCTGAGAGGCTATCACCGGAGCTAGAAAACTTGCAAATCCGTACATTGCATGTAATCCAGAAAGTGCTTTTGACTGATTTTCAGCAGAGACATTCTCGGTCACAAGAAGGTTCTGTGAAACACCCATAAATCCAATACTTAATCCTAATAAAAAACTTCCAACCAATAACATTTCAAACGATGCGGCTTGTCCCATGACTGAAAGTCCCAGGCTCATGATAACAACTGCCAAGAGCAATAATGAAGAAATTGAAAACCGTCGTAAATAAATACCAGAAAGAATACTAGCGACAAAAGCGGCCGTAGATGTGGTCGCAAAACTGAGAGCCCCTTTAGAACTTGATAATGAGAAAAAATTCAAGATCTCTGGAAACAAAGGACCGCGTATATTATCTGCTAATCCCAATAAAAAAAGACTTAAAAATGCAAAAAAAATCGCCCATTTTTTCTGGGCGATTTTACAAATATATATATTCATGTAAAACGATTCCTACTTTTCCTATTTTGAGTCTAGAGCAGACTTCAGAACTTTGAAAGTATTAATTATCGTTTTTCGATCGATTTCACCTTTAAATGTGAATGGTTGATATGAACTTGAAAGACCTAGCTGATATTTTCCACATTCGTAGATATTTCCAACATCTCTAGGATTATTTAGATCTTCCTCTTTGGGTAATCGTCCATTATATGCCATAAAAATAAATGCTTCTTTAATAAATGCTGGCAAAGGATACAGTGCACGACATGGATTGATACCTAAAACACCATTTTCCCATTTATCTAATTCTTCTTTTGCATTTTTATTCGCATAATCAGTCACAAAATTTTCAAAACGCGGATATGACGTGCGAACTTCACTCGGAGAAAAAGTCCAATTTAGATTTTGATCATAAACAGCAAATAATGATTCAATGTAATATAGAGTCATACTTAATGTTCGAAGGTCAGCTGACTCAATACGCCCTTTTTCTTTAACATCACGACGAGCTACAACCATCAATGAATCGTAATAATTTTTAAATTCAACATCAGATAACTTATCCAAATATCCGGTTAAATATGATAAATTTGAAAAATAATTTTTATAATTCGCTTTAAACGAACGATAAAAGCAAACTTCATCATTCCATGGATAATCAAATGCATCATTTTGACTCAAATTACAACCCGCTGCTTTGAGACCTTCTCGAAGTTCAGTGAAAGATTGATTTCCACCACTGATCAACATACTCACATACTGAAAAGCTTCTGTTTGATTTATTTCTTTATCTCCATTTCCAGCATATGTGAACAAATTGGCTTGGAGAAATGTTTCCTGACCTGTCTTAATACTTTCTGATCTTGGATCAAACGCTTTTGCCTCAACAGCAAATTGTTTAAAATCAGTGTACCATTCAATCAGGCCCTGCTCTGTGACAATACCTTTTGAACCACCCCATCCCCGAATGAGTTCTCGTCCGAGCATTTTTCCATACAATGCACGAGCAAGATCTTCCCAAGACTGATTCCAAATCTCTTGATTCAATGCAATAATCATTTTTTTATTTCTATACACAACAGGTCTTGGACTTAAAAACTCTGCTTTCAAATCTTCAAAACCTGATAAAATAAATTGCTGCTCCTCAGTTGTAAATTGAGATAAAACTTGAGCGTCTTTTTTCACGTCATATTTTTTAAGTTTTAATTGTAAATCTTTGATGTTTTGACGTTCAAATTCAGTCTGAAATTCGTTCGAATTAATAAAGTTTAAGTACAGTTTATAAATCGCTATTTCCTTTTGCACTGAACGCAAGTGCACTTTCTTGATTGCATCCAAACCGTCAATAGATAAACTTTTTTGATCACTGAAAACTTTGATAATTAATTTTTTATAAAATGATTTAAATGTCTCGTTTTCAACCTTAAACGGGAAAAGATCCTTTTGTTTTTCAAGAACACTCTCAATCACAGGATCAACAGCAGCAATTTGAATTTGAGATTTATTTTTAAATTGAACAGATCCCATCAATACCGAAACAAATTGTTCTACGAAACCGACAACTTTTCCAAACTGTTGTTGGTTTTTAATTTCAAATTGAACATCACCATAAAGTACATATGAATATAACGCCATCACTTCAGTAAAGTTACTAATAGCCAGTTCATACTCTTCTGTGTTTTTTAAAGGATCGGTGCCTACTAATAATATTTTTACTTTTTCTGCAAGATCAATCAGTTCTTTTTGGTCATCTTGAAGAACATTTAAACTGACCAAAAGCCTTTTGAGATCTTGAAATTCATATTCCGATTTACCCATTTTTGAAGCTGTTAATAGAACTTTCAAACTGATTCGTAACTGTGAAAATGCGGAATCAATTTTTTGTTTCGAAAAAGGTCCATTTTCTTTTTTGAAACCATACAATTTCATATACGGGACCAGTTTTTGAATTTCTTGTTTTATAACAATCAAATAAGATTTCAAATCACTGATTTCGAGTTTCGTAATAATCTCTTCACTCCCACCTAAAAGCGCTTTTTTCAGAACTAATAAATCCTTTGCGGCTTCTCGTGAAACTTCGGCACTCTTATGAAATTTTGAAAAAATAATATAAAGTTCTTCTGCTGTAAACGAATCGGCACGACTTCGACCTTCAACTCGTGATTGAAATTGGCTCAGTGTTTGATCCAAACACTTGAAAGTGTCTTCAATCTCTGACTCATTCGACTCAGCTCGAATAATTTTTTTAAATTGTGCAGACATTTCTTTTAAACAAGATAATTCTTCTGATTTTATTTCCATCGTTTCCTGTTTTGCAGGTTTTCCTTTTAAAAACTCACTGCATGACGAAAACGTCAAAAACATTAAAAAAAATAAAAAGCAGTGTTTCATCAAATTAAAAATCATAACTTGCTCCAATCCAGAGTTGATCTAGATTCCTATAGTTAGAAAGACTTGTTGATTCATCGGATGTTTCAACCAAGATAAAATGAAATAAAAATTTCCAAGGTCCTTTTAGATCAATAGTATTATTCGATTTCAAAATTTTAAGACTGTTTTTTTCAGCTTGACGCCAGATCAATTCACTCGTGATGCGGATAGTGTTTCTGAATGTCTCTCTGTATTTCATGGATATTTCATAAGCAGAAGTATATAAAAATTTAGTTGTTAACGGTTCACGGTCGGGGTTTGCGTCAATACCAACCTCGGTAATATCCGAACCTGAAACATACAAGCCGGAGAGATCAAAGTTAAAATAATCGTTTAATTTATAGCTGATATGAGGGCCAAAAGTCGTGCTCTCGGAAATCATCGGACGATTGTAAGTCGAATCAAAATCTGGATTTGTTGGACGGAAATACAACACTGATAAATCAACCGATCCCCAGTCTTGTTTGTAACCCAAATCAGCTGAAACAAGATTTTCATAATAAGTCTTTGGCTGGACAGTCACACGCACCCGATCAGTCACAAGCACGCCTTTGTAACCGAGTGCAACTTGATGAGAAGGCTTATAAAAACCTGAAAGATGCGCAAACAGACCTCGTGATTCTCCGTACTTTAATTGGAGTCCAAAATTAGGCTGAAAAACGACGTCTGAAATATTTGGGTTTTGGATTTGATAATCAATGGGTAACAACTGATTCTGAAACATGACGTTTTGAGGTGGTGCTTGAAACCATGGATTATTCGATTCAAACTGACCTTCCTTGAGTTCATAACCTGGCCCTTGATCAGGAATAAAAATAGGCGATGCAAAAAGCATAAAATCGAAATTCTGCATTGTTTTTTCCCAGAAAAAACCTGTCAACCCTTGGTTCTCAGGACTGAGTGAGTTCCACCGAAATTGAGGTTGGAAAAAACCTAAATTCCATCGGTCATCCACATTCGACCAAATGTTGATTTTGCGACCTATATGCAATCGCGATGTGGAATCAATCTCGTATGTAAAATAAATCTCACGAACGTTGAGGTAACTCAAAACTGGATTCCCAACGGCGTACATACCCGTTAAGTTCATTTTGAACGCATCATTTTCAGCTTTAACCGATCTCAGTGTGGCTCCAAAAAATCCAAAGTTTGATGATTTTGTATTTTCATAATCTTGACTGATAAATGATAAGCCTTGGGTTTCAACAGAAGTCAGCAAATCAGCTCTGCACCAACTTGATACAAATTGGCTTAAAAATAAAATGACTAATATTGAGACAGTTTTTAAAGAGTCCATCATAGGTAATTCAACTTCAAGTCCCGTGCCCTTTGTTGGTGTCAAGATGGCTTTCAAAAGTAATATAACGCATTTTAAAGCTAACTTATAGACAGTGCCAGTTTTTGTTTCTAATATGAAAGCCGAATGAAGTTCTTAGTCATACGTTTTTCAAGTATCGGAGATGCTACTCAAGCTTTGAGTATTCCTCAACATATCAAAAATACGTATCCAAATGCGTCAGTTGATTTTTTAACCAAAAAAGAATTTGAAAAAATTTTTGCATTTTCACCAAGTATTCACAAGTTGTGGACGATTGAAAAGACTATGGGGCTTATCGATCTGTTTCAATTTGCTCGTCAATTGTCCAAAGAAAATTATACGCACGTCTACGATGCTCATAACAACTTAAGATCAAACTTATTTTACCTTTTTGTCACTGCACAAAACAAGCTTCAACGTCCGATGATGCGCTGGAAAAGATTTTTATTATTGAATTTTAAAATTAATCTATTTGAAAAACCTTTCTCTGGCCAACGTGATCTATTAAAACCACTCGAAAAATGGGCGATTCCATTTTCATTACCTCAAGCTCCACAACTTTTTTTAGATCCCATGGATCAAAGAAAAGCATCAACGATCATAGAAAAACATCAACTGAATGATTTCATTATCCTTGTCCCTAGCGCTGCACACGCCCTCAAACGTTGGCCCATCCTGCATTGGGAAAAATTAATTGAATTGAATCCTCTTCAAAAATTTGTGATTCTTGCTGGCCCTCAAGATACGTTCACACAAAATCTTGATCATTGTGCAAACGTCGTTAACTTAACAGGACAAACGTCGCTTTCTGAGTCTGCAGCACTTATTCAAAGAGCGAAGGCCGTAGTTACTAACGATACAGGTCTTTTGCATTTTTCTGAACAACTCGGCAAACCTGCAATCGCCTTAATGGGACCGGCTCCCTTCGGATTTCCTTCGAGATCATCAACCATGATTTTAGAAAGACATCTGAAGTGCAGACCCTGTAGCAAACACGGTCAAGGACCCTGTACGAATAAATTTTACCACGAGTGTATGGTGACAATTACGCCAGACGAAGTCAGTTTAGAACTTGGTAAAATATGTTAGCATTTTATAGACTGACCTATTTTGTCTTATCAAATTTATTGAGGCTGTTCTCTTCATTGTTACCTGTAAATTTGCAAAAGTGGATCAAACTTAAAGATCAAAATGATCAAACTACTGAAGCTTTATTACCAGGGAAGCGTATACTTTTTCATGCCGCGAGTGGCGAAATTGAATACGTCAAATCAATCATTCGTGAACTGCGAACCAAAGATCCACAACTCAATATATTTGTCAGTTATTCTTCACCCTCTGCTGAAAAACTATTTTTAAATATCAAAGATTCAGTCACTCAGTTCTTTGCTCTACCCTGGGATTCGCCTCTAAAAACTAAATTATTTTTAGAGAATGTAAATCCCGATTTGATCGTTTTTTCTAGGACAGATTTTTGGCCGGAACTCATTCATCAAGCTCATCTTAAAAATATACCAATAATCGCGGTTTCTGTTTACACGCAGTTTGGTTTTTTACAAAACATTTGGTTAAAATTTGTTCTTAGTAAATTCAAATATGTTTCTGCCGTCAGTGAATCCGTGACACTTCAACTCAATCAACTGCTCCCGAAATCAGTTCAGATTGAATATCTACCTGACACGCGATATGATCAAGTCCTGCACAGACTTTCGCAGCCCTCTCGGTTCGAAATACAATCGGTTCAAAATACAATTGTCTTCGGCTCAACATGGCCAGAAGACGAAGACGTCCTTTTGAAGTGCGTTCCAGAGTTACTTAGTTTAGGTTATAAAATTATTTGGTGCCCTCATGATGTTTCTCAAACACGAATTGAATCTCTGCATGCTCGGCTCACAGCGTTTTCATTCGATCTATTTTCACAACAACAGAGTCCTTATTCGTTTGAAAAACAAATTTTAATCCTCGATCAAATAGGATTTTTAGCAGATATTTACCGCTACAGTCAGATCACTTTTGTCGGTGGGTCGTTCAAATCCAAAGTGCATTCGGTCATGGAACCTTTGTGCGCAGGAAATTCTGTCATCGTTGGGCCCTATTACAAGAACAATCCCGAAGCCATTGATTTTCTAAATACTGATCTCGTTCAATCGATTCAAACAGCGAGTGATTTTATTACTGCAGTTATTACTCATCAAAATCGGTTTCAAAAACTTGAAATATCAAATTTGGCGAGATCAAAAGCCGGAGCTACTCGAAAAACAGTGAATTTTATTTTAAATCTGTTAACAAGGACTTCATAAATCTCAAGTTCCGAACTCCAAACCAACTGAAGTTTTCGCCATCAATCATTTGTCCGTGAAAACCCGTTTTTTTCAATTCTTCAAATTCCTTTTCAAAAGGATAGGGTTCACTCGAAAATAAGCAATAAGAGGTCTTTAATTCCGTTTCAGTAATTTCAAAATATTTATTTTCTCGTAAATCTAATTCGATGCGGAAGCGACTTAAAACATCACCGATAAAAGTGTTTCGTCCAACGCACATCCAAGGTTTTTTCCAAATGACATAATTTATTTTTTCAAATTGAGAACTTTGTATTCCTAGATCAAAAATATTAGAATTTAATATGCCAATGTAATCATTTTTCATTTTTAATAACTCAGAATTAAAATCAAATACTTCAGACATTTTTTTTAAATCTCGTGTACAACTTTCTATACTGACAACATGAGTCGCCATCCAAGGTATGCCAAACGAGCTCAGCGCGGCTGATATTTCAAGAGTATTTTCTTCTCGATCCAGTAAAACCAAATCTGGATTTAACGTTTTAATTTTTTCGATATCGATATTTTTTGTGCCACCGACGACAGCAATTTTTTGAATTCTCTCTGTAGGATGAATACAATATCGCGTTCGGCCCACGACGTCGACACCAGCTTCTATTAAAGTTTCTGTCCACGATGGCACTAAACTAATCACTCGCATATCAACCTATTGTGTCAATCGAACAAATCTTGAGTCAACTCTTAACCCTTGTGTATATTTCAGGGATGCAAAATTATACACCTTTACGTCAAAAACCAGAAAAACGAAATTTTAAAAAAGACGATATCCTTGTTCTTTTCGGTGAACTTTTTAACCGCGGATATGCAAATGGACTTGTCGAAGAAGCTGAGGCTTGTGGAATGACTATTATCCGCGCCACAGTTGGACGACGTGATGAAAATCAAAACTTACGTTCATTAACAGCTGAAGAGTGCGAAAATATCCCAAAACCATTTATTAATGTGCCTTTGGAAGCCGGTTTTGACCTCGAAAAGGATTCAAAAGGCATGGCTCCCGTCGATTATTTAAAATCCGTGAAACTGAGCGAATGGGAAAATGCACAGATTCCAGAACAAAGTATGAACGAATCACAATCTGCGGCGCAAAAACGTTTCGCCAAACAAACCAAGGATTTTATCGCCGAAGTCGCAAAATATGCGAAACCTAATTCTCATGTTCATTTCGCACATTTAATGGCTGGAGGTGTACCTCGCACAAAAATCGTGATGCCATTGATGAATCGTGTTTTTAAGGGAATTGGCGATCGTCACTTATCCTCAACTCAATTTTGGAATTCGCACATTGGTGCATTTTTAAAAAGAAATTTTTCAGAGGTGACTGCCAATACTTTTAATATCCTCGTTGAACAATCGACAGCATTCCGTGAAGCAATGGCTCAACAAAACACAACTGTCAGTTACGTGGCCTACGGATACCATGGCACTGAGATCATTATTCAAAACAATTACAAATGGCAATCTTACGCTCCTTATATTCAAGGTTGGGCAAAAATTGAACTCGAAAACTATGCTAAAGCTTGGACTCAAAAAGGTGTAAACGCCTGCGTTTACAATTGCCCCGAAATTTTAACGAACTCAAGTTCGATCTTTCAAGGACTCGAAATTCCGCTCTATAATCTAGTCCGATCTCTACAAAAAGAAATCCCCAATCATCCTCTGACGAAAAAATTAAAATCAGAATGTGAAAATGTTCTCAAAGAGCCCTCAGATCTAGAAAAAATTTTTCAGATGGTTGACGAACATATGATTTATTCAGAAAAAATAGGAACTAGCAAATACGACAATTGGCCGCAGCACTCGATCCAAGAACAATTAGAACGCTCTCTTAATCTTTCAGATGCGATTATTGCTCTTCACAAAGACGAAAAAAATACGATGTCGGGATTACTGAGTGAGGTGATATTCAAATCGTGTGGTTATGTCATGTTACACGATGGCTTCAAACCCAAAAATCCAGTCAGCTGGATAGGTCACGATATTGTAACGAAGTGTGTCCCTGTATGATCAAAACAAAAAAAATTGCGATTACTGGCGGACCTTCAGGTGGAAAAACCACTTTGATTGACGCTTTAAAAAAAGAATTCGGTCAAAAAATTAAAGTCGCACCTGAAGCGGCATCTATTTTATACAAAGGCGGTTTCCCACGGATTAAGAATTACTCAGGTTACTTGCATGCTCAAAAAGCGATTATGACTACTCAAAGTGAACTTGAAATTCTTCTTGTTGAAAATTTTCCTGAGCGACTTCTGGTTTGTGATCGTGGGTCACTAGACTCACTGGCTTACTGGCCAGACACTGAAGAACATTTTTTCGAAGCCATTCATTCTTCGCGAGAAAAAGAGCTCGCTAAATACGACTGGATTTTACATCTGGATACGGCTTTTGAAACAGATTACGACACTTCAAATCCAATTCGCACAGAGGATTTTCACGAAGCCCTGATGTTGAATGAAAAAATTAAAAAAGCCTGGGATGGACATCCACAGCGAGTGATTTTAACAGCTGAAAATGATTTTTTTACTAAAATGAAAAAAGCCACGGATATCGTGGCTCAAATACTTGGCGAAAAACCAACAACTTAGTTAGAATCTAAGAAAACTATTTGGATAGCATAATAAAATCAGCGCGCGGCCCATCTTCATCAGAAGGCTGCAAGCTGTCTTGAATATCTTGCTCTGTCATACCGTCGGTATAGACTTGTGATACAGTCAAAATGTTTTCAGGCATATTTTCTTGTGCTAATCTGGCTTTGATACGATTTGGCAATCCCCCACCGTATTGCACGTGAAACTCACCCACAATAATGACAAAGACATGATCCGGATGTTGTTTCTGAAACTGGATCGTTTGCCATGCCATTGTATCATCCCAAGCACTTTGCGCAACGAAGTAGTTCTCAAGGCTTGCCACAGGCACAGGGTGCCCCATGGCTTGAAAGAATCTCTGTCTATAACTGTCTCGGCCGATAGTAAAATTCGGAGGTAGCAGCTTATTTTGTTCAGGAGTCAATGCTGCTAAACCTTGTTTTGAAATCACTTTAGTTACATCACGGGTTAAATTAATGCCTAAGCCAATTTCACCAAAGAGGAGTTGGTCACGATACAGACCAAAATCGAACCCACCCCAACTGATCGCTTTTAAAAAAGTGGCCTCAACTAAAACGCCAGTTCTATAATCTGTGATCAAATTTTGGTCTGTATAATTAAAAAATTCCATACCAACCGATACCTTAAGTCCCGTGGCTTTGATCGCGTTAAGGATTTCCATCTGCTGATCACGCACTGGCTGTAAACCGTGCATTTCGCCGATCATAACGACTGTACCGGGTTTTATAGAACTAATGAGGTCTGACATCTGAGCCTGTTCCAGTGTAGAGCCATTATAAATCTGAGCCTGTGCAGAAAAGCTAAAAATTAAACCAATCAACACTAAAAATGCTCTACTAAAACCAATTTGAGCCATAAAACCCCCGTTATTGATGAATTTATTTATATTCGATTGACTCGGATGTGTAAATCTTCTTATATAGTTGTCTTGCTAATTTTAGTGTAGATTTGTTATTAATTTGATATCGAACGAGGTTTATCATGGCTAAGAAAAAAGGTCGTATTATTGTTACTTTAGAATGTACTGAAGCTAAAGGTGCTGGAAAACCAGTATCTCGCTACACAACGACTAAAAATAAAACTAAGACTCCAGGTCGTTTAGAAAAGAAAAAATACAATCCAAATATGCAAAAGCATACAGTTCATAGAGAGACGAAATAATACAGACTCAGTCATTTCGATGACTTAGACTTATATTAATTACCTCACGATACTGACGGATAAAGAAATTCTAAAATTCATGGAAAAAGGGCTCATTAAAGTTGAGCCCTTTGATTTGGCGATGTTAGGTACGAACATCATATGATGTTCACCTCGGCAAGACTCTCGCATTGAACAATGACGACATCATTGATGCCAAAGCTCACAATAAAATTACGACATTTGCCCCCGAAGGATACGTTTTATTACCTTCTAAATTCTAACCAAGTGTTACAGCCGAATACACCGAGGCACACGCCCACGTGCCCTTTCTTGAAGGAAAATCAAGCGACGGATACCTAGGTATCAATATCCACCGAACAGCTGGTAAGGGCGATGTTGGATTTTGCAACCACTGGACATTAGAGATTTCTGTGAAACAACCGGTCGAATCGATGATGTTTAAGAATAAATTTTAATTTTTCTGAACTTGTATTCATTTATAAATGAATACAAAAATTTAAAGCCGTAATTCTACGGCTTTGCTAACGAATCTGCGATGAAATTAAATATCACACCCAGATCTAGTCTCGTTGATTGTATGATCCATTGCTTCTCATCATTAATAAAACCTAGAAACTTCAATGTTTCGGCGAGTCCTTTCGGTGGACGGCCGTTTTTGAGTAAATAAATGAAAACTCCTGGCAATTGCGCATCAGTAATTTTATTTCCGTTCGGAATCACTTTGAGCATATCTTTTATCGTACTTTTAAAAACCGGATAAGCGATAAGCGCTTCTTCTTTTGATAAAACTCCATCTAAGTTTGAATCATATCTAGCAAAAATGACTTCGATATATTGAACGACATGAGGAAATAAATTAGCGTCCTCAAACTTCACATTTTTTTGATCGTTTGGAATATGGCCCGCAGCTTTAAGCAAACTTAAATAGTATTTTTTATTTTGATCTATTGTAAATTGATTTTTTAGATATTCAAATTGAGGCATAGATTCAAAACCATTTTGAGTTTCAAAATAATGTTGAATTAAACAATCCTCAGAAATTAAAGTTTCGCCAGTGATTGGATCGTTCTGCGGAGGTAAACATTTTTTGACAGCCTGGTCTCGTATAATTTGCGCGCGTTCAAGTCCGGAAAAGATGTGAAGAACAATATCCGTCAGTTCTTCATAGTTTGCCAACTGGTCGCCATTGGCATGACTGACGAACAGGTTAGCTTCACGGAATCGAGATGAAATAAAAGTCGTGTTTGACGGTGAAATTAAATCTAAATCATAAAAAAGTGGCTTCAAAGAATTAAAAAAAGCTTCGGCTTCTGGAAGCGTAACTCCTGATAATGATCGAATCGCCGTCGCGTCCTGAGAGTAAGAGCGTATCATAAAACGACTTAACGTACGTGCTATCTGCATTTGTAGAATATCGTTTGTCTGGTATGTCTTAAGATCAAAAAAACGTAAATATTTATTTGAATCAAACGTCATCGCTACTGGTCCGTCAACAACCCGTTTAAGATCGAATAAGGTATCATATTGAAGAGGTGAATTCGGTCCACTCAAAAGATCTGTAATTCGCGTTACGACAGTTGATTGATCCAAAGACTGATCCGCGCCAAAAATCAACGCCGTATCTTGACCTGATTGAGTAAAGATCTTCAGTTCGGAAACTAATGTTTGCAATGCTTCTGCGTCGAATCCTGACAACGTTGCACCCTTAAGACGGTGTTCCGGCATAACCAAAATATTCGTCCAAAGAACTTGCAACAACGAACCCACCGTATTCAGGCTCAAATTAATGTCGATTATTTTTTCATTCTGAAGATTGTAATATAAACTCAGAAATTCATTCGTCGAAATCAATTTTGTCGATTTAAAGTTTAAAACCGTCGTCAGAGTTTTATTCACCTTAGGGATGACATTATCAATCGCTGAATAAAATGTATTCTGCTGCAATGTGAAGGGTTCGATATAATTCGTATATTCAAGATAATGGAAATAAGAAGCCGCGACGACAGTCATCACTTGCTTCAATTGCTCGTTTGTGAGCTGCGAACCCTGCTCACCTGTCAGTATATATTTCAAGGATAGAGCTGTTTTAAATAATCCTTCAAATTTTTCTGGCAATTCAAACCCAGGAAGCAATTTATTTTTATCTAAGCTGAGTAGCAATTTCTTTGCAGAATTTAAAGTGTACTGTCCTTCAAAGGTCGTCATCAAATTCTGAACACTTTGATTGAATGACAACTCTATGCGAGTAAAATCTGGATACGATTTTTTCCAGACAGGCGTTATCGCGTTCAGTTCTTTAAAGAGTCCTAAAACTTCGCGGATCTCTGTAAACAAAATCGGAAGCTTTGCTTTGATTCGATTCAGGTCTGATGGAACCCACTTGTCTGAACTTGTATGACGTTGTCCGAGCAGTGCTATCTTGATATCAGCAATACTTTCAACCAATTCAATATCGATGGTTTGTTCAGAAAAAACTGGTAATAAACTTGAAATTAACTCATAAACTTGTTGATTTGATAAGACCGGCTTAGGTTGAGCTTCGAGCAAGGTTGAAATGAGTTGCAAAACATCTTCAGTGATTTTTTGATAAACAATCCATTTTTGTTCACGTTGTTCAGGTTGTAAAGGCTTTAAAAAATAATTCATCCGTAAAATCTGAAACAACATTTCATGTAAACTTTTAGATATTTTTTTCCAATCGGCTGATTGTATTTCGGTACCCTCTCCGACAAGATTTTGTTTAAAGTTCAATAAAAATGGTCTCGCTTTTTCAATCTTATCTACGACAGAAGATTTCGCTTTTGCAAAAATAGCTATCTCCTTCATAAGATTCAAAAATCGGTCTGCTTCGTATTTGTAGCCACTGCGAGCAAATTCAGCAGAAAGGATTTCAAAAAATTGCGCTGACTGAGTTTTAGCGGAAATAAATTTTTCTTCTTTTTCCTGTTCTGACAAACCCGAATAATCCCAATTGTTTGTGATAATTTTCATCACCGGATTCAAACGAACGATATGAGGACGAAGTCTGTCAATAATGAGCGATAATTGTTCGATATCTTTTTTGTAAAAAACGTTCTTTGAACCACCTAACAGCACAACTTTTAATTGCATGATTTCGAGTAAAAACTCAGAACGAAATGAATGCTCGCCTTTCAAGAAATTCGTCTCTATAAAATAAGATAGCTCTTCAGGAGCGAAAAAGTCACGATTGGCTCCATTCACATTATTTTTAAAAGCAATTAAAACTTGAGAAATACATTTAAAAGAAGAATCAACCTCTTCGTCAGTGGCTTGACCATCAAAAAATATCTTAATCTTCTCAATGGAACGGTTTAAACATTTTGTATTTTGAATTTCGACAATTTCATTTTTAGGCGCAGGCTCTCCGACTTTCAGACCACATGAAAATAAAACAAATGACAGCATACTACAGATTAGAATTTTAAAATACATATTCTATGCCTCCATAAACTCTATCATTCGATTGAAACTGCTGTAAAAAGCCATAATCTTCAGCCAGTTGTTCTTCAGTCCCTAAAACCTCTACGCCTAATTTGGCATTTAATGATGCCAATGCCTGCAGTGAAAACTCGGACGTCAATACGGAGCCTTTTTGTTCGCGATCATAAAGCCAGTTCAATTTTGTTTTTAAATAGCGACCATTGCGCAACAAAAACAAATCAGAATTCACGTAAAGTTGAATGGGCTTTCTGTACTGAAGTCTTTGTTTCGTAAAAGTGAATATATTATCCGAACCATCATAGTTCAAATCTCTCATCTCTCCGCCTTGAAAGTCTGCTACTGCAAAACCGAGTGAAATATCACGATTTCTAAAAGCTTGAGAGGCGTATTCGAAATTAAAGGAATATCCAGAAATTCCATCTAGATTTTGGATAGAATAAAAATCACGTGCAGGTTTGTTTTCTGGACGATCGGCAATGTACGACAAAGATGTTTTTATACTTTTGGAATTGTAGCGAAGGTCTGTCGTCACAATTTCATCATAGATGACATTGGGTACTAAATTGACGTTACCAACAACATTCAAGTCAGCAAAAGTTTCACGCTCGAGGACTGGCTCGTTCATTGGGCGTTTTGAATATGATGAAACCAAATGAATGTGATTATCTGTTTGACCCAGTCGAACTTGTGCTAAAGCACCGGGTGAGAATACAAGTTTTGAGACCTGGTCATACTGAATTGAATAAATAATCTCTTTGTTGTTATCGTTAAAAGCAAACTTCTCTGGTGGTTTTTTCACCCAACGATTTGAACCAATGATTTTACCATTAGTTTCTTTGATGGAAGGACCTTGATTCGGTAAATAGATCGGTAATGCACTTAAACTAAAACCAAAGTTTTTAGTTGATAATTCCTGATGTAAACCAACCAATCCTTGATTTTGATAATGAACAAAGTCTTGAGTAAAAAATGAATTTGTTAAACCTAAATTAAACTTTTGATCAATTTGACTGACATCAACAATTTTTCGTCCCAGTGAATACTTTTGTTGAATCGATTTTTTATCATTGTCGATGGCGTATTGAAAGTAAGCCTCAGGTAATGCTCCATAGACAGATCCATTGTTTGTGTAACCGCCGAAAATGAGAGATGTCTGAATTTTTTTCTGTCCATTTAAATAATGAAATTTGTGGTTCAAATTAAAAATCTGCTCTGTCGAATCTGCGAGCTCTGATGACTGCAGATAAGACTGCCCTTGAAGACTTAAAGCCAATGAATTACTTGATGGAGAGACTTTTGATGCTTCTGGGGTCGGAAGCGGAGTCACCGTGGTTTGAACGTTCGGGCTCGACGACAAAGTTCCAGTCCCAAGTGCACCTTGAGACCAGCTCCATAGCGGAACGAATAAAATTGATAAAATACAAAATTTGTAATGCATTAGCAGTATCTAAGAATGAGCTGAATTTAGAGTCAATGAAATGGTGCGGTAAGACGATTTTTGCGCGCTATTTGAAAAAACTTCATCTATAATTATAACACTCAACCACTGTGGAAAAGGACCTTTTTGTATGACGACAAATAAAACGCAAATGAGCCCTCTTGAAAACTACTTAAACCAAATGTGGCACGATTACTGCCGTATGAATCCCGAAGCCTTTGCGATATACAATTTATTCACACAATCGGGCGAATTTGTTCAAAATGACCACATCGCTCTCAGAACTTTCAACCATCCCAAATTAGGGATTAAATCATTGGCTAAACATTTTTTAAAATATGGATACCACGAGGCTGGCGAATACTTTTTTACCGAAAAAAAACTCTATGCGAAACATTATGAAAATGTGAATCCTGAAATGCCAAAGATTTTTATTTCTGAACTTGAGCTGGAGAAAATGTCGAGCATTGTTCAAGAAACCCTGAATCAAGTGGCTTCTCAAATCACAGATGAAAATTTGCAAAACGAAAAATTTGTTTATGGTGGAAAAACATGGGACATTGAACATAAAGTCTATGAAAAATTAGCTGCAGAAAGTGAATATGCAAGCTGGGTTTATGCCTACGGATTTAGACCTAACCATTTTACTGTGAGTATCAACCACTTGAAAAAATTCACTGAGATCACAAAACTAAATGAATATATTAAATCTCATGGTTACAAACTTAACGCCTCTGGCGGAGAAATCAAAGGAACTCCTGAAGAACTTCTGGAACAAAGCTCAACAATGGCAGGAGTGACTTCTGTTCAATTCAAAGAAGGAACTTTTTCGATACCCGCGTGTTATTATGAGTTTGCCAAACGTTATCAGATGCCCAACGGAAAGTACTACCAAGGTTTCATTGCCAAATCTGCAGACAAGATATTTGAAAGTACAAATAAGCAGTAAAAATTGTCCCATTTCCATGGGTAAAAATACTGACATTTGACAAAAATTAAAGATTGGTTTCCTTCCATTGGTAAATATCATATATAAATCTGATATCAGAAGGAGATATATATGAACATTACTAATTTTATTTTCTCGACACTCTTAGGTTTTACAACATCAACAAGCACAGTCAAAACAGTAGATTCAGTTGACCTGAATAAATACCAGGGACAATGGTATGAGATCGCAGCGATTCCTCAATCATTTCAGAAAAAATGTGTGAAAAATACAAACGCGGTTTACTCATCTGAAAAATCAACAGGTTATATTGTTGTTAAAAATAGCTGCACTGAAGCTGATGGTTCAATCAAGATTGCAGATGGACGAGCACGAATCGAAGATACAAAATCAAATGCTAAATTGAAAGTGACATTCGTTAAACTTGGTGGCTGGATCTTTGCTTTCGGTGGTGACTACTGGATTCTAGATCTTGAAAAGAATTATCAGTGGGTTGTTGTTGGTAACCCTTCAACTGAATACGGCTGGATTTTATCTCGTACGCCGTCTATGAAACTTTCCGATCTAAAAAAAGCCAACGCAACTTTAGTAGCTAATGGATATGATACTTGTAAGTTGTTAACATCGATTCAAGATGGCGGACGCCAAAAACGCGAAGCTCTTTGCGACGTAGTTAAGTAATCATATTTCAATATTCTAAATTGTGAACAAATAAAAAAGTCTGGGATAACCAGCCTTTTTTATTTTCCAAAAAGATAAAATACTATGCGATTTTTTTGATTATGTTATTCAAAGTCTCTTTCTCTTGATCTTTTTTCCAGTGAGGTTGAGCTTGCAAAAATATTTTAACGATGTCCGAGTCAAATTGAGTTCCCGCACAACGTTTGAGCTCAGCGAATATGATTTCCTCAGGAAGACCTTTACGATAAGCGCGATCCTCACCCATAGCATCAAAAGTATCTACTGTTAAAATGACTCTAGAAATTAATGGAATTTCATCTCCCATTTTTTTATCTGGATAGCCTTCGCCATCAATACGTTCATGATGACCTCGCACGGCTGGTAATATTTGCGCGAAGAAGGGATGTGTTGCCAGCGGGCGAATAATTGTTTCGCTCAAAATAGAGTGACTTTTCATGATGTCATATTCGATGGGTTCAAGTCGCCCTGGTTTTAATAAAATTTCACGATCGATTCCAATTTTACCAATATCGTGAAGCATACCTGCAAATTCAGAGATTTTTTGTTGATATTCATTAAGCCCCATATCACGAGAGAGCTTTCGTGAGTACTCACCGACACGCAAACAGTGCTCGTATGTCGCAGGATCAACTGTTTTTAAACACTCGAGTAAGGAACGTACAGATTCGTACGCCCAGTTCGGAATATTACCCCAATTTGACTGTGCTGACATGAGACTTCCTTTTCAATATTTATCGGCTGTTTTTAGTCTAGGCTTAAATCTATTTTTGACATTTTCAATTCACCTGTCTCAAAATAGAACTATGAAATCTAAACTCATCCTCAGCCTCTGTCTTATTGGTTTTTACGATATCGGATTAGCCTCAACATTCACTGTTAAAAAGGTCAAAGGTCGACAAGCGATCATTGAAACACAGACGCCACTCGAAGAAGGAATGAGTTATGAAATTGGCACCGAAGAAATTTCATTAGATGCTCCAAGCTCTAAATACCCTCCACGTTACAATTCGCTTCAGTTGGGTGCAAGCTTGCAATCACTGTCTGGTTCCAGTGTTCAAGACAACCGTATAGAAATTTCGGCCAGATACGGATGGAATTTTGAAAGTTTTGAAGCCGGTCCCACACTGCGGTATCAAAGTATCGATCTCGGCGCAGGTGCAGACAGTTTCGTTTTTGTGGGTGGTTTTGCCGACTACAATGTTGTGAAAAACAAAGCTCCCAACAACATGGTTTGGGGATTCACCGGGGACTTTGATTTAGGATCAATGCAGTTCAAAGCTGGAGGTTCTGCAGCGGTTGTTAATTTAAATGCAGGTGGCTTTGGAACTTGGTTTATTGCAAAATCAAATGCAGCGTTGAGACTTCAAGGACTTTATGGAATTCAAAAAATTTCAACGACTTCAAGCGAATCCACTCTCAGCGGTTTTTTTTCGAAAGCGTTTTTAGTTTTTTACTTTTAATCATTTCAATCAATCAAAAAAAAAGCCCCAGCTTTTTTATGCTGAGGCTTTTGTAAAGTTTATTTTATTAAAACTTAAGTCAAATGAATTACCATTTAATATCTGAAACTTTATATCCCATTTTCTCAATTGCACCTTTGTACATGCCTTTAACAAATGCTTGAGCTTGGTCAGGTTTTAAACCTAAAGCCGTTGCCGAACGATTTGTTAATTCACGTGCGCCAGAAACATCCCCATTTTGGAAATCTTTGAAAGCAGCTAAAGCTTCGTTAAATTGAACTCCGAAAACTGTTTTAAAAGTTTTATCCATATCTTGAGTTGTTACTTTTCCACGCTCAGCACCCATGACAGCCCATGAATTTAAAGCAGAAGCAACAGCCACAGCTTTAGACGCAGACAAACCATACTGCTTTACTAACTTATCAGCGCCAGCTTTGATCAATGCTTTATTTTTATCAGATTTGATTGTTAAAGAATCAACAGTTGAAGATTTTCCAGCGTTCTTGTTATTGATCGCTTGACCAAAATTTGAAGCGCCTACGTTTGCACTATAAAGTACACCGTTTTTACCAAACCAATATGTTTTGTTAGCTACGTTTTCCCAGAAGAATCCAGTTGAACCTACACCAATTGTAGTACCTGAAATGTAACCTGCGAATTGACTTGGATTAGCATTATATTGAAAGTTTCCTAAATCATCAAAAACTTGTGCACGACCGCTAGAATCAAATTTAACAAACCATAAATCATCAGATCCATAACCTTGAGAATCATAAACAGGATCTGAAGAAACTGTAATACGTGTTCCTGTTGTACGAGAAAAAGTACAACCTGGAGTTGGTTCTGATGTCATACAAACATCACCGTAAACTGTTTCATACGGATATAAAATGACACTTGGTGCACTTGGAGTTGGTGTTGGAGTCGTCGTTGATCCGCCACCGCCGCCGCCACCGCAAGCAGAAAGAAGTGTTAAAGTGATTAATCCCGCTGACATTTTCAGCGCTGTGATTGTTTTCATGATTACCCCCCGGTAATGTTTTTTTCCTGTTTCCAGAAATGATTTGGTTTTAAAATTTTAAGATATTTTAGTATCTTAATTTTATTCTTAAAAATTGAGTGCCACAGTCAAAGTCCATCGCGTACTCAGAACCTAAGTAAACGGGATAGTCTAAGGCTTTACACCCTTGCGGAGATTTTAATCGCAAGCGCGCAGGTGACACCATTTGTTGTACAGAACCATCCTTTGCAAAAACCGGGACCAACATTTTGACACCGCGATTCAGTCCACTGCCCTCAGTTGTAAAAAGTGCAGGATTTTTTTCGGGCATTTCGCCCGAAGTTTTTGCAACCTGTGTGGCAATAGTCACAGGGAACTGAAGATCCGCGACCAAATTGTCACCAATGAAGGTGTACTTATTCAAACTGCTTCGCGACTGACTGCCTGTGGTTAAATCATGATATTCAATTTCAGTGTTTGTTATTATAAAGACGCCTTTGCGTTTTTGACCTAAATAAACAGATCGAACTCTTAAAGCCGCATCAAAGACGGAACGCTCCGAAGACAGCAGCTGATCCGTCATTTGGTTAGTTTTAAAGTCTAACGTTGTAATACGTTGTTTCTGGTGAGCATCAAAACCAAACCAAAATGTTCCGCGAAATTCATCCGCAGCTGTTACTAATGTATGAGCCTTGTCTTTCCCTGTATCAATTAAATTTCTGTAATTCTGATTTGCACTCAAATTTGTAAGAACAGTTTCTTGCGAAAGCTTTTCATTTTGAATCCAGCCCATAGAAAATGAATTTAAATACGAGGGTTTGATTTCAGTTCCAAGGTTTCTGGCAACAAGAACAGGAACAACACCTGATTTGATATTTTTCAAGCTCGCTTGTAAAATATCAACAATACGTGCGCCTTTGGGATTTTCAACTTGAGCTAATTTAAAATTTTGATCCAGATAATAAAAGTACAAATCCTGATCCATCGTAGGTGCCGTGACGGTGTCAGAATCCTCTGTCGACCATAAATCAGTCACATCATAATTTTTGATCACAGGCTGTCCTTGTGTCACCCACGCAGGACGAAGTTCGTTTCCAACGCGAATCCAAGAGTAATCCCGTGGAATCAATGATCTGACATCGTAAAAGGACTCATGACGCTTTAAATTCATTTTTTGATCAAAGATATAAAAATGCATTGTATAATCGCTTGAACCAAAATCACGACCATCATCTTTAAATTCCTGAAGACCTAAAATATATTCAGAAGTCCCATCGAAATCGATATCCATACGGATCCGACTCAAAGGATTCGTGCGATTGATATCACCCGAAAATTCAATCAACTGAGATTTTTCAATTGTGTATGTCTGACTCGTTTGTCTGATCAGACCAATTTTAAAACCATTTTTTTCTTGGCTGAGTGAAAAATAATCGCGATTTGATAATTGATCATCGTAAATTTCATCAATCAAAAACATTTTCATTCCACGTTCGCGAAGCCCGCTGACGGGAATATTTAAAATGTCTGAATCTTTAGAATCCTTAGTTAAATTGAGGACAACTTCTGATTTGACAAAAAACTGACGATGCGGTTTTCCATCAATCATGATTTTCACTAAAAACTCGAGATCACTTGGAAGTCTTGATTCACTGGCCACTTTTGAATCTGTGATTTTTAATTTAAGCGCTAGCATTTTTTCTTCGCCGCTGGCCCAAGAAGACGTATTCCCTGACAATTGAACTGATGAAACCGTCGGATAAATTGGAAGCTTATATCTGTTTTCGACCAAGATTGTGATTTTTTTATTCTGGACCTCTTTCCAGTAATTTTTTAAAGGAAATTGAACCGCGAGATCAAAACTTTTTCGATCCCACAAAATTTCTTGGATTTCTTTATCGGCGTTCAGTATCAAAGGCTGTGGAGCGACTTTCATCGAAGATGTCATATCAAGCAAACCACCCGTCATGTCTTTGGAATAACTTGTCGCTGAGAGCACTGGCGTCCCCTGAGATTGAATCGGACCCACCAGAACAGGTAATTCTTTTTGCACAGGACGAGAGCCTAAAATGAGTCGCGGGTAAATATCAGATACACTAACACCTCGAGAAAGCATTTCAGCAATCACACCAGAGACATAAGGAGCCGCTTGTGATGTTCCTGATAAAATTTCTATTCCAAAAGCACCTGGTACTCGGCCCGAACGAAAACCTTGGGGAACAGTTGAAATAATCGAAGAACCTGGGGCTGCCAAATCAACTCCGAAACCGTAATTTGAAAAACTCGACAATGATCCATCAGGATTGTGTGATGCCACGCAGATCACACCCTTATACTGACAGGGACGTAACAAGGCTGACGTTGAATCATTTCCCGCGGCAGCTACAATCAGAATACCCTGCGATTGAGCTTCTGCAATCGCGGCACGCATAATTTCAGCGTCCGATCCTGGAGGCCAACCTAAAGATAAATTAATGACCTGAGCCTTAATACTGATCGCATAAATTATCGCACGCGCGATACGATCGGCAAGTGAAGGATCTGTCGAACTGAAGCCTCCGCGGATGTCTTCAGAGGGCGATAGGTCAAAATTTCCAATACTGAATGGCTTCAATGGTTGATAATTGAAATGATCGGCCTGTTGAATCACTTGAATCGGAACAATTTCAATATTTTTTGAAATCGAGGCAATAATGCCAGCCACGTGTGTTCCATGACCAATTTCATCTTTGAATTCAGGAGTTCCAATAATATTATTTAATGTAGGTTCACCTAAGATACTCCAGCCAGTGCAGTCGCCTGGGTATTGATTGCCATCGTTATCAAGGGATTTGTCAGCTGAACTGCACTCTTTTGAATTTTTATAAATTTGATTTTGGATCAACGGATGAGTCGTATCAATACCAGTATCTATGACAGCCACACGCACTTTACGACCCAGCTGCGACGGCAGCAAACGAATATCTTCACCCGTGCGAGATTGTAATCTATAGGTCTGCATCGGATTTAAATCAAACACTTGAGTTTGGCCTTGGTTTGAAAGTCCCCATGATTTTTGAATCAAGTCATTATATTGAGAAAACAATTGCGCTTGAGCCGGTATCATCAACTGCACAGAAACTGCAAATGCAAATAATGAGAGACTTTTATTTCGTAAAATATTTTTCATAGAAACCTCGAGTTTGCGAGGATATCTGAAAAATGATATGAACTGTGAGAATAGTCGGAAATTGATTTAAAATTTGAATTGGATTGCAAAAACTACTGAGTTGACAAGTAAAAAGTGTCAAAATTTTTGACACTCTTTTATTTTAAATGATGATTCTATTAAAAACTCGTCTGTGATCGATCCAGTTCAATCGATAAGATTTTCGATTTCTCAGCGATCACATTGATCAGACCATTCGAATAAGGATGTTTCTTTTCAGGTTCTCCAAGAATATTACTCACGAACACTCCTTGGTCCCCGTCTTCATCACCTGATCTGAAACCAGTGACTTCAACAAAGAATAAGTAATTTTGTCGTTCTAAGGTTTTTAAAATCACTGTCAGTGGAATTTTTTCTTCTAAAATATAAACTAATTCCGTCATTAAACGATTCTGCGAGCGAAGATCTGCTTTTTCAAATTTTCGTGCGGTTTTAATAATTTTTTCAACCCATGGTTCTAAACATGAATAAAAAGTTCCATTGAGCCATGCGCCTGCTGGGACAGAATCACCTTCAGGATTTTTAGAACGCTTATTAATTTCACATTCAGCTTGATAAATCTGCTGTCCTACAGTTTCATCACCGTTCCCAATCATCGTGATTAAATTTTTATAAATGACTTTATCTTCTGGCTTTGCTTTATCACCTATTTTTTCACTGAGCTTCTGAAATAGTCCGCTTAAGAATTTCGAACGGTCCACTGTCACGCCAGTGACATCAGGAGTAACAATCAGTTGTTTAATTTTTTCTAAGGCACCAGGTAGCAATGATAAGTTCGAAGTAATTCTGAAAAAATCAATCTTTTTGACTGACGAAAAGACATCTTGAGCAAAAAGTTTTTGCCCTTCGTATTGGGTACCTTTGAGTTTTTGATTCACTTGTTCTAAGATTTGATCTAAGTTTTTCTTTTTCAAGCTCCAACCACCCCAAACATTTTGCACCAGTCCTACACTTGGCAATGCACCCACACGGTTTTGTGTCAGCTCGGTATCTGTTCGAACCATTCTCCATTGCGCAAGACCAAATGGCATTTGCGAAGGGTTCTGAGTTTCTTGAGAAAACTGGGGCGCGTTGGATTCAAATTTATTTTTCAAAATTCCGTCTATAACTTCTAATCCAAAACCTAAATAATCACGTCCTTTAAGTTCACCTTTTTTATAAGTGACGATCTCGATCGGCTCATTCACTGTAGACGATCCATTTGGAGCTTGAACTTGTGGTTTGTAAATTTTCAGTAAATGTTCTTCTTCCATTTGAGTTGCACGGAACCATAAAAGTTTAGACAAAACTTCTTTAGTTTTTAAACCATGTTCAATTTCAAATTGTTGTTTACGGAATTGTGTGTATAAAATTTCAGTGTTTGAATCAAAGATGAGTGAACGAAGTGCAGCGGCCACAGTGTTTCCGAATTTTTTCTGCTGTTCATATTTTTTCTGTAATTCTGGATTCTCGTCCAAAACAATATCACCTTTTTCAACTTGGGCGGCGAAATCTCCGTTAAAATTGAGAATAAATGCATCAGTCTTCAAATCCGTGCGTTTGGTTTCATGTTTAATTCTTAATAAATTAATAAAATAATTCGCATCGAGCTGTACATTAAAAACTTTCATGTTTTGGTCACGAATAAAGATTTGAAATCCTGAATCAGTTCTAGAAATTTGGACTTGGCGCATGATCACTTTGCCACCACCAGCAGATAAACTGACAGTCGGTTGATAAGTACTCAATAAACCGACGAGACCATCAAGACCTAAATCAGTTCCTATTTTACCCATCAAGGCCACGGAATCCGTAATCGTAAAAACTTCGCCAATTTTAAGGGCAGAAATAAAATCTGTTAATTTTCCATCTTTTAATGGAGAAGCTAGATCATGGAGTTTCGAAGGTACTAAAACATCGCGCCAAGAAATTGTCTTTGTTTCTTTGATTGAATCAAGTGGACGAACATGAGTGTAATCTCGATTATATCCAATATTAGCGCCGATATTATTTTTAAATCCACCCAATTCATCAATGATCTTTACGATACCAATCCCAACAGTGACTGATGCCGTATCAACCAATTGCACTGGCGCTGAACTTCCGTAAAAAGTTCCCGTCGTTACGATTCGTGAAGCATTAAAATTCAGGCCAGCTTGCACACCTGTGACTGTACCCAAAGGTTTAAAACCATTGTCCGTCATTTCAAAACCTGTGATTTTCGATTCTAAAATTTTAGTTTGCGTCAATTTTAATTTTTCAGACATTTTAGTAATGGCAACATCTAATGCAGCCGATTGAGCTTTAATTTTCATGTAACGGAAAAGATCAGCGGTTTCAAAGGGTGATTGACGTTCCCCGTGGGAAAAACGTGGCGGATAATTTGGAATATTTTGAACCGCGACATGCCCGTCAACAACGTAGCTATCATTTGATGTGTACTTTAACTCTGGCAATTCAAATTTTAATTTAACATTCTCATTTTGATCATAAAATGAATCCACCATATTCTGGACTCGTCGTAAGAGCTTCGCTTTCACCAATTGTTTCAATGACTCTGGATATTGCCCAGCATCTACGATTTCATTCCAGTCCGTATCAGTCAAAGCCACAACACGATTCATCATCCAACGAACATCAAAGTAACTGACTGAATCATAATCCGTGTTGTATGTATAATTTAAAAAGGCCCAACCATCTCGAACAAATACAGGCTGAGTTGAAACACGATTTAAACTTTCACCAAGATCAGAAATTACATTCGGGACTATCAGACCACGGTATGTTCTATTTTGACTAAAATTCGGAACATCATAAAAATCAGCAGGAGTTGCTCCAGCCATAAGACTCGGGATTTCAGAATTTTGCTTTTCAAGATAAGCCCCATGAATATAGACCGCAGAATCTCCTGCATCCGATAAAAACTGTCGGCGGTTGGTTTCCGTCATATAAGGCACAACAGAAAGACATGAATCTGTGATGGTGCTTTCATCATTTGCGCAAAAGGCATCATTGACGAATTTTTGTTTTTCTTCTGCGGAATTAAATTGGACTTTAATTTTAGAATAATATTGAGGAGATAATTGAAAATAACCTAACTTATTTAAAAGTGCCGCTCGTAATAGATGAGTATGAACGAACCCACCCAAACGTAAAATATAATTCTCAGAGCTTCCCTGAACAATCAATGAATAAAGAAGTTGCTCTCGATTTGCCCCTATGGATTTGACGAATTTCACAGCCGTCCCATTTTGAGGCATTGAGGCTTGAGTCTTTTTATCGATCGCTGCGTATTTTTGGTTTTGCCAATATTTGTTCTCAATAGGTTGAAGTTTAGACAGATCAGTTCCCTGTTGGTGAAGATTTGTGATTTCAGCAAAAGACAAAGGACGTTTTTGCTGATCCACAAGATCTGCTGCAGGTTTTGTGAATGTTTTTAAGGGGATACGAATCGAATTATCTTGAGCTGCAGTCAATTGCGCAGTCACACTCATCGCTGCGAATATCAAACTGAGACACATTTTTTGGTTTTTGAACAAATTCATAATCACCTCTTATTTGAGGTATTACAAATTGGTGGCCAAGATTTATAATTTATTTAAAAAACAAAGTATCCATTTTCATCGTTAAAAAAGATTTTTTCTGAGGATACAATTGCATCAAATCAACGATCAGGCGGTCTCGTTGTTGTTTGATTTTTGCTTCTTCAGAATTATCAAAATCATGACCAAGCATTGCAAAATAAGTTCGACCTTGGACAGACGCAGAAACACCAGCCACATTCAGAGTCGGTACATCAAAAAGTCGTCCTGTTTTCAATACTACATTTTGATTAAAATTCAGATCGGAATCGAATGTTCCCTCAAGGTCTAAACCTGCTGTCAGTAAAACATGGCCTAAGTTTAAATTCGTTTGTGCTGTCAATTGATCTAAATATTTAAGTGTCTTTAATACACTTAAACAACTGCCGCGATTATCAATACGCTGACCATTTACCTCTGTCGACAAACCAGAACCCGTATAAATTTGCAATTCATTTGATGAGATCTTAAGTTCATTTTTTTGAAATTCTTTAAACCCAACGTCCCCGCCAAGAAACTGAAATAAGGCATCTGTGACGTAGTTATTAGAATAGATATTTAAATTTTTGATGTACTTTGCCAAAATCGCAGAAGGAATTTGAACCTGCTGATTGTAGTTTGCTAGATTAATCTGAGATTTGGGTAAATACGAAATTGTCTCCACAGAAAACTGTTCAGGAACTTGAGTCAACGGCAAATTTTGTTTCGCCGTTTCAGTTTGTGTCGCCCAATTTGAAGAGTTTAATATGATTCTTAAATTTTCAACAGATTGATTTGTGCTCACCGGAACATCTGTTAATTCCAAATGTGGATTCGATAAAACAGATAAATAAATTCGAGTCGATTCATCAATCACCAAAGATCGAATTCGTTTGACACCATTTTTATTAAGTTCTGATAATGCAAAAAGAAATTTTTCAATGTTAACGATCGGGTCATAATTTGTTTGCAAGTAAGCATCAAAAGTTCCATCAGTTGAAATTCGTTTCAACAACCATTTCATTTGAAATCGATAATCAGGTCCCAATTTCTTTAAGGCCCATGTCGAAAGAAATATTTTCGACACTGAAGCTAATGGATAGGGTTTTAAATCCTGATAACCACTATAAGTACCGGCTTTCCCACCCATAGATTCACAATAAGACATGGCCGGATCTTGAGCGTAGAGAAGCGGACGAGACATGACTTTTGAACCCGCAGGACGCAGAATCGCATTATCAATTTGAACAGGAGATGTGCCGTTTTCATTTTCTGGATCTATGGAGTTTGAACACGACGCCAACAGCGCAGCAGCACTGCATAAAACGTAAAATCGAATTATCCATGACAGATTTTTGATCATCCGGCGCAGTCTGCCATTTTTAAAGGAAATAAAATACTGTCATTCGTTAGATAGGAAATAATTGCATCATTATTTTGACAATTTAGTACTTTAAATCGATTATACGAATTCTAAAGAAAAAGGATCACTTTATGTCTCGTATAATCTATGAATTCACTGTCGACCAAATCAAAGACCATACCTCTGAAATCCGTGAATTATTTCTGACATTAAAAAACCAACCTGAATTCAAATTTAAAGCCGGACAGTTTGTCATGCTTCATGTTCCAACTGAAACAGGTAAACCAGCACTCCGAGCCTATTCAATAGCGACCACAGAGCACGATCTTCAAAAATTCCGTCTGATATTTAAGTTTGTTGAAAATGGAGTCGCTTCAAATTTTGTTTGGGCACTTAAAGGCAATGAGACATTAAACTTCACAGGACCTTTTGGAAAAGTTTTTTTCCAAGAACCTCCGACGGAACAAATTGTTTTCTTCAACACTGGTAGTGGACTATCTCAACATTTTTGTTTTCTAGAATCAAAAATGAAACAATATCCAAATCTGAAGTACAAACTTTATTTCGGACTTCGTCGCGAAGACAATATTTATTACGAAGCTGAATTGAACGAACTCAAAAAACAATTACCCAATTTTGAATTCCACTACGTTTTAAGCCGCCCGAGCGAATCATGGACTGGTAAAAAAGGCTATGTTCAGCATTTCCTCAAAGAGACAAATTACTTAGAAATTCCAACGACGTTTTATCTCTGCGGAACTGGTGGAATGATTAAAGAAGTTAAACATCAACTTTTTGAAATTGATGGTTTGGACAAAACAAAAGTTTGGTCTGAAGCTTTTGATTAAATCAGATCGTACTTATTTCAGGTCAGTTTCTTTACTTGTCATAGCCGGAATTATCTGGGGGCTTTCATTTACCTGTGTTAAATGGGCTCTTGTCGATTTCACAACGACTCAGCTCTTGTTTTGGCGTTTTTTTACAGCCTTCGTACTTGGTGAAACCGCATTTTTTTTAATCAACAAAAAACTTTGGAAAGACTCGCATTCAGATATTTTACTCTCTCTCAAGCCGGGTTTATTTCTGGGGGTTTCCCTTTTGTTTCAAATTCATGGTTTGCATTATACAACCGCCACAAATTCTGGATTTATCACATCACTGTATGTGATATTAATCCCCTTCATTTCGATCCTTCTTTTTAAAACAAAAATTAAACTAGCACATTTTGTTTTTGCGGCTTTAGCCTTTACGGGAATGACATTTTTATTAGACATGCATTCATCCTCTTTGAGTTTAAATAAGGGTGATTTATTAACTTTAGGTTCCGCGATCACAGCAGCTTTTCAAATTATTTATATCGGTATGACTGCACCAAAAGCCAAAAATACGTTTCGTTATAATAACTACCAGACATTTTGGTGTTTACTCGTGGTCATCCCTTTTTTCATTTTTGAAAACTATCAAAAGCAAATTTCGATTTGGCCACAAACCACATCGGCGATGTCCATTTTGGGATTGGGACTTTTGATTTTATTCGTCAGTATCATTGCATTTTATTTACAAGTTCAAGCTCAGAAAAAATTATCGACAACAACAGCCAGCATGTTGTGTTTACTAGAGGCCCCATTTTCATTTATATTTGCGTCTTTGTTGATCG
>JBPOIE010000103.1:0-3295 GCA_052034855.1 Bdellovibrionota bacterium | reverse complement strand
CTGCGACCTGCAGCACCAACATGGGCCAACAAACTCTGGTTTCTGTCTGTGTTGATGCCAACGGAACTCGCGCACCACAAGAGTCATTTTGTACTACAGCCAAACCCAAGGAATCAAAAAGCTGTGCAGTCGCTTGTCTAACGCCTAAACCAAATACGACACAAACTTGTAATACGAACACGTGCCCAGTACCAGCGCCAGTTCCAACACAGATACCAACGCCAACGCCGACACCAGCGACTGTTCCTACTCCTGTTCCGACACCTGTGCCAACACCAGCGACTGTTCCTACTCCTGCTCCGACACCTGTGCCGACACCAGCGACTGTTCCTACTCCTGCTCCGACACCTACTCCTGCTCCGACACCTACACCAGCTTCGACATCGACACCTGAGCCAACTCCAAGTCCGACGCCTGCGCCAGTTGTGCCACTCTTCACATATCTAGGAAATGATAAAGCTTTAGGTCATCTGATTGGTAAAGCTTGGACCAATAATTCGTGGCTGGTTTTAACAACAGATGGCCCAGGAGTTATGAGTTTTGGCCCCTACGCAACGAATTGGCCGGCGACTGCAAAGGAAGTGATTTTTGAAATTGTTAATGACAATAACTCGGTGAATAACGAAGAAATCATGACAATCGATATCTTTGATTCAACCGATAATGAAGTTGTTGTGCAAAAAACTTTTACGCGCAAACAAATGTATATTCCGGGACTCAGGGGACGGTATTCTTTACCTCTGAATATGATAACAAATACTAAAAACAGGCTTGGACACAAAATGGAAGCTCGTGTTTCTGTAACTGGAAAATCGTATTTAATGTTAAGACGGATTCTTGTTCAATAATATACTTTTGAAACTGGAGGGACTTCGACGACTCGTCGTCGAATCCGTTTTCAATAAATTGTTTTATACTCAGAATCAGGAACTGAATGATTAGAGCGGATTTCCATCCGCGTCCCATTTGGCATTTTTGTACCATTGATCATAGACAGCCTGCCCTCATAATAATAGGCGAAAATAGAAACTTGCACACCGACTGTTTTTTTCTACGTAAAACGATGAATTAGAGCTCAGCTCGAAATTCACAAACTGGGAATTTAATTTGTCACAGAGTCTAACTCCTAGACATATTTTTAACACCAAATCGAATAATAAACGTCTCTGTTGGAACAGGCGTTGCTGTTGATACTATCTGGAATATAACGACTTCAAAACCTTATTAAAAAATACGGGAGCTTTATGAAAAAATCTTTACTGATTACCCTACTCGCTGTTCTTGGGTCTCTCCAGGCAATGGCAATGAGTGAAAAATGCCATAATAATTTGGTTCTGAAGACGGCTGAATCCATCGTTCAAAATCACCAAGAAAAATTGGTGAATTTAGAACTTAAAACTGCGAACGTCGTTCAACTGTCACAAAGTCAACTGGATGGACATGTTTGGGTGGAGACAGTCATCGTTGATATTCAAGTGAAATCACACATCGGATCATATGCTTATTCAGCTGCGTTTGAAATTCGTGGCGGCAAGTGTGCCAGTGCAAAATTGACAGGAGAGATCACGAAACGTGGTGTTTACTACGGAAACGACAGCGGCGGTCAAGTCGGTGGCGATTAATAGATTTTTAGATGTTCAAATCATTTACGATTTATCGAAGCATTAAATATGAATAAACATATTCTATAATCTCATTTACACATAAATGTTGAAACAGTTTTCAAATATTTTCAACTCAGTCTATTTTAAAATTAACTTCGAATCAGTCTGAGAAAAATAATTTGTTGTTTTGTGTTCATCCATTGAACAAAAGCAGATTCGTCGACAGTTTTATTTTTTAAAAGCTCTTTGCTTTGATTTGATGTCATTTTTGTTGGCCAACTGTTTGCTTCATTAGCCATAAGTAGCAACAAGAATGAAATCAACACGTCGACATCACGGAGCAAACAATGTTTCAAAACAGCACATCTAGAAAACTATTTAGTCAAATTCAAATTCTAACTTTAATTTCGACTTTTTCACTTATCGCATGTCAGAACAATAAATCGACGAGCACCCTTATTGAGCCCGTGACAACGAAATTGGGCACAAATTCAACCAGTTCATCTGAAACCCTGAGTTTAGTCACCTCAACAATTCAGGACGGACCCCATGATTTAAATTTTATTCGATCGTCAACTGTTGCAAACTCTCAGTTCATTCATTTCAAAGTCACCGGTTTCAACTCCAAATCAAGCAAACTTTATGTTTGCTTAAGTCATGTTGGAAAAGTGGACTGTTCAAAAGCGACTTCGTTTAGTCAACTTTATCCAAGCTTAGACGGACAAAATTCACAATTGGAAGAAAATATTTTTCGCGCCCAAATCGATTTATCAAAGATTGAAATTGGTACTTACGAGGTTCGTGTCCGTAAAGATAACATGGAAGCCATCGACTTAGATGAGGTCGTTCGCCTCATCACGGTGACAGAACAACATGTAACGTCTCCTGTAATGAATCAAAGCGATTCAAACTATTTGCCATTGGTCTCTGGAACGAATCCAAGTTTTCAAAGTCGTTTTGCCCCAAGTTCGCCTTCAGTCAGTGTTGAAAATGGAAGTACATATCTCAGTCCCCGTAGCTTGGGCTCAACAGATGGCTCGATGCGTGTCACCAAATTTAAAGTATTTATTCCACCAGGAACAACGCGATTTAAAGCGGATGCATATTTATACATCGATGGAGTTAATACACCCGCCAAAGCTGCTATGAAATTTAAAAGTCCTCCGCAAACTGGAAAGGATCAAGTCTCGAGTGCCAATGCTCAAGGTCAAAACCAAACGATGGAAACACTTTTACGAGGCGATGAAATGCTGTTTTACTCTTCCGGTGCAACGATGGCGCTGTATCCAGGAGTGACTTCTGTATTTAAAGTCACAGAAGGTGGCTATCTTTACATGAATATAATAGATGCTCCCGGAGCTATTATCATGGGACTTGACACTCATTTGATTGTCGATCAGGCCTGCTATGAATCATGGTATGCTAACGCGATTTTTGATAGTAGTGGCAATCCTATAGAAAACGCAAAACACACCTGTGAAGGAACACGATTTTAAAAATTTTCGAACAGTGTTGGCCAAATGATTACGAATTAAAATGTAAAGAAGCCTCCGCTTTTGACAACGTATCAATTTAAGTCGGTCCGTTCAAAATTAAGGTCTAGTTATTTTCGAGTCAAATTAAGTCTAGACCTTCAAATTCCGATACAAAAATGTGTTTAAAAACAGATTCAAAATAATTATTTTTTTTGT
>JBPOIE010000128.1:0-33069 GCA_052034855.1 Bdellovibrionota bacterium | reverse complement strand
TGTTTAATTTCGAGTACTTTTCAAATCCCGCGTAAGCAAAACCAGGAATGTAATATTTTGATTTATTCCAAAAATCAGCGACAGTGGTTTTTTTATTTAAACCCAGTTGTTGAAGATCATTTTTTATTTTTTGAGTTTGAAAATTCTCAACCTCTTTCCCTAAAGCAACAGGCGAAAATGCCATTGTCATCCAAGAAATATGAGTGATCGTCCAAGAAAATAGACTCACCAAATTGGTTTGTTTCATTTTGACCTCTTTACTATAAAGCCTGCCTCTTGCAGGATAAGATAATCCACGTTCAATATCGGCGTCTCAAAATAAAAACTTAAATCATTATGTTACGTTTCAAAATGAGACATCTTGGAAATAAGTTATCAAGACTTACGTCGATCATCATCCTTAGATCGTTCGTTCGTTCTCCGATCAGCAGCAGTTTTATCAGAGGTCCATTCAGTTCTGCGATCAAGATAAGGAAATCTGAAGTAGAAAGATATGACTAAGACACCTAATGTACATAAGACAGCAATAACAGAGAATATTTTTAAAAAATGAGGATCAATTGAATTGGTATCGACGAAGTAAATTCGATAAACATTGATGCCGAGAACAAGCAATAACGTTCCGATGGCCACTGTCCAAGATAATTTATGAGCCTTAAACAACAAGAGTCCGGTGAAGAAAAGGAGCGAAAGCCATGCCCAATCCCAAATAGGAATCGTATTCAGAAATGGGACCAACACTGCGGGATCGTACCAATTTGTCACGCCAGATCCTGCAAAACTAATTAATATATTTCCAATCGGTGCCAGCAGAAAAAGAGTGGCTAAAAAATAAATCCCTAAGGGTTTCTTAAGTTGTACAGTTGTCTGCGAATTTATTGCGTCTGTCATGATGTTACCTCGTCACAATAGTGTACGAAGGTTTCCATAACTTGCCTATAGGGACCTAGACCATGGTATGGATTTCGACTCTTTAGATCGGACAGATTTCGATTGTCGTTTTCTCTTGAACGAGTGAATAGATTTCTTCGATTTCACGGTCTGTAACCGCCATACACCCTTGAGTCCAATTCACAGTTGGATGCTGTTCATCTTTAACGATTTGGGGAATCAGACCATCAATAGGTTTCACGGGAAAACCATGAATCATGATAAAAGTCCCAGCATTTCTATTCATCGTTTGAGCATAGGCAATATCTTTGGCATTCGGGTAAGAAACCTTAAGCGCCAAATAGTAATTTGATTTCGGATTCTTAAATTCCACTTTATAAATGCCCTCAGGGGTTTTATTATCCCCTTGAAAAGCCTTAGGACCTTTATCTGCATTCGGACCCATTGCAATATCATAACTTTTAAGAATTTGATTTTTACTCATGAGAAAAAGTTTTTTATATTTTTTTTGAACAACAATTCGGTCCACTTTACCATTTTCAGGAGCTTGAGAAATCTGACTCATTTCCTTATTCTGACAGTAGAGAGTACCGGTTAAATCGGCTTTTTTCTGAGCCATCGCCGTCAAAGATATGAAGCTTCCTAAGAACACAAATATTTGTAATTTCATAGGACGTGTTATATCAGAATTTTAGATTTAATAAGGCAAAAACAAGACGTAAATGTAATCATTTCTAGGCTGTCAAAAAGTTCGACACTGTCAACCGAAAACGAACTATACAATGGAGCTGATAAAGGCTATAGATAACTTCATGAATTCAACAGCTTTTCCATTTTCTTTATACGTCCTGATTGATTTTGAAATCTATATTTTTTTACTGATATTTGCCACAGTGGGATATCTTTTTTATAAATTACTCTTAAAAAACGCATCGCCAGAAAGGCATCAGATTCTATCGAATCACCTTAAAAATCTGGCTCTGCACGCTTTGATTTTGAGCGTATTTTACTTTTTATTTAATTTACTTTATTCCGCAGAACCTGATTTGTTGATTACAAAAAAAATTCTCCCCTATTTATCTGCACTCACGTATCTGTGGGGTTGTTTGCTGTTTGTGAAAACATCGCGCTTATTAGTCTTACAATATCTATTTTTAGGTTCGATGCGAGCCGGTGTTCCCGTGTTACTTGTGAATATTTTTTCATTACTCCTTTCCATCGCGATTTTATTCTGGTCCGCATCTCGAATTTTCGGATTACAACTCACACCAATCCTTGCGACGTCGGCTGCCTTTTCCATCGTTCTCGGTCTTGCATTACAAGACACACTAGGGAATTTATTTGCAGGAATCTCACTGCAAATGGATAAAACTTTTGAAATGGATGACTGGCTTGAAGTTCAAAACGGAACCGTCAAAGTCACGGGACAAGTTAAAGAACTCACTTGGAGATCTACATTATTAATTGGTTTTTCGGACGAAAAAATCACGCTGCCGAATAAACTGATTGCATCAGCACAGGTCTCTAACTTTTCTCCTGAAAACCATCCCATTGTACGCAGTCAGCTTTTTAAAATTGATCATCGTGCAGACACACACTTTGTGAAAGATTTGTTATTTAAAGCCGTACAACAAGTTCCTGAAGTAAAGTCAAAACCTGAACCCTATCCTTTTATTCAAGAAGTCACAGAGAACTGGATTTCCATAAAAATTATTTATTATTTAGATCAATATGGGAAACAATTCTCTACGGGTGATCTCGTCCTGGAGAAATGTTTACAAGTGCTTAAAGAAAATCAAATTCAATTGGCCCATCAAGTGATCGATATCAAAAATATTTTACCAAAAAGTGAGTCATAGATGAATACTCCAATGAATACTGAAGTTTCAGTCCGTCATAATTCATATTCAAAACCAGTGGATCGCAATCATCCCCTAGCTGTTAAAATTCGTAAACAAATCACGCAAGCACTCGTTGATTTTAACATGCTTAAAAATAATGATCGACTGATGATCTGTGTTTCAGGCGGAAAAGATTCTTCGATTTTAACTATTCTCATGGACGAAATCAGAAAACGAGCTGAGATTGATTTCACTTTTCAAGCTGTGATGCTTGATCAAAAACAACCTGGATTTGATGCTGAACAGTTTAAAAATTGGCTCGCTTTAGAAAAAATTGATTTTCATTTAATCGAAAAGGATACGTATTCAATTGTCACAGATAAAATCAAAGATGGCGTTTACTGTAGTTTATGTTCAAAGCTACGCCGAGCCATTTTATATGATTTTGCATTCGAACACAAATTTTCAAAAATGGCTTTAGGTCATCATCGCGATGACCTCATTGAAACAACATTGCTGAATTTATTTTACACAGGGCAATTATCAACAATGCCTGCAAAACTTCGCTCAGATGACGATCGAAACACCATCGTTCGTCCGCTGGCCTATGTTGCTGAAAAGGATTTGATCGAACTTTCTCAAGTTTGGAATTTCCCCGTCATTCCTTGTAACCTGTGCGGCTCACAAGAAGGCATGAAACGCAAAAAAATGAAGGCACTTGTGACTCAATTAGAAAAAGACATCCCAAATCTTGGTGGGAGTTTTTTAAATGCTTTAATGAACGTTAAGCCAAGCCATTTGTTGGACGAGAAGATTTATGACTTTAAAAATATTTAATGAACTTAAAGAAAGATCTTTTCAAAATCGTTTTGAAAATTCAAAGGCACGAATTGACAAACTTCAAAAAATTCAAAAGTGGATTCGCTCGAACTCTCAAAAAATTGAAAAAGCACTGTCATTAGATTTTAAAAAGCCGAGCTTTGAAACTGAAGTCTCTGAAATTCTTGTTGTTCTGTCTGAACTTAAATTTTTTATCGAAAATTTATCAGATTGGATGCGAGATCAATCAGTGCCCACACCCGTCAGCTTACTGGGACACTCAAGTCGAATTCGCTATGAAAATAAAGGCGTCGTTTTGATAATTGCGCCGTGGAATTATCCATTTCAATTGGCATTAAATCCACTCATTGCCGCTTTGGCCACGGGGAATACTGTCGTTCTGAAGCCCAGCGAACTGACTCCTGCGACGTCGCAGTTAATTTTTGAACTTTGTCAGCAGTTGTTTGAACCCAGTGAGGTCACTGTTGAATTGGGCGACAAAGATAAAACAACTGAGTTATTAACTTATTCTTTTGATCACGTGTTTTTTACGGGCTCAACTCCTGTTGGAAAAATTATCGCACAAAAATGCGCCGAAAAATTAATTCCATACACTTTGGAATTGGGTGGAAAATCCCCAGTCATTATTGATGAAACAGCTGATATTGACGACGCAATTTCTAAAATACATTGGGGCAAATACTTAAACCGTGGTCAAACGTGCGTGGCTCCAGATTACATTTTAATTCACGAGTCGAATAAGTCCAAATTTTTAGAAGGATTTAAATCGTACACGCAAAATATTCAAGAAAATCAAATCAGTTCGATCATTAATGCAAAGAATGAATCCCGAATTAATTCGATGTTATTAACAAGTTTTGATTACACAAAACAACCTGTTGAATTGATCGAGATTCAAAATCTAGATCACAATCTGATGAGCGATGAAATCTTTGGTCCAGTATCTCCGGTGATGACATATCAAACTTTAGATCAAGTTGTAGAAATTTGCCGAAAGTATCCAGATCCATTGGCTTTTTATATTTTTTCAAGATCAACTCAAACAATAGATACATTGATTAAAAAAATTCCTTCGGGCGGCGTCGGCGTCAATTCTATTTCCGTTCACCTCGCCAACCATCATTTGCCTTTTGGCGGACGGGGCCCGAGTGGACAAGGGCGCTATCATGGCCACTTTGGCTTTTTGGAGTTTTCTCATCAACGTGCGATCATTCAGCAGAATTTTTTCGGTGTGATGATGAAAGTGATCTTTCCACCCTACACGCCGCTCAAGAAAACAATGATTCAAATGATGAAGTGGTTGACGACATAGTTTGATGAAAAATTGGTCGTCCTTGTAGGACTCGAACCTACGACCCCTCCCATGTGATGGGTCATTTAAATTGTGCTTGTTAGCTACACATTAAGTAATGATAGATTTAATGATGAATCAGGATTTAACTTAAGAATTAAAATTAAATAAATTTGAATAATTAGCAGAAGCTGATCTGCTACATTGCACTGATTTTCCTAGTATTGTCTCATATTAGGATATCAAGGTTGAGAATAAACACACCGATCAGTTCCTAATGAAAATAGGTAAATTACAATTAGTGCCATTACGTGAAGTTTGGAAAAAAGAGCAATTCGATTTTTCTAAATGGATGTCAGAAAATCTTGAATCTTTATCGGATGCATTAGATTTTAATCTAGAGCTTATTGAGACTGAAAAGAAGGTTGATGATAGTGATTATTCGATTGATATCCTATGCACAAACGATGAAGGTCAAACTGTAATCATTGAAAACCAGCTTGAAAAATCAGACCATAAACATTTAGGTCAAATACTTACTTACACTATAAATATGAATGCTGCTGTTGCAGTTTGGATAACAAAAGAAACACGTCAAGAGCATATAAACGTTGTGAACTGGTTAAACGAGTTTTCAGATAAAAGATTTTATCTAATTAAAATTGAAGCATACAAAATTGATAATTCTGATCCTGCACCATTTTTCAGTGTGATATGTAGACCTACGGAAGAATCTAAAAAAATTGGTACTAATAAAAAAGAAATACATGAAGATCTTGAAGAAAGAAATCTTAGAAAATCATTAGCTAATACTATTGTTGTACCTGCTAGAAAAGAAGGCTTTGAAGAAGTATTTTTAGGTGAAAACAGTTGGTACTCTATAAGAATTAAAGAAAGTAAAATACAGGAATTACAATATATAGCCTGTTATCAAGTAGCACCAACAAGTGCTATTACCCATGTAGCAAAAATCAAAGAGATCATTCCATGTGAAAAAATCCAAGGCAAGTATAGAGTTAATTTTGAATCTAAAGCTACACCTATTAAGCCAATACCACTAGGTAAAATATCTAGAATTCAAAGTCCTGTGTTTTGCTTGTATGACAAACTAGAAACATCAAAAACTATAGATGATGTATTATCTTCGGGTGGTGAAGTGAAAAAAGCATCTTAATCTAGAAAAATGTACTGATTTGAGTCAGGTCTTAATTATATAAATCTCTGCTTAAAGACCAAAGTTTAGTTTACCGATATTCTACCTATGAGAAGAAGAAAAAGTTCAGATTTGAAACTACTTTTAAAATTTCTAGGGTTTATATTCCTTGGTATTAGCTGGCTATTTCGTCGATTCGTTTTAAAAAAATATCAAAATGTTGATGGATATGTTTATTCAAACAGTGATTCAGGTAAGATTGTATATGAGCACAGAGAAATAGCTGAAAAAATCTTAGGAAGAAGACTTACAAGATACGAAGTTGTCCACCATATAAACGGTAAAACCGATGACAACGACCCGTCCAATCTATGTGTTATGGACAGTATCGAACATGACCGATTTCATAAATGGTGTGATTTCATTCACAAAACTTATAATAGGTATCCAAGAAGAGACACACAGTTAAAAAAATTAAAAGAAGGTTTTAAAGGTATTCTACTTACTGAAGTTTTAAACAATAAGTATGGTGCTAGTTAAGATTTATTTATAGCAATGTTCTAGCATTACTTTTACTTTAATCATTATGAGGAAAATATATGAAATTCAATGTACTAATTATGACGTTTACTTTATGCTTTACAAAAAACCTATTTGCCTGGACCGAATCTTCCTCAGTAGACAAGATGACAGATAAAAAAAACAAATATATTCTCTTAGAATCGTTCACAACGGGACATGGGAACGACAAAGTAAGACTTTACATAGACTGCAAGAAAAGTGGTGACATACAATTTCAATCTTCAGATATGTTTAATTCAAATTTGAATGGATTAACAGATGTTACTTTTAGATTTGATAAAAATAAGAAATCTGATATGCAAGGATTTAACGGCTCTAGCAATAAATCTGTAACTATATTTAATAGTAACAAAGGCTACTGGGCATTTAAAAAACAAATAAGCAAAGGTACTATTCTACTTATTCGATTCAAATCAATTATGAGAGATTATGTTGATCATGAATTTACTGTTTCAGGATTTGATGAAGCAATGAAATCTTGTACAAAAAATAAATAGATAACTTCATACTATTTATGGCATCTATCATAGCCTTGAGTACCCGCAATTCATAATTGTTAATTTCTAAGGCTCTTCGGTGTGATTTGGCAGTTATGCTTTTATTATTAACTTTAATATAAGATTCAATAATTGCCTTCTAAGCATTCAATACCTTGAGATGTCTTGTTTTTGCCTCTTTCAATTACAACTCCTCTATTCAATTAAAATATTTAAAATCTTTTCATATATTTCTTCAATAGCTGACACTATTAAATAACCCATTCCTAAAATAAAAATTCTAGATGATCTTTCAAAAATTTTATTATCTTTATCGAAATCATTAGTCCAAATTTTATAGTAAAAATCTAGAATATCTTTAGCTTCAAATGCTTTGTAATATATTAGAAAACCAGCATATAAAAACATTATCGCAGCTACCCCGAATTTAATTTTTAAAATTGATTTTTTTAGCTCCTTGTCAAAAATGTGGCTTACAAATGAACTGGTTCGATATTCCAATGAGATAATTGATAAAAGTAAAAAGTAAAAAACTAGCACTGAAAATGGATTGTCTTTTATAGAAGACATGGTAATCACAAGGGCCACTACAAGAAGACAAGCAATTATAAATAATTTGTCGATAAATTGAATCAATCTAATAACAAAATTTTTAAAAACTATCATCAGAAAATAGTAACTGATGCTGTTGTTCTATACAAATATGGTTTAAAGAATCTAGACGCTGATTTTGGAGGATAAATCATTGGGATTCTAATAATAATTGGCTTCTGAAAAAATTGGTCGTCCTTGTAGGACTCGAACCTACGACCCCTCCCATGTCATGGGAATGCGCTACCAACTGCGCTAAAGGACGACATAAAAACTGAAAAGATTAAATGCCGATAAATGTGTTGTAAAAAATTATCAATAACCAGCGCTGTTGACAACTTTTATATTCGCAGCTTGCCAACAAGCCCGTCTTTTTTGTACTAAGAGGGGATGATTTTAAATGAATTATGGCCCTTTTTGCTGACGGGACTGACAGTTTCTATCTTGCATGCTGCTTTACCCACACATTGGCTCCCTTTTGTGCTGGCTGGACGCACACAAAAATGGACCTATCAACGCACAGTTTCTATTTTACTGATCGCAGGCTCAGGACATATTTTAACGACAAGTGCTATTGGCGCAGCTGTTGTTTGGTTTGGTCTGCAAATGAACGAGAACTTTCAACAAGTCATGACCATTGTCGCATCCCTTTCGGTTTTAGGATTTGGAATTTACAACCTCTACCAACATTTTCACGGCATTAAGCATTCTCACTGTGATCACACCCAACCTCATCATCACGACTATCAAGTGAACTCGAAAGATGGCTGGGCTGTCTTAAGTCTTTTATCCCTTCTGACTTTCTCTCCGTGTGAATCTTTCTTGCCGATCTATGTTTCCGCCTGGAAAACCGGATGGATTGGATTCGCAGCCCTGACAGCAGTTTTAAGTTTGGGGACAATGCTTGCGATGTTTAGTTTTATGTCGATGTTCTATTTTAGTTTAAAACAATTTAAAATGACCTGGCTTGAAGATAACGAAAAACTGATGATGGGCTCCATTTTAATTCTTCTTTCAATAGTTATTTACTTCCTCGAAGTTTCGCACAATCATTAGAGCAAACAACGTTTACAGGATGTATAACTCGACTATGGTTCAAATAGATTATTCCGAAATTGAATTCTCCGTCACCAGATCCCAAGGTCCTGGTGGACAGCATGTGAATCGCACAAATTCTTGCGTGCAATTACGTTTTTCAATTTTAGAATCTCAATCTTTAACAGATGAACAAAAACAAAAACTACTTCATCGCCTGGGGCATCGCTTAGCTCAAGGTGAATTCATTTTGATCCGTGTCGAATCTGAACGGGATCAAAAATCAAATAAAGATAAGTCCGTAAAGATGCTGAATGATTTAATTAATCTGACTTTACACGATCCCAAAAAACGAAAACCCACAAAACCGACAAAGTCCAGTCAACGCAAACGTCTGGACTCTAAAAAAACAAGATCTGATGTCAAAAAAATGCGCTCAGAAAAAATCAAGTATTAGATAGAAATTATTAGTACCACAAGTCGCAAACTGAGCGTCCATCGCGGGGAAGGTCTTCAAATGATTCAAGACCTTCAAAATGATCAATCGGTAAATTTTGGATTTTCTCAGGATCATTAATCATTCGCACATTCACAGCTGCGCGCCGACGGCCCACCTCATCATCTGAATTTGATTTGTAATAAGCGATGCAGCCACAATCGGAACAAAAATGAAATCCATTGAGTTTACGGCCACGCTCATAAGCTATTGTCGGACCAGAAACCGTAATACCATGATCGATGTGTGCATAGGCCCACAAAGCTCCGTATCTACGGCACAATGTACAATTACAAGCGGTCACACTTTCAAGAGGTAAAGTGTACGTCCAACTGACTTTTTTACAATGACATGATCCTTCAAGCATGACTCGATGCTATTTCAGGACTTAACCTTATTCAACATCCAATTCGGCCACTTTTTGCGAAGGTACATTGATTAATGTTCCTTTAGGAATGGTTCGACCTGACTTTAAATATTTACTTAGAATATGAACGTTTAATTTTTTGAACTGATTCGAATCTATTTTGTGTTTGGCTAATAAGGCCTCGTACGGGATGTTTGATGGCAAATGAAACTGATCCAATTGAAGTGGCTTGGCAATCATCAACGGTTCACCAAAATAGATATTCGCATGGGATTCAACGTGTAAGGCGGCTAAAAATGTGGCGTAAAAATTTCTCGATGCAAAACCAATGTGTTTTTTTAAATTTTCAGCTTTGAAAATTTGTTGGTCATCTTTGGTTTTTAGTTTCTTTTGAACTTTCAGCATACTGCCTACGCCAAAATTGTAGGATGTGACTGCCAGCGGCCAAGATTTTAAAATTTGATAATTTTCTTTGAGAATTTTTGCTGCCAGAATGGTTGCGGACCGCGGGTGATTTCGCATGTCCTGCTTATCATCGATATACTTAAATTGTCGACCAAGGTTCGGCATAATTTGCCACAGTCCACTGGCTCCCACTTTGGATTGGGCTTGTGTATTGAAAGAGCTTTCGACAAACACGAGGCGTGTCAGTTCGATCGGTAGACCTTTTTGTTTAAAAATTTCTTCCATCATTGGTAAATACTGACCCGACTGATAAATAGCCTCTTGCATGCGATCTTTCAGTCCCATCTGCAATCGGATTGATTTAATATCTTTGATTTTATATTGATTCGCAATCTGTCGACGCTTTCGGTTGATGAGAAGTTCAGCCTCTTTTTCGCGTCGGATCGGACTGTATTTAGGATTTAAATAGACATCCGTTAAATCAATTTCACCTAATATTTTTTCAATGTCGCCAGAAATATGAAACAAACCTTGGCGCGTGGTGTATTTGGAATAAATTTGAATCCAAAAATCAACCTCTGTACTGAGCGAGACCGGCGTCTCAAATGTGTTTTGATTATAGCCCAAGATTTTTTGACTTTGACTTTGTGCTTGGCCTTGTAATTGAAATTGTGGATACGTCCACGCACGTTGCTGTTCCGCTCTTTCTTGAAATGAGTTTGTCTGAACTGAACTGGCAAAGCTTGGATTTATTAAAAAAATAAAGACCGCTGATATAAGAGATTGGTATGTCCTGATTTTTATTCGCATAAGCACTCATCGACATAAGTCGAGATGATCTTAAGCCCTCACGCAGTTCTCAATCGCAAAAACTGTTTTATTTTGAAACATCCTACTGAACCAATGACTCTGTTTGATCCGACGCAAAAATGAGCTCTAAATCGCTTTTGACAGATTACACAACAAAGCCTTTGACTGGATAACTCAAACCCTTTATCTGAAACCCCAATCATTGAATCAAAGGAGATCTCATGAAAAATCTATATCAAATTATTTTCGCTATGCTTATTTTAGTGGCTGCAATAAATACGACAGCTGCAGAGCTTGAAACGCCGACGGCTGAAACACAAACAGAGGTTCCCGCAGTGACTCCCGCTGCCGGCCCAACATTATTTTTTGGTTACAGTTATTACCACTACCAATTGAATGGTGAATCGACGGCGAACACTGAAATTTATAAATTTGGTGCTTCGACTGTTGATTTAAATCTTTTAAGTGCAACTTGGCTCGCAAGTTCTGAATGGACAGTGGTCGCGTTACTTCCACACATCAGTAACAAAGTTGAAACAATTTATGAACCTACTTCTGCAGGTCTTAATTTTAAAACGACAGACACGACAAGCGGACTTGGAGATCTTCGATTGATGGCTTTAACACCCGTATCTGTAAACCCAGCTCATTTAACAATGGTTGATATCGGCGCAACTTTACCAACAGGCAGCATCGATAAATATTTTACTTCTTCGCCGACTCAACGTGCAGCTTACAACATGCAAATGGGATCCGGAACACCTGATCTTATTGTTGGCGCTACAGTGACTAACACACAAGGATCACTGGTTTCTTCTCTTCGTGGCCAAGTGACTGTTCGCGGTGGAAAAAACAGCAATAACTATGCTTTAGGTAATGAATTCCAATCAAAAGCGACATCAATTTACTCTTTGAATAATTATGTTTCAGCAGGTGCTGTTGCGAATTATAAAATTCGCGGTGCTGTTGTTGGTAAAGATGAAAAATATGAATTATTTAATTCATACCAATCCCCTGTGACAAATATCTCTGGCGATGGTCATCAATATTATCACGGTACTCAAGCGAATTGGGACGCAAGCCTGATGGCAAAATTTCAATCTGCTGCCGTTAAGAACATGAACGCAACGCTTGAAGTTGGAGTTCCTGTTGCTCAAGGTTCACAAAATAAAGACGATATCAAACTTGAGATGGATTACTATGCCTCTGCAAGCTTAAACGCAAGTTTTTAAAAAACAGACTCGAAAGATCGTTAAATCTAAAAAAGCCTTACTTTCAACGTAAGGCTTTTTTATTTTGGAACTAGCAAGACCTAAGTCATATTGTCTTTACCAACGACAAATCCATATAATGTTCCTATGGCATTGTATTTGATTATTGAAAACGAAAATAAGTTTTATTTACAAATTGAATCAGCAATTAAATCATTAGATGCATCCGCAACAATTCAACATTTTGAAAATTTTGAAGCCTTTGAAACAATTGTTGCAAAAGAAAAACAAACTCAAGACTCAACTTCATTCATCGCATTATTTGACTTGGCACTTGTTAATTTGTCAGGCACAAATACAAGCGATTGGCAGAATATCTCTGAATTTATAAAAAAAACTCTGAAACCTCAAGCTCCCATTTGCATCATTTCTTACGACAATGAAATTCCAACGTTGTCTGATTTTAAAAAAATGGGCTTATATAATATAATTCATAAACCTTTCGATGAACTGATCCTCAAAGAGACACTTGTGATGGCGTTACAAAATAAAAAACTTTATTCAGCGAAAGAAATTAAATCACAAAAAAACACAGCCGTTGCAGGAATTTTAAAAGATGTCGAACTGCAATCAATTTCCGAACTCGGTTTTTTAACCCTGAGTGATTCTGAGATTCCTTTATTGAGTCTTTCAAAGTACTTTAGCCCCCTCTTTGATACCGAAAAAAAACAAAGTGCTTGGGCGCAGTGTTTAGCAAGCATTCCTCATCCTCAAAAATCAGGATTTTTTATTAATAAATTTCAATTTTATTACGCTTCACGCGAACTTTTAACTCAGATTCGAAAAAAGGTTCAGTCTTTAAAAACTCATGAGACCTCAAACGCCTTGTGGCATCTGAATGCGATTTCAAAGGATTCAAAAATATTCAAAGTCACTCTCATTGCTCGTCAAACAATAGATACCGAATTTTTTCAAAAGGAATTAAAAGCTCACTTTAAAAATATGCACGTTGATTTTTTAGATATTGCTCTGATGAATAAAAAAGAAGAGTTATTTCTGGATACAGACATTGCGATCAACATGACTTCAATAGAATTCGACAAGATTCAGATTTATTTTACAAAGAATACAAAATATTTTTGGATATCACCAGAAATATTAGATGAAAATTTACTGAAAGAACAAAGTCAATTCTATCTAGATATCTTTGCCGCTCCCAATGACAAATCCTATTTTTATAAAAAAATGAAATCGTTGATTCCTGATTTAATTTTAACTGAAACTGCGAACTTATTGAACGTCAGTTGCCATGACATTATCAAAGCTGCTCATTTTATCGAAGTTCAAGATATGAATGAAATTTATTTAAGCTTTAACTATCCCAGAGAACTGGAATTTGATGCTGTCCGAAATTTCATTCTGCTGAATCAGAACGAAGAGATGAGCGTCGAAATTCCTGGATTTTGTCATTTTAAAGAAAAAAGTAAGAATCAGACAAGTCCCAACAAAGCTGATTTTTTTCACCAATTTGCTTTTTACTCGGTCACGAATGAAGCCCTCACCGAAATACGTAAATGGCTATTACATAATTATATTTTAAAAAATCAAAAAGATTCAAATTAAGTTTTAAATTTTCCGCGCGTCGCCAGAGTAGAATCTCGTTTACCGATAAATCCGGGTCTTTTTTCAAATTGAAATCCGTGTTTTTCCAAAGTTCTCTTCAAGAGACCTGTGCAGGCATAGGTGGTAAAAATGCAATCTTGTTCACACGAATGAACGATGAAATAGTCTAAGAATTCTTCCGTCCACAGTGTTCCGCTTGTTTTCTGGCTAAAAGCATCGAAACAAATCACGTGGCTTTTTTGCTCAAAAACAGTCTTTAAACTCAGTTCGCCACAAAGTTTTAAATGATTTTTTTGAATTTGCAATCTGACGAAATCAGGCTCTAACTTTATAGAGCGACAGACTTGATCATAGATATCAAATTCATCAGCTCCGCTCACCCAGTCTGAAAAATTGTGTCGGAGCTCGGGATCGATTTCATAACTTATGATCTTTCGACCCGCCGTCTCAGATGCGATCAACATTTCAATATAACCTAATCCTAAACCCACAACCAAAAAATTGATTTCAGGATCTACTGCCAAACCCTGGCGAATTGGATTTCCATAAATATACTGCGTTTCGCTGGCGGCTCCGCCTGAGTGGTGCATGCTTTCAACTCTGATTGTCAGATCCACCAAAGACTCAGAAATCAGCCTTAATGTCGGGCTACCATCGGCGGTTGTTTCAGGAATAAATTGCTTTGAAGGACTTCTCATTATATACGTGGACCTGATATTATGGAAAAAGGTTGGCGCGGTCTACCGTATCACACGATAGCAGATCACTACAAAAGAATCTTCGGCGAAAAAGTCTACAAACTGCCAGTGACTGTTGTCGATGACTGTCCGAACCGCATGGGACTGAAGGGTATGAAGACCTGTAGTTTTTGTGATGTCTGGGGTTCTGCAGCCCGCAGTGAGTCGTTCGAGATGACTTTACCCGCCCAAATTGAAAAATATAAAATAGAAATTGGCGACAAGTACAATTCCAAGAAATTTCTGATTTATTTTCAAGCCTATACAAATACGTTTACTAAAGTCCCCGTTTTAAGAGCCAATTTCGACACAGCCCTCAGCTACCCTTTTGTGAAAGGGTTTGTTTTAGGGACTCGCCCCGATTGCCTTTCAAAAGCTGTTTTAGATCTTTGGCAAGAGTACAATCAAAAGTCTTTTGTTGCCGTAGAACTGGGTGTACAAAGTTTTTTTGATTCCCACTTAGAATTCATGCAGCGGGGTCATACAGCCAAGGATTCTTTAATTGCCATTGATAAAATTGCAAATTCAACCACTGTAGATTTAGGAATTCATTTGATCTTTGGCTCTCCTGATGAAACCGAAGATCAAATCATAGAAACTGCAAAAATTTGCAATACTCTCCCTATTACAAACATCAAACTGCACAATATGCATGTCTTAAAAAACACTGAACTTGAAAAGTGGTACCATGAAGGCCGCTACCAGCCGATCGAACGAGATCTTTACACCCAACGTGTCGAGCTCTTTTTATCGTATCTTCATCCCCGCATCGCCGTTCATCGATTAGCAGCTTTTGCCTCTCGCTGGGAAGAACTTGTGGCACCTAAGTGGACGTCAGATAAAATGGGAACGCACCAACATATTATTGATCACTTACGCAGGACTAAAACGTATCAAGGAAAATCTCTTGAACTGTCAAATGACGAAGATTTATTTCTATTGAACGAAATGAAAGCACGAGTTGAACGAATCTGAATCACTCAACAACAAGTAAATAACCAATTAACAATACAAGAGTATTTTCTTCAACCAAATAGGTATGTTCATCATCACATATAATACTATCGCTGAGAATTGAATCTTTAAAGTCTTTTTGACAATTTTCTTGCCCTCGCGATGCATAATTTGAATCAAGAATTCTGAAGTAGTTTTTTGAATTCATTTTTTTTAATCCAGTAATTAAAAGGGCATGATCTGTTTTTAGATTGTTTTTTACCATTCCGTTGACATTGAACTTTATCTTTTCTAAAAGAGAAAGTTGATTGTATTCATCCGAATTCATTAAGACTTTAAAACTCTCTTTTTTGAGATTTTTATTGTAATAATATCCTTGTGAATCGATTGAGGCATACAAAGGAACTTTTTTGTCGATTAATATATGATTAATAAATTTAATATTTTCTTCAATACCTTCAGGTGAAAAATCGGAAATTGATTTCTCAGTGGTTTTGAATGTGCTTGAGTTTATACTACTCACACAGTTCTCGTTATTCATTTCTAAAATAAAATCAAAATAGCTCTTTTTTTCAAATATTTTTTCTTTAATTCTTGTCATAGAAACATTGTTATACATTGATAACTTATTAAGAAGAGATTCGTGTTTTGACAAGTCAATAGAATCGGGTTTTTCAAAACCTTTTTCATCTTTTAATCTGTCATAGTCTCCACTTGCAAATAAAGATTCAAATTCTTTTAAACTAATATTTGAATAGTTAGATTCTAAACAATATTTAGACTTGCTTTTCAAAACACTTATCAATTCAATGATATTAGCACCATGATTGGCTTCTTTTTTTAGACCAATATACTCTGATACGAAGTCAAAAGGCGATATCGGTTTTTTCAGCTTGAAAGTCATTAAGTTGCTTGCCGCATAGGAAGAGCACCAACCAGATTGCGACTGATATAACTGGGTTTTATTTTTGACAATTTCAGGAGTTAAGTCGATTTCGGTCGCTGAAGCAGTTTGATATAGAGCCAAACACGCAGTAAATATTAAATGATAAACACGCATATTATCTCCTGTTTGATTCTATATCGGCAATTTTATAGCGCTCTTAAATTTTACTGTAATCTAATATATCCAACGAATCATATTCAGCTCAGATGAGTATGATGTTTATTCTGAGTAACAAAAATGTTTCAATTTGATGCGTTCTTAATAAAAAACACGAGATACAAGCTTTGTTTCAATTACAACAAAACCGAAGATTTATTTTTATTGAACGAAATGAAAGCACGAGTTGAACGAATCTGATGCAATTACAGAAAATTTCAGAAAGTGAAATTTATGTCATTTTTAATTTTATAAAATTTCAGAATTTAGCTTAAAATTTCATATTGACAGGCTTTCTCGAGAGGGAAAAGTACTGGACCATGGGCCCGTTTCACATTTTTTTTCGCACAGCATCTGCCTCTAAGTCCAGCACTTAGGTAAAAAATAATTCATTTTTTGAAGAAAATTATTTGATTCTTTTTAAAATCTAACTCAACATAATTTTAAGACGAAACAGGCCTTATAGGATGAGGCACTCTTTAGCGATACTAGATGTAGTGGTTAAGAGAGAAGATTTTAAACCTCTTCTTTTTATAAACGAACACTAACCGCCAAAGTTTAACGTGGCCAAGACGGTCAATATTTTTTTCTTGATATAAACTAAACTAGACCTAGACTTGCTGGACTTAAAAAGGACCAACAAAACGGGTCATAAAAAACTTCTGAGGGGGAGTTTTTGTGGGTTCTTTTGTCTTTTGCAAACGAAGCAGAGGCCGAAGGAACTTAATAAACTGAAGGGGCTGTCATGATGACAACAAATATTGAAAACGCACTAAATACTAACAATACACCTCATGCAATGAGAGTTAAAAAACGTGACGGCACACTTGAACCCGTCGACGTGACTAAAATCGTTGAGCGCGTGAATCGCTGCGGTCAGGGTTTATCTCAGATCGATCCGCTTCGTGTGGCTACAAAGGCCATCAGTGGTCTTTATGACGGCGCTACAACAAATGAATTGGATAACCTTTGCATTCAAACAGCAAGTCTGTTGATTGGCGAAGATCCTGAATACTCACGCTTAGCAGCTCGTTTATTATCTACATATATTGACGAAGAAGTTAAATCTCAAAAAATTGGTTCTTTTGCAGACTCTGTTCAAATGGGTTTTAAAAACGGCCTTTTGGGCGAAACTACTTTCAACTTCGTCATGACTCACAAAGCAGAGCTTTGTGCAGCCATTGAACACTACAAAACAGATCGTTTTGAATACTTTGGATTACGTACTGTTTATGATCGTTATTTATTAAAAAATCCTAAATCACGCCAAGTTTTAGAAAACCCTCAGTATTTTTTCATGCGCGTGGCTTGTGGACTTGCAACTAATCCAGCGGATGCGATTGATTTTTATAAATTGATCTCTTCTCATGATTATATGCCGTCAACTCCAACTTTATTTAACTCTGGAACTTTACGTCCACAAATGAGTTCTTGTTATTTACTTGATTCTCCGATCGATGACCTTAAAGCGATCTATGACAAATACACAGATGTGGCTTTATTATCAAAATTTGCAGGCGGTATTGGATTAGCTTACAGCCGCGTTCGTTCACGTGGTTCTTTAATCAAAGGAACAAACGGTCACTCAAACGGAATTATCCCTTGGCTTAAAACTTTGGATTCATCTGTTTCAGCTGTGAACCAAGGTGGAAAACGCAAAGGCGCAGCTTGTGTGTATCTAGAAACATGGCATGCGGACGTTGAAGAATTTTTAGAACTTCGCGACAACACAGGTGACGAAGCAAAACGCACTCACAATCTGAACACGGCGAATTGGGTTCCTGATTTATTCATGAAGCGCGTTGAAGCGGATGCGATGTGGTCCCTTTTTGATCCGCGCGTCGTTCCTGAATTTGTCGATCTTTTTGGTGAAGCGTTTGAACAAGCTTACGAAAAAGCAGAGTCAGAAAAATTATACATCAAACAAATCAAGGCTCGTGATCTTTACACGCGCATGATGAAGACATTAGCGCAAACTGGCAATGGTTGGATGACTTTCAAAGATGCTTCAAACATGAAAGCAAACCAAACTGGAAAACCTGAAAACGTGATCCATCTTTCAAATCTTTGCACTGAAATCTTAGAAGTGACTTCGAAAGATGAAACTGCTGTTTGTAACTTGGGTTCAGTCAACTTAGGTCGTCACATTATTGATGGTCAGTTTGATTTTGAAAAATTAGCAAAAACAGTTCGTACAGCTGTGAAATACTTGGACCGCGTTGTAGATATTAACTTCTACCCGATCAATACAGCTGAAGCTTCGAATAATCGTTGGAGACCAGTTGGTCTTGGCGTGATGGGGTTACAAGATGCATTTTTCCAATTAAAAATGCCTTTTGATTCTGATGCGGCTCAAGCATTGTCAGCAAAAATTCAAGAAGAGATTTACTTTCATGCTTTAACTTCAAGTGCTGAACTTGCAGAAAAACATGGTCCTCATACAAATTTCGCAGACACTCGTGCAGCTGCTGGCAATTTACAGTTCGATCTTTGGAATGTAAAACCGACAGATGAAACTCGTTGGAATGCTTTGAAAGCGAAAATCCAAAAAACAGGATTACGTAATTCATTGATCATTGCGATCGCTCCAACGGCAACAATCGCATCTATTGTTGGTTGCTACGAAGCCACAGAGCCACAAATTTCAAACTTATTTAAGCGTGAAACTTTATCTGGTGAATTCATGCAAGTGAATAAATACCTTGTTGTTGATTTAAAGCAACGTGGTCTTTGGAATGAAGATTTCAGAAATGAAATCAAAATCAGCGAAGGATCAATCCAAAATATCGCAGCAATTCCTCAGGACGTAAAAGATCTTTACCGTACTGTTTGGGAAGTTCCAATGAAGTCATTGATCGAAATGGCAGCGGCTCGCGGTGCGTTCATCGATCAGTCACAATCATTGAATCTTTTCATGGAAGCTCCAACAATTGGAAAACTTTCTTCGATGTACATGTATGCATGGAAACGCGGAATCAAGACAACGTATTACTTACGCTCTCGTCCAGCGACTTCGATTGCAAAAACAACAACAACGATGAAAAAAACTGAGACAACTCCAGTTGCAGAGAAAAAATCATACTCTGATGCTGAAGTGATCGCATGCAGTATCGACAACCCAGAAGCTTGCGAAGCTTGTCAGTAGAAAGGATATAATTATGTTATTAGATCCAGGATTTAATTTAACTTTAAGACCTATGAGATACCCTACATTTTACGAAATGTATAAAAACGCGATTAAAAACACTTGGACTGTTGATGAAGTCGATTTCTCGACAGACCTTGTAGATTTACATTCAAAAATGTCTGCTTCTGAAAAACACTTGATTCAACGTCTTGTGGCTTTCTTTGCAACAGGCGATTCTATTGTTGGAAACAACTTGGTTTTAAATCTTTACAAACATATCAATTCGCCAGAGGCGCGTTTGTATTTGTCGCGCCAATTGTATGAAGAAGCTCTTCATGTTCAATTTTACCTGACGTTATTAGACAATTATATTCCACACCCCGACGAGCGTGAAAAAGCATTCTCTGCGATTGAAAATATTCCATCAATCAAGAAAAAAGCGGACTTCTGCTTTAAATGGATGGACTCAATCAATACTTTAGACACATTAAAAACAATCGAAGATCGTCGTAAGTTTTTGATGAACTTGATTTGCTTTGCAACTTGTGTTGAAGGTTTATTTTTCTTCGGTGCTTTTGCTTATGTTTATTTCTTAAGATCAAAAGGCTTATTGCAAGGCTTAGCTTCGGGAACTAATTGGGTTTTCCGTGACGAGAGTATGCACATGGCATTTGCTTTTAGCGTGATCGATACTGTCAGAAAAGAAGATCCCACATTGTTCAATGAACAAATGGAAGAAATGGTTATTCAAATGCTTGAAGACGCCATCGAATGTGAAATGACTTTTGCTGAAGATATTTTAGCATTAGGCATCGCTGGAATGTCAGCTGTTGAAATGCGTCAGTATCTTGAATTTTGTGCGGATCAACGCTTAGAACGCTTAAGTATCCCAAAACGTTATAATTCAAAAAATCCGTTTGGATTTATGGAACTTCAAGATATGCAAGAATTGGCAAACTTTTTTGAGCGCCGAGTATCAGCGTACCAAACTGGAGTTTCTGGCCAAGTCAGTTTTGACGAGACTTTTTAAATCGTTAGGAAAACTAAAAATATTTTTCGAAACTCAAAGCCGTAAGAAATTACGGCTTTTTACATTGAACTTCGTTAGACCATTTACCATACGTTGAAGTTGCGATATCAAAGGTACGAACGGCTACAAAATATGTTCCAGCTGTCACTGGCATGGTAAAATTACAGGTATCTGGAGTAATCCCGCAACCAGTCGCACTTCCGTTGGCCTGCGCACTCGTCCAATTGGCTGTTGTGCTGTAATTCCAAATATATTGAAATGCAGCATTTCCTCCACTACTCATAGAAACTGAACAAACAGTCCCACCAGTCACCGTGACTGTTCCAAGAAATGGAGCCGGTTGTTCACAGACCTTCGCAGAACTTTCAGCACTCTCATCCGTACCATCTGAGGCTTGGACATAATAATTATATTTGACGCCGGGTTGAGGCGGGCCCGAAGGATTTAAACTCAAAACAATGTGTGTCAATCCGTCGTCATAAAAATTAGCTACAGAGTCTCCGAAATCACTTTGACTGAGATCGCTATAACTCTGGAAGGTTGTAAAACGATTGGCTTTGGCTTGAGTGAGGACTGCGCCTGCAGCAGAAAAGCCAGAGCTGTCTCGTTTAACCATATAGGTAATGTCTGGAATATTATCAGGCACATTCGCAAATGGAGCATGTTTGAATTTAAAACCTTCTGTTTTAATTTCGCAGCGCAAATTCGTTGAATCTCGTATTAAAGTAAAATTTGGAACAGAAATGACCCGCTTAATCGCCGTCCGCGCCCAACCACTTTCAGAAGTTAAACCGTCTGTCGTTCGAAGTTTCATGCGAATTAAATAATTTTTAACAACTGTGGCAACTTTAGAAACATTTCCAACTCGTACTAAAAATGAAAAACGACCGTTAATACACTGAGGATATACCTGACCTGACTCTGTAAGACCTTTTCCATGAGTCACGAAAACACATTGCTGTGTCGTCGTCATTCCTAAAACGTTCGTCTGACAATTCGGTGAAATCGTATTATCAATGTAAGGTAAACCCGACTCATCCTCTTCAACTTCAAATGCATTGATAATGATTCGATTATTTTTTCGACCTAAATCTTTACAAGTCCCCGAGATCTCAACAAGATTTCCTTTGTCGACGTTAAAAGACATTTGAGAATTTTCTGGATCAATTGATAAGTCACCTTCAATTTGGGTCTGATCTGCTGTCGTGCAGTTTTCAGTACAAACTTGAAATGTCGTGAGTAAACTTTTTGTCTCTTGCGGGTTGCAAGATTGAAAAAATAAAAAACAGAGAATAATGAAGTAGCCCCAAAGTGATTTCACTGTAAATAGTATAAACTAAATTCTAGAACGAAGGAAATATAGACTCGACCAACGTCTCAATGTGAGGCGGTCTATAAATAAAAAATATGTCGAAATCATAACCAAAGAAAATGGCATGAGCCCCAACAGCAACCCAATTGATGTGTGAAAAATGACACCTAAAATTAACCAGTAAGATCTATATTTTTGACTTAAAACGACTGTTGGAAAATAGACTTCAAAAATTAAGGTCGTAAAAGTTCCCACAGCAAAAAACAGTGGAAAATGGCGCATCCAAATAAAATCCAATGATGCAAATTGAGGGTTTGCAAAAACGGTCCACAAAGCTGTCCCATCCCACCACGTCGTCCCTTTAAGTTTTTCAAATCCAGTATACATATAAATAACACTGATTTGAACTTGCATAACTCGAACAAAAACCGCACTCAGCTGATCAGAGAAAGAGTCTTCGTGGTGAAATTTCTCGTTTTTAAAGAAATACTTTTTAAGAGAAAAATATTCAGAACAATGTGTGAAGCTCAAGTAAAATAAAAACAAGGTTCCGATTAAATCAGCACCAAACAACATTGAGTAATTTCTATTTATAAATCCTTGCGCTAAAACCCACGTCACAAACATCAAAGGTCTATTCGTCAATCCGACAAAAGCCAGTGTTAAAAGTAAAATGTATACGATGTGAACTAAGGCCGCGAACGAATCTGGCCAGAAAAAATATTTAAAGTAGGGTCTGTAGAAATCAGGGTAAACACTGAGGGCATCCGCTCTAGGTATTAAAGAAAGATCAGTGTATTGATCAATATTCATTTGGCGAAACAGGGCTAAATAAAGTAAACACCCGCAGAGTAAAAAACGCATAAGACCCAAACCCTCAAAGTGAGGATCAGAGAATAAAAACAGTTTTGTATTTTTTATCCATTTATCGAACACAGGCAAAACTTTCTTGATTCATTTCTTCTTGCTTCAGAAGTTCTTCGTAGTTTTCTGAACTTAATGTCGAAACCACATCGAGCGGTGGTATTCGAAAAAAAATCATCTCGGTTTGAACACGTGTAGCTTGGGGATACTTTTGACAGAGCCATGGTACTAAAAATTTTTCGATCCGTGCAGAGTTCATCGCCAAAAACCGCATCACATAGCTGAGGCGTCGCCGATGGGGCCAGAAATTATTTTCTGTGGCATCTTCAGGGAAGTATTTTTCAATAGCCTCTTGTGTTTCGTTGCCGTAGTCATCTTGAAATAAGATGCGATATTTTAAATACATTGTGTGCGCAGGATCTGGAGAAAAAAAATTCCATGTCGTATTTAAACCGATACTATTTGCGACAGGGGTATAAAAATCACCTAGATATCGCCCTAAAAAAGAAGATCCGTTACCCAGAACGATCATCATCGATACCAGGTAAACAAAAATGAACCCTAAGAAAATAGAGCCCATTTTTTTGATCATCTAAGCGTGGCTTTCTGGTTCTGAATCAGCTTCATCGTAAAACGGCAATTCATCAGACTCAGTCTCTTCTTCCTCATCAAAATCCGCAACAGCTTGAGCCGCAAGTCCATCTTCAGAACTGACGATAAAATCATTCGATTCTGCGATTTCAGAAATTTCAGTATTTTCAATTTCAGAAGTAACCTGCTCATCTGCAGTTAAAACTACGGCCGGAGCATTTAATGCTTCTTCATATTTTATGAGCCAGTTTTTATCTCGTGTTGACACGGCTTCGCCGACAGCGAGTGCATCGCGAATGTCTTGAGCTTTATCGGCTTCTTTTTTCATTTTTTGTCTGATTTTCTCTTGTTCAAAGAAATCAGAAGATGTTGTGATCGTCGAAAGTTCATTTTCAATTTTACCAAGTTCTTCTTCACCTTGCGAGTAACTGACGTCAGTCACGTGCTCTGACATAGAATCTGTCACCATAGACAAAGTAGGCTTAGTTTCTTCTTCTTCGCCGATCCCTTCAGGAAGTAATTCATCAATTTGCGATAAAGTCGGAAGTTCTTTGATATTTCTGAGACCGAAAATTTCAAGGAAACGACGAGTTGTTCCGTATTGCATTGGTTTTCCAGGTAAATTTTCAGCTTTACCTTCGAAATTACAAAGTCCTTTTTCCATCAAAGCGCGAAGCAAATGACCTGATTCAACACCGCGAATCTGATCGATTTCGTTTTTAACGACGGGTTGTTTGTAAGCCACAATTGATAAAGTTTCTAAAGCTGGGCCTGATAACTTAAACGGACGCGCCTTCACAGTACGCTTCAGAAAGTTCATATTATCAATTTTAGTTCTTAACTGATACCCGCCCGTGATTTCTTCTAAAGAAATTCCACGACGACCACCTGCATACTCAACCGCTAAATTATCTAAAATTCGGCGAATACGTTCTTTTTTAATATTCGTTCCTTTAAAAACTTCACGAATTGAAGCCAAACTTACTGGACGATCACTGGCAAACAAAATACTTTCGATAATACTCTCAGCTTGCTCGTCTTCGATAAATTCAACTTCATCAATTTGCGCAGATTCAAAACCTTCTAGTTCTGACCCTTCAAGATCTAAATCCGCAGCTGATAATTCGGATTCAGCTAATACATCTTCATCTTCGACAAGAGTATCTTCGGAAACTTCAGGCAAAAAACCTTCAGAGGCAGTGTCTTCTTGTAAAAAGAGAGCCGTATCAACAGTCACATCTTCCGAAAAAACAAGTTCATCAGCAATCTCAATCTCAGGAGTCACTTCAGCTGCGACTAAATTTTCATTTTCATTATTTTTATTCTTATTCTTTTTAGCCATAAATTAAACCTGTCCTTCAGTATCAGTTACCATGTTCACTTGAGTCTCAACTTCCAGTTCAGCAGCAAAAATTTCTTCGTCTGTCGCCATATCTTCATTGATTGTCAATTCTTCAGAGGCAAACGCCAGTTGTTGATTGTCTTCGTTATCTTGTAGAACAAAATCAGTATCGGCTTCAATTTGCTCAACTTCTTCCATCGTTAACTGCTGTGATTTTGACATCATTTGCGCAGCCACTTGATCTGAATTTAAATTGTCATAATTTTCAGCTCGTGAAACCACATCATTTGTGATCTCTTGCTTAGCTGTGACATAAATATCGCCATAATTTTCAGTCTGATAGAGACTGACAAATTCCATTTTACCAAGCTCAAGCAACGATAAAAAGGTAATCAATACATTACGCGACTTCTCTTTCACATCTACGATCGTCGAGTTAAACAATTCGCTCATCACAATCTGTTTTCCAACCAAAAGCTTGTCTTTCATTTCTAAAATTCGGCTCGCAATGGATTGCAATTTAATATTCACTTTATGAATGCGTTTATTTAATATTTTTAAGGCCTTACGATAAGAACCTATTAATGAAAATAAAGCATTATCTTCAAGTTCAATGTCATCATCAGCGACTTCAATTTTTTCACGCAGTCCGCGCGCCCATAAATCACGATTTAAAAGTGGACGATCATACAGAGCCTTCGCCGCCTCTTTGAATTTTTCATATTCTAAAAGTTTTTGAACGAGCTCTTTACGCGGATCCACATTTTCAACGATTTCACCGTTTTCATCATACTGCGGTAAAAGCATTTTCGATTTAATATGAATTAGCGTAGACGCCATAGCGACAAATTCACCTGCAACTTCAAGATCGAACTCTTTCATCAGCTTGATGAATTCTAAATACTGGTGCGTAATCTCAACCACGTTGATATTAAAGATATCCATTTCTTCTTTACGAATCAGATAAAGAAGTAAATCTAACGGGCCTTCAAATTGTTGTAACTGAACACGAATACTCATCGTAATTTCATCCAATCTTTAATTTGGTCCAAATTCCTACGCGCTGCTACGCGAGCTTTTTCAGTACCTTGGTCTATGATTGAATCAAGGGCTTTGGTGTTATTCAACAATTCTTTTTTCTTTTCTCGAGGAATTTTAGTTTTTTCTTCGATATTTGCACAAAGTTTAGCTTTACAGTCCCCACAGCCAATACCTGCCGTCGTACAACCCTCAACAACCCACTTTAAATCCTCAGTTGTTGAATACAATTTATGAAAACTAAAAACAGTACAATCCGCAGGCACTCCAACATCTTCACGACGCAAACGCTTTGAATCGGTCAGCATTGAGTTTACTTTTTTCTTCAAGGTCTTTTCATCTTCAGTCAGTAAAAGCCCGTTATTATAAGACTTACTCATCTTGCGGCCATCAAGACCTGGTACCAATGGAGTTTCAGTCAGTAACGCCTGAGGTTCTGGAATTTTACCTTTGTACAAATGATTAAACCTACGAATGATTTCACGAGTCAGCTCTAAATGCGCCACTTGATCCGCGCCCACAGGAACTTTTTCACCCTTGTACAAAGCAATATCTGCCGCTTGTAAAACCGGATAAGCAAAACGTCCTAAATTATGTGTGTCGGTGGCCTTTGCTTCTTCTTCGGCGTCTTTCCAAGTCGGAACACGCTCAAGCCAACCCATCGGGGTCAGATTTGCAAAATGCATGAAAAGCTCGATGTGTTCTGGAATTTTTGACTGAATAAAAATTGTGTTTTTGTTTGGATCAAGTCCCCAAGCAATTAAGTCCGCGAAAATATCGCGATTGAACTGGTTAATTTCAGCAGCGCTTTTATAAGCCGTCGTTAGCCCGTGCAGATCCATAACGCCGAAGTAACATTCATGATCGTTTTGAAGCTTCAGCCAATTATTGACAGCGCCCCAATAATTTCCAACATGCAACTGACTTGTTGTGCGACAGCCGCTCATGATTCTAGGTTTACGAACTGGAGCAACGGATGCACCACCTGGCGCAATACTTTCACTCATATCACACTCCCCACTCCAACAAATCCCATTAATATATTAAAAATAAAGAAGACTGGAATTTGTAAAACTCTTAATGCCCCGATCAATAAAAGCCCCATCAAAATTAGACTTGTCATTTGTTGATTCTGTTCAAGTTTATAATTGATTGATGCTGGTAAAAACCGGGCTAAAACTTTACCTCCATCGAGTGGATGTAAGGGAATAATATTAAATATGGCTAAAAACAAATTCGTTAAAATAAACATCTGTAATAATGTCAAAATTGTTGACTGGTAGTCTGCGAGTGACGGAGTTCGAACCACGAAAAATAAAATAGCTGTTGAAATAATGGCTAACAAAATATTCGACGCAGGCCCTGCAAGCGCGATCCAGAACATATCGATGCGAGGGTTCTTCAAATTACGAACACTGACTGGAACCGGATTCGCCCAACCGAAAAATAAAGGTATACCAAAGACAATCGAACTGATCGGCAAAATAAACGTTCCCAAAATATCAGCATGAGCCATCGGATTCAAAGTCAGGCGTCCTAATTTTTCAGCTGTGTCATCACCATGCCATTTAGCAACAAGCCCATGCGCATACTCATGAAAACAAAGTGCAAATAAAAAAGGGACAAAAAACAAAGCTAATTTACCGCCAATTTCAACAATATCCATTCATCTTCTCCAAACTAAATTGAACTGTTTTATTGAATTAAACACAGCTTTAAAGCCTAACAAAATGCCGACCTTTGTCGAGAGAATTGTTGAAATGCTTAAAAGATGATTTTTTGTGTTTAAGCACTTTTGAATCCTAAAATATGAGCTCAATAAACCAACTTGAATAGCTGAGGATTTAGGACTACTTTTAAACCATATTTTATATCACTATCCACAAGGAGATACTATGTCGATCGAAAACGCACGCCCTGCTTTAACTCAATTCTCTGAAGACGAATCCGCTTTTCGCGATGCTGTGCGCAGCTTTGCGGAATCTGAAATCAAACCGTACGTTCATGAAATGGATACTGCGGCTAAAATGAAACCCGAACTTGTTACAAAACTTTTTGAAATGGGTTTAATGGGGATTGAAACTCCTGAAAAATTTGGCGGAGCAGCCTCTTCATTTACAATGGCATGTATCGCGATCGAAGAAATCGGTCGTATCGATGGTTCTGTCTCTGTACTTTGCGACGTGCAAAATACTTTAGTGACAAATGCAGTTATCAAATACGGATCTGAAGCGATCAAAGAAAAGTATTTACCAAAATTAGCCAAAGACTGGGTCGGCGCTTATTGCTTGTCAGAATCTTCATCTGGATCTGATGCCTTTGCGTTAAAATGTCGTGCAGAGAAAAAAGACGGCAAATGGATTTTGAACGGCAACAAACTTTGGATCACAAATGGTAACGAAGCCAGCTTCTTTATTGTCTTTGCTAATATCGACACTTCAAAAGGCTACAAAGGAATCACTGCTTTTATCGTTGAAAAAGGCTTCAAAGGATTCACTGTTGGAAAAAAAGAAGATAAATTGGGAATTCGCGCAAGTTCAACATGCGAATTGATTTTTGAAAACTGCGAAGTTCCTGAATTAAATATTTTAGGTGAAGTTGGAAAAGGTTATAAAATCGCCATCGAAACTCTCAATGAAGGTCGTATTGGTATTGGCGCACAAATGGTGGGTATCGCTCAAGGCGCCTATGAAGCGACTTTAAATTACATCAAATCACGTGAACAATTCGGAAAAGCCATCGGACAATTCCAAGGCGTTCAATTTCAATTAGCGCAAATGCGTATCGAACTCGAAGCCTCTCGATTGATGGTCTACAATGCGGCTCGCTTGAAAGATGCCGGAGCCGACTTTATTCAGTCTGCAGCAATGGCCAAATACTACTCTTCAAAAGTGGCTGAGAAAATCACTTCAATGGCGATCGATCTGTTTGGTGGAAATGGTTTTACAAAAGAGTATCCTGTTGAAAAATTTTGGAGAGATGCAAAAATCGGACAAATTTATGAAGGCACTTCTAATATGCAACTTCAAACAGTTGCAAAAATGGAGATGGATAAGTAAGCAAAGCTTACAGGATGTAAAACTCGACTGAAAGAAGATTAAATGTCTGACGAAAAAGTACGCCTCTCAAAACTGATGTCTGAAAAGGGTTTGTCTTCGCGCCGCGAAGCAGATTCTTTGATCACTCGAGGACTGGTTTATGTGAACGGCGTACAAGTCACAGAACTTGGCACAAAAGTAAATCGTACAGACTCTGTGACTTTAGGTGCTCAAGCGATGCAAGAGCAAAAACATCTCGTCACCATCATCGTGAACAAGCCTATCGGTTATGTTTCAGGCCAACCTGAACCTGGATATGAACCAGCCATCAGACTTGTGACCGACCAAAATCAGTTTTTCGATGAGATGAATAAATCTCGCCGGAAATTAATGATGGGGGATTTAAAAAATATAGCCGTCACAGGTCGCCTTGATATCGATTCACAAGGACTTTTGATTTTTACTCAAGATGGGCGTATTGCTAAAAAAATTATCGGAGAGAATTCTGAAGTCGAAAAAGAATATATCGTTCGAGTTCAATACAATCACCAATCATCAGCTGCAAAAAATTTCCCCAAAGAAAATTTACAACTTCTGAATCACGGTCTTGAAATTGACGGAGAAAAATTAAAACCAGCGCAAGTTGATTGGATCAATGACGATCAACTTCGTTTTATTTTACGTGAAGGAAAAAAACGCCAAATTCGTAAAATGTGTGAACAAGTTGGTTTATCGATTCATGGACTGAAACGTGTTCGTGTCGGCCAATTAAAACTGGGAAAACTTCCTGAAGGTCAATGGCGTTTTTTAGAAGCCGAAGAAAAAATTTAACATCGCTTAGTTTTCACGACTCAAAATACTTTTTTTCTCATCAAAATTTGAACACCGCATAGACTGCAGCTGTGATATTTTACTTTTAACAGCCATTAGAAAATCACTTGCGGATCTTAAGGAAATATCTCTGGCATGAGCCAATTGAAATGAAGTTTGCCATTGTTCATCACTGATTTTCTGCAACTTTTCCAAAAATAAATTCTTAGCTTCCTCGCTGATATTCGAATCAAGAATAAGGCCTTCTACAGCATCGCGAGCTTTGAGCTTAGTCATTCTTTTCGACAGAATCCCCTCGCATTTTGAAGCGCTGGATTCAACGAGTGTTGGATAGTTTTCCCACTGCGCTAGGTTGAGATGATTATGAAAAGCATACCCATAGTCATGAGTGTACAATAAAGGTTTTTCACAAAAGTACTTTTTCCCATCTTCAACGAGTTTCGATGATTCACAGACCAAATGCGTATTTTGAGAGTAATGATCTGTATGTTGCAAAAAGTGCGTCCACAGCATCCAGGTCTCTCGTTCAATCAACATTCGACGCTTTTGTTCTTCAGAGCTTGCAGTGACAGTTCGAATTTCATTCCACCCGACTCCGGCGGGACTATTTCCTGATGATGATTCAGTGACAACAGCGGCATTAATTTTTTTTCCAATCATCGCATAATCGAAAGACACTTCAGATCCCTCTTTACCCGGATCTGCGCCATGGTTATTTTTCCAAGGGTTATCAGAAGGACAATTTTTACATTTAATTCGTACGGGGCAGTAATATGTCACTGGAAAACCCATCAGTTTTGCTAAATTCGTCGCGAGTAAGACATCATGAACTTCACCTGAAAAAACACCCCAACTTTTCGTCGAATACTTGACTGTTTTTATGACAGATCCATTTTTAGATAAAGCGTCCTGAAATTCGCATAAAAATTTTGACGACCCTCCGCCCATTTTTTTTTCTTTATCAGGAACATACGTGCATGTTTGCTCAGGCCATTGAATATCTGGCCCGTTTCGATAATTGAAGCTTGCTGAACATTCTGTTTTTAAAAAATCTTCCACAACATCAATAGATTCGATCGGCCGAGATTCAGATACAAAAACTTCCGCGCGATTTAACATATCTGCTCTTTCTGAGGATGAAATCTGAGAAAAGTAATCTCTTTCATTTTTTGAACCGAATTTGCCAGCCACAATTCGCTGTTGATGCTGACACGAAAATATAAGACTGATCCAAAAAAGAAGAATTAATTTCATATATTTATTTTACAGATGTCTTATATATAAGTAATCTGAAAACAAAACTACGACTAGACTCTGGACAAGTTCATTCAAATGAAAAGGGACATATACGATATGACGAAAAATAGACTCGAAGCTTTCAGCGACGGTGTTATTGCCATCATTCTTACAATCATGGTTTTAGAAATCAAAGTCCCTCACTGAGACTCTTTTGGTGTCCTCATTAGTCTTTGGCCGAAACTCTTAAGTTATATTTTGAGTTTTATTTATGTAGGAATTTATTGGAATAATCATCACCACATGATTCACTCTGTTGAAAAAGTGAATGGAAAAATACTTTGGAGCAATTTACATCTGTTGTTTTGGCTTTCACTCTTACCTTTTTCCAGCGGCTGGATGGGTGAAAATCACTTCGCCCAAAACACTGTTTTTATTTATGGTGTAAATTTACTCTGCTGTGCTATTGCCTACACTATTTTAACAAGAACGCTCGTTCACGTTCACGGACAAAATTCAAAATTTACGAAGTCACTCGGATCGGACTTTAAAGGAAAAATCTCTGTTGTATTTTATGCTTTAGGACTTATCTTTTGTTTTTTTTAAATCAATGGATTGGTTTCGGTTTTTTTACGATTGTTGCATTTATTTGGCTGATCCCAGACCGTCGATTTGAACAAGATTAATTTATTTTTAAAACCTATTTTTTAAAAATAGACTCTTTATCCAAAAAAGAATTTCTTAGATTTTCAAGATATGAAATTTCGGAATCAGAAAATCCAGCGCGACGACGTAGATCGTGGTTCAGTGGATTAATTCTTTTCGGAAGAACTGGCCGCAGGCGATTCATTCTTTCAACAAAGTCATCTACAGGATCTAAATTTTGCCGCAGACAAACAGCTTCGTACCAACGAGACCCAAACAGAACATGACCGACCTCTTCTGTGTTAATGATCTGTACAGCTTTCTGAACAGGAACTGCATCAACACCCGCAAGTCGTCTGAGTAAAGTATCACCGGCATCCAGACCACTCCCCTCGAGATATCTGTGAACAATCAAGAGTCGATCAAGTAAACTATCCTCAGGACTAACTGCTTGCCATAATCCACAATTGACGGGCCAATCGCCCCATTTAAATCCCAAACTTTCGATTTCAGTCAGACACATTTCTAAATGCTCTGATTCGGAGAGTGTGAGAGCCCACAATTCTTCACGAAATTGTTGTGACTCATCAGAAAACTCAACGAGTGTTCTTAAGCCTAGTTCCATGGCTTGCAATTCAATACTTGCTAGATCATGCAGCATTCGAGCCTGCCCCTCTTTGGTCGAAAATCCTTTTTTAGGAGGATGCAATTTAAAATCGAGGGCCTTGATGTCACGAGCTGGTAAAACAGGAGCTGAGACTTTATTTTTTAAATTAAAAACATTGGACTCTGAAGACCTCAGAATTTGAATTTTTTTGAAAATATTTGGCTCTAAAAAAGCCCAGTCTACAGTCGTCATCTATTGACCTAGTGTACACAACTTGTAAAATAGTCTCATCTATTTTTATTTTTTTAAAGGATACTCATATGGGAAAATCATGGAAAGCCGCTGGGAAAACTGAAAATGCACAAAAAAAAGGTGCTCTGTTTACAAAACTAGCTCGGGAAATCTCGGTTGCAAGTAAAACTGGCGGAGCAGATCCTACAATGAACGCACGTCTTCGTCTTGCTGTTGAAGCTGCAAAAAAAGTCAGCTGCCCAAATGATACAATTGATCGTGCAATTAAAAAAGGCGCGGGCCTTTTAGACGACGGAAAAATTATTGAAGAATTAACATACGAGGGCTACGGCCCGCACGGCGTTGGCGTTATCGTCGAATGTCAAACTGATAACAAACATAGAACCGCTCCAGAAATGCGTAGTGTTTTCAAAAAACATGATGGCAATATGGGTGAAACAAACAGCGTTGCCTGGATGTTTAATCGCGTTGGATCTATCGAAGCTACAAAATCTGGAGCTTTCGATATCGATGAAGAAGCGATCGAAGCTGGCGCTGATGATGTCGCAAAAAATGATGATGGTAGCTATGAATTTATTTGTGCGTTTGAAAATGTCGATGCCATCAGGACAGCTCTTGCTGCTCGAGGTTGGACAGTGACATTTGCAGGACACACTTACAAAGCTGTTAATATCACAGAACTAACGGATGCTCAACGTGCTGATGTTGAAGAGTTTTTGGTTGCCGTTGA
>JBPOIE010000115.1:0-5960 GCA_052034855.1 Bdellovibrionota bacterium | reverse complement strand
CAAAACGTGGACGAATTTCATCGCGGTATTTAGTTTGAATTTGATAAATATTTTTAGGAAAATCACGGTAAGATTTTAAATCTGCTCTGACATAATCAACAACAGCTTCTTCGTGAGTCGCTCCAAGACAAAAATCGTGATTGTTTCTATTTTTAAATTTGAGTAGACCCGCGCCCATTTCTGACCAGCGGTTAGTCTCTTCCCACAATTCACGGGGGTGAACCATCGGCATTAAAATTTCAATGCCTCCCGCTTTTTCAAGTTCCTCGCGAATAATATTTTCAAATTTGCGGAGAGCACGTAGTCCGATAGCTCCAAACGTGTACATTCCTGGAGCCAATTTACGAATAAGTCCTGCACGAATCATTAATTTGTGCGATGGGATTTCAGCATCATTTGGTGCATCTTTCAGAGTATAAAGATGGGTTTTCGTCCAACGAGTCATATTCTTTTTGTTTTGAATGGAATTCATATTAAGTATCACTTTCGATGCCATAAGCTTTAATTTTGCGATGTAAATAACTTCTCTCGAGACCAATCGTTTCTGCAGTCTTCGAAATGTTGCCACCGTTTTCTTGGATTTTTTTAATCAAATAATCTTTTTCAAATTCTGCGCGCGCTTCGCGAAATGTCGACATTTCCAGATGAGAATCTGTAGAGCCCGTTGAAGTCTCTTTTTTATCAACAAGTCCAGCGAATTTGAGATCATGTACGTCGACATAGTCCGATGGAGTTAAAATGTAAACACGCTCAATAAAGTTTTTTAATTCACGAATGTTTCCTGGCCAAGAGTGCTTCATTAATAACTTAATTCCCTGCTCGGAAATTGTTTTACGGAATGAGGCCATCTGTTTAGCTGCAATATCACTAAAGTGAATTATCAATGGCAATATATCTTCTGCGCGTGCACGAAGCGGTTCGATAAAAATTAATTGTGATTTTGTCAGCTCTAAAAGCTCTTTCGAAATTTTTGGATATGTCGCTAATGTCTCAGGTGTATAGACAGAAGTTAAAATGACTCGTGCATTTGTTTTAATTTCATCCGAACTGCCCACACGTTTTATGTTTTGAGTTTTCAAAAACTGAACAAGTTTTTCTTGAAGGATTAATGGCATTTCTTCGATCTCTTCGATAACAAGAGTTCCACCATCAATCAATTCAAGTTTCCCTTTTCGAGTTTTATCGATTCCAGGTAATGATCCTTTTTCGATTCCGAAAAGTTCAATTTCAATAAGATCCTGTGGTAAAGTGCTGCAGTTAACTTCTGCAAGAGTGCGACTGGCACGACTGCTCATGAAGTGAATGTTTTGACTGACCAATTGACGACCCGAACCGACCTCACCGCAGACTAAAACTGGATTAGAGTTTTTCGCCATCGTCGTGATTTGCTCTCGAACTTTTTGTAAAGATTTCGATTCACCAACCAGTGCGATACTTTGACGAAGTTTGTTGAGTAAAGCTTGTTTTTCATCTTTTTCAGCGCGAAATTTCAAAACGTGTTCGATCACAAGTCCGACTTTATCAAGTGAAAGTGGCTTTTCAATAAAATCCCAGGCTCCGATTTTTGTTGCCTTGACTGCCGTCTCGATCGTTCCATGCCCAGAGATCATAATAAAACTGGTTTCAGGGAATAGAGGAACTGCTTTTGTTAAAACTTCGATTCCATCCATTTTCGGCATCCAAATATCAAGGAAACAAATGTCTGGCGCAAAATCAGAGAGTACTTGTAACCCTGTCGGACCATCTGGAGCGGCGAGAACATCAAAGCCTTCGTCCTTTAGGCTTTCAGCTAAAATTTGGCGAATCGCGGCCTCGTCGTCGATGATCAAAATTTTTGTTTTCATTTTTTGTTCGTGAAGCTGACTCATAATTACCTCGTCTTAAATGTGAACTGGCATTTCGATAGACATTTTAGTGCCTCTGGGCTCATTTGGCAAAGCTCGAATAAGACCACCATGGTCTTCGATAATGCTTTTAACAATAGGAAGACCAAGGCCTGTGCCTTTTTCTTTGGTCGAATAGTAAGGCTCAAAGACGCGCGCACGGTCACGTTGTGGTATTCCTACACCATTATCAGAAATGCTCACTTTTACGACTTGAAGTTCTGGATGATAAGCCGTTTCGATCCAGACTTTCGGTTGATCCATTTTTTCTGTGGCTGCAACTGCATTATCGACAAGATTTGCAAAGACTCTTTTCATTTGCGCTGGATCAAATTTAAAGTTTGGTAACTTTTCATCCATGGAAAAAGTGAACGTTACGTCAGTATGATTGTCTTTGTAAATCGAGGCTGCATCAGTGAGTACTTGATTCAAGCTCGTTTCAATCGGCTTTAACTGTGGCATTCGAGCGAACTGACTAAATTCGTTCACCAAGTTTCGCATATCATCCACTTGTGAAATAATCATTTGAATTGAATCATTAAATGCTTGATCCGAAATCTGCGTTCCATATTTGCGAGAAATTCTTTCAGCGGCAAGTCGAATCGGCGTCAGTGGATTTTTAATTTCATGAGCAATACGCCGTGCAACTTCAGACCATGCAGCAGCTCGTTGAGCATTGATAATCACAGTCATATCATCAAAAACCATGATCCGTCCGATTTCTTCTTGGAGCTCGTTTTTTAAAATCGAGATATGAACAGATAACGGAATAGATTCGCCTTGAATGTCGACGCGAATTTCTTTTTGCAGATGATTGAGTTTATTTTCCTGCATCAATTTAACGAAATTTGAAAAAATTTGATAATTTTCATCCGTCATTGACTGGCGGACATGATGGTTCACAGCCTTCATAGGCTCAACATTAAGAAGCTCGCCTGCGCGACGATTCATTGTGGTGACATGACCACTCATATCTACTGATAAAACACCGGCGCTGACATTACCCAAAACAATCTCAACGTATTTTGTGTATTGATTCAAATTTTTAAGTGTTTGTTGAAGTTCTAATTCGGACGACGACAAATTCGAAATCATCTGATTAAAATTTCCAATCAAGCTATTGATCTCTTCACTGCCCGATTGAATTTCTAATTGCGAGTAATCACCACCAGCCACCTTTTTAGTGGCTCGTCCTAATTGAACGAGTGGCACAGACAACTGTTTAGCCATGTGAAACCCAAACCAAACCGCAGCAAATAAAGTGACCAGTGACATCACGATTTGCATAATAAAATACATCGATTTCAATGGATATTCGATCAATAAATTATTCTGCATCTCTTGATAGGCACCAATAATATCATCCAGCTTTGCCCCTGGGGATAGGCTTAAAACTTTCGACACAATGACAACACCTTTGTTTTTAGCTGACTCGTCTAAAGGCGACATCATACGTAGAAGATGAGATTCCGAGAACACATGGATGAGACTCGATTTCGATTTGTAGAGAATTCCTTTTTGTAAAAAGTCGAGCTGAACCTGTGGAATTTTAACTGGCACATTCGAATAGTCTTGAGCGAGTTGCCTTCCGGAAAGCATTTCCGAATAATATTCCACCGCATCTAATTTATAATTATCTCGAAGAGTCATCAACCGACTTTGAATTTGCGATTCCGGAATGTTTGCAATCGCATCCGCAACAAGATCCGCATACTCATACCCATGTCGTTTTTCTTGAACTAAGAAGGAATCAATCACCTCGGAGGCATTTTTAAGAATTCCAACCATGCGACCAGAAAACCACTTTTCAAAACTGCTGTTCAAATAAAATACGGATAAAATTAGAACCAACATTGTTGGAATAATCGAAAATGTTGCAAATGCAACAGTCAGTTTTGATTTTAAACTTGAGCCATACATTTTACTTCGGCGCTCAAGAAATACTTTAACAATGTTTCGGAAAATTAAAAACAGGAGTAAAAGAACGAGGACAAGGTTAAAATTCACCAACCCGATAAAATAAATAATGTATGGAGATGGTAGATTTTGCCCAGATCTAAAAACATAGACCTCAACCCCTATCAAAAATGCCAGTAATATCGAAATCGCAAAAATGAGCAAAATCTCGCGTTTACGTTTTCTTGATTCCTGATTGAGGAGATTTTTTTTTATTTTCGCAGCAACAGGCATCCGCCTATTTTTTCTTGATTTCTGCCAGAAGTCCAATCATCTCGATGACAGTTTTCGCAGCGTCAATTCCTTTGTGACCATGCTCTCCACCAACACGGTCAAAGGCTTGCTCTTCATTTTCAACTGTCAAAACACCAAAACCCACAGGTTTTTTGTAATCAAGCATAAGTCTTGAGCAATTTCTTTCAACTGAACGACAAACTTCTTCGTAATGAGTCGTTTCGCCGCGGATAACGGCTCCAAGGACAATAACTCCATCAATTTTTTTGTAGTCAAATAATGCTTGAGCTGCCAATGGGATTTCAACTGCTCCTGGAACACGTACAGAATAAACCTCAACATCACACTCAGAAAGAAAATCTAAAGTCCCAGCTTCTAAGGGCTGAGTGACTTCTTCATTAAACATTGATGTCACAACACCAATTTTTAAACGTGGAGTTTTTTTGTTTTTTTTGAAGGCTTTTTTCATAAATGTGACTTTCTATATTTAATCAGATCCGAAATCGTTCCGATTTTAATGTTATGCAATTTTGAAAATTCAACAAGATCACCCATTCGAGCCATCGTGCCATCATCGTTCATTACTTCACAAATGACTGCTGCTGGATTCAATCCTGACAAACGGGCTAAATCTATGCTGGCTTCGGTGTGCCCTGGGCGCGCAAGAACTCCGTCGTCATTTGCTCGCAGTGGAAAAATATGTCCAGGACAAATCAAATCTGTATGGACAGCATTAGGATTTGCAGCCACTTGCACAGTCAAAGCGCGGTCTGCTGCAGATATTCCAGTACTAATTCCATGAGCGGCTTCGATACTGACTGTAAATGCTGTTTGCGTGGCTCCGGATTGATGATGTTGAGAAGTCATCAATGGAAGTTTTAACTTCTCAACTTGTGCTTGTGTGAGCGACAGACAAATTAGTCCGCGCGCATGTTTTGCTAAAAAATTAATATGATGAGCTTGGACAAACTCGGCCGCTATAATCAAATCGCCTTCATTTTCGCGATCTTCATCGTCTGTGATCAGAACGAACTTTCCCATTTTAAAATCGTTCAAAATTTCTGGCACAGTTGAAATCATAACGGAGATCCTTTTGAGTAAATATAGGCTTTAGCTAAATAATCCGCTTCGAGATTTATTTTTTGCCCGACGGCATATGATACAAGATTTGTCGCACCAATTGTTTCAGGAATAAGACAGACTTTTAAAATTTTCTGATCGAATGAATTCACAGTAAGACTGACTCCATTCAGACAAACGGAACCTTTTTGCCAAAAAAAAGTTTTTAATTGATCAGGAACTTGGATGGCAATCTGCCAACAGTCACCATCTTGGTAAGACTCTACAATTGTACATAATGAATCCACGTGCCCCGTCACTAAATGACCATGAACGCGCGATCCAAATTGAAGTGACCTTTCAAGATTAAGCTCGTGCTTGTTCCAGGCTGAAAATGAATCACCTAAAATTTTGAGAGTTTCTTGACCAAGACAAAATTGAATTGATTTTTGGTCAAAATTTTCAACGGTTAAACAAATGCCATTCGTGCAAATGCTATCACCAACTTTTAAATCATCGAAAAACAGAGGTTTAGTCACCCAAATCCGAATAGCTTGGTCGAAATTTTTAATTTCTAAGATTTTTGATTTTGCTTCTACAATGCCAGAAAACATGCTGAATAACTAACATGTTTTCTGAGCATATTCATTGGATATTATTGCTTAACCGGTGCAGCAACTGGAACATCAGCTATTAAACTATCCACGCGAACCAGTGCACCGACTTCGATTGACTGGTTTTCGTCCACATTCAGAACTTTAGCCTTCGACATCAGGTTTCCAGCATCTTCGATTTCTACAATCCAAGGCTGAGAAGTCACAGATGTAG
>JBPOIE010000052.1:0-7438 GCA_052034855.1 Bdellovibrionota bacterium | reverse complement strand
TCATGTCTGATTCAACCCAAACACCAAAACAAAAACCAGTCATCCGTCGTCTGAAAGATCTGCAAACTCTGGTGGGACTTTCGAAACGTCGTGGTTTCGTTTTTCAATCTTCAGAAATTTACGGCGGCCTTGGCAGCTGTTGGGATTATGGACCACTGGGTTCGATCATGAAAATGAATGTGAAGCGAGCGTGGTGGAATGCGATGACCCGCAGATCAGATATCGTGGGTCTTGATGCTGCAATCTTGATGCATCCGACAGTTTGGGAAGCGTCAGGCCACGTGGATGGATTTTCTGATCCTTTGGTGGATTGTAAAGATTGTAAAACGCGTTTTCGTGCTGACAACACAGATTCATATTTAACAAAAAAACAATGTCCTCAATGTGGTTCAAAAAATTTATCTGAAGAACGTCAATTCAATTTGATGTTCAAAACTCACATGGGTCCTCTCGAAGACACCGGCTCTGTTGTTTATTTACGTCCAGAAACAGCGCAAGGTCATTTTGTGAATTTTCAAAACTGTCAGCAATCAAGCCGTTATAAAATTCCATTTGGCATCGCAGCGATTGGTAAATCTTTCCGAAATGAAATCACGCCAGGAAATTTTATTTTCCGTACACGTGAATTTGAACAAATGGAAATGCAATATTTTGTAAAACCTGGAACAGATGAAGTCCATTTTAACGAATGGAAAGAACGTCGTAAGAATTTCTATTTGAAATATGGCATTCGTGAGGAGAATTTAAAATTTAAAGATCATGATAAGTTAGCTCACTATGCTCGCGCTGCCGTAGATGTGGAATATCTTTTTCCCATGGGTTATTCAGAGCTTGAAGGAATTCATAACCGTTCTGATTTTGATCTCACTCAACACGCCAAATTCTCTGGAAAAAATTTAGAGTATTTTGATGAAGCGAATAAAGAAAAATATATTCCATATGTCATCGAAACAGCGGTTGGTTGTGATCGCTTGTTCTTAGCATTTATGTGTGATGCTTATCGTGAAGAGGTTACAACAGAAACTGACGAGACTGGAAAAACGACTGAGGACATTCGCGTTGTCTTGGGCTTACATCCAGATATTGCTCCGATCAAAGTTTGCGTACTGCCATTATCTAAAAAAGATGAGCTTTCAATTCCTGCGATGAAGCTTCGTGATCAATTGGCCGAAGACTTTGATGTTCAGTACGATGAAACAGCATCCATCGGTAAACGCTACCGTCGTCAAGATGAAATTGGAACGCCATTTTGTGTGACTTATGATTTTGAAACGATCAACGATCAGTCTGTGACAGTTCGTCATCGTGATAAAATGACTCAAGAACGTATTAAAATTTCTGAACTGAACCAGTATATCGCAGTTCAATTAAAACAATTTTAGGAGATTTTTATGAGTGATCAAACATTGAATTCATCACCAGTGAGACCTGAAAAATTTGTTTACTACTTTGCTGCGGGCGACACTGAAGGAAATGCAGGAATGAAAAACATTCTTGGTGGTAAAGGGGCCAATCTTGCTGAAATGACAGCGATCGGTTTACCAGTGCCTCCAGGATTTACAATTTCAACGGATATTTGTACTCACTTTTACGCCGAGGGAGGAAAACTTCCTGAGTGGGTTAAACAAGATGCTATGGCCGCTTTGAAAAAAGTCGAAGCGAAAATTGGTAAAAAATTTGGTGATGCAAAAAATCCTTTATTAGTCAGTGTCAGATCTGGGGCTCGCGCTTCGATGCCTGGAATGATGGATACGATTTTAAATTTAGGTTTGAATGATCAGACCGTCATTGGACTTGAGGAATCTTCGAATAATCCAAGATTTGCTTGGGATTCGTACCGTCGTTTTATTCAAATGTACTCTGATGTGGTGATGGGCATGAACTCGTCACTTTTAGAAGTAGCTCTTGAAGACTTAAAAGCTGAAAAAGGAATTCATAACGATACGGATCTAACAACTGAGGATCTTAAAAAACTCGTGGTTAAATTTAAAGAGATGGTGAAACAAATGACGGGACAAAATTTTCCGTCAGACCCGTTTGAACAACTTTGGGGCTCCATTAGTGCCGTATTTCATAGTTGGAATACACCGCGCGCGATCACTTACCGTGAACTGCATGATATTCCTGCAAGTTGGGGAACAGCAGTCAACGTTCAGTCCATGGTTTTTGGGAATTTAGGTGATGATTCAGCAACTGGTGTTGCTTTTACTCGAAATCCAAGCACGGGCGAGAAAAAGTTTTACGGTGAATATTTAATTAACGCACAAGGTGAGGACGTTGTTGCTGGAATTCGCACGCCGCAACCTATACATAATTTGGCAGAGATTATGCCAGAACCTTACAAAGATTTGGAAACCATTTATAAAAAATTAGAAACTTACTTTAAAGATATGCAGGATATCGAGTTTACAATTGAAAAAAATAAATTGTGGATGCTGCAAACTCGTAATGGAAAACGTACAGCCAAAGCAGCGTTACAAATTGCAATCGATATGATCGATGAAAAATTAATAACTCCAGAAGAAGCGATTTTGCGATTGGATCCGTCTTCATTAGATCAATTATTACATCCAACTTTGGATCCGTTAGCACCAAAGACCACTTTAGCTAAAGGTTTGCCTGCAAGCCCCGGCGGTGTATGTGGTAAAATCGTATTTACTCCTGAGGAAGCGGTTGTTCTGAAAGAACGTGGCGAAAAAGTGATTTTGGTTCGTGTGGAAACTTCGCCCGAAGACATTGCTGGAATGATTGCTGCTGTGGGTATTTTAACTTCACGTGGTGGAATGACTTCACATGCGGCCGTTGTGGCACGAGGCATGGGTAAATGCTGTGTCGCCGGATGTTCGGATATGGATGTGGATTATCACCAAGAACAAATGCGAGTAAAAGGTTATGTTTTGAAAAAAGGCGACGTCATCACGTTAGATGGCAGTACCGGCGAAGTCTTCTTGGGTGAAGTGAAAACAATGGAACCTAAATTAGATGGTACTTTTGATCGATTGATGAAAATTGCTGACGGCATCCGCCGTATGAAAGTTCGTACGAACGCAGACACTCCGAAAGATGCAAAAACAGCACGTGAGTTTGGCGCTGAAGGTATCGGACTATGTCGTACGGAACATATGTTCTTTGGAGCTGATCGTATCGACGCTGTTCGTGAAATGATTATTTCGGAAACAAAAGCAGAACGCGAAAAAGCATTGGCAAAAATTTTACCGATGCAACGAGATGACTTCTATCAGCTGTTTAAAATCATGGAAGGTTTTCCCGTAACAATTCGTTTATTAGATCCGCCTCTTCATGAATTCTTACCTCATACAGAAGCCGAGATCGAAGCTTTATCAAAGCGAATTAAATATGATGTGAACCGTCTTCGTAACAAAGTTCAGTCGCTTCATGAATTTAATCCGATGTTGGGTCATCGTGGATGTCGATTAGCCATTACATTTCCTGAAATTTACCAAATGCAATCGCGTGCGATTGCAGAAGCGGCAGCTCAACTGACGAAAGAAGGTTTCAAGCTTGTGCCTGAGATCATGATTCCGTTAGTGGCAACGGATAAAGAATTACAAACTCTTCGTCAGCAAACAGTGGAAGTGGTTGAAAAAGTTCAAAAAGAAACTCAAACTAAATTTGATTATTTGGTTGGAACGATGATCGAGCTTCCTCGTGCAGCTGTGACTGCGCATGAAATTGCACGCCACGCTGATTTTTTCAGTTTTGGAACGAATGATCTGACGCAAACGACTTTAGGGCTTTCTCGTGATGATGCTGGACGCTTTTTGGGAAGTTACGTCAGCCAAGGGATTTTTGCCAAAGATCCATTTGTCAGCATTGATCAAATGGGTGTTGGTATATTGGTTAAAACAGGTGTTGATTTAGGTCGTCAGACAAAAGGGAATCTGAAAGTCGGCGTTTGCGGCGAGCACGGCGGAGATCCAGATTCAATTGAGTTTTTCGAGAATGTCAATTTGGATTATGTCAGTTGTTCTCCGTTTCGTGTGCCGATCGCAAGATTGGCAGCGGCTCGTGCAACTTTGAAAAAAAATAAAAAGTAATTGGATAATATATGTTGAAAAATGTCGTTTTGATGTCTGTGTCGTTTTTGTTGTTTACAAGTTGTACGAATTTTTTTATTCGTCAGCAATGTGATAAACTCAATTGGTATCAAGTGGGTTATGATGCTGCCCTCAGAGGTGAGCGTATTTCCAATGATCAGCATGTCAGTCAATGTCGTAAAGCCGAAGCAGAAATTTCTGAATCACAGCTTGATGTTGGTTTTAAGGCCGGTATGGCCAGATATTGTCAACCCGAGACCGCATTTCAAACGGGAAAACAAGGTGACACGCTAAATTCAGATTTTTGCGAGCAAAATATACTAGGTCTATTAAAACGTAAATTTAACGAAGGTAACTTGGCCTACTGCTCTGATGGACAAACTGCAGGTCAGAGCGGAAAAAAATATAAAAATGTTTGCTCGGTGGAACTCGAGAAAAAATTTATGCCGGATTATAAAATTGGGCGTAAAAAATATTTATCAAATTTACTTGCGCTCGCAGACTCTAAAAAGCGTGAAATCAGTGGCGAAATCACCCGATTGTACGCATCGAAAACAGACGTGCAGCGTCGATTAAATTATTTTCCATATGTTAAGGCGGGTGATCATGATCCTTACGCCAGTGAAAGAAACAGTTTAAATAGTCAGATGTCGTCTTTAACGAATCAACTGAGTGATTTAAATTTCAAAAAAAATACTTACGATCAACAAATCACTGAGTATCAAACTGAGCTTGCAACGTTGAATTAAAAAAAATCAACTCATGCTGTTTTGATTTGAGACGTTTTTTTTAAAATTCAACACTTAATAGTTCTCTGTGTTATCTTTTATATATAGCAGACGATAAGGGATTATCCTGTTCAAAATACTTTTGAACGCTGTAAATCAGATAATTTTCAGGGGGCCTTAAGTTATGCTTTTAAATCCAATAAAATTTGTCGGTGTTATCTTAATTTCCTCTTTAATCGCAGTTACGAGTTCAGCATCCAGTGCGGGCATGTTCACGAAATCAAAAAAATCAAAACGAATTTATTCTGATGATCCGCAAAAAAATGTAATTCCCGCAAGCTCTGTAAAAACGTACAGCGAAACAGCACCTCGTTTTCGAAAAAAAGAACTTCCTCCTCCAATGACAACAGCGCCCGATCTCGAAGAGGATCGAACGCCTGCGAATACGGTAGACATTCCAAAATCGAGTACGCCGCCTCCACCCGCGGTACAGGCACCGGTTCAATCTGTATGCGTTGCAGGTTCGATCACAAAATCCGGCTGCCCTGTGTTTTCTGGTGGCGAAAGTTCACGTCAATGTAACTCGACCGGAACGGGTTATAGTCAATGTGTTGCTAGTTGTTTTGGAGACCATATCGTTTCAGGGTCCACTTCAGATTCTCCGACCTGTGTTGCACGACCGCAATGTCCTGTGGGTAAAACTCAATGTTCAGCCGCAGGATTTAATTTAGCACAAGATGAGTATTCGATCGATTGCGGTGAAGATGGTTGGGATGCGAATCGTGATATGGCAAATTGGTATTATTTAGGCTATGGAATAATTCAAAATATTAAAGATCCACTTGTTACAGGCACAGTCTGCTGTATGAAAAAAGATGGCAGCGGACTTGGATGTGAAACTGTCAAAGTTTCTATAGTTCCAGGACAAGTGAATCCTTAATGATTAAACGACCCAATATTTTTTAAAATTTGAGTGACGTGATTCAGTTTAATCGGCTCTGTCTGAGATCTGCAGATAATCATTAAAAATTGATTTTGAGAATTCGTACCTTCAAAGCGAAGCTGAGAATATCCTTTTGAAAACAAGGCATCTTTTTCAGTGTGTTCTTTGAAGTACGTGGCTTTAAATACATTGTCAGTCAATGCCTGTGCATTTTTAATGATCTGAATTTTACAGCTATTTTTTTCTAAGTCATGATAACCAATTTTTTCGCTGTTTAAATTTAAACTGAAATAAGGTTCTGCCAAGTCCTGATTCAGGTTAAAGCTGAGAGCGAATGACTGAGAAGCGATTAGACTTAAAAGGATTGTTATTAAAGTTTTTTTCATAGAATTATCGACGATCTCATGCCAGTAGGCTCCATTGCACTTTATTCAAGCTGGATCAATCTTTCAAACACTTTACTGCTAGAATGAGTCCGTCATTAAATCGATTCTATTTGTTATGAAGGTTTTTGAGTGACTAAATTCTTAACGATCTGTCGATAAAAGTCTTTGTCCAAAGTTTTGACAAGTTTAATTCAGCTCAGGCCAATATTCTTTTTTGATATTCTGGATGTATTTCAAAAGTTGTGGGTGTTTTTCAAGAACTCCCTCAAATTGCGAGACAACCTCGCGCGGTTCAATTTGAACAAGAGTGGCAAATAAAATGGTGTCGATCGTACTGATTTGGTCACCGAAAAAATATTTTTTTTGTCCCAAATAATTTTCAATGGCTTCTAAATTATCATTTAAAATTTTTAATTTTTCAGCATCGCTAAAGCGACCTATGCCGTGTTTATAAAGAGTTTTTCGAATGCTGCTGGCCATACCGTTGGCGACGGTGGCTTTGATTAACCATGGTGCGCCTTTGAAAACCACTTCCCGAAACTTGGGCCAATTTTCAGGATCACACCAGCGAAAATAAACCACGATATCAACAATACTTTTCTCGCACAGCCATTGGAATGATTTTGAAATCGCTTTTTGTTCCACAGTCAAATGTTGGTCCAGATCTGCGTGATATTTTTCTTTTAAATACTGAATTATAAATGTTGAATCTTCGATCAACTCTCCTTGATCAAGGATCATAGGCATTTTTTTCTTTTTTGATTTTGCTGTGGAAACAGTCAATTTGCTTTCGTACGGAATTTTTGCAACTTTAAGATAGGTCTCAAGTTTCAGGCAAAAGGGTGAAAATGAAGGGCGTGTGGATGGTTTCGGAAATTGAATGAGTGTTATCATGGTCAAGATAACACCATATTTTACTCAAAAAAGAATTTCGATAATTACCGCAAAGCAATGCGTCATTGTTGACTCATCACCAAGACCAAAGGACAGTTATAAGGTGATTCACTCAATTCAATAGCGAGGTATTTCTTGAGAATTAAAAAACTTGAGCTGATTGGTTTTAAATCTTTCAAAGATCGTACAGTCATTTCTTTTGATGCTGGTATTACTGGTGTTGTCGGTCCAAATGGATGCGGTAAATCAAATATCGTGGATGCCCTCATGTGGGTTATGGGTGACCAATCTGCAAAAGATCTTCGCGCCACGACAATGACAGATGTCATCTTTGGTGGATCTGAAGGTTATGCGCCATTAGGAATGTGTGAAGTTTCACTCACTCTTGAAAATGACGGTGGTCCATTCCCTGCAAAGTATTTAAAGCAC
>JBPOIE010000061.1:0-5019 GCA_052034855.1 Bdellovibrionota bacterium | reverse complement strand
GAAATTAGCGGAGTGTCGCTCGAGGCATTCGACTGCGCTCACGAAGAAGTTTTCGAAGAAATCGGCCAAGTTCAAAACACCGGCTACTTCATCGACAACAAACTTTTCTATCCAGGCGACTCATACGCTGATCCGCAGAAACACGTGCCGATTCTGGCACTGCCTGTCGCAGGTCCATGGTGCAGAATTGCCGAAGCCATTCGCTACGCCATCAAGCTCAAGCCCGAGCGAGCTTTCCCCGTGCATGACGGAATGTTGCAACCCGACCGCATCGGCGCCTCTCATAAAGCTCCCGAAATCGCGCTCGCCCGCCACGGCATAGAGTTCGTGGTGATGAAGGAGGGGGAGGAGAGGGGGTTTTAGGGTTTAATTTGGGGAAGTTAAATTAAAGATTAAGCGCTTAACTTTTAATTTGCGATTTTTATAGTTAAAGTTACGGCGGCAAGTTTAACTATGGTGGGGCATAGTTAAGGTTGCGGTGGATGAATAGTGCTGAGTTTGTATTTCAGTTTTGTTCTGGTAATATTATATTAATGAATTTAGAAATTTGGTCTCAAATATCTGGCATTCTCAGTGCGATTTTTGGTATTGTCGCGCTCTTAGGTATAGGCGCAGTATACCGTAAAGTTAAAATAAGCAATAAACAGAATGTAGTAGTAAATGGCGACGCTGTTTTTAGCGGGAGCTTCAACGCTGTCGGGACTATTGATAAAGAGATAAAATAAATTTATGAAAAATGATCAGATAAAAATTGATGTAGGAACCGTAAGTTTTTGGATTAAAGAAAATCAAGTTCAATTTAATGACTCAAAAACAACCCCAATTTTTGCAATTAACCCCGTTGGCGGGAGTATATTCATGGTAAAAGATGACGACAATAAATTTAAGGTTTTTTATGTGGTTCTTGGGAAAGGAAGGGTTGATTTAGAGGTTGATGTGTCATAGTTAAAGACAAATGAAAAGCATATGATTACATATACCTGGAGTTTGCTCGAAAAAAGAATCAATTTGTATATAGATGGAAAAGTTGTTGTTACAAAAAGTATTACTTTTTAAAATTGGTTCGTATTAATTATGGATATTAATAGTAAAAGCTTTTTTGGTTTGCTGTGTGCAGCGAAGATGGTATAATATTATCACTAGACCTGAACAGGACATTTCGTATGTCCTGTTCGTTTTTATACCTAACAATGCCAGAGTAAGTATTTTAAGTTTTCCAAAAGGATGTTGCGTCATTTCGTAAGTAAGTATAGATAAAATATTTCTAAAGTTTTTACTTGGTATATAAGAAAAAAGTGGTAAAATGTGCGTATGACAACGCAGCAGGCAATTATTGAAATACAGAATAAATTCGATGTAAATCCGATTCTTGCTTACAGATTGTATACTCTAGCGGATAAGAAAAATCTTTTTGAGGATGTCGCAAAGATTATTTCAGAAAAGCCAAAGCCTTTTGTGAAATGGGTTGGTGGTAAGAGACAGCTTTTGACACAATTCAGAAAAATGAATTTGTATCCGCCTGAGCTTTTTAATGTTAAAACAGGAAAATATTTTGAACCATTTGTTGGTGGAGGAGCTGTGTTTTTTGATTTGCTACCGGAAAAAGGATTTTTGTCAGATCTTAACAAGGAATTAGTCACAACTTACAATGTAATTAAGGAAAACGTCGACGCTCTCATTTCTTCTCTCAAAAAGCATAAAAATGATAAGGAATACTTTTTGAAAGTTCGCACACAGAATCCAGCCGAACTTAGCGACTTGAGCGTTGCATCCCGTTTTATTTTTCTCAACAGAACTTGTTTCAATGGAATGTACCGAGTCAATAAAAGTGGTGGATTCAATGTTCCATTTGGAAAATATTCTAGCCCATTGATTTGTGATGCAGAAAATCTTAAAAAAGTTTCCAAAGCTCTACAAGGAATTGAAATTAAACATCAAGATTACAAAGCTGTGTTGAAGAAAGCAAAAAAGGGAGATTTCATTTATTTCGATCCTCCATATTATCCTGTAAGCAAAACTGCCTCATTTACATCCTACACAGCGGAATCATTTTTGGATAAAGAGCAAATTGAATTGAGAGATACATTTATCGAATTGCACAAGAGAGGGTGTTTTGTAATGCTTTCCAATTCGGACACGCCGTTTATCAATAAAATTTATGCGGGTCACAATGGGGTGAGAATAAATAAAGTTGAGGCAGGTAGGGCGATTAATTCGAAGGGGTCGGGGAGAGGGAAAGTGAAGGAGGTATTAATTACAAACTACTAAAAATATGATACTTAAAAGCCGACAAAACTATGTAACCTCCGAGGAATTTAGAGATAAGTTTATTGAAACATTGACTCCGGGTGTTATTAGACGCGCAGATTTTATTCATTGGGAGGTTATTTTTAAAAAGACAGAAAAATATAATTTACTTTTTGATTTTTTTAGACAACTTAACGCAAAGACAAGAGAGGAATATATAAAACAAATTGCAGACGCTCTTATGTCGTCAGATAAGTCGGCTAATATTATTGATGCTTCTTTTGAGTTGCTTGGTCATACTGGTAAAACGTATGTATCAAATGAAGATTACGTAGATTTCAAAAGTTTTGAAAAAATAGAAAACGATGGAAAAAAGATGCAATATATTTCTACTCTACTTGTTGATTTAGGTATATGTAATATATTAAATTTAGAAATAGAAGATTATTTTGTTGGCGTCCAGGTCGGTCTCGAAACTCATAGAAGGAAAAATGTTGGCGGTACAGCTTTTTCAGCTATCATACATCAAGAGTTATTTGAAATGGTGGAAAGACTAAATAGTAGGGGTAATGATATTAAATTAACAGAAGAGGAGAATATATATTTTACTGATGGGAAAACATCAAAAACTTTGGACTTTTGTTTGCGCAGCAATGATATGACTCTAGGTATAGAAATTAATTTCTATACCGCATCTGGTTCAAAACCTACAGAGATTAAAAGAAGTTACGGCCATATAAATAAAGAGCTTGAAGAAGTTGGCGCGACGCTAGTATGGATCACTGATGGAGTTGGGTATAAAGATATGAAAAATAGTTTAAAGGAAGCAAGAGATATTCATAAAAATACTTATAACTTCAACATGATGAAAGAATCATTTCAAGGTGATGTAATTGACTATTTTAAACTAAAATGAATGAAAGGAAAAGAATTAAAAATTCACCCAGAACAATTCGAACTCGAGTGCACAACGGTGTGGGCTTTTCCTCGTCGCGGTAACTGGGCGACACACACTTCTGATTGGAGAGGAAATTGGTCGCCAGAAGTTGTAAGAAATCTCATTTTGAGATATTCAAAAGAGGGCGATGTTTTGCTTGATTCAATGATTGGCGGTGGAACAACTGCAATCGAGGCAAAGATCTTGAATAGAAACATAATTTATTCTGATATAAATTCGACAGCTTTAACTCGCACAAAGAAGTCTCTAAACTTCAAAGTTAAAAATAAATCTTGGCAAAAAGGATTTAAGTGGGATTCTCGCGATTTGTCTAAATTGAAAGATGAAACGATTGATTTTGTGTTAACTCATCCACCTTATGTCGATATTATAAAATACAGCGACGGCGAACTGAAAAACGATTTGTCTAGTATCCACGACATCGATTCTTTTTGTGATGAGATGGAAAAGGTCGCGCGAGAATTATTCAGAGTTCTCAGACCTGGAAAGTTTTGCGCAATTCTGATCGGAGATACAAGAAGAAATAAAATGTATCAACCTCTTGCGTTCAAAGTTATGGAACGATTTTTAAAAGTCGGATTTGCTTTGAAAGAAGATATAATCAAAAGGCAGTTTAATTGCAAAGCGACGGGCTTCTGGGTAAACAAATCAAAAGAAAGTAATTTTTTGCTTATCATGCACGAACATTTGTTTGTGTTTCAAAAATTGTAAATGTCACTGTAAACTTCAACAACATGCTCATCTTCCTCAACGGCTCCATCAACGCAGGCAAATCCACAATCGCAAAGCTTTTGGCGAGTCGAATTCCGAATACTGCGCTGGTCGAGATCGACGCTTTCCATGAAATGATTGAATGGATGCCGATTGAACAAGCGGTGCCTTTGAATTTGCAAAACACAGTCTGAATGTAATTGTGCCGTATCCGCTCTCGCAGAAAAATTATGAATACATGACTGCGCAACTCGCCGACATTGATTGCCCAAAGTTTTTCTTTACGCTCGCCCCTCGATTGGAGAAAGCTTTAACAAATAGGGGAACGCGAGAACTCGACGACGCCGAGAAAGACCGAATCAAGCATCACTACAACATCGGCATCACCTCGCCGAAATTCGGGGAGATTATTGATAATTCGGATATGACGCCGGAGGAGACTTCGGAGAGGATTTTTGCTACAATTTTTAGATGACAAAATTCGTCCTATATGGAGGATTCAATCCAGAAAGTACAGACTTCGACGCTTCTGATTTCGTTAAAGAAATTCTGAAGGATACATCAGAGAATGCGCGAGTTTTGATTGTGCTATTTGCTAAGGAGCCAGATCGTATACCAATTGTAGCTGAGAGAATTACCAAGTCATTTGAGACAAATAAATGGCAACAAAGTATTGTTGTTGAGGTAGCAGATCAAGAGAATTTTATTGAACAAATTCGTAATGCCGATGTTGTTTATTTTGCGGGTGGCAGTAGTGCTAAATTGCTCGAAGCTTTAAAACAGTACGAGAGTTTGGAAGAAGCATTGCAAGGAAAAATTATTGCAGGAGAATCTGCCGGGGCGAATGTTCTTTGCAAGTTTTTCTACAGCCATCGCTCTGACACTATTACCGCAGGACTCGGTATTCTGCCGGTTAAAATAATTCCACACTTCAAAAAAGAATATTCAGAGAAACTCGCAGGTGTCGGAGAGGGAATGGAGACTTTGATGCTGGAGGAACTTCAATTTCACGTGTTGTATAAATAAAACTTCACCATGTCCACCCTCCACTCATACGGAAGCATACCAATCTATAAAGCAGCCGGCGAAGTAGCGCGAATTCT
>JBPOIE010000136.1:0-2153 GCA_052034855.1 Bdellovibrionota bacterium | reverse complement strand
GCAGACGTTCATTAAACATGAGGTGGACGTGGGGCTGATCGTTGCCGTCCATTGCTTTAGGGTTATGAATCGCAAACTGATACGGATATTTTGAGCCAATTTCAGACTGAATAAAGTCTTCAACCAGTTCTAGGCGTTGCTCGGCATTCATCTCTCTAGGCAGGGCAATTTCATATTCTCGATAGGTACTACCGTTTTTACGCTCGTAAAGGTCGGCTGCCTCCCAAAAGGTAATGGGATTATGTTCAGCCCATTTCGGCATGTTTCCATAAGCACTATGTTCAAGGTCGGTTTCTGCCTGTTCCTGTTTAAGCTTTTTTTCTTCGTCCCGATCAATATATTCGGCATGCGGTGCTGCCTTGCCTGCCTTGCCGACTTTGACACTTAAACGAGCAATCGCCATTAGGTTTTTTCCTGTTCCTTTTTTCGGTCTAGTTCTTTCTTAAATGCTCTTTGATCAAGTATCGAAGCCCACATCATAATGATGATAATTAACGGTGCTGCGATCACGCCAAAAGTAATATCTTTGATTTTTCCCAATACCTGTTTTAGTTGCATGCTATTGCTCCTAGCTTTGGTACTTCTTTTTTCCGTAAATTGAAAATTTACGTAAAAAAGAAGTTTCAGGGTTTTAGGGATGAAGTCCCTAACGTGCTTAGGTTTCTCAATGAAATTGAGAAACGTCTAAGCGCGCCATCAAATTTTTGATGGAAGTACAGGCGAACTTCTCTAGAACGAACTTTAACAAAATTGCGGACATTGGACGTAATTATTTTGTTATCGTTCTTTGAGAATTGAGCCTGTGCTTTTGCGGTATCTGAATTAATGGAATCAAATATGAATAATGATTGGCTGTCTGAAAAAATCACGTATATTTCTGCTTTAAAGAATCCAAGTGATGCTCAAGAACTTTTATTGGAATTAGCAAAAATCCAATACCGTACACCCGACCAAGAGAAAAAACTGAATGCCTTGATTAAAGCCGAAAAAGCCATTGATCGAGCAAATAAGCAAAAGATAGCGGTTAGAAAATTACTGAATGCAGAAAAGGAAGCTGAACGAAAAGCTCGTACACGTCATCTCATTCAATTAGGCGCACTTTTTGAAATTGCTAACCTAGATCAGCGTGACCCAGCCGAATTACTTGGAGTTCTGCTTAAAACTGCTGAAATCGACCCAAATGATATGAAATGGCAGATTTGGAAGGATTTAGGACAAGAAACCTTAAATAAACGTAAAACTACTTAATTTTATTTTGATTTTTACCATACATCTTTAACTAATATTGGAGGTTAATTTGGGACTTTTGTAGTTTGACAATCAGGTCGTAAACTAGACATTAATGTTCTAAACTTAAACAATATATTTGTAAACCAAAAGGTTGAATAAATGGGACAAGCTAAACAAAGGGGTACACTTGAGCAAAGAGTAAAGCAAGCTCAAGAACAAAAAGATGATTTTTATGGAACTGAAAGAAGTGTAGCAGAAGTTCTAGCTGAACTAGGCTTACCAAAAGAAAGTACAGTAAAAGGTTATGTTATCCATCTACCTGAAAAAGATGAATTTGTAGCTACAATTAATGACAATAATATTTCTTTTTCAGTTGCTTATGCTCGGACACCTGAATTAGCGATGATATATGATGAACCACAAAAAGCGATTTCAGACGCTAAAAAGATTTCAAAACATAAGCTATTGGTTTGTGTTTTATTTGAAACTTCAAACCAATACATGATTAATGATATTTGGGCTAATTATTAGTCTGAGTTTAAATCTATTATGTCAAAAATTGCATATAGTTCTAAACTTATGTTTGATTGAGTTTAGAACTATAATGTAAATCTATTCAATTGTTTTTGTTATAAGTTATTGATTTTCAGCTTTATGAGTTTAAAACTTTATTGTGTAAACACAAAAATTTGCATTATAAGGTTGAAAGTGAATTTAGCTTTTTAATAATCCTTTTAGTTGACTCAAATATTCATTTGCTTTTTGTTGAGCATTTTCTTCTGATAAATTCAAATCGGATTGAATCTTAATGATGCTTTGTTCAAACTGGCTTAATTCCAAATCACTCAATCGTTGTTCATCTTTGTACATATCTATAGTTGCTCGACACAAATGAATGAAGTGTTCTGTTGTTTTGTGCTGAT
>JBPOIE010000151.1:0-1722 GCA_052034855.1 Bdellovibrionota bacterium | reverse complement strand
GTTAAAATTTCAGAGTTTGTTTCAAAAACTTTAAGTTCTCCTTCCGAAGAACCTGATATCACTCGCGATGAAATGATAAAAAGCGCAGAGATCGGCGTTGAAGAGGGCACTCTGAAAGTTAAAGAGTCTTTAATTATTAAAAACCTGATGATGCTCGACAAAATTTTTGTGTCAGATATTATGACTCCAAGATCTGTTTTTATGGCTTTGGATGCGTCTCTCAATGTCGAAGAAGTTTCAAAAAAATTTCGCCCTATTCGATTTTCCCGTATCCCAGTTTATGAAGACTCATTAGATAACATTATTGGACTGACTCATCGCTATAAAATCTTAGAAACACTTTCGCAAGATCAACATTCCAAAAATATACGTGATCTTATAGTTCCAATTACAACCGTCTCCGAGGGTATGACAGTATCTCATGCCTTGGACTTCTTTATTAAAAAGAAAGATCACCTCGCACTCGTTACGGATGAATATGGTGTTGTTACAGGCCTTGTCACACTCGAGGATTGCGTCGAAACACTCCTCGGTGTCGAAATTGTCGATGAGTTTGATAATATTGAGGATATGCGTAAATATGCGCTGGATCAGTGGCAACAGCGCAAAAAAAATCTGCGCAAATAATTATCATCGGCCAAATCATATTTGAAATACTATTTTTTGATCGTTTCAGTGGTGTCCATCAGGCTTGTCGGCAAACGTTGAGGCGCGCCAATAGTGCCATTTTGAACTAAACGGATCATCAAAACAAACACAATTGTTAATATGCCTAAGATAGCGAAAAGACGAACAGTTTGGTATTCAGCTCGATGGCGCTCATGAGAGATTTGTTCTTTTTGAATATGTTTTGAGCTGTCTTTGTTTATCATACGTAGCGGTAAGCCTTCCTTATACATGCAATTACAGATAAGTTAGCATAAAGTGAGCCAATCAATCTGACACCATTTGGAAGCTAAAATTAAATAGGAGCGTTCAATGAATCGCGAAGAATTAGCCCTGAAAGTCTATGAAACTTGTCATCTCACAGGTCAGTTCAAACTGCGAAGCGGACAAATTTCAAACGAATATTTTGATAAATACCGTCTTGAATCAAATCCAGAAATATTAAATGCGATCGCAGAGCACATGATAAATTTAATTCCTGCCGGCACCGAAGTCCTCGCTGGGCTCGAAATGGGCGGGATCCCAATCGCCACAGCCCTGTCGCTGAAAACTGGGCTTCCTGTCTGCTTTGTACGTAAAGAAGCTAAAGAGTACGGAACTTGCCAATTTGCAGAAGGTGCAGATGTCCAAGGCAAAAAAGTTTGCATCGTCGAAGACGTTATTACTTCAGGAGGCCAAGTGATCCTCAGTCATGCAGACCTTAAAAGTATTGGCGCAATTACGACTGACGTTGTCTGTGTTATTCAAAGAGGTGGTGACGATTCCATCGAAAAACTAAAAGCTGCAGGATTAATGACCCACAGCTTGTTTACTCGCAAAGATTTTCCTCAGTAAGCTGAATTCAGATTAAATTTGCTCACTGAGTATTTTTACAAAGTTTTTCATGTGCTCAAATTCTTTTTTCTTTTTTTCTGTAACCAAAGAATCAACCTCTGCCGTGCTGAACTCTTGTTTATCTTTCGCCAGTAAAACTGAGTTCGATATAATTTGATCATTAATAAATGTTAAGAACTCTTTCGTAAACTGAGGTGTTTCATCTGCAAGACTACCGATACG
>JBPOIE010000139.1:0-3271 GCA_052034855.1 Bdellovibrionota bacterium | reverse complement strand
TTTTTTCCTGACTTCCCGCACGTTGAGGGTGGGAAGTCAGGAAAAAAGCGGACTGTGGTGACTTTCATAAATATCCGTAATTATTTTAGATTAACGTTTTTTACCCCTCTAAGAGGGTATCCAAGTTGGTAGAGGGGTAAAATCTTTCACGATGATGTAGTTATTAAATTGAATTTTTGCAAGCAGAATTTGCATTTTTGCTTTTTGATCTTAAATGCCTCAAGGCTGAAAAATGATTTTCATCCCATCAAAATATATACTTTGTGTTTTGAAAAGTTAACCTTGGGCTTTTAAATACTAAACAGAGCTATTTTAATAAGTAATCTTAGCCAAATAAAAAGGGAGCCCCTGCTCCCCCTTCCCCTCGGTAACCCTGATTTTGAAAAAATCAGGGTTTATAAAAATCAATCTTCGAACTCTACCTCAGTGAACTGCTGATAAGCTGGATACTTGAGATCCCTGAAATCTGTAAGTGTTACGGTTCGACTTGTTTCGTGAATTTCCCAAACAATTAAATAACGACCATCATGAACAGAGTGAGCCCTAGTTTCTTCAGAATTCGAATTTTTAACGGTTTCATAAATCCGAGGCATTTTTGAAATGCGACTAACTAAATCTTTTATTTCCTGTTGTAACTGATTGATCTTTCTTTCAGCGTATTCATCGTCATAGTCAGCCCTGTAGTACCCAGTTAACCAAATTGCGCATTCTTCGAGTTTAGAATTAAATGTTAGGCCACTAGTAACTACATAATTCATTACCCGATTGCCTTTTTAGTTTTGATTGTTTCTTGAGCTTTAGTTTTCACTCTCGCAAACAAATCAGATATCGAATCTTCGGTGATTGGAGTTGTTCGACCATGAAATGCGTCGAGTAATCCTTGATACTGACCTCGAAGTGCTGTCAGTTCAGTATTCATTTCAGAAAACTGATCAGCTTCAATCAAAACAAAAGATTCTCCGGATTTCCTAGTAATTTTAACAGGTTGTTTTCTAGCCTTCTCCATCCAGAGCTTTAATTGGGATCTGAAATCTTCAGCATTAGTTTGTTTCATAAAACACCTCTTTAATGAACTGTACGGCAAACAGTACTGTTTGTCAAGTAAGAGCTTTAAACTCTTCGAAAGCTACTTTTTCAAGAACTGAGGGGCTGTTTACAAAAGTTTTATGGCGGTTTTTGACTGATTCAATAAACTCTGGGTTTAGCTCTAAATACTCTTTAAACTTCATCTGAAGCTTTGTCTCTTGCAGTTTTTTTTCAATTTCTTCTGTTTCCTTTATTCGAGCAAGTTCAGAGTCTAGCTCTATCTGCAAAGTTTCAGAATACTTCTGACTGATGTATTCCCGACCAGTTCCCAAAACTCCAAAAAAGATATTTGCAAGGTTTCCAGTTTTTCCGTTTTCAACATCAAAGCTTAAAGCGCCAAGACTTCGCTCAATAACCTCTTGGGTTGCTTTACCCGAATTAATTAAATTCTGAAGGTTTACTGTTGAAATTCCAAAACGACGTAAGTTTTCAGGAATGGTTAAAGCATCAGCACCTGTAGTTATAGTATTTTTTTTATCAAAATCATTACTACTACTATAAGGGACGCTTGGCTCAGGTTGCGGCTCAGGTTGCGTAGTACGTTTGGCCCCACTTTGGCTCATGATTGGCTCATGATTGGCTCTGGTTTTAGTAGTTAGAAGCTCCGAATAGATGTTGTTCGGAAGCTCGTATTTGGTCCAACCTCCACGCCCATCTTTAAACTGAGAGCGGATAATAAAGCCTTTTTCTTCAAGCCTTCGTGTTGCCTTACGAACCGCTGCCACAGTGGATTCTAGACCAATAGCAAGGTTCGATGAGCTTATTGGCGATGATGTTTTACTTCCATTTTTTAAACAAGTTTCAAAAATAAAAAGTAATGAATTTTTTTGAAGTCCAACGAGTGAGTAAAATTCGTTATTTGGCTCAGGTTTGGCTCCACTTTGGCTCATGATTGGCTTATGAAGTGGCTCAGGTTGCGGCTCATGATTCGTCGTAATCACAGAATTTTCACTGATTTTTGGCTCAGGTTTGGCTCCACTTTGGCTCATGATTGGCTTATGAAGTGGCTCAGGTTTGGCTCCACTTTGGCTCCACTTTGGCTCATGATTGTTTTCGCTTTTACTATTTGGTTTAGGCGAAAAAGCCGCTCTTTCCGAGGAGCTTTCTTCCTCATCCATGAGATCCATGAAATCATTAACACTTGTTTTTAATTTTGCCATTAGATCATTCCAGCAATATTTTCTGTTAATTTTTTATAACCTTGAGCAGCTCTTGAATCGGCAAATTCATAAATGATCTGCTTTTTAACTTGTGCCTTTTTAATAGTAGAGTCGACACCAATAGGATCGAAGACTGTACACTTGCCTCCGAATTTAATCTTCACAGCTTCAAAGGCTTGTTGCGAGACGGTGGTGCGCTTGTCGAACATAGTCGGAAGTATCCCAAGTATTACAGGTGATTTTTCATAGAACTCTTCGATAATTTTCTTTTGTTCAAATAAATAGTTTATGTTTGAAATCGCAAAAGCGTCCATAGTTGCTGGAATTAACCAATAATCAGCGAATGTCATAAAGTTTAGTAGGACCAAATTCATAGCAGGACTGCTGTCGATTACGCAGTAATCATATTGAATGTTTTGTTTTTTAAAACGACCTTTTAATGTCTCTTCTCTTCGATGAAAGGCAGCCATTTTCATATCTGCCTCCGCCAATTTTCGTGAGGATATCATTACGTCTATTGTGCTATCTCCGACTGGAATTTTTTGTATAGCGTCTTCAAAAGGAGTGTCTTCAATTAAAAACGATGTGAAATCTTTATCGCTATTCTGTAATTTTAAACCAAAATAAGTCTTAATTGAGCCCTGAGGATCGCCATCAATTAAAAGAACTTTACTATCTGGATTCAATAACTTTAACCCTGTAGCTATAGCTACAGCTGAAGAAGACTTGGCAACGCCGCCTTTGATGTTAGTAACAAGAAGTGTTTTCATTCGAACCCTCCAATGGTCTAAATAAATTAGATACGATCAACATGGTGGGCGCAATAAATTTTCCGTAAGCCATGCGTTATAATGGTCGCGTGAATTTTTTTGTTTAACATAATAATTCTTTTCAAAGGTTCATTGTTCATAAAAAACCACCGTTTCCTATGAACAGATACAGCGCTGTTTTTTAGGTTTTTGATGGACGCATTTCGTCCACTTAAATTCTGTATTGGTTATTTCTGGAATTCTCGGATTTAATCA
>JBPOIE010000003.1:0-15457 GCA_052034855.1 Bdellovibrionota bacterium | reverse complement strand
TCAACCCAGATACGAATGGGGCCTGCACCTTCCCCCCGAACGTAGACGGAAAAAAAGTGGGACGTCGGATGAGTTACTTTATCACCCCAGACGACGAAGACTGGTTTCTACTGATCTCTGACAAATCAACTCAATACGCTGCAGAATTACTGATTAAAAATTCAAAGACGATACAAATAAATTTGTTTGATGAGCAAACAGGAGATATCCTGAGCAAAGTTATTCTAAGGAGATAATTTTGTTCTTCCCAATACCCACTGAATTATTTTTCAGTAAAAACGACCCTCAAGACCCACGACTGGGCGAAATATTTAAAAATTACGAAACAGATCCAACCGGTTCAGATTATATGATCTTTGGTTATCCCGACGACGAAGGCATAAAAATGAATGGCGGCCGCCCCGGTGCAGCTTCTGCACCTAATCTCATTCGCCAGTTCTTGTATAAAATGACTCCTCCAGAATCTTATTACCTGAACAAAAAAAATAAATTTCGTTTTCAAGACTACGGAAATATTGATATCCAAAGTGATCTGGGAACTCGCCACGAAGTCGCAAAAAATACTCTTTTAAAATTTCAAAAAAACTCAAGACTCATCACTTTCGGTGGGGGCCATGATTATGGCTACTCGGATGGGGCTTCGTTTATCAAAACATATTTTTCATCCACGCAAAAAAAACCCCTGATCATTAATTTTGATGCACATTTAGATGTAAGACCCGTGATCCAAAGCTACAACAGTGGAACACCTTTTTACCGTCTCCTGACAGAATTTAAAGATCAATTCCATCTCCTCGAAATTGGATTACAAAATCAGTGTAACTCGCAACAACACTGGCGTTGGGCTAAAGAAAAAGGTGCTGAAACCATTTCTCTCGATGATCTGACAGAAAAAGGCTGGGACATTGTTTGGAAAAACAAAATGCTCCAAAATCTTGATCGTTCAACACCTGTCTGGATCAGTTTTGATATTGATGCTCTTTGTGCGGCTGAGGCCGGCGGTTGCAGTCAAGCTTGGGCCACTGGATTAAAAGTCACAGATTGTTTGCAATTTTTAAATCAGTTATATAAAAAATCTGACGTCCGAGGGCTTGGTATATACGAAGTCTCACCACCACTTGATCGTGATTTTCAAACATCAAAAACCGCGGCGTTACTTACCTACAATTTTCTATTTCACACTTAAGGAAATTCGATGAAAGGTTTCGGTAGCGACAATCACGCAGGAATTCATCCACAAATTTTAAAAAAAATGATAGACTCTAATAACGATCACGAGCCCAGTTATGGAACGGATCAATACTCAGATGTTGCAATCAAAGAGTTTCGAAAAAACTTTGGCGCGCACTGCGATGTTCACTTTGTTTACAACGGAACTGCCGCGAATGTCCTTTGCCTGAGAGCGGCGGTGAAAGACTATGAAAGTTTTTTGTGTGCAGACGTGAGCCATTTAAATATTGATGAGTGCGGTGCTCCGGAATTTTTTTCAGGAAAACTAATTCCAGTTCCATCCAAAAATGGAAAAATTATTTTCTCAGAGCTGGAACGATGTCTGATTCGTAAAGGCGATCAGCATTACAGTCAGCCTCGTCTGATCAGTTTAACTCAACCCACAGAACTTGGAACGTGTTATACCCTTCAAGAGATTCAAGACATTGTCACACTCGCAAAAAAACATAACATGTATGTCCATATCGATGGCGCAAGACTTACAAACGCAGTTCAATTTTTACAAACAACGTACCAATCGATGACGACGGATCTTGGTGTAGATTTAATCTCTTTTGGCGGAACAAAAAATGGCTTGGCCTTTGGCGAAGCTGTCTTGATTTTAAATAAAGATTTGCAAAAAGATTTTAAATACATTCGAAAACAATCCGCTCAACTTCCATCCAAAACCAGATTCATTGCTAGCCAATTCAGTGGTTATTTTGAAAACAATTTGTATTTTGAAATTGCAACTCACGTTTTAAAAATGGCTCAGCAGCTTCGTCATGAGCTCGAACAATTCCCTCAATTTGAGATCACTTCACCCACACAAAGCAATGCCGTTTTCGTAAAAATACCAAAAGATCTGATTTCTGAGCTTCGCAAACACTACTTTTTTTATGTCTGGGATGAAAAAACTTTTGAGTGTCGCTTGATGGTGTCTTGGGATACGACCCCCGAAGATATTCAGGGGTTTATTCAATTAATTCAGAAAATTGCTTACTCAACAGATTTTAAATCTTGAAGAACGATGGCGGCATGGCCTTCGGCTTTGACTTTGCGGTATTCTTTGATCAGTTGACCCTCTTCTGAAAAAACAAAAGTCGAGCGCTCGATGCCCATCACTTTTTTTCCATACATATTTTTTTCTTTAATAACGTCAAAGTGCTGACAAAATTTTTCATCAGCATCACTGAGAAGATCAAATTTAAAATCATATTTCCCAATAAAACTTTGATGTGATTTGACAGAGTCTCTGGAAATACCAAACACAACACAGTTCAGTTTTTTAAATTCAGGTAAAAGCTGATTAAACTCGATGCTTTCTGTCGTGCATCCCGGCGTATTATCTTTGGGATAAAAATAGAGGACGACTTTTTGTCCTTTCAAGTCGGCCAAGTTGATTTTGCGCCCCCCAGAGGTTTCGATTGGCAGATTTGGAGCTTTCGCACTGACCACAGACTCAACGACTTTTTTCATGTTGAGGACTTTCTGGATCGGTTTCTTTGCGACCTTCTTCGGCGTGCTTTTCTTGGTGTTTGTCTTCGGGGTCACCTTCTTGATTGGTTTCTTGATTATTTTTTTCACTTTTTTCTTCATTATTTTTTTTGCCATCGACACCCTCGGTTGGTTGTTTTTGTATGTTTTGAATTTCAATATGTTCAGTTCCAGTTTTTGGGGGACTGTTGAGCTCGGCAAAATCATCACGAACTTTCAATTCCTTTTCAATAATTTTAATCTTACCATCAAAAGGAATTTTTAAACTCAATTTGCGATGCTCAACTAAATTTTTATAGAATCCTCCAGAAACTTGTACTTGAAATTCAGCTTTTTGATCAAAAACAAATTCTTTCAGCCGTAGTTCCTGCACATCCATCGCTTGATCCAGAGTCATATTCGTATTTTCGCAGGTCATTCGCTTAAGCTTTTCGTCTTCGATGGTCAGCAAACAAACGCGGTCAGCTGCGGTTAATGCAACACTTTGACCAACAACACTGCCCCATTCAGAGGTGTAGAAATGAACACTGATTTGATTCTTTACTTTTGTTTCAATGTCAGCAACACGGACTGGTGGATTCTGACATTGCTTAAAAAACAAATACAGTGCATTTTGAGCATCAATTTTAAAAAGCTTACAATCAACGCGGCCAAAATTTTTCTTAATGCCAACTCTTTGATCCAATACCGTGCTCAGAATCTCAAACTGTGTCATTGGCAAATTCAGGTCAGAACGAATCGTTTTAAAAATTTCTCTCTCTAAACTTGCTGCAAAACGAAAATGCGCTGCTATCTTTTTTAAGGTCTCTGTCACAGGGTCCGTTACAGTTTGCTTCAAATCTGCCTGAGTTACGCTGTGTTCGCCTTGCACAGCGAGTTGAGTCTCGCTCCGCTTCGTGCAGTTGAACAGAAAAGACACGGAAAACAGAATGAATACAAAAAATGCTTTGGATTTTTGCTGAGTGGACTGGATTTGCCTCATTGCCACATTACATTATTAATATTACGTGTTTTCAATAAAATAAATCCATGTTTAAATTTACGAACTAGAGCAAAAGCACTTTTTATAAAGGACAAAATATGGAAGCAAATATTTGGACGAAAAATTATCCTAAACAAGTGAGCCCTACAATTGACATGACTCAATACGAAAACATCCTTGATGTCTTCGACGAATCAGTTCGTAAGTTTCGTAATAAACCTGCTTTTTCAAACTTCGGCTGCGAAATAACTTACAATCAACTTGATGTCTTGTCTGGACAGTTTGCTTCTTATCTTCAACACACTCTAGGACTTAAAAAAGGTGACCGTATCGCCATACAACTGCCGAACGTACTTCAATTTCCAGTGGTCATGTTCGGAGCACTGCGTGCCGGTCTGATTGTCGTAAACACAAATCCGCTTTACACAGCCACCGAAATGAAACATCAGTTCAATGATTCAGGAGCTACGACGATTGTGATCTTAGCGCAATTTGCTCATTTACTCGAAAAGGTTTTACCTGAAACCGGAATCAAAAACGTAATTGTGACTCAGGTTGGCGATCAACTTCCATTTCTGAAAAAAAATCTGATCAATTTCGTTTTGAAAAAAGTAAAGAAAATGGTGCCTGATTACAACCTTACGCACCACACATGGTCTGAATGTCTGCAGTTCGGTGCTGAGAAAACTTATTCCCAACCGCAGATCAAAGCAAATGATACAGCATTTTTACAATATACCGGCGGAACTACTGGCGTCAGTAAAGGCGCTATCTTGAGTCACAAAAATATTATCGCCAACATGTTGCAAATTTGCTCATGGATGAAACCACGTTTGATCGAAGGCGAAGAAGTTTCTTTAGCTCCCCTTCCGTTATATCACATTTTCTCTCTCACAGTCTGTTGTCTGGCATTTATGCGATACGGTGCTAAAAATATTTTAATCACCAATCCCCGAGATATTCCTGGATTTATTAAAATTATGCGCAAAGAAAAATTTACGATCATGGCCGGAGTAAATACTTTGTTTAATGCCCTTGCAAATCATCCTGAAATTTCTAAAGTTGATTTCTCAGGAGTTAAAGTCTGTGTCGCAGGAGCCATGGCTCTGCAAAAAGCCGTCAAAGAAAATTGGCATCGCGCCACCGGAACCAATGTCATTGAGGGCTACGGTCTAACTGAATCATCACCTGTGGTTTGTTGCAATCCGATCGATGGAACTGATCGCGTTGGCACAATCGGTCTTCCTGTCCCTGAAACAGAAGTCAAAATTGTCGCTGATAACGGAGAGGACTTAACAAACAAAGGAGAGCCCGGCGAACTTTGCGTGCGGGGTCCGCAAGTCATGGCTGGGTATTACAATCGTCCCGATGAAACTGAAAAAGTATTGAAAGACGGATGGCTCTACACGGGCGATATCGCTCTGATGGATCAAGATGGATTCTTTAAAATTGTTGACCGCAAAAAAGATATGATTCTCGTTTCTGGCTTTAACGTTTATCCGAACGAAATTGAAGATGTCTTAGCTCGTCACCCGAAAATTCTCGAAGTCGCAGCCATTGGAATCGATGATGATCACTCAGGGGAAGTCGTAAAAGTTTTTGTCGTTAAAAAAGATCAAAGCTTGACCGAAAAAGAAGTGATCAGCTTTGCTAAAGAATCTTTAACGAATTATAAAGTTCCAAAACATGTCGAATTTATCAACGAATTACCGAAAACTAACGTTGGTAAAGTCCTACGCCGTGCGCTTCGAGACATTAAACAAAAATAACTCGACCAACATCGAACTTCATAGGGTTTAAACCCTAAATTTATTCCACAAAAAGCCGATATAAGGTGTATGAGACACATCGTATCGGCTATTTTATTTTATCTGTTTTTAACGAGTTGCTCGCCTCAACCCTTAACATCTTTATCAAATCAACCCATTTCACAAATCAACACAGGTCAATCAAATCCAGCTGTGACAGAACCCTCACTACCTATGGATGCATTGACAAAACTACAGCTTAAATCAACCGAATATAAACAACGTTATGGGCTTAAAGATCCATTTGCAAAACTTGTCGATAACCAAGGTAACAAATTTGACAACTTGTACGGTGTTCGAAATTTCCGCGTCGTGCTTCATGGTGTTTATTATCGCGGCGGAGCGAACAATGTTTATAATAAAATCGATGGCGTCAGAGCCAACGAAAATCCTCTGCAAACCGGCGGTTTAAAAAATCTGTGCGAAGAAGGTTTTACAAATGCAATTTATTTATATCCCACCAATTTTGCAACAGCAGAAAAATCAGCATCTTGCAAAAATTTTAAAAATGAAAGTCAAACACTGAAATACGAAAATATTATCGGACTTGATAAAACAACAACGCCTAAATTTATTCAAAAAGTTTATGATGTTATCAAAGGTAATGCTGAAGGGCCAATTTACGGTCATTGTTGGAATGGTTGGCACTCATCGGGATATGTCGCTTCCACGCTCCTGAAGCAGTTTTGTGGCTACACCGATCAACAGTCCTTAGATTATTGGATTCAAAATACCGACAAAAATGATCAAGGTTATGATTCGACAAAAAAAATGGTGATGGATTTTAAACCCATCACCAAATATAAAATTTCTAAAGAAGAATCTGATTTAATCTGTCCTTAGGAAAATCAAATATATGAGCTTTTAAGACTTTTTAGCCCAAGATGAACACCATCCAGATTGAGTCACAACTTTACCAGCTGCAAATGGCATTGCACATGGACCAGCTTTAACTCCACCGACTGAAACTTCTTTTGTTTTGTCATAGAATGCACAATTTAAACATTTTTGATCAGCCCATTTTACGCCAGCACGTTCTGTCTGAAGCGCTTTATCAGTGATATCTTTGTGTGTTGCGCCGTAATTTACAGCTTTGGCTTGAGCGTCTTTAGGATCAACTAAAACAGGACCAGCCGCTTTCGCCGTATCGCCGCCACGTTTACGTTCTGCATTTGCAATCACTGGAAATACAGCTGCAATTCCTGTTAAGGCCACCAAAGATGATAATAATTGTCTTCTATTCATAAAAAATCTCCTTTGTATGAATTTGTTTTTTATAGATCCTACTCTTTCTCATTTGGTTTTCAATTAGAAAATGTGTGTTTTATGTCAGCACGTAAACTCTCGTGCAATGTAACAAACAATCATTTATTGTCAGTCCATGTACTCTTGGAATAATTCAATTCAACCTTTGCTCCAGCTTGGCAGCGTGACCGAAAGCGATTTCTTTGATGCTGTAAAACCAGCCACATTCCCACAAAAAATATTGCGCTATAAGAATCCCGCTCTGGATTTAAATTTCCCTGTCGATCACTTATGGAGCTTTACGCCTCTCAATGATAATCTGCCAGAGTGCTTAGCACTTCGTTATCATGGCCACCAATTTCAACACTACAATCCTGACTTAGGTGACGGTCGCGGTTTTGTCTTTGCACAAATTCAAAAAAACAATCAATGGTACGACTTCGGAACAAAAGGCAGTGGTACGACACCATATTCAAGAAGTGGTGACGGCAAACTCACTTTAAAAGGGGCCGCCCGCGAGGCGCTAGCCACAGAAATGCTCACCGCCCTTGGCGTAGATACCAGTCAGACTGCGTGTATTTTTGAAACCGGAGAAAACCTCATTCGAAGTGATGAGCCTAGTCCCACGCGTTCTGCCGTCCTGACTCGTTTTTCAAAAGGTCACATTCGGATCGGAACTTTTCAACGCTTGGCTTATTTTAACCAAGTCGAAAATATCAAAAAATTGACGTCCTACTGTTTGAATTTTTATTATCCCGATGAACTTTTAAATATTGATTCCGCTGACGAAAATTTATGTGCTGCTCGTTTTTTTCAAGCGGTTTGTCAAAAAAATGCGGACTTGGTCGCGCAAGTGATGATGGCCGGATTTATTCATGGGGTCTTAAACACTGATAACATCAATATATCTGGTGAACTTTTTGATTACGGCCCCTACCGCTTTATGCCGACCTATGATCCGCAGTTCACCGCAGCCTATTTTGATCAACAAGGTTTGTATTGTTACGGCCGTCAACCCCATAGTTTTTTTTGGAACTTAAATCAACTCGGTTTCAGTTTAAAAAGAGCCTTTCCAGATTTACCGTTTCAAGAGATCTTAGAGTCATTCTCTGAAGATTTTAACAAAAGTATTCAAAAACACTTTGCTCGACGATTGAATTTAAAATTTAAATCCACAGCAGATGCCGCGAATGCACTGTCCGCATTTTTTCAATTTATGGAAGTAAACAAATTAAATTTTGAACAAACATTTTTTGATTTTCATAGCTTTCAAATCAATTCCAAAAAATTACAAAAATACAATTCTATGGATTCAACGAATTTATTCAAAACTCTGCAGGTGGCTGAAATTCTTGATCACGATAAAGCTCGTTTGAAATACTTTGAAAACGAAAAACCTGAAACATTACTGATTGATGAGATTGAAAAAATTTGGTCTGCCATAGATCAAAACGACGACTGGAGCTTATTTAACAACAAGCTCCAGTCCATTCGCGAAATTAAAATTTAATAGATCTGTTTATGATTGAGTTTGAGTTGTTCCTTGGTCTCCGCGAAGCTTGAGCACTTTTGCTTGTGACCATACACGGAAACGTTCAATGTATCCAAAGGCTGCAGGAACCACGATCAAGGTTAATAATGTTGAACTCAAGACACCACCAATAATAGCGACCCCCATTGACTGACGTTGGCTACCTAAGGCTGTCATTCCGATAGCGATCGGTAACGTTCCGGCAATTAAAGCTAATGACGTCATCAATATCGGGCGCAGGCGAGTGCGACCTGCGCGCAGTAACGCAGTTTGTACATCAACCCCTTCTTTAATGAGTTGAACTGTATAGTCGACCAATAAAATCGAGTTCTTCGCCACAACACCCATTAATAGAATAAAACCAATGATCGAGAATATATCGATTGTTTTATTAAAGATGAATAATCCTGCAAAGGCACCTGAGATCGCCAATGGCAATGCCAATAAAATTGCAAATGGAGTCACGAAACTTTCGTAAAGTGAAGCCAGAACCAGATAAATAAATAAAATTCCCAGACCTAGAGCGATCGACATATTAATCATCAAATCTTTAAAGTCTTGTGCTTGTCCTTCAAATTTATAACTGATGCCCAATGGTGGTTTCATTTCTGCGGCCAACATTCTTTCGATCTCAGCTGTTACGCTTCCTAATTGTCCACCAACCGCTAAGTTCGCAGTGATCGCAATAAATCGTCCTTTATTTTGACGATTGATTTGCGAATACCCTACAGAATCTTCAGCCGTCGATACACGGTTCAACGGAACCATATTAAAGTTTTGATTCGGAACAAATGTTGAATTGAATTGTTTCTTTAAATCTTTGTCTTTGTCTGGAAACATCAAACGCACATCATATTCAATTCCGTTTTGACGGTACGTCGCAGGAACCACACCTTCAGTTCGCGCACGCAATTCAGCACCAGCAGTCACAGTTGATACACCGAGTGACTCTGAACGATCGCGATCAAAGACCACATGAAATTCAGCAGTTCCTGATCTGAAGTTTGTATCCACGTCGATCAAACCTGGAATGGCTGCAATTTTTTTCTGAAGAGCTAAAGTGTATTTTGAAAGTTCATCTAAGTTATCACCAACGATATATAAATTCAGAGGCTTTTGTCCGCCACCGCTAATATCCACATCTGTGACTGCAATAATAGCTTCAGATTGAAATTCTTTAATTGCAGCTCGCGTTTTCTCTTTCACATCTGAGGTCGAAATTCCTTTTCTTAGTTTTGCTGGAATTAAATGAACATATAAATCAGATTTGTTTGATTCATATGTGCTAGATCCCACTGTCAAAGACACTAAATCCACTTCAGGCAAGGCTTTAACTGCGGCTTCTAATTTTTTTGAAAATTCGTATGTCGCATCCAATGAAGTTCCAACTGGTTTTTCAATCGTCACAGTAAATTCACCCAAGTCTGCAGGGGGCAAAAATGTTTTGCCGATAAATTTTCCCAGAAACATCGATGCAAAAAACAAGACAAGCGCACCCAACAAAACCGATTTTTTATGTCCCATCGTCCAATGCAATGTCTTTTCGTATTTTCCTTCAATTTTATCTTGAAATCGATCAAATGCTTTCAGCATGCGACCAACAAAACCATCACCTTTGTGATGTTCATCTTTTGTTGCTAAATAAGCTGACAACATCGGAGCCACAGTAAAAGCATCCAACACAGAAATAAACATAATGAAAACAACGGCTAAACCAAATTGTTTAAAGAACTGTCCTACGATTCCAGGAACAAAAGCGATCGGACCGAAAACGGCCATCACAACCAACGTTGTTGCAATCACGGCCATAGTCACTTCTTTAGTACCTTCGAGAGCTGCTGTTTTTGGATCTTTTCCCATCTCTAAATGGCGGAAAATATTTTCTCGAACAACGATAGCATCATCGATCAAAAGACCAACAGCTAATGACAATGCAATCAACGTCATGATGTTAATTGAAAATCCAAATGCATACATAAAAATAAATCCACCCAAAAGTGAATTCGGAAGAGCAAGACCTGTAATAAAAGTTGAGCGTGCTGATCCCAAGAAAAAGAAAACCACGATCACGCAAAGGATGATACCAAAGAAAATACTTTCAGTCACATCGGCCACGTTCAATCGAATAGGAATTGATCCATCTCGAACGAGCAATGCTTTGGCATCCACTTTCTGTGCAGCGAGAATTTCATTCACTCCAGCCACTGAAGCTTTAATACGATCAGAAACAGCCACAGTATTCGATCCTGATTGTTTATAAATTTGCAAAAATAGAGCTGTTTCACCATTCATTGTTGAATATCTTTTTGCCTCAGCTACAGATTCTTGAATCTGTGCAATTTCAGATAGTTTAACTGAACGATCAGATCCTAAAAAGTTAACAGCCACATCTTTGATTTGTGCTAGGCTTGAAAATTCCCCAATTGTTCGAAGAACTGTTTCTGTGCTTGAATTATTATACTTTCCAATGGGAATGTCTTTTGACGTGTCTTCAATTTTTTTAGCCACTTGAACCATCGAAATTTGACGATCTTGTAGTTTATTTTTATCAACAAGGATTTGAATTTCTTTTTTCTGACCGCCGACAATGCGGACTAAACCCACGTCTTGAATACGCTCTAAAAGTGGTTTTACTTTTTCATTGGCCACATCATATAAATCGGCAGCATTCATTTTAGAATTCAAAGCAATTGTCATGATCGGCTGATCTGCAGGGTCAAAACGACGGATCACCGGATCTTTGGCGTCTTTCGGAAACTTCGCTTTGATATTTTGAATCCGGTTTCGGACTTGCTGTTCAGCTTCTTTGATATCAATCCCTAGACGAAACTTGATCACGATGATCGCGACAGAATCGTAATTGTAAGAAGAAACAGTTTCAAGTCCTGATAAACTTGAAACTTCATCTTCGACAATTTTAGAAATTTGACGTTCCACATCTACAGGAGAGGCCCCAGGATAAATAATCTCTGCGAAGACGATTGGAAAAGTCACATCTGGAAATTGATCGACAGGCATTTTTTTATAGGCCATCAATCCTAAGATCATCAAAAGCGACATTAAACAAGTAATCAGTACGGGCCTTTTAATTGACAGTTCAGCTAAATTCATAATTATTCCTTTGAGGCTATTTTTTATTCTTAATCAAATTCTTATATTATTTTTCGTTCGCCACGACGTAAAGCAATCCTGAAGCTTCGAGTTTTTTAAGACCCGCTTTGGCTTTCAGTAAAGTCACTTCAGCTTCCGCCGCATCAGTTTCTGCCGTCACAACACTGGCCGTGACGGTACGACCTTTTAAAAACTTGTCTTGTTCAGCTTTAGATCTTTCACGTTGGAAACTGGCAATTTGTTCTAAGGTTTTCACATTTGTTTGTGTCATTTGGTATTTGCGAACGAGCTCGGTCCAACCAGCAGCACTGAGGGCTGATTTTTTTTCTAATTTCAGTTTCGCAGCCATTGACTCTTTAAGTGCAGACTCGCGAAGACCTGATTTCGCATCTGTTTCAAAAGCCCAACTAAAATTCACTCCGACTGTGCTTTTGGGATAATCTGAATCTGTGATTTTTTTAACAGCCTCAGTTTTTTCACGATGAAAAGACGTCGTCGCATAACTACCGAAAACTGTTAGATCAGGTTTTAAACTATCCTTCACTTCGTCAGCCACGTAGGATTTTGTTGCCGCTTCATATTTCGCGACTTCAGACTCAAGACTGACTACGTTTGATTTCTTTGTAAGATCAGAAATGTAACTTCTTGGTTGAGCCATGTTACCACTGATTTCAGGAAGTTTTTCATCCGCAGATAATCCTAGATTTTCTCGAAATTTAATTTGTTGAGTTTTAAGTTCTTCTTCAGCTGTTTGTAATTGAAGAGCCCGTAGTGATGCTAAGGCTTTAATATTCATCAAATCTGCACGATCACTGATTCCATTGGACACTCGTTTTGCTGTCCAACTTTCCATTTTCTGCGCACGCTCAAGGTTTGATTTCTTTAATTTCAAATCTTCAATGGCGACTGCATAATCCCAATAATCACTCTCTAACTGAATCAAAAATCCTCGACGTTGTAACTCTGCGGCGGTCATTTCAATTTGTGAGGCGGCTTTTTGTCTTTCGATTTTATTTCGCGTTCCTGCGCCTAAAAAATCTTTCCACAAAGACTGCGAAATACTAATCCCAACAGATCCCGTTGAAAATTGGTCTAAACTTGGAATAACAGCACCCTGATTTTTAAAATCATTATTCAGCGCCTCTAGTTTTACTGCTGTACCTGTGAAAAACTTTTTAGCAAGACCTAAAGAATATTGATCCATTTCCCGCTCACCGGTCGCCATTGAACTCGGTAATGATTTGTCTTTTGATTTTAAATAACCCGCGGTCAGTAGTGGTGCTAATTCAAGTTCAGATGATTCATATTTACTTTGCGTCGCTTCAACAGAAAGTTCATACGATCTAAACAAAGGGTTTTTAGATTTCGCTGTTGCAATGTATTCATCAATTGTCAAAGCCTGTGAGGCACTGACCGCGACAAAGACAAACGAGAACATGATTTTTTTCAACTGTTTCATAATAGGGCTCCATTTAAATAAATATTTAAAATCTGTTTTTTTAATAATTCAGGGTCGTTAAATTGCGCACAGTCTTTTTCCATATTGACGTTGCACGCCAACATTTCATAAAAACCAAAAAGTCCTTCTGTCATACACAAGAAAAATAAACCCGAATGAATATCGGGACGAACAATCTTTTTTTCTTGAGCTTTTTCAAAAAGCATCATGAATCGTTTACCGAGTGGATAAAAAATTTCTTCATGAATGTCTTTCATTAAAGGCATTCCATTGGCTTTCTCTCGAGCCATAATTTGACAGATCTCAGGATGTTTTTGTCGCATAGCGATCATGCTTTCGACAATGTGAGATATCTCTTTCACAAAAAAATCTTTGGTCATTTCATTTTTTTGAAATTCTTCGAACCTAGGTTGCATATTTTTTTGAATTTCTAGAGCAAATTCTTTCAAGACTTCTTTATAAAGCCCTTCTTTGCCACCGAAATGATATGAAATCAGAGAGATATTCGCTTTGGATTCGCGCGCCAGATCACGCGTTGACGTTTTTTCTAAACCGAGTTTAGAAAACAGCTTTGCAGCCGCAGACAGAAGACAATGTTTTGCATCGTTATATTTAACATCGGACATTCAACCAATTTAAACAACTGTTTGAATTTTGTCATTATAAATTTAATCAATCGTTTGATTTTATGTAAGTTATTGAAATAACTTACATAAAATCGTCACAAGATGAAACTATAGGCTATTTTGCTTTCTTGCAATCATCGCATTCAGCAGGTTTTCCATCTTTTGATTCCTTAGAGTCCATTGCACAAGGCTTTCCTTTGTCACAACCACATTTCTTACCACCATGACCACTTCCCATGTGCATGCACGACGAGAAAACTGTAATTAGAATTGACAGAGCTAGGATTTTTTTCATCATTTCCTTCTTTCTTGAAAGATAATTTCAGGTTGAATTCCATTTTCTTGGATAATATTCGCAAAGACAACTAGACTAACGTCGATTTGTTACGGATTTAAAATTCGATTTTAAAAAACACTGCGGGGCCCTATGTTCAAGCATTCTGTTCTGATGTCTGTTCTGATGTATTCAACATTATCTTTTAGCCTAAATGCGACCTCTACAGTATCCACTCCGATCCCCCCAGACGAGCCTAAATTGTTTGAACCTCGAAAAGAAAACGTAAAATTGATTCTTTCAGAAAATGAATCCAATCAACCGACAATTCTGATTTTCACAAATGTGGCGAAAGTCGTTTTGAAAAGCGCGAGCCTTGCCTCAACAAAAATTTACTCTCTCTTAAACTGGAAAACTGAAGTCTCTGAAAAAACGGAAACCGCAGAAGCCTATAAACGTAAAATGCATTTTGGAGGCTGGGTCAGAAACCCAAAAGAAAAAAGTTGTTATAACACCCGCGCCAAAGTTCTGATGCGCGACAGTTTAAAGCCTGTCACGTTTAAAGAAAATAACTGCACGGTGGCCGGTGGAGAATGGCAAGATCCTTACTCTGAAGAATTATCTACAGATGCTCAACTGATGCAAATTGATCATATGGTTCCACTAAAAGTCGCTTATGTTTCTGGCGCGTATAAATGGAATTATAAAATGCGCTGCTTGTATGGAAACTATATGGGTTACAAAGAGCATCTCATTTCTGCCTACGGCGAAGAAAACAATATGAAAGGCGATCAAACACCTGAATCGTATATGCCGCCGAAAGAAACTTATAAATGTCAGTATCTGAAAGATTGGCTTTTCGTCAAAGCGTTGTGGGGATTGACGATGGATCCCTCTGAAGCCACTGCGATCAAAGATCTGGTCAGCAAATTAAACTGTGACCCGTCTGCAATGAAAATTTCTTCAGAGCAGATCAAAGAACAGTCTTTATTCGTGAATCAGAACAAAGACCTTTGTGCTCAGGAATATAAAGACTAATCTCGTTCTCATTATCGAGACATGGCATATCTCTGGCAATGTCTCTTCGTAGGTGAATAACAATCATTTTTTAACTCGATTAATAGCCCCTTTGGTGTTTCTAATTTTGACACCCCTGTCACTATTTGCGTCAACATCGATCATAGCCTTCAACTGGGGCTATAGCCAGGGCATAAACCAAGCCCTTTCTGCAGCCCAAAGCGATTCAGACAGAACAAACAAGGGCTATAAAATTGGCCCACAGTTTTGGAAAAGTCTTTCCAACGCCCAAAATGATGCCGACCACATGGCCGGCGATGGCCTTTACTATTCGACTCATCCTTTTGATAGTTCGCGATTTGGTCCAAGCCTAATGATTGTCGAAATTGAAATCGATCATCTTGAAGACACAAATCTGATCAAATCGATGTCCGGCGAAGAAGCGCAAACTCATCCCGACAAACTACCAACCATTGTCAGGTATCGTGGAGGATGGCATGTGGTTAAAAGTTTACCTCGGGATGAAAAAGTAAAAATTTGGATACGCGAACCGAACGAAAAAGATATCGATTATATTTTCAATCGATATAATTTAAAATATGACCTCGCAAATTATCTCACCTTTGTGCCTCATCTCAGTCACAGATACAGTAAAAGATTTCGACAATTTGACTCGGCAGGTGCAATACCAAAAAAAC
>JBPOIE010000100.1:0-11653 GCA_052034855.1 Bdellovibrionota bacterium | reverse complement strand
CTTCACCGCGTAGGTCTCGAACGAAAGATACCTTTAGATCTTTTGTTTGAAACCGCTTCGCTATCGAAGCTTCAATGACTTCCGGCTGCTCCCAAGAAAAATATTTATAATAAACGATATTGTTCATTATACACGACCTCTCTTAGGCAACTCTTCACCTTTAGACGGAAGCTTTACGTTCACTTTTGGATTTTCCACCCATCGCTCAAACGCCTGAATTGCAGCTTGAGTAAAAGTCATTCCGTAATTATTCTCCACGATATCCAAAATCTGCTTATGCAACTCTTTCGGAACATCTAATGTTTTTTTAATCGTTTTATGTTTCACAACTCAATCAAATCAATATTACTTAATATTATCAAATATTATTTAATAATATTATATCAACTGGACCAAAATTAACGCGAAACGCATATCCAATGCGAATCTAACGACAAAAAATAGAGACTTATTATTCGGGCTTCTTTAGATGTGTATTCAAATCGTCTAGTACACTTGTCGCATCTTTAATATCGATTCCTGCTTTTCGCATATAGATCATCATTGTATCCATATCCTTCCAGCCGCCCATCGACATTACTTTACTTGGAGCAACGCCTTTACTTAAAAGTAATGTTGCCCAACTAGCTCTGAGATCATGAAAACGAATTTCCGGAAGGCCAATAGACTTCAGAAACATTCTTAAGTGATATGCCTGGTCGCCTTTTTCCCATTGCCTCATTCGTGGAAGTACAAATTGCAAATCTATCGCCTTTGCCTGCTTCCGTAAATCCTCTAGCAACGGAACTAATGGTCTTGGGATTTCAATGATTCGATCATCGCCTGATTTTGTAGACTTGAATCCATCTTTACTGTTCCAAGAGGTATCTACTATGATCTGTCTTTTTTCTAATTTAACTTTGTCCCAAGTTAAAGCATAGAGTTCACCATTTCGCATACCTGTATACAGTGCTAGCGTATAATGTGGATACCAATCCCAGGCAAGTTCCTGGGATTTTCTTAAAAGCAGTACTATCTGCTCTTCAGTTAAAACATTTTTGATCTTTTCACTGATCTTGAATTTCAATAGAGGAGTTGGATTCCTGGCGATGTATCCTCGTTCCAAAGCGAAAGTGAATACACCGCGAAGCCCTTTCACAATAAATTTCCTGTGGGACTCGGCCATAGTGCCTACCATTGTCTGAACTAGTTCATAGATATCTTGGGTTTTAATTTCATCTACAAACTTACCCTGCCACGCTGGCAGAGTATGCTTTCTCAAAGTTTTATCACGTTTATATACAGTACTAGATCTCAAATCAGTTTCTTGAATGAATTTATAATATTGATCGAGTATATCTTCCCATGGTGGAGCAGTGACTTTTTTAATTTTCTCACTCACCTTGACAACTAATTCTTGATAAATCCTCTTTGCTTTCGATTCAGTTTCAATGCCTATCCGCTTTAAGCTGATAGGCTGATTCGTCTTTGGATGTCGTTTCGAATAACTGACTGTGAATGTTTTTGTTTTTGGATCGAGCTTAATTCCCATGTCTAACCTCGAAATCTTGAGAGCAGATCAAATTTCTTAAATCCGAAAATCTATATCGATTTCTTCTTCCCAATTTTCCTGGGATTATTTTTCTCTGAGTTACCATGTTACGCAAAGAAGCTTCGCTGATACTTAGAAAGTCAGCGGCTTCGGTTGAGTTAAGCCATTCTTTTTGAGGCAAATGACTGACATTGGCATTTTCTTGTTCATTAACTTTAATATTTGTAGTTTTCATTAAATTATCCTGTCTTTTGAGCGTTGGGACGGATCATCGGATTCGCATAAGCGCCTATGAGCTTCGATCTTGATCCGGCCCTCCCAACGGCCCGTTTAAAAATTTCGTTTGTTAGTAAGGCTTCTGCGCCCTTGGAGCTTAAAGCTCGTTAAGCGCGGTTAGATTCAAATCGCAAACCATCTTTCAATTGGACGCCCTTTTGTCGACTCCAATTTGAAATCAATTAGCTCATCCGATTGAAGTTCTTTGAGCGCATCATCAATCTGATCTGCTGACTTATGATTACTAAAAAGTCCTCTGATTTCAGTTTTGGTTAAGCCATCACCACTCTTCTCTAGGTTGTAAAGAATTTTACGGCTTACAGAATTTTCAATCATTCCACCGAAAAGAAAAGCTGCCGAATCCTGGCAATAATCCCATACGGCGTAAGCAGCATTTAAGTGAATTGGTTCGATAACGGATTTCTTATCAAGCAAAGCATAGATTACCGAAATTCTTAAAACCTGAGCCGGAAACCTCGCCGTCATCGACCCAAGCACACCTTTAAACTTATTATTTCTATTCAAATAATTCTTTACCCAAATTTCACTCGCTTCAGGAGAAAATTGAATGGGACCTACTCTTTGTGAATAGTTCATCGCGCTCAAAACATCTCGTTCTAAGTCACTAAAATCATAACGTGATAAATCTGGCGGCAATGGAAGTAACTTTGAACTTCGAGAAAGCACCCACAGAAATCTATTTCCCAATCCGTTCGAGAATTCAATACTACTTATAGACTTTCTAAGTTCATCAGGAGTTATTTGTCCGATAACTGATACGTACGGATCTGAAGCGGTTTGAGCACATCCCTTACTCATATTTGATACGCTACTGCAATCCCAAAGTTTACGAATAACGCTTGATAAAATATTACCTTGCCTGTGTGAGGCATTAAGCACCTGAACAAATTCCGGTTCACTTACTAAAAGTCTTTTGTCTTCACAGCCTTTATCAACAACTTTTAATTTCTTTTTCTTTTGCTGAGAATCGGGACTGCTTGACTCATCCTCTACTTCCTCTTCGACTGGATCTCGCAATCTATGAATGACTCCTTCCCCTGTGGAAAGTCCGTCAGAAATATTCTGCTTAATAAATTCCGGAGCAATTCTGTTAAAGAAAGCTTTGCAATTACTAAGTCCTGTACCTTTGCGACCAGAACTTGTTTCTCCAACAATAACAGAAAATAGGTTAGCAAAATGTCTATCGCTACTAACTTGGAAATAAGGAATTCTTCCAACCATAGCTCCGAACAGAGTAATAAACTGAACACATAATGCATTTTTGTCTGCCTCGGTCGCACCAAATATTCGATCAATGAATCGACCGACAAGTCCATTAAAAGCTTCGGGTCGCATAGGAGCAATCCAGGCATCACGGTTGACATCAAACGGCTCTGCTGTGCTGACGATATGATTCATTTCAGTTTCGCTAATATTATATACGTCCAAAAAATCAAATGACTTCTCTTCGATTATTCCAAACTTAGCTCGGTCTGGGATATGAACAAAAACCTTAGTTTTCTTTTTAGCAATCTTACTTGCAGCTTCAAAAGCGGCGCCTTGACCTACACCGTTAAGATCATTGTCCCCAAAAATATGTACTTCCGTTACATTGGCTGGAAGAGAAAAGTTCCTCAGCCCATTCGCAGAAACACATGCGTATGTCGTAATTCCAGTAGCAAGGTAAACAGCCATAGCTGTTTCAATTCCTTCAGCAATTGCTATAACATCAGATTGCGAACCAAGAATAATTCGTCCATCAGTTGTTTTACCGAGTATTTTTTTAGGACTTGCGACAGGCGCTTTATTTCCATCCTCGTCTAAAAAAATTTGCTGGATTCCAATAAATTTTTCATTTGAGTCAGAAATTCTAATTACCAAACATGGACAATGAGCCACGACCTTCTGATCTTCGAAGTATTTAGCCGAAGAATGGAATCGAACATTATCTGTCTCTATAAATGTTAAACCTCTTTCATCAAAATATTTCGCTCCAGCATGCACATCCTGTGCATCTATTCCTTTTGCTTCTAACCAAATCTTTTCGAAAATCTCTAAGCCAGATTTTTCGTTGCTTTTGAATTTTCCAGTGGATAGCCGTTGATCAGATCGAAACTGCGTATAAGTCCCACCTGCATTACAACGATGGCAATGGAAAATTTGCTTCTCATAGTTAATGCTTAATTTAAATTGGTTTTCTTTAAGATGAGTATTACCAGTACAATACGGGCATACCTCGACTTCAACTTCACATTTGGATGGATGAACTTTATATTCTAATCCAATACTGCCAAGATCTTCTTTTACTAATCGCAAACTTTCGTGCGAATTTAATTGGTAAACTTTATTAGTTTCCATTTGTCTCCTTAAAATAATAGGTGGCCCAATCGTGAAATATCACGCCAGGTGCTCAAGATTTTGAGCTAATTTAAATTTTTGCTTTTGAGAGACACTTGATATAGTTTTACATTTGCGATGTTCTACTCAGTGCCTCATTGATTTATTATAATTCTTTGAGGCCTATTTCATATCCACTCCAATCTTTAAATAAAGTTGCGCAGCGGTTTCATTCGGGCAACCGATAAGCATGCTCCTCTTTTTGAAAAAAAGAAATCCTTTAAAATTCAGCACGATCTACATTCATCAATGTGATCGGACGTTTACCTTTCGAAACAAAATCGTGAATTACAGAATCTCCAAAACAATTTGCTGCTACAATTTTTTTATACCCTGCTAAAGCTAAGTGATGAGAAATTCTCAAAACTTCTTTGTCTTTTAGATTTGGGGTTAGCATTAGAACACAATCAGATTTAATAATTGCCGCGGCGAAAGCGCGACCTTTGCTAAAGTAATAAGTCACAAGATCACTATCTTCAGCTAGCTCTAAATAAACTGTTGGATCACCATACTCATCAAAGAATTCGTTTCCCCTAAACCGAGCATATGTTTCAGAAAATTCAGAATCGGTTAGATCTGATAACGCCATAAAAACTCCTTTCCTCAATGTTGAGGTGTTCATATCTCCTGAACGCTACAGAATTTTCATACGACTGAATTTTCGATACTTTTTTGGATATTTTTTGCCAAATCAATTTTATGGCCACTAGAACGAAATTTAATTATTTCCAGCAACTTTGTTTTAATCTTTGAGATTTCTTTTTGCCAAAAAGAAGAGCAAACTGGAACGTGGCCACCAGCAAGCAAACGGAGGAACACTATGCGAGTCGTACTATATGCCAGGTCTTCAACCACTAAAGATCAAAAGCCCGAGTTACAAATTGAAGAAATGAGAAACTACTGCAAAGCCCGAGGATTCACAGTCATCAAAGAAATTGTGGATTTTGGATTTAGCGGGACAACAGATAAGCGTCCAGGCTTGGTAGAATTAAACAAACTAGTTAAAGGCAGAAAGGCCGATGGGGTCATCGTGCTGAAGCTGGACAGACTGTTCAGGAGCTTGAAACACCTAATAGCGAGTCTATCTGAATTTGAAGAACTTGGAGTTAAGTTTATCTCAGTCAAAGATCAAATAGACATGACCACATCTGCAGGCAGACTCATGGTAAATCTTTTGGGGTCATTTGGCGAATTTGAGGCTGACTTAATTAAAGAAAGAACTCTGCTTGGGCTTGATCATGCTCGACGATCAGGAAAGATTCTCGGACGACCTCAAAAGCATGACAGCAATAAAATTATAGAATTAAGAAACTTGGGTAGGTCATACCGTGAAATAGTCGACGAACTAAATTGTCCGATGGGCGTGGTTAGCCGAGTAATTTCAAGCGCACGCAAATCGGGTCAAATTTTGGACAGTTCGGACCAAGTGATTACAAGGGTTTAGATACTGCGCTTTTTGCGCACTCTAAACGGCCGATTTGAGTGTGGCTGTATGATCACGATGAACGCAATCGTGTTCAGGACTTGCCTTTAGTAAGTTTTGAGAATTTTGATTGTTAAGAACTTTGGATTTATGTAGCGAGACTTACATCTCGAACGCAGACATGGTCAGTGTGACCGTGATGAGGGATTAAGTTTTTCATAGGGAGTTTTCAAACCGACAATAATTTGATGAGTAAAGTTAAACTGAAAACAATTTTAGAGAAGCTCTTAAAAGACAAGGGCATTTCAGCCAGGGAACTTTCTCGGCGAACAGGAATACCACAGTCAACTATCAATAATTTTCTATCTGGACGCGGTTCACACAAACCTGAACAAATTCTAACTCTGTCTAAATATTTTGGAACTACGATGGAGTACTTACTATTTGGTGAAGATACCAGACAACCGTCGTTAGACGACGTATTAACAGAAAATATATTCGACGGATGGATAAAAATAAGAATAGAAAAAGCAGTTAAAAATCAAAGAAGGGGATAGCATGAAAGATATTTATTTATTTGTAACGATGGCCGTTTTTCTCGTTTCGAATATGGCACTAGCAAGAGGTGGCAAAGATTCAAAACCAGATTGGGTCAGTTACACTGTCTACACAAAAGATAAATCGATGGACGAATGTTCGAAGGAAAAACCACCAGCTCAGTACATGGAAGTTTCTGATGGATCTGGAATAAAATATACTGTATCTGATGAAGTTAAAGATAAGTCAGGCACATTAATCAGTTTAGTTATGCACATGAATCCAGAAGGAAACCAAGCTCGATACATATACTTTTTTAAAGACATGAAGAAATGTGAAGCTGAATATAAAAAAGCAGCTGCAAAGCTTGCTGGTGAAAAACAAGCTGATCCTAAGAAAGATAAATACGAATCATATAAATAGCTAAATATCGACCAGTCTTTTGAACTGAAGGGCTGGTCTTCCTGATTCTTCTTCCAATATCTTTTGACCGCGCTGAGAAAATAACTTCTCTGCAAACTTTATGGAAGCTTCATTCGTGACATCAACAACAGCCTCTACAAAAAATCTTTTTAAATCAGTTCGACTTAGTTGTTTCTTCAATTCGTTAATACCCGTGAGAAAAGCCTCAAGCGCTAATCCGCGTCTTCGATAGTTTTCATTTACGGCGTACCCTACGCTATAGCATTCAATTCCATCAATGGGCTTATCAAGAGCAAATATCACCAAAGCTATTGGATTCCCATTAATGATCTTTGCAAAAAGATATCTTCCAGTGCCATCAGGATATTGATCATGTCGCCACTGATATTCACCGTCTAATTTAAGTAAATAAAGCGGAGTTCCATCAATCAATGCTTGTTGCATGCTGCGTAGAGCGTCCATAGGGTCAGCCATTGATTTCATAGACTTATCTTTCCAATCTTTAAGTCGAACTTTTATTGAAGTTGGTGACGACTACGAAATTGTCAAGATTGAGAGCTTATTTTACAATATCATCAAACATCTTAATCAATTTCCAAGCCCAAGTTGGTCCTACCTGATCGGTTGCGCTAAGCAGAGCAAGCCCCGCCTTTGCTTTCTTCTTTTGATCAGAATTCGTTGTCTTTTTAATGATCGCAGCGGCCTTCGTAAGCCTCTGTTCTATATCCGAATCCATTGTACTCATAAAGTTCCTCCAGTGCACTTACGCCCGAAAGTAAAACTTTGAGTCGGGCAAACGCCAAGGCCATTCAAAACAAATTGTGTGACGATCCTTGTAGAGCTTCAGTATATTAAAAGTCAGGAGCAACCTATGTCTTTAACTTGTTATGCATGTACTATAGAACTACATTCATTAAATCAAAGCCAAGAACATGTAATCCCAAATTCTATTGGCGGCAAACTTAAATCAAACGAGTTATTATGCAAATCTTGCAACAACAACTTTGGATCTTCCCATGAAGCAGAGTTTGCAGAGCAACTTAAGTTTTTTAGCGGTAGACTGCCAATTAAACGAGATCGAGGAACAAACAGAAAATATAACACCATTGATAAAGCCAGTGGATTACCAGTTGTTATTGATGACTCTGGCAAAGTTACGTTGGCGCATGTAGTAATGCTAGAGAAGCCCGATTCAGAAAAAGGTGGAAGACTTAGATTTCTGGCTCCAGATGAAGCTTCAGCGAAAGAAGTAGTCGAAAGATATCGTGAGAAATTTCCAAAAGCAAAAATTGACATTATGACATCGGAACCTGAAGACTTGCCTCAAGAAAAAAAGCCTATAGAAGTTCTTGGAGGCTTTGGAAGTACTTCCTTTTTTAAAACGGCTCAAAAATGCTTTCTAAACCTGTACGCACTTGAAGGTGGAGCACGCGAATATATTTACAACGAAGCTCGAGAATTGTTTACGAGCGATAGTGAGCCTCGAATATGGCTGTACTCTGACGACGATCTAAAATCCGCCAATAAACTATTTCATACGATCGCAGTCATTGGAAGACCAGAGGAAAAAATTCTGTTCGGTTACGCAGAATTTTTTGGTGGAATTCGCCTGATCGGCATTTTAAATGACAATTATATTGGAAGCCCTGTTTATTTCACACATTCGATTGATCCACTTCAGGGTCAAATCCATAAATGCGACGTGAGTGTAGGTTTAAGCAGAGATCAAATAGTAAATTTAGTCACTGAAAAGAGCTTCAATTCCGAGGAGATCTCGAAACAACTGGATAATACTGAGTCTGCAATTAAGAGTACTCACTATTTTTCCAATATTATCCAGCGAGCAATGGACAAAACTCTCGAAAAAAATGAAATCATAACTCCCGAAATGATTAACGAATTGACGGCTGAGATTGTTAAAAGCTTGACGCCAAATATTCTGGCTGCCGCTGAAAAGCGCCGTGAAGAAGCTGAAAAGGCGTTCCGGAAAGAATTAGAAGACAGAAAGAACAATAAATAATGTTCAGTAATTATACCGCAAGCAGGACACAAATTTTGGGCATGTGCTCTGTATACCTTTTCGAGCTTAACGAGCTTTTCACTCCGGACGCGCAGTTTTGTAGTTAGTTTGTCGTACTTTCGAAATCACTACAGCGAGAACTACAAATCACTATCTTGGAAGAAAATCTCTATAGGTAATCCGAGATAATGACAAAACAGCGACTTTCACTCTTAAAAAGAGCTAAGCAGTTGTTTTTACTTTGTGAATATTGAGTTTTGGTCATGCTATCAGTGACCGAGAAAAATTTGGTAGGGGCGCAGGGACTCGAACCCCGGATCCATCGGTTATGAGCCGATTGCTTTAACCAACTAAGCTACACCCCCACAGGACGTATTGGTCAAATTTGAACTATCAAGAAATTAACAAAGTTCAAAATTAAGATCAAGCCGAATAGCTAAAAGTCTGTGCTGAATCTTTCAGAAAGCTCAGTTAAACCGAAATCAGTCAGAATTTGATTCAATCTGTCAGCGTGGCGCTGGCGTTTGTTCTCTATTTTTGTTGCAATTATCAGCTCATTTTTCATCGAATGCTCAAGCCCTACAAATTCAGTCACAGTGACTTGGTAACCGTAACTTTCTAACTGCAGACAGCGAAAGACATTCGTCACATGACTGCCGAATTCACGCGTATGAATGGGATGACGCCAAATTTCTGTCATCGGATTGGCTAATTGTTTAGGTTTATTTTTTTTCAAAACTGAAGCGACTTCGGCCTGACAACAAGGAATCAGAACGATGTGTTTCGCATTTTTTTTGATCGCAAATTCAATCGCATCGTCAGTGGCAGTGTCACAGGCATGCAGTGCCGTCACAATATCGACTTGATCCGGTAAGTTTTTATCGGTGATTGAATCAGCCACAGATAAGTTTAAAAACGACATGTTTTTGAATTTCAGTTTGTCTGCAATTTTTTTTGAATTTTCAATCAAGGGCTGTCGGGTCTCGATCCCATAAATGTGACCACGATCTAAATTTTTAAAAAATAAATCATACATCATAAAACCTAAATAGGATTTCCCCGCGCCATGATCGATCAATGTCAGCTTGGCATCTGCGGCTTTCAGTTGATGCAGTAAGGGCTCGACAAAGTTATACAGATGATAAATTTGTTTCAGCTTGCGACGGCTGTCTTGGTTCATTTTTCCATCACGAGTCAGGATATGTAGTTCTTTGAGGAGTTCGATGGATTGCTGAGGCTTGATTTCGCTGGCAGTGTCATTCATAGATTTCACTTTAACATGCCGGACCTTTCAGTCTAGGATTATTCAAAGAGGGCCTATGAAAAAAAATATTTTTGTATTATTTATGCTTGTTTCAAGTTTGGTGTGGAGTAAAGACAACTCGTCTGTGGGTATAACAATCGCAACAATGCAGGAATGGGACACTCTTCATCCGATCAGCTATCAAACGGCAGCCTCAGAATCCATCATGCATATGATTCAACGACAGATGGTCTACCGTGATATCACTGGCAAAGTCTTGCCAGAAATCGCTGAAGAGATCCCATCGATCAAAAATAAAAAAGCCAAAATCATTACAGAAAATGGCAAAAAGAAAATCGTCGCTACGTGGCAGATACGGAAAGCTGCCGTTTGGTCTGATCAAACACCGATCACTTGTAAAGATTGGAAATTTTCGTGGACAGTCGGACTGAATGACAAAGTTTCAAAAACCGAAAAAAATATTTATTCTAAAATTGAAAATATCACTTATGTCGAGGGCCAACCAAAAATTTGCACAGTCACATATGCGACGGATGAATGGACTTTTGATCGCGATCTGCCGCCATTTTTACCAGAACACGTTGAAGGTGCTATTTATCAAAAATGGGGCGGTCAAAAACCACAAAGTTACGAACAAAACTCTTTATACATTAAACAGCCTACAGCGACTGGGCTTTACAGCGGTCCCTATGTGGTCAGCGAAATTAAAATTGGCAGCTTTATAACTCTTAAAGCGAATCCTCATTTCTGGGGAGAACGCCCTCAGATTCAAAACATCATTATCAAGTTTATCACAGACACAAACACACTAAGACCTTATTTACAAACGGGGCAAATCGATATGGTCTTGCCTGTTGGATTTCCTCCAGATTTGGCGATTTCATTTTCTAAAGAATTAACGGCAAAACAAAAAGTTCATTTTATAAAGTCATCACTATATCAAGGGTTGTTTCTGAATTTAGATAATGAAATTTTAAAAGATGACCGGGTTCGTAAAGCTCTAGCTCTTTCAATCAACAAAAAAAACATGACGGATGCTTTCTTTGGGGGATTGCTGAATCCAGCTGAAACAATTATTTCCGAGGCCGATGCTGCCTTTGTGAAGCGAAGTTCAAAGATGGACATTAAGTCAGCGCATAAATTATTAGATCAAGCCGGCTGGGTTTTATCTGCGGATCAAAAAAGTCGTCAAAAAAATGGAAAAAAACTGATTTTCGATTTTAAAACTTCAGCAGGAATTCGAGTTCTAGAGACTTTGCAGACGTATTTATGTTCTGAGTTTCAAAAAATTCAAGTGGAGTGTCTAATTAAAAATCAACCGCCGCGCGTATTCTTAGGTGAAAGTGTTCCGCATGGTCAATTCGATCTGGGAATGTTTGGTCAATCCACATACCCAGATAGCTCTTTAAAGGGCTTATTTCATTCAGCAGAGATTCCATCAGATAAAAATTCATGGGCGGGTGGTAATATTATACGTCTCAATTCAAAAAAAATGGATCAGCTGATCTTTGACTACGATCACCAAACTGATTTTAAAAAACGCTTGGCCCTGATGCAGAAAATTGACCAACTGGTCATTGAAAATAATTGGATTATCCCGTTATACCATCGACGCGAGGCTGTTGTTTTGCCAAAGAATTTTTTGGGGTTTACGGATGACTTCAAAGGAACTACGCTAGTGTTTCCTGAAAGATGGAAATACTAACGGTTCGTATTTCAGAAGGGTTGTTATGCTCAGTCAATTTCGTGATTACAAAAAAATTCTCGCATTTATCGTATACA
>JBPOIE010000036.1:0-24118 GCA_052034855.1 Bdellovibrionota bacterium | reverse complement strand
TTCCAATTACGAACAACGGCAGGATTTTCTCCAGGGCTTTTTTTGGATCAATCACAGAATCGCAAGTGGGTTCTTGAAAACTCAATATCTAAAAAAATACTCAATTTGTTCTCCTACACCTCAGGGTTTTCAGTCAATGCGGCCCTCAGTGGCGCAAGTTCAGTCACGACAGTGGATGCCAGTTCTAATTTTTTAAATTGGAGCAAAGAAAATTTTCAACTGAATAATTTAGATCCCGAAAAATATGATTTTTTTGCGCAAGATTCATTGCTGTTTTTAGCTGGTGCTCAAAAACGGAATCGCCAATGGGATTTAATCATTTGCGATCCCCCGTCGTTTGGACGTACGAAAACAACCGTTTGGAAAATCGAAAAAGACTTACCAGAATTGATCGAAAAAATGTGGAGTTGTTTGTCGGTTGATGGCCGAATTCTTTTTACCTGCAACTATGAAAAATGGACTTTGAAAGACTTGGAATCAGTTTTTCGAAAAACTCTTGCAAATCAAAAGTTTAAAATTGAAAAACTTCCAGAACCTTCAGCTGATTTTAAACTTGAAGGCTCGGAACAAAATTTAATGAAGGGTTTTTTCGTTCAGAAGTTGAAATCATAACGAGCTCACAGAGCAAACTTTCAATTCAATGGATTATATACAAAAAGGCAAATAAAATGGGACTCGGCAAATTCATAATCAATTCATTTTTTAAACTTTCATCCTTAAGATGCCCATTTTGTAACTATAAATTTCAAGTTCAAGATTTTGAGCTATCTTCAAATCCAGAAATATTAATTTGTCCAAAATGCAGTAAGCTTGTATACAATGAATTGCTTCAAAATTATATTTCAGGCTCATTTGACAAAACAAAAATAAATCCTAGCCCTCGAGTTAAAGTAAGTGAAGTAGATAACAAATTCATTGTTGTCGTAAAACCAGGAAGGGCTGATTATTTTCAGTGGAGTCCTGTAGTGATTTTCTTTTTTTTCACAGCACTTGTTCTAAGTTATTTATTTATTAGTCTTTTTTTTGCGAATCAAAAAACACCAGCTGAAGCTTACATCTTAATATTTGTTATTTTGCTATTTTGCCTTACGGTCACTTTGCTAACAATTCGATATGCCTTAAATTGGACAGTTATTTCTGTGGATAGTGAAAAAATCACGATTTCAGGAAAGCCTATTCCGCCATTTTCTTGTCCTACATATCGCCGATCAAATATTGCTAACTTTTCAATTGCAAAACAGGTTATAAAGATGAGCGGTGATATAAATAATACAATCAGGACTTTCGTAAATATTAACTTAAAAGATGGAAGCTGTGAAAAATTATTAACTGTTTATGACTTGAACGAGGCCGCTTATATCGAAAAACTTCTTGAGGACAGACTTGGTCTTATTGACTGCCCCACACTAGATCAGGTTTAAAATTTAACTCTTCGCCGCTAAATCTAAAATCGCTTCTGCGGAATCCAAAGTCCTCAACGCATACTGTGCTTGTAGCAAACGAATTTGCTCAGGAGTCACATCTTCGTTTTTCCCTAATTTTTGCAGACGATTTTGATAAATTTGATACAGACTTAAAGCCCCGGCCACAGAGATGTTAAAACTTTGTACAAAGCCCGGCATTGGAATAATCACGCGTTCGTCAGCGGCTTCCATGATTTCCTGGGACGCGCCACTTTTTTCATTTCCAAGAACTAAAGCCAACGGCGTTGAAAAATCAACTTCATGAATCGGTTTGGCTGACTCAAGGCTTGTGACACAGATTCTGATTTTATTGTCTTTAAAATACTTGATAGCTTCCGCAGTGGATTTCCATTTTTTCGCTTCGACCCACTTATCAGCGCCTTGAGTGACTCGATTCGCATTTTTAAATTTTTCAAAAGTTTCAATAATATGAAAATTTGAAAAACCTAAACCTTCGGCCGTTCGCATGACCGCGCTGATATTTCCCCGATCGTAAATTCCTTCAAGCACGACCGAAATATCAAAACATCGACCGCGGCTGACCCGTTCGATTTTTTTTTGACGATCAGGTGTTAAAAGTGGCCAAATCTTTTCTTCGATTTGGCTCACGTCACAGAAATGTCCTGATTTATATTCGATCGGATTTTTCAGAGGAAACATTAAAAACCGTTCTTTGAAAGATCACGTGTCATATTTTTTTGGTGAGCCTCAATCGTTCCGCCGCCAATTTCCAAAAGCTTCGCATCACGCCATAATCTTTCGACCGTGTATTCACCAACATAACCGTAACCACCAAGAACTTGAATCGCTCGATCTGCGACGTTCTTTGCCATTGTTGTTGCCACAAGCTTAACTCCATCAGAATCTAAACGATTACCTTCTTTGTTTAAATCCAATTTTCGAGCCGTATCATACACATAACAACTGGCTGCTTTGTATTCAGCATAAGAATCTGCAATATACTTTTGAATTTGGCCGTAAAAATTAAGAGGCTTACCGAAGGCATGTCTATCAGTGGCATATTTATTCATAATTTCAACAGAACGACGAGCAATCCCTAAACTCATTGCAGCAAGTCCTACGCGTTCGATTTCTAAATTACGCATCATGTGGTGCATAGAATCACCTAAGGCTCCGACAAGGCGATCGGTTGGAATTTCACAATTTTCAAAAACGAGTTCTGCGGTATTCGATGCGCGCATTCCTAATTTATCCATAATTTTTTGACCGACGTAAAAACCCGGATCATTTTTTTCAACGATGAACGTTGAAATTTGTGCGCGGCCATTTTTTTCGCCCGTCTTTGCATAAACCCAAACCATGTCACATGGTGTTTTCTGATCATCGATCGTACCGTTTGTGATCCACATTTTGCGGCCGTTCAAAACGTATTTGCCATCTTTCAAGACAGCCGTTGTTTGCATACCTAAAACGTCTGTTCCAAAATCTGGCTCACTCATCGCCATCGAACCAATTAAAGAGCCGCTCGATAAACCTGGAAGGTATTTCTTCTTTTGTTCAGGGCTGCCATTTACAGCTAAATTATTCACGCATAACAATGCATGCGCTAAATAAGCTAGGCAAAATCCTGGATCACTCGCTGAAAGCTCTTCATGAACTAAGCAAACGGCAGAAGCATCTAAACCAGAACCGCCGAATTCTTCAGGTACAGTCAGGCCAAGTAAACCAAGGTCACCCAGCTTTTTAAATAATGTAAAATTGAATTTCTCGTGACGATCATGTTCATGTGCCTGAGGTTCGACCTCTTCTTTCACAAAAGACTTTAAAGTGTCACGCAACATTTGATGCGTTTCTGTCGGATTTGCAAGATCGAAATTTTTCCAGTCCATAAACATTCCTTTATCCAATTCAATATGAGATCGCAAAATTGGGTCTTAAAATTTAATGTCAAAATAGAACTTTAGTGATACAACATACAGCTATGAAAGCAACAATTTTAGGTGTCGGCACCGAACTTACGACAGGTCAAATCACAAATAAAAATGGATCTTGGATTTCAAAGCAATTGGTTGATTATGGAGTCACTACCGCCTCGCACCTCGTCGTTCCAGATGATAAAAAACTCATCATCGATGCTCTGGACTATTGTGCAAATACATCTCAAATTATATTTATTACTGGCGGATTGGGCCCAACTTCAGATGATTTTACCCGAGATCTGATTAGCGAATGGACAAATCAAAAACTTGAGTTTGATGATAACTCTTGGATTCATGTTCAAGATCGACTAACCAGTCGCGGTTTCACTGTCAAAGATATCCAGCGCCAGCAATGTTATTTTCCTGAAACTGCAAAAGTTTTAACAAATGCTCATGGAACTGCCAACGGCTTTTACATGAAACATGTTAAAAATAGCTTTATTCTGCACCTGTTTATTCTGCCAGGACCGCCGCGCGAAATCGAATCTATTTGGAATGATCATATTAAAAATTGGCTCACGGAAAATACTCGCCAAATTGATAAAACGATCACACGTTCCTGGGATACTCTAGGCATGGGCGAATCCGATGTTGCAACACTTGTTGAAACTGCGTTGAAAGGCCGAACAGCATCACTCCCAATGGATGTTGGCTATCGCGTTCACTTACCTTATGTCGAAGTTAAATTATCATTTCCTGAATCGACCAGTTTTACGAGTGAAATGTTTGTTAAAAATGTCGATCAAGCCCTGAAGCAGATCACCGTGCTAAAAAACTTTGAAGACATCACCGATTTATTTGTGACTCTGACTCAAAAAACTGATTTTGCCTTTTATGATTTTGTCACACAAGGTTTTTTGCATCACCGTTTGTCTTCGAATTTGAGAAAATTTAAAAATTGGATGTGGAAAGAAAGTACAGAAAGCATGGACTCTGATTTTTTCACTGATGAGCAAAACTTTTTGGCTCTCATTCCCGTCAACGATCTAGAGTGCACTATAATGTTTGAATTTGCAGGCCGCAAAAAGGCCCTTCAAATCGAAATCACCCAGCCTTCTTTAAAATCAGAACTGATGAAAGAGCGCCGTCGACAATACTTTGCCGAGATGGCCTTATTAGAGTTTGTCAGAGAGTTTAAGAGAATTTAAAGGCCCAAAATCCAGTACCTGACTGCGTCAATCTTGTTTTTTCAGAAACTCACGTCTAGGATTATATATCGCTTATTTTTCAGAGATTTTATTTCTAAAAGTAAGTGAAATTATACAACACTTTTTTACGAGTTATGAATTCGTAAAGAACAAAAAGGAGTCCTCGATGAAACCATCTACGCACGATGCTGGTCATGCCACGTCACAATCTCTACACACAAACAGCTCTGGAATTCACTTTGGTCACCCCAGACAATTTGCTTTTAGCTCTGCGATTGATACAAAAGCAAAAAATATCGCCCAAATGACAGATCAATTTGGGAAAGAAATTCCTGTTTCTGAATACTTTGGTTGTCAAACTTTTGGCCTCGCACAAATGCGCGAAAAATTAACGAAGGATGCTTACAACAGTCTTTTAAAAACCTTAGATCAAGGTAAAAAGTTACCCAAAGAAACTGCTGAGGCCATTGCCTCTGCTGTCAAAGAATGGTCGGTCAGTAAAGGCGTGACTCACTTTTCGCATTGGTTCCAACCAATGACAGGATCGACAGCTGAAAAACATGATGCTTTTATTTCGATTCAACATGCCAATCACTCGGAACTTCGCGTGATCGAAAGATTTACTGGATCACAACTCATTCAAGGTGAACCCGACGCTTCATCATTTCCTTCAGGTGGAATGCGTTCGACTTTTGAGGCTCGTGGTTACACAGCCTGGGATCCATCATCTCCATTATTTATTATTGAAGAAGCCAACGGAAAAACTTTATGTATTCCGACTGTATTTTTCGGATACCATGGCCAAGCCTTAGATAATAAAATTCCACTTTTACGTTCAGTCGAATCCGTTTCGACTAGTGCGTGTGATTTTTTAAAACTTGTCGGCGACGTGGATGTTAAAAAAGTTCACACCACACTTGGTGCAGAACAAGAGTATTTTTTAGTTGATAAAAACTTTGTCGCTCTTCGTCCTGACTTGATGATGACGGGTCGTACTCTTTTAGGAGCTCCTGCAGCCCGCGGTCAACAACTTGAAGATCATTATTTCGGAGCAATCCCAAGCCGTGTGAAACAATTCATGCAAGAAGTTGAATTTGAACTTTACAAATTAGGTGTTCCGATTAAAACACGCCATAACGAAGTGGCTCCCAGTCAGTTCGAATTAGCTCCGATCTTTGAAGATATGAATATCGCTTCAGATCATAATTTATTAACTATGGATGTTTTAAAACGGATCGCTTTAAAGCACGGATTGGTTTGTTTACTTCACGAAAAACCTTTTGCAGGTGTTAACGGATCTGGAAAACATAACAACTGGTCAATGGCGAATGATAAAGGTGAAAACCTTTTAGAACCAGGAAACACTCCACATCAAAATTTACGATTCTTGGCGTGTCTTGCAGTAACTCTAAAAGCCGTTCATTCACATGCTGCAGTTTTACGTGCTGCAATTGCATCCCCTGGAAATGATCACCGCTTGGGAGCTAACGAAGCACCTCCTGCAATTATTTCTGTATTCTTGGGCAGTTTATTAGAAGACATATTAAACACCATTGAAAAAGGAAATACTCTGAAAGGCACTGATCAACAAATTATTGATTTAGGCGTGAATAAAATTCCAAATGTTTCTAAAGATTATACGGATCGTAACCGGACAAGTCCGTTCGCATTCACAGGAAATAAATTTGAATTCCGCGCTGTGGGATCTACTCAAAACGTCGCAGTTCCTATGTCAATTTTAAATGCTGCAGTTTCTGCATCATTTAAAGAATGTACCCATCGCTTGAAAGAATTATTGAAAAAGAAAAAGCGCGATGAAGCTGTGATGGAATTGATCAAGCAAGTCGTGAAAGAAACTAAAAATATTCGTTTCTCGGGAAATGGTTATTCGGATGAATGGAAAACAGAAGCTAAAAAACGCGGATTACCAATTCTAAATACAACTCCAGATGCGCTCGAAGTTTTCAAAGATAAAAAAGCAGTTCAGTTTTTAGTGGATACGAATGTTTTAACGTCTGAAGAAATTGCCAGTCGTTACCACATCGCGGTTGAACGTTATGTAAAAACTTTAGAAATTGAACACTTATCATTAATTGAATTGGCACAAACGTACGTGGTCCCTGCTGTGGAGAAACAAATTCGTAACGTTGTTTCTTCTCATGACATGATGGTTTCAAAATCGACAGCGAAACTTCATGAGAACCGCATGAACACTTTGGATAAAGTTTTTGGAAGTATTTTGTCTGAACTCGAAAAGTTCGAGACGCTTGTCGAAAAATCACAAAAAATTCACGACGAAGAAAAACGTATGTGGGATATTATGGAAACTGTTCAGCCTGCAAGCTTTAAACTTCGTGCAGCATGTGATGAAGCCGAAAAAATTGTCGCAGATGAATTATGGCCCTTACCAAAATATCGCGAAATTTTACTCGCAAATACTTTAGCGTAGTCTGATTTAAAGGAATTCAATGAAAAACACGTCGCCATCTGAAAAAAAATATCGATTTTTAAATAAAGATGGCACGAGCAATATCATTAAACCAAAAACACATACTTTTTTTCAAGATTTGTATCATCGGATATTGGGGCTCTCGTGGCCCCACTTCTTTTTGATCATTACAATTCTCTATTTTTTGATCAATTTTCTTTTTGCATTAATTTATTTTGTACTCGGGCCACAGGGTCTTTCTGGAATTAAATCAACTGAACCCTATAGCTTTTCATTTTTTGCAGAATGTTTTTTCTTTAGTATTCAGACTTTTTCAACGATCGGATATGGCGCTGTATCACCGTCAGGACTTATTGATAATGTCGTCGTTTCTTTTCAAGCGCTTTTAGGATTACTGAGCGTGGGTTTAATGTCAGGATTATTTTTCTCTCGCTTTTCGAAACCTTCAGCTCGAGTCGCGCATTCTAAGATTGCCTTGATGACGAATTACGACGGAAATCGCGTCCTGATGTTTCGCATGGCCAACGCACGCATGAATCAAATCATCGAAGCTAATGTGAGTGTTATGTTATCGATCGACACGATCAGTCCTGAAGGCGTCTCATTGCGAAAACTGATCGACTTACCCGTCATTCGGTCAAGAACTCCCGCATTCGCATTATCATGGACTGTGATTCACATCATTGATGAAAAAAGTCCACTTTACGGAACAACATTAGAACAGCTAGCGGAAAAAACGGCTGAAGTCTTTGTCCTCGTCTCTGGGCATGATGAAAGTTTTAATCAGTTGGTTTTTTCAAGATACTCTTATACTGCTGATGACATCGTTTTAGATCGTCATTTTAAAGATATTTTGATCAGACAAGGTCACTTAGTCAAAATCGAAATCGACGATATTTCGGAACTCTCTTAGTAACACTTATTTGCTAAAAAATTTGATACTGCATTCTGAATGGTAGACAAATCCATGTTGTGAGTCACCTTATCAAGTGGAGGATACTCGTACGGAACAGTTGCTGGCAATGGATCATTATAAAATGTTGTCTCAAGTGCACTTTGAAATCGAGCCCGTGCTGCATTTAAAAAATTTTTTGCATGATCGATAGGGACAAGATTATCTTTTTCTTGATGAACCAGATAAACTCTCCGAGCAGAAATTTGATCCACTTGATACAATGGAGAGTTTGCACGTAAAACAGATTCACTCGTACCATAAATCGCTTTTGTTAACCAAACAGTCGCAGGAAAATTCGTCATCTGAGTTGCGAGTAACAGGTCTGTAGGACCGGCCACATTAATTACACAATTAAATGTTGTTACACCAGATGCCGCTGTCATCAAAGCAAGATGCCCTCCCGCAGAACCACCACCTATAGATATTTTTTGAGCGTCGATGTGAAAGTCCGGAACTTTTTGTTTAACAAGCTCAACAGCAGCCATAACATCTCGAACACCGATCGTATAAGGCACAGTAGCTACAGAGGACTGAGGATATTTTGCAAGTGGCGGAACTGGAGCTAAAGTGTAATTTATATTGAGCACGATAAATCCTCGATCTGCAATGCTTTGTGCCATTGCGCGATCATCTGATTTATCGCCACCGTACCAGCCCCCCCCGTGGACCCAAATAAATACAGGTAAATTTTGTTTCGATAAAAAATCGGCGGGGTGGTAAAAATCAAAGCTGACGTCACCATTTGCACCAGGGTACATTAAATCTAGCGTCGACAAATAACTCACACCTGTTGGTGCGACAGTCACAGGTAAAGGCGGTGGTGAAGTCGGAGGTCTCGTTGCTGAACATGTCACTGCCGCCCCACCATTTGAACCGAGACATGACCACTGAAATTGAAAATCTGTATCCACAAGATCTAAAAAACTTCCGATGGCACATTGATTCAAAGTACTACTACAAGACCCATTGACTGGAGCTGGAGGCGGGATGATCGCTATGGCACAAGCCTTCGTTGAGCCTCCGTTCGAGCCCAGACACGACCACTTCTGTTGTGTTGTTGTGTCGACATCATCTCTGAACTGACCTGTTGTGCATTGATTTAAATTTGCACTGCATGCTCCATGAATAGCAACTGGAGTGGGTGTTGGTGTTGGCGTCGGAGTTGGTGTCGGCGCTGGAGTTGGAACCACAGGTGGTTTTGCTGTCGAACAAGTCGCTGAAGTTCCACCGCCTGAACCTAAACAAGACCATTTGTTTTCACTGACTGTGTCAGAAACATCAGAAAAAATTCCTGTATAACACTGATTCATCGCCGAACTACATTGCCCGTTAACAATAATTGTTGTTGGCGCTGGAAGGGGCGTCGAAGCGGTCATTCGAAGACTGCAAGAAACTGTTGGTCCAGAATTCAAACCTTGGCACAGCCATTTATTTTCTGTTGTGGTGTCGACAGCATCAATAAAAACACCGACGACGCATTTGTTTAATTGAGTTGAACAGCGACCTGTTGACACTGTGTTTGCATTGGACTGCTGTCCTTCTGACAAACTCGCTTCGGCGCTTAAGTTAGAAGAAAATTTTTGACCGCAATTTTGAAATGACATTAACAACAGAGGTAATAAGCAGGCCACCAAGAAAAATGACCGTGTACGGCGACTCATGTTTTTAAACATAAGTTTAAAACGAATGAAGGCTCTCAAAGAATTCAATTTGATTTTTTCAAAATACTGCAAACGGACACCATCCCCGACTTAAAGAATATCATAAAATTGTCAACGATCTGACAATAAAAGAAGATCTCTCAAAGTGATTCAAGAATTTAACCTGCACAAGCCGTCGTTGTTCCACAATTGAGACAACGATAACAGCCTGACTCAAGTTGAGTCACCCCACCGCATTCTGTGCACTTCAAAGTTGAGCCCAAATTAGATGACTTGTTCGATCCAGATAACGGCTGGGCAAACTTACTTCCATCGCGGTAAATTGCCACCGATTTTAACTTTAATTTCCAAGCTAATTTATAAATATCAGAAATATCTTCAACAGTCGCTGTCGCTGGCATATTTACTGTTTTTGAAATCGCTCCGCTAATAAATGGCTGAACAGCAGCCATCATTTTTAAATGTCCTTCTGCAGATATAGCTAAATCACCCGTCGCCGTTTCAAATATTTTTTGATGCTCGTGTTTTAATTTCGAATTTAAAATGCTTCTTGTTTTTTCAATATGATTTAAAATTTCTTGTTGATCTTGTTGTGAATATTTCAAAGCTTTCAAAGCTTTCTCGACCGATTGATTAACAATTTTTAAAGATCCACCACCAGATAAATTTTTATATTTGATCAGTGAAAAATCAGGTTCAATTCCAGTTGTATCACAATCCATCACAAGTCCTATTGTACCGGTTGGTGCAATCACTGTGACCTGGGCATTTCGAAATCCGTATTTTTGCCCACGAATTAAAACATCTTTCCAAATATCTTTACAAATGACTTCAAATTCTTGAGGTAATAAATCCCATGAAATACTTTTAAGATTTTTATGATGACTAGAAATCACTTTCATCATCGATTTTTTATTCTTTGAAAAACCTGCGAAAGGTTTTAATTTTTCAGCCAAATATGAACTTTCTAAATAGGCTTGGCCCGTCATCAGTGCCGTCAAAGCACCTGCCCAAGCTCGACCAACTTCGGAATCATACGCAACACCCAATTGCATTAATAAGCTGCCTAAATTTGCATAGCCGAGACCTAAAGGTCTATAGTCATGTGAATTCAGAGCAATTTGTCGAGTTGGATAACTGGCGTAATCCACAAGAGCTTCTTGCGCTTGAATAAAAATTTTCACAGTCTGTATAAATGAATTAACATCGTATTCAACAACCTCAGAATTTGAACTTAAAAACTTTGTCAAATTGATCGAGGCCAGATTACAAGCTGAATTATCTAAGAACATATATTCAGAACACGGATTACTGGCACGAATTCGATCAGTCGCACTGCACGTGTGCATTTCATTGATCGTATCATCAAATTGCACCCCCGGATCTGCGCATTCCCACGCGGACTCGCAGATTTTTTTCCAAAGCTCTTTTGACGAAATCGTTTTAATCACTTTTCCAGTGCTGCGCTCGCGAAGAGGCCACGATTTATTTTTTTCCAGAGCTTTCATAAACCTGTCTGGAATCCGAACTGAATTATTTGCATTTTGTCCGGAAACTGTTCGATAAGCTTCACCATCGAGGTCACTTGAATAGCCGACTGAAATTAATTTTTGTGCTTTACGCTCTTCATTTTTTTTCCATTCTATAAATTCAATAATCTCGGGATGATCTAAATCAACACAGACCATTTTAGCAGCTCTTCGAGTTGTTCCACCTGATTTGATTGCACCTGCTGATTTGTCGAGAACCTCTAAAAACGAAATTAATCCAGAACTGGTCCCCCCAGAATTCAGCTTTTCAAACTTACTGCGAAGATTTGTAAAATTGGTTCCAGAACCAGAGCCATATTTAAAAAGTTTAGCTTCGACCTGCACCAGATTAAAAATTGATTCCAAACTGTCATCCACAGACTGAATAAAGCACGCCGAGCACTGCGGATTTTTATAAGCATCATGAGTTTCAGTGATTTGTTTTTTTTGTGAATTCCAAATAAAATGCAGACTCTGAGATTTTAAACCGTAGGCTTCACTTAGGCCGCAATTAAACCAAACCGGAGAATTAAAAGCCGCACTTTGATTTAAAAGATGGAAGCGAATTTCACTTAAGATGTTTTGAATATTTTTTTCAGAATTAAACTGTCCTGATTTTTTCAATGCGGTGTGCAGTCCCAAACAAATTCGATCGATTAATTGATAGATTGAATTTTCTTTTTTGACTGATTTACGAAAGTATTTACTCGCAGCAATATCGACAGCTGTTTGTGACCATGCTTTAGGCGCTTTAATCTTTTTCATTTGGAAATAGATCTGACCGTCAATACCTTTGATCTCAGAATTGACATATGTTGATGGGAAGTGCTGCTGACGAATATTTTGACTCATAATTTATTCTAGACTATAAAAAATCAATTAAACAAGGTCGAATCGACAGAAAAAGTCTAGGCATGAATTCAAAAAATCTACCTCTGTATTTTGATTACAACTCAACGACTCCTCTTGATCCCAGAGTCCTTGAAGTCATGCTCCCCTATTTTACGACTCTTTATGGAAACCCAGCGAACCAAATGCACGCTTATGGGTGGTCGGCCGCTCATGCAGTTGAGAAAGCATCCAGTCAAACAGCCGCACTCATCAATGCAAAATCCCCTCAAGAAATTGTCTGGAATTCCGGAGCCACCGAAGGCAATAACTCTGTTTTTTGGGGACTCACTCAAAAACTTAGACTAGAATCACCAAACCAAAAAATACATTTTGTAACTTCGGAAATCGAGCATGCTTCTGTTTTAAAAACTTTTGCTCATCTTAAAAAACATGAGGGAATTGAGTACACTGTTTTACCCGTCAACTCCGAAGGTTTTGTGAACCTCAATGATTTGAAAGTTGCCTGCCGTCCCGAAACAAAACTTGTGAGTATCATGTGGGTGAATAATGAAATTGGAACTATCCAACCCATTCATGAGTTGGCAACTTATTGCAACGACAAGAGCATTTATTTTCACACCGACGCCACCCAAGCGATTGGAAAAGTTCATATTGATCTCCAGAAAACGCCAATCCACTTTTTAACAGCCTCGTCGCATAAAATGTACGGACCCAAAGGAATTGGATTTCTTTATACCAGATCACTGAACCCACATATTGAAATTGAAAATTTCCTTTCAGGTGGCGGCCATCAAAATAACAAAAGATCCGGAACCCTGAATGTGCCATCGATTGTCGGTGCTGGTTTGGCCTGCGAAATCGCTCATAAAGAAATGACTTCTGAAAACGAAAAATCGATCAAGTTGCAGAAATTATTTCTCAGCGAACTTAAATCCATTTTTCCGGATGTTATTTTAAACGGACCCTCGCTTGATTCAAGTCTTAGATCGCCGATGAATTTAAGTCTGACCTTTCCTCAAAAACCGATTGATTTGTATATATCAAAACTAACAGGTCTTGCGTTTAGTCAGGGTTCTGCATGTTCGACCGGTGAAACTTCAATTTCGCCGGTTCTTAAAGCCATCGGACTTAATTATTCAAGCGCAACATGCACCGTTCGACTTTCTGTTGGTCGAATGACGACGACAGAAGACATTCATGCTGCAGTCAGGATTTTTAAGGCGGCGTTTTCTGCGAGTTACAGTTAGAGAATCCTAAATCACATTAACTGCCTTTATTTTCAGCCTGTATTTACTCCATTCTTTGCCTATTGAATTGCCTGGTTTTACACAAATTGCTAGATTGCTGAAAAATACTGAGGAGTTGGTTATGAAGTGGATTTTCACTTTAAGCATATTATTTTTTTCGATCATGTCTTTAGCTCAGGAAGCTCTCGTTTACCGATCGGTTCAATCAGCCCAAAAAGCTTTTGTTATTTCAGAAAACAATGTTTGGAAAGTGAAAATTAATTCTTATCAGAACGGTTGGCCAGAACAAATCGCTGAATACGTTTTTAAAAACTTACCTCAGGCACAAAAATATTTATCTAGCTATCACTTTTTATTAGACGCGCCGAAGACCGAGATGCAAAAAGAAATTGAGTTGCGCGGCGATTCTTCAGAAATGATTTGGATCCCAAAAAACAACTGGAGTTGGGATTGGGAATTAAAATTTGCTGATTGGATTCAAACCGAAGTCGATACTGAATTTTATCAAAAGTATAAATTGAAAACAGATTGCGCCGATGTGATGTATAGCTTGCGCTGGATTTTCGCACGCATCAATTATTTGCCAGCGGCAAATAAGACAATGGACGGCGTGTGGTTCACCCATCGTTCATTGAAAAATGAATGGAAAGATTTAAAAACAAATTCAGATTGGTCTAAGGATCAAAGATTCCTGGCTGGTTTGAAGTTTATTATGAAGCAAAGCTACACACACACTTTGCACAAAGACTCCTACCCTATTGCCTTGAATGCGACAGCAATGCTACCCGGTTCATTTCATTTAATTGTCGCTGGTAAGTCTGGTCACACGATGGTGATTTATCGACAGTTTCCAGCCACTGATGGTGTTCGAGTCATGATCATGGCGTCAACAGTACCTAGCGCAGTTCGTGTTTTGTCTGAACACATGATTTACCCGACAAAGTTTGACCCAAAATCGAGTTCGATTCGTCGCATGCGTTGGCCTGTCATCAACGGCGAAAAAGTGAGTTTGGTAGAACCTGAAAAAATGCCTCATTATTCTTTAGAACAGTTCACGGACAAAGAAGTAAACGTCAATCGCTTATTAAATCCTAATCCAAACTGGAAGTCTGAATACGATCAAGCTATAGAATCATTAGTCGAACTATTGAATCAGCGTAAAATTGCAGTTGAAAATGGATTCAAAATCTGTGCTCCTAATAAATGCGCAGCAGATTCCAGTTTGTACGATCAACATAGTACACCTAGTCGCGATCATCGACTGAAACAAGCAATATTCTATTTTGAAACTGAAATAGCTCAGAACTATCAAGACTTCCAAACAAGAAAATCAAATGAGAAAATTTTTAATTTGTTCAATGAGTCGTTTTCATTGGCACAAATTACTCGTGTTGTGAATTCCTTTCTATTTTCTTCGAACCCAAATGATGAGTTAGGCCGTAGATGGCTTTTAGGAACCCAGAATTTTGCACGCATTCATAAAGAAGAATTATTAAAAAGCTTAGTTCTTCGACGCACTAAAATTCAAAAAGCCTTGAAAGAATGTCGGCAAATCGAATTATGCACTCCCCAATCTAAAAACTATGAATCCGTGAATATGTATAATGAAATGCAATCAGTGACATCGTTCAATGAAGCTCTGAGATCCTATTATACTGAAGAGCACAAAGAATTCGAATTTGATCAGTTTCAAAAAACAGAATTGTCTGATGGAAAAATACAAATGACCGTTTCTGATTGGATCATGACTTTGGAAAAAGCTTCGTCTGATCCCCGTTCTGCGCCTTCAATGCTTGAAGGTGATTGGACAGATTTATTTTATCAATTTGAATTGCCAGCAAAAATGTCCATCCACAGAATTGAACAAAATTGGATTGTTCTGGCCAAAGAAAACAGTATTGACCAGTTGTATTTGAAAAAAATGGGTCTCCAAAATGGGAATTTCCTGCTACAAAGTTCTGGCCTTTGTTCGGCTGACGATAAGATCGAGGAGGAAAATATTTCACAAAAATGGGTCCTGGTACTTTGCGGTGATGAGTATCTAAAAATAAATATCGAAAATGGTCAGAGAATTCTAACTTTTCCAAAGTCTCTGGTTGTTGATCGAAAATTTACTTTTACTGATGGTCAGAATTTGGTTTTTTATGACTCTGAGATGAGAAATAAACCCTATCAATACGAAGTCATGAAAAATGTAACTGTGTATGATGTTGAAAAGTCAAAAAAATTATTTGTTTCTCATTCTCAAGATGAAATTATGAATATTCAAATTGCAAAAAATGGAAAGTTTTTAAGTCTGTCTATTTTAACTGCGGTTGATGAAAATCAAATATTCACTGAAACTCATAATTATGACTTACGAAGTCCTAGCAGTAGTTATCGAAAAAGCCAGAAAACGCGGATAAGCCCCGCAATTCAGGAATGGTATTACCAGGATACACGAGACATTCTTATCAGTGATTCGTATATAACACTGTCTGACGAAAATAATGAGGCTTCTCAAGAGTGGTCTATTTTACAGACTTCAAAATATCGCAGCAATGAGTTTTTATCTTATAACATTGATGCAGAACGTATTTCATTCCTGAAGTTAAAAGTTATTCCAGAAACTTTGAAAGTCGTCAGTGAAGTTATTTCGACATATAAAAAAATGAACACGGAATCTTTTAATTTAAACGATGATAAAAATGCAGGCCTTCTGTTCGAGCAGAATTTAGCATTACTCATTTCAGATATACCTGCAGGATTTCAAATAAGACAATCTCCTCTACAAAATATTCCGTGGAAAGTGACATCAGACTATACAATAAAAACTTCAATTAAGAATAAGAAATTAGATTCAAAAGTATACAGAGCAAACGGAGATTTAGCTTTTTCAACACCAGGACAATTGTATGATTTATCTTTGGAGTATTTATATCCTGAGCACTTCCTCTATAGAAGTTATGAACCTCTCGATCCATCGGGGAAGCTATCTTCCTCTCGTTTTTCCGATCAAATATTAATGAGCAATTACAATTACTCGACCCAAAATGGGTTACTCATTTACAATAATCGAGTATTGCTCATTTTGAAGTAAAGGGGAAAATAGATTCAGAGATAGCAATCTGAACCAACTTTATCAAATTAGTAGTACAGATAAGTTAAACAATGAATTGATCCGCCATGATAAATTGTTTCACCTGGCACAGGGACTACATCAAAACCCAGCGTATGATAGAGGCGCATTGCTTCCGCGTCATGCGAATTGCCATAGACAGGCATCAATATTTTTTTATTGAATTGAATGGCATTCGTATAGCTTTTAAAAACTGAAAATTTTAATCCTGTTGGATTTTTCTGTTGCCATTCAAAACTCAATCGATGAACTTCATAACCCAAGTTTTCAACTGTTTTAGCCATCGCATCTAAGTAAGTATTTATTTCGGGATTGTCAGACTTTGCAACGATCACTTTCTTCCCACCCACAAAACGCAGGTACATATCAACATGCCCAGTGGCCTCAAGTTCATAAGGAGGTGGAGTGAGCCAAATCACATTTTGAACGTTCAAAGATTTTTTTAAAGTTTGATCGATTTCAGATTCTGTCAGATTTTGATTATACGAAAATAATCGTGTCGACACATACAAACGACCGTCCTCATCAGATAAAAAGTTTCCACCTTCACCTTGCAAATTTAAAAACTCAATTTTAGATTTTAGTGACTCAGCGACATGTTGTTGGGCCAGCTTATAATCGCCTGTCGTATCCAAATGATAATGTAACCCAAGAAGTTGATTCTGGCCAAATTGATCTTTGTATTGAAGCGGAGCAAAATCTCTGACCCATGGCGAATTTTGGTTTATCAAAACTGATTTACGGTGTGCAAATTCATAATTCACATTTTTTAACTCATTAGCCAGTGCCACATTCCCTGTTAAATAAGCATTTAAATTTTGCTGATCGCCTAAGAAAATTATTTTTGATTTTTTATTATTCATTCCAATTTCACGAATGAATTCTCGAATTGCTACCACCGCTGCTCGACTAAAAGAACTCTCCGGCTGCTGAACACTGACAAACAAAACTTGCGCAGGAGAGACCATCTCAGGCTGTAGCTGAGCTAAACTAAATTGGCAGATCATTAGAATCATTAAAACTATTTTCATCTCAATTTACTAGTTGCAATTTGAAATCCGGCTCAGGTTCAATTTTAACGGTTCTCAGGCATAATATCCGTCAATACTTTAGACAATTGTCTAAAGTCAAAAACCCTTTTTAATCAAGTCGATTTTTACGTTGATGACTACATTCAAAATTCAGTTTATCTTCATGTTATGTCTGAAGTCAAAAACCTCTTCGTAGAGCAAGAAGAAGCAAAACGATATCATCAATTTCGTCCTATTTACCACAATTTAATGACAGAAAAATTGAACGATTTCTTTAAAACTCACATCAAGAATACTCTTGATGTGGCTTGTGGAACTGGGCATTCTACAAATGCTCTCGCGCAGATCAGTACAAATATTATTGGTTGTGATGTCTCAGAAGCTATGCTGATGGAAGCTCGCAAGTATTCAAATATACAATTCATCCAATCACCAGCTGAAAAATTACCTTTTGCAGATTCCACATTTGATTATCTAAATATTTCTATGGCCTACCAGTGGCTGAGGCAAGACCAGTTTCTGAAGGAAGCCAAAAGAGTTTTAAATGCAAAAGGCTTTTTAGGTATTGATAATTACGGATTCTCTGGAAATATGAGTGGTCATGAACAGTTTCTAGAAAGATACAAAGCCTTCGATCGGCAATATATGCAATTCGCACCTCGAAATAAAAACTATCCCGATGATTCAGATTTGAAAATCGAGGGATTTTTTTTAGTCAAAGAACTCACTTACCAACATGAAGTTCATATGAATAAATCACAGTTCATCAATTACCTGATGACAAGGAGTAATTTTTTAGAATTATCTAAAGAAAATAGAGACCACGTTGAAACGTTATTAAATGATTATTACGAGAGTGATTTCAACAACACAGAGAAACATCTTAAATTTCATGGGACAGTTCGATTATACAGTTTGGATTAATATTACAGCTGAGCGAAATTCAAAAACATCTACTTCTTAACGTCACTGTCAACTCAATGAACAGCTATAGGCAATATATTGTTTTATATTGGGATATGATTTTGCAACAAACTACTAAAATGATTTCATTTCACAAATTCATTACTATAGCTACCTCATTATTTTTCGTTGGAAGTGCCTTAGGCATCACAAACGGCGAACTCGTCTATGTTAATAACCCTATGTCTGCATTTACTGTGCGTATTACAAATCAATCAGGTCGTACATTTTGTACAGGCGTACTTTTGGCTCCAACAATTGTTCTGACTGCAGCCCATTGCAAAGACTTGGTTCAAGACGGCGATCTTAGTTTTGAAAGACCTCTCTACATTTCTGGAACCAGTTATCAAGAAGGTGGCTCCGCAGTTCATGCCCAGTACTTCGCGCACGAAAATTATAATAAAAATGACAATGTTAAACGTGCATATGATGTTGCTATTTTGGTTTTAGATAGTCCGCGAGTTTTTTTTCCAGTGCCAGTCACTTTGTGGCAAGGAAATTTGGAATCACTTTCGGGATCAATGGTAGAGACCTATGGTTATGGCCGAATTGATCGCAAAGAATCTCAGTCCGAAAAGCAAAATTTGCGCCGATTAAAAAAAGAAATTATCAAAGTTCAAGACCTCGTTTTTGATTTCGATCAAACCGATGAGCGTGGGATTTGTCCTGGAGATTCCGGTGGTCCAGTCATACTCAATGTGAACGGAAAATTTGAAATTGTAGGTATCAATCACCGCATTAATTTCCCATTTCGACCAAGCTCAATCCCCTTTGCCGTGGAAGATTGTTTTCAAACTTCGAGTCTTGTTCGAATAGATAAAGTCCGACCCTGGATCGAAAAAATGCTCACCCAACTTCAGTAAAGCAATAAATACTTTGATGATTACATTCAAAAATTAATTTAATAACTCGTTGTCGCAGGAAGTAATTTAATTATTAATAGGATTGGAGTATTGACTTAATCTTCTAGCCTCAGTTCAATTGAAGAATAGGAGAATTTATGAAAACTTTTTTTTCAATAATTTCAATTGTAATTGGATTTAACGCTTCAGCAGCAGGTAATCCCTGTGAAAAAAGTGAACAACAAGGCCTCTTGTTGCTCGCACAGTCAATTTCAAAGCTAGTTATTGGAACCCCTGTTTATTCTGATGATTTTAATACTCGAATATTTCATATTACAAAAAGTGGCGACACTATATTATCAGTCGGCGGCTTTCTGCACGAGAACAAAAAGCCAATTAGCATACACGGATTATTAGAGTGTAATTCCCAAACAGGTGAATATGAATTAGCTGGCGCTGGAATTACAGACTCAATATAAACAACTTAACAAGGAGTATTTTATGAAATGGATTTCTTTGATCTCTCTCATGCTTTTTTCGGGCCTAGCAAATGCTGATTTACGAGTGGAATTGACTCAACCAAATCAACAATTCCAAGCTGAAAGCAGCAGCCACTATTACAATTTCGGTCGCGTGATCGTGAATTCGATGAATTCAGTTTCTTATACAATCACAAATACCGGAACAACTTTTTTACAATTTTCAACAGCTTCAGTTTGGGGAGCCAATTACGACTCTTACCACTCGTGCTATTCAGGTATAAACCCAAACCAAAGCTGCCAATTTCAGATTCGATACTGGCCGTTTAGCGCAGGCCTGCATAGTGGCCAGTTCGAGGCTCGTTTTTATGGCTCATCGACGATTCCAGAGACGATTCGTGTCGACCTTTGGGGCGAAGCAGTTCAGCGATAGATTTAAAACTGTTATATAACATTCCATACCCGTTTAATTGCCCTTGGAGTTAAACCTTGAAATACGGTCTTCACAGGACCGTATTTTTGTTTTATACTAGTCACATGATACAAATAGCTGAAAGCGCAGTCCTTAGACTTAAAAACCTTAAAAAAGAAGAAGGTCAGCCTGATTCTACTCCACTTCGCGTTGAAGTGAAAAAGGGCGGCTGTTCAGGTCTATCTTATAAAATGAATTTTGACCAAACTGCCAAAGACGGGGATCAAGTTTTTGAATCCAATGGCGAAAAAATCATTGTTGATGGCGAAAGTTTACTTTACCTCATCGGAATGACACTGGAGTACTCTGGTGGTTTGAACGGTAAAGGGTTTGTCTTTAATAATCCAAATGCGACAAAAAACTGCGGCTGCGGATCGAGTTTCAACGTTTAGTCAGCGGACTGCATTGTACATTCTGAACTCACCTACCCAATATCCTATTCTCTGATTTCTTCGAATTTACCAATATTCATTTGCTGTGGGTAATTCCAATCGAATTATTTCACTTCAGATCAGTCATTAAAAAATTAACACGATGTGCGGGGCAAAATAGACTGGCACACATCTTGTAATGTGTTGTTTTTCATAATAACAGCGGAGGCCCATGAAAACTTCAACATTCACATTATTAGTTATCTTACTAGCATCATGTCTATCATTTGCTCAAACACAGTCTAAAGACATCGAATTAAATAAAATCGAATCTGATTTTTCCTACTGCTTAAATAATACAAAGATGGTGCAACAAATCCTAGGGTCATTTTATCCTAACGGACTAACACTAGTCACAAATAACAATTCAGTTCGGTGGAATGCAGAATCTGAATTTGATCTTACATTTGTTGGTGGCTCAATACTTTTCACCACTCATAAAATTTACGAAATCAGACCGAATGTATATAAAAATCTACTTACTTTTATTATTGTAGACGTCATAATAAGCCATGGAAAATTGATTCTAAACACCACCGAAGAAGTTTCTAAAAACGATTTCGATTACTCATTTGAAACGAAGAGGGATTTAGTCGTCAAAAATTTTCCAGAAATTCAAGGAAATATAATTTATAGATCTAATTTTGATCCCACCACGGGAGACATGCTAGCCTCAGAAGTGTTAGTGAGAGCACTCAACGTCTATTATACTCCGAGTGATGAAAAAGAATACGAAACTGTTTATAATTATACAAATGGTCCTATTATTCCTACCACAGTAAAAGCGCCTGTAGGAAAGTTTTATAGCTGTTTGAGGATAAAAAACTAACAATAATGAAGTGAATTTATCGCCTAAATGCGACAAAAAACTGCGGCTGCGGATCGAGTTTCAACGTCTAAAGCTCTAAATTTCATCTGAGATCCATTAAGGTCTTGTTTAATTTACACAAAAAAATCAAAAATTGAAATCAGTGCTTTACTTTCGATCAATTCACTGACAACTTACGCAAACACAAATACGCACATCGTTTTCGGGCTGTTTGAAAATGACGAGATTTTAAAATCCGTTGTAAGTTCAAATAGAGGGTTGTTCTTTTATAGTTGTTTATAAAAGAACTTTTTTAAACGCCAGCGTATAAACACAAATACGCTATTCGGTACCAGACTATCTTTTAAAAAGAATTTTAAAAATAGTTAACACTGACGGCGCTTAAAAAAAGAAGGACCTCCATGGAAACAATGCCAGAAGCATCTGTATTGTCTGCTATTGCAGAAACATCAACACACTCACCCATTTTACCAGAAACTATTATGACTGACGCTCCGGTTGACGTTGTAAACGATTTCGAAGAATTCGGTTTATCACCAGAAACAACTCGTTCAATCGAGAAAATGAAATACACAACGGCTACAGGTATCCAAAAAGCCTGTATCCCTTTCTTGTTAGAAAACGAATCTGACATTATCGCTTTAGCGAAAACTGGAACTGGAAAAACAGCTGCTTTCGGAATTCCTTTAGTTGAGAAAATATTCGCTGGACAAGGCCTACAAGGTTTAGTCCTTTGCCCGACTCGTGAATTAGCGCAACAAGTGGCTTTAAATATTAAAAATATGGGTCAAGATAAAAGCATTAACGTAGCGACTATTCTTGGTGGCGAATCTTATGACAAACAATTACGTGCATTACGTTCAAACCCTGAGGTTTTAGTCAGTACTCCAGGACGCTTAATCGACTTGATGGAACAAAAAATCATTAAATTAGCTGGTGTACGTTATTTCATCTTGGATGAAGCTGATGAAATGCTTTCTTTTGGTTTCCAAGACGCTCTTGAGTCAATCTGGAAATCTTTAGAAGAAGGTCAACCTGCAAAAACAGCAGACTCTGAACCTGTTTTTCACACATGGTTATTTTCTGCGACGATGTCTGACAGTATCCGTAAATTAACTAAAAAATATTTAATTACTCCACATGAAGTTAAGTTAAATACAAAAGAAGATAAAATTAATATCGATGCGTATGCGACTGTTGTTTACGAAGAAGACAAAGAAGACGCTTTAGCATTATTAATTAAAAATGAGCCTGAGTTTTACGGTATCATTTTCGCAACAACGAAACGTCAAGTCGGTGAACTTGAATTACGTCTTCGCAATTTAGGTTTAGATGTTGATTCACTTCACGGTGATAAAGTTCAAGCTGAAAGAACTCGTACAATCAATCGTATGAAAGCTCGTCAAACTAAAATCCTCGTTGCAACTGACGTTGCGGCTCGTGGTTTAGATATTCAAGATTTAACTCACGTTGTGAATTTCGAAATCCCTTGGGATACTGAGACATTCACTCACCGTATCGGACGAACGGCTCGTGCTGGTAAAAAAGGTGTTGTTTGGACAATGGTTAAGCCTAAAGAAAGCGGAACTTTAAGAAAGTTCGAACGCGCTTTAGCCATTGAATTTAAAAATTTAGTTATTCCTACAGTTGAAGATGTTCAAGTTTTCCAAAAAGTAAAGTGGATGAAACAAATCGCCGAAATGCCATTTCGTGAATCAGAATTTTTAAAGTTTGAAAAAGCTTTATTAAAAATCGAAAACGAAAAAGTTCAAGAGTTGGGTCTTGAGACTCGTCAATGGCTGGTCCGTGCTTTTCAATACTTTGGACAATCTGAAGAGCTACGAATGAAACAACCACGCTCGATGGAATTACGTAAAGCTGACGACAAATACGGCAGCGGTGGCGGCTACGAAGATCGTGGTGATCGCGGTGGATATCGTGGCGGTGGTCGTTCATTCGGTGGTGGCGGACGCTCATTTGGCGGCCGTTCTGGCGGCGGAGATCGTGGTGGATACCGTGGTGATCGCGGCGGCGACCGTGGTGGCTATTCTCGTGGTGGCGATCGCGGCTTTTCTGGCGGCGGTGACCGTGGTGGATTCAGTGGAAATTCTGGAAACACTTTTAACCTAGCGAACGCTGAACAACGTTCTGACCGTGGTGGTGATCGCGGTGGATTCCGTGGTCGTGATGATCGTGGCGGCGGTTTTTCAAATAATGATTCTCGTCCAGCGCTTCCTTCATTTGGTGCACGATCTTTTTCAGCACCACGTAGTGAAGGTGGATTTGTTGATCGCAGTGATCGTGGTATGGCTCCAGCACCACGCTCTGAAGGTCGTTTCGAAGGTCGCGGCGACTCAAGAAATGGTGATTCTGCTCCAAGCCGTCAAGGCGCTTGGTCAAAGTCTCCGTTTAAAAAACGTCGTGATGATTAATTCTTAGAATTAAATTCTGACTTAAAAAAGAGCTGGTGAAAACCAGCTCTTTTTTTTGCTCATTCTTAAAGTTAGGAATCGATTCCTAACTTTAGGAATTCAAATCCTTTAAATCTAATATATTCATTTTAAATCATTTTTTTTCGGGTTTCCGGATTGCAATTTCATCATCGCAACAAAGGAAAACTTGATGAAAAAGAATCTTATAAAATCTATCTGTCTCTTCATTTTTATAACTCATGTGAGCTTTCATATTCTGTATTTAGCTCCGGTGAAC
>JBPOIE010000132.1:0-17906 GCA_052034855.1 Bdellovibrionota bacterium | reverse complement strand
CTCATTTCTGATATGAAGTGCTTTTTTAAAATCAGAAATTTTATATTCGATTAATGGCTTATGTCGGGCTTTCTCAGACGTTTCCAAAAATTCTTTAGACTTTGGATGCCCCAACAAAAAACCCATTCGTGACTCGATATAAATGACTTCTTGTGGATTTGTATTTACTTCATCAATCAAATATTGCAACTGGGGTAAAATCATATCGACACTGATCACACCCTTTAAACGATTTTGCTGATCATAAAATGACATGGCATATGTCACGTAGACCAGATCTTTATCAAAATAGGGTTCCACGTAGATGCCCTGCTCATGGTGAGCTAAACTTTTTTGATACCACTCTTGCTTGGGATAATAATAATCTTTCGTGTTCCACTCGTAGGTCAAAATCAACTTATCTCGATGCTCGATATCGCGATGTACATAAGGGCCAAAAAGTTGCATATCCGGACGATACCGATAAGGTTCGTGCCAAATACCAATGCCATAAATTAAATTCGAAGGTCCCGAACTCAGTATTTCCTTCAAGTAAGATTCCATTTCCTTCTGACTCATCTGCGACGAACTGACGTGGCTTTTTAAAGTTCGACCCAATTGACCAGATATGGCCGTGTAGTTTTGTATTTTTTGAACCAAGACATTTGCTCGAGACTTTTGATTGAGAAGCTCGGCGGAGAGGATCAACCTATGGGTCGATAAATAGAAAAAAAATAAAATGAGCGTTGCCACAAGGCCAAACGACAAAAAACCCAAGATAAGGGTTCGATGTTCCGAAAAATTTTTTAAAAAAAGACTCCTGATTTTACTGACCACGAACAATCAGTACAACGTAGTTTCAACTCAAAGTCTTCTTATTTGTATAAACGTATCAAATTGAAAAAGACCAAGTTTTTTAAACTTGGTCTTTTTATCTTAACTTAAATTTAACAACAGCTATTAAGCTGCAACTAATTTACGTCGGCGTGCCTGGGAGGGGTCGATGTGAAATTGTTTTACTTTACGATATAATGTCGCGCGGCCAATACCTAAAGCGCGAGCGGCTTCTGTCAAATTACCTTTGTATTGGTAAATTGCAGCTTCGATGGCTTTTGATTCAATATCTTCCATCTTCTGAACTTTTTCTGTCGCCATCGGAAAACTTACAACGTTATTTGTATGTTCTGCGACGGGGTTGGGGTTTGTACCACCGACAAGTGACGGAACACCGTTCACCAGCTGTGATCTGAAAAAAGGATTTTCCATTCCTTCTCTCCATTGCGGACCAGAGTATGTAAAGAAACTGACATCCTGTCCTTCTGTTGATTTTTTCACTTTTTCCATTACTTCAGGGTTTTCTGAAACAATGTAAACAAACGATCGAGCCATACCACGGCCTCCCTCTTATTTGGTTTCTGCAGTTTTCTGTGCAGACACGTTAAAATGAATCAAGTGACTCACAATGAACGTATCGGAATGAAATGAAAAACCTTTAGGGGTGTCTCAATAATAAATCTCAACTTGAAGATAATTTAGATTTTAGTCGGGTTTTTAAAACAAATTTTGGTGTTTTCGCATCAAAATGAGACAAAAGCAGCAAGTCCTGCTGTCTCAGATGTCCAAAAAGGCAAAACTTGTGTTTGAATTTTTGTCGTCTGCTGAGCTTGCTCTGAGACATTGATTTGATAAAATTCATTCTCATCATAGTACGTTGCTCGTCCCACAATGAAGCCTAAAAAAGCTCCAGCCACCGTATCAGAAAACCAGTGAACGTCATCCGCCAATCGAGAAGCACCAACAAAAGCTGCAACAGGATAAGCGACGGCAGCGGCTTTCCAACCATAAGCATAGGACAAATGAGTCGCTGACATAAATGCAATCGAAGAGTGTCCCGAAGGAAATGACTGATGATTATCACTGTTGCCAGGACGAGGCCTCGCAAACGCTGTTTTCAAAGTGTAAATTGCGATGCCACCATAAGCCAAACCACGGAGATGCGATTTGTAGACATAAGATCTATCATCAAAATAGTACTGCATTCCAGATGATAAAACAGCAACTGCACCTGTCCCAAGCATGTCACCAACATGAGCCGAATTTTTATCAATCTGTTGATGATTTTTCCATTCACTCCGAACTTGGTCATCCTGTGGATTTGCAAATCCAACAGCAAAAGCTCCACCAACCAGAGTCAACAATGAGGTTCGATCAGAGGCCCGGTGTAAAACCGGAGAAATATGTTTTTGTGAAAAGGTCAGACCCAGCACCGGAGATTCGGCAGCCACCGCTGACAAAGAAATTAAAATCGTAGAGCTCAAAATAAAAAAGCGAAACATGAAAACATGTTCCGCTTTTTTAAAATTTTATTCAATCAATTTAAAATAGAAAACTATCGGCGACCTGATTTAATTTTTAATTGAAGTTTTGCAATTAAATGAACAGCCATTTTTTCTTGAACGCGGCACATTTTTAATTCATCACGGCGATATGATCTTTGTGATGGCGTTAATGTTCCAGTCTCAAGTTCCATTTCATAATCCATTTTACTCGAGCGAATTCCTTCAAGCTCTTTCGATTGCTGTTTGAAAAGTTTTGTCACTCCGCTAAGTGGAGCAACTTCGATCCACTCTTCTTTTTGTCGATACCATGACACCATTCTTAAAAAACGAGCTTTATTTTTTGCTAATGTAAATTTAGGAAATTCTTTATCCGGTAAATCTAAAATGTTTTCAACAGCATCAAAATCAAATTCTTCTTCTTCTTCTGTCAAAGCAAGCAATGCCCCAGCCTGCGCTTGAGCAGTTAACTCAAACTCACCATCATCTTCACCTGAAAAACGATCAACTGGACGTTCGTCTTCTTCAAAATCATCATCCTCAGATGTTTTTTCCGCAGTCACGGTTTTAACAGCGACTTTTGCTTCTTTTGTGTCTTGATCATTTAATGTTTGTAGAACATTCGTTGTATTACCCACTGCAGTTTCAATTGATGACATATGATCTCCCCCGAGTTCTTCATCTAGACATTTTTGTTCCAAGGCTTTTAAAATAAAACCTGAGAACCTCATTTTTTGACGTTCGATGTTTATACCTCAAATCAACCAATGTCGCAATATGTCAAATTGTAATGAGGTTAATTTTATACGATTTAATAAAAACTTATTTTTACCGCTAGTGACAGGCACTGTGTCTGATACTAGAGTTAAAGCTTAAGTCTGCGGCCAAAAAGCCACGGATCAAGTATTCTCTATTATAGAACGCTTGGCAGACTTGAGGGGGAAATATGAAAAAAATTACACTATTCGTAGTGGGCGGACTTCTATCATCAACATTGATCATCTTAGGATGCTCAAATTTTCAAAAGCGTGATCCTGCTCAGGCACAAGTTAAACCAAAGCATTATGTGATGACCTTGCACGGGATCCGTGGAAACGAAGTTTCTTTCGGTGACTTCCATGCCTTGATTAAATCACATCTTGAAAAAATTGATCCTGGTTATGAAGTTGTGCCCGTCAACATGACTTATACGATCGCACAGACAGATTACACGCCCGAAAAAGCTGGTAACGAAGTCAAAATCAAATTGGCAAAAGTTGTTCCTGAACTCGAGCCCAACGATCAAATCTCTGTCGTCGGTTACTCGATGGGAGGACAAGTTGGACTTGCTTGGTACTTTGAATCGTTGAAAGATCCTAACTACCGAAAATATGCAGAGCACCTGAAACACTTTATCGGGCTTGGTTCCGCAGCATGGGGCGCAAAAGAAGCCGGCCTTGTAACCTCTGACGTTAAAGTTCTGAAAGATACAATCAAATTCATTACTGTTGAAATCAGAAATGTTCTGCGCAACACTTCAAAAAAATACTTAGGAGAAACTTTAACGAGCGGTCTTGAGTGGATTCAAGGCAAAACAGACGCTCAAGTTGATGCAGCTCTTGATAAACTACAAACCATTGATCAGCTTCAAGCGTTCTATGACAAATACATCCGTACAAACTCTATGGTTAAGATCAGTTTTAACGAGTTGAAAGGATTATCTCTTGGAGGCATTGGAGCTACAAATTTAAGATTGGGCCTCCTTAGCAGCCCTTCAAATCAAGTGAAATGGACAACGATAGCGCCACTCGTTCAGTGCTTTGAAACAAACCAAGGTGCAAGAACTGAAGGCTGTGATGACTTCCAAAATCCAGTTTTCAAATTTATCAATGAATCAATTAATAAACCTTACACCTTTGGATTCAAGCGTCGTGAAACTGATAATGCTGTCATCACACCCTCGGGCAATACGCAGTTTATTTCTGTCATAGAAACAGATGCTAACTACGCTGATGGTGCTGTGACACCGATTGCAAAATCAAAATATGCAATTAATCCTGCTCAACATCGATTGTACTTTACTGAGGCATCGCACGCGACTGTCGTTACAGCAAGTCAATACGATAAAGCCGTTGAAAAGTTATCGAAGCTTGGCGATTCATGGACCCGTTTGGCTGGTGATGTTGTTCTAGTCTACAACTCACAATGTTCAGATATTCAAAAGTGTGCTTCGCACCCTACTTATAAATACATCATCAATGAGCTCGCTGACTGTAGCAGAGCAAACTCTACATGCTCATCAAACGATAGAACTTTATCAACTCTGCTCAAGCCAGAAGCTATCGCAACCGCTCAAAATAAATTGGCTTCAGAAGTGCACGGCTTCACTGTTGAGCTCAACTTACGCTTGCCGAAAGGATATAATATTTCAAAATTTGATGACAAAAATATTTTAAACTACATCCAATTTGAAACTGAAAAAGTTGGAGATAATAAATATTTAAAATCTTCTTTGAATACAGATAACTATATCGCTGTTGCCCGAGAAAAAGAGATTGCCTCTGTCTTGATTAAAAAAATGACTCAATATGCAGATCAAGAACAATTAAAAGTGAACTTGACGGGCCTCTTCATTCCAAAAAATGAAACACAGTACAATTTTAAATCTTTAGAAAATGGAACTCCTATTTCATTTAGAGTCGCACTCCCAGGAATTAAGTCTCGCTTTATAAACGCTATAGTTCGCCCGTATCACTCAACTTATGTTGATTTAAAAATGGGTGCGCAGTAATGAAAAAAATCATTGCTCTGTTAGCAACTTTTGCTTCATTGACGGCGTCTGCTCAGGATGTTGTTGTTTTGGTTCCAGGTTTTTTCAATGCGTTTGCACCAGAATACTTTTCAAAAGACATCGTGCACTCTTTTCAGAATAAAGGGTTCAAGGTCTACGTTGTTGAAGGGCTAGACCCCGTTGGCACGATCGAAGAAAATGGTGCTCGATTGATTCCTCAGCTTGAAGGCATACGAAAACAAGAAACTGGAAAAATGAATATCGTGGCTCATAGTGCAGGGGGATTTTACTCTCTGTATGCAATTCAAAATAGCCATATTGAAATTCAAAATTTAGTGACTGTCAGCACACCCTACTTGGGCCTTGATTTCATTCAAGCGTGGCGAGAAAATTCGTCTTTATTCACCGAGCTTACAAATTTGTGCTCTCTGGATGGCTTAAAACAACTCACACCAGCTTATGTGGCCGAGTTTGTTAAAAAAGTAAGAGTTCCTGAAAATCTAAAGATCTTCACTTATGGCGGATGGCAACCACGCAGTTTAGATATTTGGAATGCAAAGAACTTATCAGGAGTTCTCAGAGTCACTGATCACTTTATTCCTGGCGATTCAGATGGTATTGTCAGCTTTAAATCAAGCCTTGGCATCAATGGCTTCATGACTCGCTCAAATAAAGCCGCAAAAATGTTTGTGGACAAAAACTTCACAATCCCCCTTGAACACTGGGAGCAAGTTTTAGACTATAAGAATTTTATTTTGTTAGGGACTCGGAATATTACAGTCGTTCGTGATCGTCAAATTTCATTCTATACTCAAATTGCCGATCTTGTTGCTAAGAACTAGATCATAAAATTATCAAATTGACCTCAATGCAAAGCTCAGCCAATTTTCAAAAGGCTGAGCTTTTTTTATATTCAATTTTAGGTTGAAATCAATAAATCAAAATCTTCTTTTGTCAGACCCGTTGAGTTTTTAGAACCACGTGTCGGACTATCAATGTCAGATAGTAACACTTGAAATTTTTTATCTTTGCGTTCTTTGAGGATTTCAATTTTTTCCTCAAGCGACTCGTGCATAATATATTTAAACACTTGCACGGGCTTTTCTTGACCTAAACGATGCGCTCGATCTGTGGCTTGGTTTTCAACTGAAGGATTCCACCACGGTTCTAAATGGAAAACATAACTGGCCTTGGTCAAATTCAGACCCACCCCACCCGTTTTTAAAGTCATCAGGAGGACCGCTCCAGATTTCAGATGATGAAATTCAGAAAGAATCACTTGTCGTTGTTTTGTCGGAATTCCACCATGTAAAACAAAAACAGGGATATTATTTTTCTTTAAAACTTCGGCTGTGCGATTCAGAGTTTGAATAAATTGAGTAAAGACTAAGGCGCTTTCACCACTACTGATGATTTCTTCGAGAGATTCCAAAAGGGTTTGAATCTTAGGTGGGATCTTATCATATTTCACATTCGGTAGTGCCGCAGGATCAGAACACGCTTGGCGCAATCGAAGAAGCGCCGTCAACATTTGAAGCTGAACGTTCGGCGCCGCTTTTTCTGAGCCTACAAACTGATTTGCATCTTCGATATTGTCGTTATCCATATCGTCCGTAGGTTTAGCGCCTACAGTGATATCTGTTAATGCATCTTGAATTTGTCGATTATAGGATAATGCAATATCTCGATAAATTTCTTTTTGCTGATCCTCAAAAGCTATCGATAATTTACTTTCTTGCTTCATTGGCAATTGATCTAAGATTTCTTTTTTAGTTCGTCTGAGAAGCAAAGGTTTCATTTTCAATTTGAGATCTGCCATTTGTTCTGACGTGATCACATCGGTATTTACAAACTGACGACGGAAATCTTCGAGACGTCCCAACGATCCTGGCACTAAAATATCCATCAAAGAATAGAATTCACCGTAATGATTTTCCATTGGCGTACCCGTCAAACAAATTTTGAACTGAGCATTGAGTGATCTTGCTGCCGTCGTCCGTTTCGTCGCAATATTTTTAAGATTCTGGGCCTCGTCAAAAATGATCGTTTTCCATTTGTACTGATCGAAATACTGATCATGCTCAAGCAATAAACCATAAGTGGTTATCACCAAAGTTGGAACTTGATTTGCAAATTTTTGTCCAACAGCATCTAAGTTTTTGCTGTTAAATATCATGAGTGGTAATTCTGGTGCGAATTTTTCAATTTCGTTTTGCCAATTGAAAATGAGAGAGGATGGAACAACAATCAACACCTGTCCAAGTTCATTTTTCTGTCTTAAAATTTCTAAGAAACACAATGTTTGTAGAGTTTTTCCCAAACCCATGTCATCAGCTAATAAGGCACCCAATTTTAAATTGTAGAGATCTAATATCCACTGAACTCCGTAAACTTGATACGGTTTAAGCTCTGCTTTGATTGTACTTGGAATTTGATTCAGTTCACGAGTTTTTCCAAGCTGATCATAAAATTCACATAGTTTTTTCCATTCGTGATCGCCGCGAATTTGAATGCCCGAAGCTCTTAACGCCAATAATTCTAAAGTTTGATTTCGTGGCAATTGAAAAATTTTATCTGATTTTTTTTGTTTGGGACTTTCGACTTTACCCTTTTGCAGTTTCTGCCAAAAATGTTGAAGCCGACGCAGCGAAGGAATCTGTTTTGCGGCCAAGATATAAATTTGACCTTCGTATTCAATAATTCCACCCTGACTTCCTGTCAAAAATTTATCAGGGTCAACGGCTTTGCCATTCAAAAAAAACTGCGGATTTAATTCGAACCAATTGAAATTCTTATTCTGATCTAGCTCAGACTCTAGAACAAAATCAACTTTGAATTGATCTTCGCTGAGCTCTTGAAGTGGTTTTTCATTATAAAAAATACTAAATCCATGAGGACCCAACTGTTGTAAAGTATTGAGTAAATCCACAAGATGCTGAGTCAATTGCTCCATCTGAATCTGAAAAGACGACCGCGGACGTTTGAAAAATTCTGCCGAAGAATCAAAAATCATTTTTTGCATGAGTGTAAAAATCAATCGGAATTCTTTTTCGACTAAATTTTGTAAAATCACTTCGCCGTTTTCCGAATAATATGATTCATTAGCAGAAAAACTTGTAAATAAAAATTCAACCCATTTCTCAAAATATATCAAAACTGATTTTGAACATAGATCGACAAGAGTTTGATCTTGAAAAAATGTATTGCCGGGGCCAGTGATCAAAATACTTTTAATATTTTCATACAAGCTTTCAAGCACTGTTTCTTGGGTGACAATACGACCATCGCTCAGTTCATTTAAAAATAAATGATGTAACACTTCGTATGTCACATATTGCAATATGCCGGTATGCTTTAATATTTTCAGATCCCACTCACGGCGACGGGCTTGACTCGAGGCTAAATCTTTCGGCTCCGCTTGTAAATAATAAGATAAACCTTCGGATAAGGACTGAATGACTATTGCTGAAGCATCAGACCAATCTTTTTTCGTGAGGTCTTTTTGATTCAACACGCGAGCATGAGTCGTGATTTTAAAGTCTTTTTTATCAGAAAGATAGATATGAAGCTGATGATTTTTCTTTTCAACAGTCACAGTCTCGCCACCGACGCTGACCGGAATCGATCTGGTCTTTAAATACTGGATTGTCTTTTTAGCTATTGATTGACTCGTTAATTCAAATAAGGGCTGTTCGAGTTGAAAAAAATCAACTTCAGAACCCATTGTTTTCAATTTCTCATCGAGACAAATAAATTCATTACGCCATGGGTACAACAAAAGAGAACGATCTTGTGGCCTTAACGCAAACGAGCTTAAGAAAAAAAGATCAGATTTTTTTTTCGAGATTAATTTGAACTCACAAGCATAAGAGGGGTACTCTGAAATCAGAATTCTCCAATCAACTTCTGGCTTCAAGTCGATTTCTAAATTTTCAATCAAAAAAGATTTCGATAAATCTGAAAAAGTTTGTAAGTAGACCCTCGTCGTTTTGTCATGAAGGGCTTTTGCAATTTGATTCATCAACGCTTGCATGATGTTTTCAACTTCAGTCACAGTGTGGCTCTTAAACGAGTTTTTATAACGACTCATCAACGGCCACTGTGGAGCCGCAGGAGATACTTCTATTTTATGATGAGGCAATAAGTGAAGAGGAACTTTTTTAGCTAATGGATGTCTTAAGACATCTTGAGCAGCGAATTGTTGACCATTACTGAAGTTGTATCGAACACACTCCGTCAGATGGTTCAGCAAATTTACTTCGTGCAAGGAGTGACTTGAAAATGAAACCAACTTTTTACGAAAAACCTCAGGCATGTCCCACGCACGCGGCATGAATAGCTCTTCTTCTTTAGACACATTGGAGAAGTTATATTTGTTAAAATCTTGATCTAAAAAGTTTTTTATACTCTGACCTTTGAATAAGGCAGCGTCATCCATAAATAAACTTATAGAATCAAAGGTCACATCATTAAATTTTTGGTAGATATTTTCAAATTTGCTCAATCAGGCATCGTGACTGAACAGAGGGAAACTGTCAATTACTGAGGCTTTATTTCATCAAGTTTTTTTAAATTGCGCCAAATACGCGATACTCTTCATTATACAGATTGTGATTCAAAATATAATTCAATAAATACAGTATTATCTTACTTTTTATTTCTGAATGTGATATGCGGCTTGATGCACGTCAAGCGTGTTACCACTTTTGCTTTTGAGCATATGTGCGCCATTGAGCGATGACATCTTTTTTCGTCTTACCACTAAAACGAATATGGGTTAACTTCTGCAAAGCTTCAGTGCTTAACAGTGCTACTTCCGTATCATTTTCAAAGAGATATTTAACAAAAAAAGATTTTTCTTCGCTGGTCGGTTTTTCAACAAGAAACTTCATCATTTGAGGACGAATCCACAAACTACTTTTTCCGTTAAAATTGTATTTTTTTGAAATTTCTTCAGAAAAAATTCGTCGCACATCACGGTTATTTAATTTCATGAGAATCTCGGCTGCTGCTGAGCGAACAACGAGGGCTTTGTCAGAAATTAAAATTTTGGCTTGATCGTAAACAATATCTGTTCCAATTTTCTCCAGAGCAACAAGAGTTGCATTTCGCATGTACCAATCTTTGTCTTTAGAGAAGGCAATAATCTTTTGAATCTGATGTCCGTCCGCAACTTCAGTTGCAGCCAATAAAGCCTTCCAACGAGCACTCATTGGCAAACTTGCATTCGTTGCTAATTTATATTGAGCGTCGAAGCTTTTGATCTCTTTTTCTGGTAGAGCTGCAAAAACGACATTTGAAAACAAAATGACAAGACTAATGATTAAATTTTTTTTCATGCTAAGATCCTTTTGATTTTTCAAATTGTTGAATAAGATCCTTATCTTCATCCGTGACTTGCGCATTCTCAGATACAGTGATGTCTTGAGTGATATTTTGTAATAAATCATCGAGATCTGAAGCTGATTGTTCGGTTGCAACAGGTTCTGCCAATTCCGAGATTTGAGGCTCTGGAACCGAAGTCGCCGACGCTGTGGCCGAAGCAGGCACAGCACCACCTAAACTTTCCACTTGAGCTTGAAGTTTTTGATTTTCTTCGCGCAATGATTGTAAATCGGCAATGTCTTCTGCAATCACTTCATAATCACTCAGTCGATTGCGCAAATCTTCAATCTGTTTCATATATTCAGTCGTTGCTTGAGCATCAGAAATGATTGAACCATTTGCGCCAGCACTTTCAGCGGCAAGAACGACAGATTCTTTTTCCTTAATCGTTTGTCTCAAGTTAAAAATTTCAGTTTGAAGCTGCTCAATTTGCGCTGCTGAGCCCTCAACCGATCCCGCTTTACCGGTCATGATCAGTTTACTTTGAGACTCAATGATTTGATTGATTTTGCTTTCAAGTGCTTGAACACCCAAGCCGGATTCAGATTCAGAAAGAGTCGCCGCTCCAGATTTCTTAGAACTAAAAAACAAACGAAATATAAAAAAGCATAACAATAAACCGATCACTACAGATAATGATTGAATGACGATCGAATTGTTTGCCGAGTACCATGTCAGTATTTGCCCCATATTTAAACTCTATCGAAGGCCCTAGAATTTGCCTAGCACAAGCATTAGAATTGCATTCTAGACTGGACCATTGGCCATCCATTTGATAAGTTTTAAACATGGCACATTATGACTTAATCCTTAAAAATGCAGTTGTCACAACCTTCTCTGAAAAAACAAATCAAATCGAATCTGAGTCTACTCATATCGGTGTTCAAAAAGGGGTTATCGCAACACTCAACGCGACAGCGATTGATTCAGCAGATCAAGTTATAGATTTAAAACATCTCGATATTTTACCGGGAATTATTGATTCCCAAGTTCACTTCCGTGAACCCGGAATGACACACAAAGAGGATATCGAATCTGGAACGCGTGCAGCACTTATGGGTGGAATCACATCCATCTTCGAAATGCCAAACACAAATCCATCGACTTCAACCAAAGAACAATTTCAAGAGAAATTAAATTTATCAAAAAAGCGAGCACATTGCCATTACGCTTTTTTTATTGGCGGAGGCTCAGACAATTTCGATCACTTAGATCAACTTGAAAAACTGGATCATTGCTCTGGAATTAAAGTTTTCCTTGGTAGCTCATTCGGAAACCTTCTCGTTGATGATGATACTATCTTTAAAAAAATTCTGAAAAACGGCCGACGTCGTGTCATCATTCATTCTGAAGACGAAGCTCGAATGAAAGATCGCAAACATATTGCAGTCGAAGCAGCTCACCCCCGAGCCCATCCAATCTGGAGAGACGAAGAGAGCGCCTTGATTTCAACAAAGAAATCAATTTCTTATGCTCGAGAATTTTCTCGTCCCGTTCACATACTGCATGTTTCCTCTTCCGAGGAAATGGCATTTTTAAAAAATAATAAAGACATTGCGACTGTAGAAATACTGCCGCAATACCTGACACTCTCTGCACCCGAGTGTTACGAACGACTTGGTACATTTGCTCAACAAAACCCACCCATTCGTGACAAAAGACATCTTGAACATCTCTGGAAAGCCCTTCACGATGGAACTGTTGATGTTATTGGATCTGATCATGCACCACATACTTTGGAAGAAAAAAATAAACCTTACCCTCAATCACCCAGCGGCGTTCCTGGCGTACAAACATTAGTTCCAATCATGTTAGACCTTGTGAATCAGTATAAACTTTCATTGTCACAATTCGTACAATTGACAACTGAAAATCCACGTCGAATTTTTGGAGTTAAAAATAAAGGTCGAATTGCAATAGGGTTTGATGCCGATTTTACCGTCGTTGATATGAATCGTACAGAAGAAATCAAATTGAATTGGCTTCAAAGTAAAGTGGGTTGGTCTCCATTCACAGGACAAAAAGTTAAAGGCTGGCCCGTGATGACAATTTTAAAGGGTCAGATTTGCATGCGTGATGAAACAATACTCGCACCTCATTCTGGACAGGCCATTGATTTTGAATTCTAATTCGAACGAACATCAAGCAACATCTCAACCAACTCCTAAGTCTCAGGCCCTTGGATTATTTTTTGGCGGCTTACTTCCAGTCATAGCATTTACTTTGATCGAAGAAAAATATGGAGTTATTGCAGGATTGATTGCTGGTATGGTTTTTGGTTTTGGTGAAATACTTTTTGAACTGATCAAGTATAAAAAAGTGAGCACCATCACTTGGATTGGGAATGGTCTTCTGATCGGCTTAGGAGCCCTCTCTTTAATTTCAACTGAGGGTGTGTGGTTTAAATTGCAGCCTGCTATTTTCGAATTTGGATTTTTTATCTTTTTGTGCGGCACTTGGATTCTTAAAAAGCCTTTCATGAAGTTAATGATCGAAAAACAAAATCCCACAACACCGCAGTTTCTGAAAGATGCGATGAGTGGAATGACCCTCAGGCTTTCGTTTTTTTTCTTATTTCATTCAGTGGTTGCGACTTATGCTGCACTTTATTGGTCAACTGAAGCGTGGGCACTTTTGAAAGGCATTGGCCTGACTGTTTCGATGATTTTGTATATGTTTATTGAAATTTTTTGGATCCGAATTAAATTACGAACTCATAAGGAAGAAAATGAAAACCGAACCAAATTGTCCTAAATGCAAATGCGAGTATACATACGCTGATCGAAATATGTGGGTTTGTCCTGAATGCGCCCACGAGTGGAGCGCCTCATCTGTTGCAGAGACCGTTGATATGCCTCAAGACACTTCGATCAAAGATGCTCATGGAAACGTTCTTGTTGATGGAGACACCGTCGTCGTTGTTAAAGATTTAAAAATCAAAGGATCTTCTTCAAGCGTCAAAGTGGGAACAAAAGTTAAAAATATTCGTCTAGTCGATGGAAATGATGGACACAATATAACCTGCAAAATTGATGGATTTGGTGCCATGAATTTAAAATCGGAATTTGTGAAGAAAGCTTAGAATTATTCTCCTTCTTTAGAAATTATAAAACTGTCTAGCAATATGCCCCATCGTATTGTTTTGATACAAATTTGAAATATTAATTTTGCTCGATAACTCCTTCAGCTACAATAAAGATTCTACAATGAGGATTTATGAAATTAATCTTAGTCATTTTTTTATTTTCGGTATTTTCTTATTCGCAAGTTTCGCAGACAAAATCTGATCATGAGTTGAAAGATTTATCATCTGATCAAGCGCTATTGAATACTCAAAATATTTTACGAGATAAAAAACAACGAGATCAAATTATCCAAACAGATTCCCAAGCTAAAGGAGCTGATGATAACCTCACTCAAATGTTTGGCGAAGGGGCGATGAAAGAAAATGTCTACGACACGAGCGCTCAGGTTATAAAATTTGTGTCTGAAAAAAACTCTGGCGACTCAGCCAAAATGCAAGCTGAAATACTCAAAGCTCTGACGGATCCTGCCTCATTTATGAAATCATTACCACCCGATATTCAAAAGAGAATCCGTGAACTCGCTTCAGACTATGAAGCTAAAAAAAAGAATCCATAGAATGAATTAATTTGAAAATTGGTATCCCCAGGCTTAAGAAGTTTCAAACTGGTTGTATGGAACTTAAGATAAGTAAAGCGATCTCAATTTTTCAACATCGATTGATTTATTTTTTGGTATTTCAACAAAAAACTCGAGTTGCCACTTTTGACTTTTTTCAGCCTGTCTGCTTTCTGCTTTATCCCATGGCGGATAAACTCGGATAGCTCGCTTACCGCCTTTGCAATTCTTAGAAAATACACCTTGTTTGATTAATGTCGATTTTGGAAATATAAACTGTCCGAAGTGATTTTTTGTTTTTACGGTTATTACAAACAAGTCAATGTTATCTGAGCTATCATAAGGCTGAATTGGACCTTTGCCTATTCGCTTCCAAATAGTTACAAATTGCCCATTCTTGGTTGGAGTGATTTTAGCACGGCGAAATTGAGCGATCTTGTTATTAATTTTGAAACTACAAGCTTGATAGTCTGAACTTTCGATTTCTGGTCGCGGCTGAGAAAACTTTATCCCGCAAACCTCAAATACTTGCTCATTTAACATCTTAAAATGTTCCAATAAATCCATCATTGTTAAATTATAGCCTTTAAGTAGTTAGAATTTCCTAAGATTTGAAATTGGTGCAATCGGCAGGACTCGAACCTGCAACCTACCGGTTCGAAGCCGGGAATTCTATCCATTGAACTACGATTGCACTTAATAGGTAATTTTGAATTAATATAACGGTAAACTAATCATGCCACCAAATCAACTTGTTCGAAAATTGATTTGGCGTATCTGATGTTTTTTTGTGCTTGTGAATCAACTCTGAGCGCAGGAACTCGATCGCTTGCAACAAGCCTTGCTGGTACTCATCTTTTTTGAATGCTGTTTGCAATAAAGAGAGCAACTTTTCGTTCATTTGCTTAATATTTTCAATATTTGAGCGCGGATCAGGAAGTAAAACAATCTTTCGCTCCATCACCGAAATATAAAGCAATAACGCATTATGCGATTTCGATTCATGCAACTTCTTTTTAAAAAAGATACGCTCTGCTTTTTCATGAACCTGGCGACTTCGTTCTTTTTTAGAAATAAAGAAACGATCCACCCAGTCGGATTTATCTAATAAGGTCCCCAATAAAATACCCAGAATCGGCGCTGCCACGTAGTAAGGAATTTTAGAAGAGTACGAATCTTGAAAAAAATAATCAATTGTACCGACAAACAAAAGCAAGAAAAACAAAGAACAAATCCATTGAATATGCTCTACATAACTGGATTTTTCAGCAATCACTGGGATAAATTCAAATTCAATCTCTTTTTCAAAATTTTCTATCGCTATCGAAATTTCTTCTGAATTAATTTTTTTCTGCAAATGATTCATTTGTTACCAATCTCCACTGGCACCGCCACCGGAAGAACTGCCGCCGCCGCCCGACCAACCGCCACCGCCACCGCCTCGGCCGCCACGACCACCTGACATGACCATAAATAAAATCTGAAGACCTGTCGCAGGACTGATCATAAATATCAAAATCCACAATCCTAGAAGTAAAAAGAAAACCCAAGTTCCACCGCCTGATGACTTTTTACCGGTGCGCTTCACCTGTTCCTGCTGGCCCTCTGTGTTCAGGTCTGTCCCACCCGTAGCAACATAGCTTTGTATGCTAGCGACACCCTGTAAAACGCCCAAATCAAATTCACCGCGCTGAAAATACGGACGAACAATATCAGAAATAATTCTCTTCGCTCGAATATCCGGAAGATCTCCTTCCAAGCCTTGTCCGACTTCGATCCTTAACTTTTTTTCATTCGGCGCAATCAGAAATAACAAACCCTTATCAGTTTTAGCATCGCCTAATTTCCATTTGTCAAAAATTTGAATCGCAACACTGGCGATATCTTCATTATTTAATGAATGGGTAATGAAAACTTGAATCTGAATTTGTTGAGTCTGTTGAAGCTGACGAATGGATTGTTCAAGACGATTTTTTGTCTGCGGTGAAAGTAAATTCACTTGATCCATCACTGGACCTGATAGGGCAGGAACTTCAAAGGCTTGTGTTTGAAAACACAAGCCTAAAAGTATAAGAAAGAAGATTTGAAGTTTAAGAATCACTGAGGTTCAATGATCCGATTAAAATTTAACTTCAGGAGCTTTTTCAACTTTAGCTTTTTCAGCCGCATCCACATCCCATTGTGGCATTTTCGGATGCTTATAAAAAAGTGAATTTGTAAAACTTGTTGGTGGAACATCCACTAAATTATTGAATCCTTTGATTGACTCAATGTAGCGATTACGAGCCACTGTGATGCGATTTTCTGTACCTTCAAGTTGCGCTTGCAAATCACGAAAATTCGCATCGGCTTTAAGTTCAGGATATTTTTCAGATACCACCATTAATCGACCTAAAGCTTGTGAAAGATTTCCTTGAGCGGCTTGAAAGCTTTTCAATTTCTCAGGAGTCAAATTCGTTGGATCAACTGTCATTTGTGTCGCTTTTGAACGAGCCTCAATAACGCCTTCTAAAGTTTCTTTTTCGTGCTTAGCATAGCCCTTTACAACTTCGACAAGACTTGGAATCAAATCTGAACGACGTTTATACTGATTTGTGACTTCAGCTAGTGTGGCATCCACTTCATTTTTTTGCTGAGGAATACTTTGAATTCCACACCCCGATAAAAACAATGCCAATGACAAAACAATAGACGAAACAAAAATAGACTTCATAGATAAGTGCTCCTTATGGGTATATAATGAGTTCAATTTAAGATTAGTCAAGGTCGATAGGTTTGTGCTATCGTAACTAGGTGCAAAAAACATCGCTTAATAACAACTCATTTACCCCTCTGTTTATAGAAGGCCTGACGGCAAGATGGCACAGCCTTTCTGAGCTGCACAAAAATGAAAATAAATCTTGCTTTCGCTTGATTCACGATCTGAAAGACCAGTTTCAAATCGACATCTACGGCACCACTCTTTGGATGTACTGGTACAATGATTTCGAAGTTCCTGATTCAGTGGTTAAATCCGTCGAGTCTTTTTGCGAACAGCGCGAACTTAATTATGTCATCCGGCATATGATCAACCGTGGACAAGGCGTCGGCGGAAAAGAAAAACAAGACCTCATACGCTCTGAAAACCAAACCGATCAGTGGATCGCTTCTGAAAATAATGTTCAATTCCAATTACGAACAACGGCAGGATTTTCTCCAGGGCTTTTTTTGGACCAATCACAGAATCGAAAATGGGTTCTTGAAAATTCAAAATCAAAAAACGTTCTAAATCTATTTTCATACACCTCTGGTTTTTCTGTGAATGCAGCTCTTGATGGTGCAGCTTCTGTCACTACAGTCGATGCCAGTTCTAATTTTTTAAATTGGAGCAAAGAAAACTTTAAATTGAATAATTTAGAACCAGAAAAATTTGATTTTTTCGCACAAGATTCTTTATTATTTTTGGCCGGAGCTCAAAAAAGAAATCGCCAATGGGATCTGATCATTTGCGATCCCCCTTCTTTTGGCCGTACGAAAACCACCGTTTGGAAAATCGAAAAAGATTTACCAGAACTTATTCAAAAAATGTGGAATTGTTTGTCTGTTGATGGCCGAATTCTTTTTAACTGTAACTATGAAAAATGGACTTTGAAAGATTTAGAATCTGTTTTCCGCAAAACTCTATCAAATCAAAAATTTAAAATTGAAAAATTACCTGAACCTTCGATTGATTTTAAACTTGAAGGTTCAGAGCAAAATTTGATGAAGGGTTTTTTCGTTCAAAAGCTGAATAAGTAAAAAACCACTCAGAAATT
>JBPOIE010000004.1:0-37982 GCA_052034855.1 Bdellovibrionota bacterium | reverse complement strand
GTGTTCTGGATCAAAACATTTATTTTTACAAACTACTTTATAGGAGTTTTGTTTTTTTATAAATGCATTTCTAAAATATTTAAAAACACAAAGTATAATCTAATTTTTTGCAGTCTTTTTTTTCTTGCGATGCCATATAATATAATTGGCAGATCGTCGCTATGTACAGCTCCATATTCTCTAAGTTTTGGACTCTTTTTTTTGAGTTATTATAGTTATTTATCTTTTCGATTCAATAAGTCGAAACTTATGTTTTTAGCGTTTTTATTTTTCTCGACACTTTCCTTTAATACGACTTCTTTTTTAGTTCTATATGTCGCTTTATTTACAATTACCGAGTTTTTATTTTTCCAAAATACAAAAGAATATTATAAGAAATTATTCTTGATCAGTCTGCTGATTTTATTTCATGCAGCGCTATTTTATATTGTTAAAGTGACTTACTTTCCAACATTTGGAGTTTATTCGACATACAATAAATTAGAATTTAATATTGTCATCATTCTTAAGATGATCGCTATTCATGGTCCTTTTTACTTTCTAGAGCCTTTGTTGTACTCGTTTTTCGGAAAAGACTTAATCAGCTCAAACACTCGTACAGTGATGATTATTTCATCCTTTATTTTATATTTTCCATTGATCTGGGCGATTTATAAAAAAGATTATAAGACATTTTTTTGGATTTTAGCCTCGATTGGTTTAATTCTAGCAGCTGTATTTCCGTATGTCATTGTCGGTAAATTACCTTACACATACAATTGGGATTCTCGGCACCAATTGTTGATTCCACTTGGAGCGTCTTTGTGGCTGATGTTTGTTATGAGTTTTCTCAAGACGAACAAGCACAAATATATTTTTGGTGGATTGACACTGTTTGCATTCTCTTTCGGAACTGTTCGTATGTATCTCAGTGTGCAAGGGCTTCGCTACCAAGATTTAGCTTTACAAAATGTTTTATCAAAATCAATCGATCGACAGGCTCCTGCAGCTTACATATTACTAAATAGAGAGAGCGCTCCCGGAATGATGAGTCATGACTGGAGTTTTTATGAATTGACAGGAATGTTATATAAAATAACAGGTCGTCAAAATAATCCTATTATATTAGCTTCGCACTATGCAGCTTTTAAAGATCCGCAAAACTGGGTCTTATCATTTGGTCCTTATCAAAAGCGATACATGGTTGAGGGTGCTGAATGGAAACCACCTTTTTACTGTATAAAATTAATTGAAACAAATCATATGAACGAACTGCAAGCGTTCTTGTATTTGTTCGACGAGTATTTTAATACATCGGACGTTTTTGATGCTAATATTGAAAAAATTTATAAATTTGAGAAAGTAAAAGCTGAATTAAAAGATCAGTTGCCAATACGGTGTTAATGAAAAATCAGAAGTTCAGTCAAATTGATATTTACGAAGATTTTGAATTTTACACTTTGTTCAATCAAATCTTTGCGCTCAAAAAGTGGATTGTTATATCGACTCTAATATTTTTAACGTTCGGAGTTACTTATTGTTTAATGGCCAAGAAAACTTGGGTCTCACAAGTTAAAATTGGTCAAATGAAGATGGGTAATCAACAAATTCTTTTTTTTCTGAGTCAACAAACATCGATATCTAAGTACGGACTTGAGCCCATCGGTAGCGAGAGCATTTTAAATGAATTCGCAGAATTTATCGATCATAAATCAGATTCAATAAAAATTAGAAAAGATATTCACAAAACATTTTTGATACAAGCCTATTCCGATTCGCCAAATCAGGCAGACCAAGATATTTTAAATTTTTTAAATGAGCAAAACTCACTTTTTTTAAAAGATTATCGAGATCGGCTTCTGCAAATTATAGAAACGAGATTGACCGATGAGTGGCTGTTATTAAGTTTGCAACAGCAAACACAAGCTCAGCGTCAACAGTACGTCATGGATTTTTATCAAACATGGCTTGATTATTTAAAGTTAAATTTAAAATTTGGTAACGAACTTCGCTTAACTGCACAGAGTTTAACCTCTTCAAAAGATTCTTTGTATATATTCCGTGATAAGTTTGTCAGCGATAAATTTGCTATTTTTAATAGCAAATTATTCATTGAACAAGAAACAAAATCTATGAAAGAGGCACTCCTTCAAATCAAGTTTCTACTTAGCAAACCTATGCAAGGTCATGTCTTTCAAATTACCGAACATGTTAAGGCTCTAGATTCTCCTAGGGATCCCAATATACCCATTATTTTGATTTTAAGTGCTATCTTGGGTTTTACAATTGGATTATTTGGTATCTTGCTCTACTTGAGCAGCTCTCCAGTCATTCGTCAAAAATGAGCTACTTAGCAACACTTTTTTACCTTGTTTTTTGACTGCTAGAAATTTAAAGTTTCCTCTGTATGAATCCGACAAAAAAATCTGAGCCCTCAATCTGTACCCATTGTATTATGAATCACACGGATTCCAGTATTTCGTATGACGAAAATGGAGTTTGTGATTACTGCAATAATTTTAAAACTGCGATTCAGCCGTCATGGCACACGGATGCTCGCGGTGAAGTAGAGCTGCAAAAAATTGCAGAGAAAATTAAACAAGATGGTAAAGATCGTGATTTCGATTGTATCATTGGTCTGAGCGGAGGACTCGACAGTTCCTACGTCAGTTACATCGCCAAAGAAAAAATGGGACTTCGGCCATTATTATTTCATGTTGATGCCGGTTGGAACACAGATCAAGCTGTCGGAAATATTGAAAAACTTGTTGATGGGCTAAAATGTGAATTATTCACCGAAGTCATCAATTGGGAAGAAATGAAGGACCTGCAAGTTTCATTTTTAAAATCACAAATACCAGATCAAGATATTCCACAAGACACTGCTTTTTTTTCGGGGCTTTATAAATTCGCACGTAAACATAAAATTAAATATGTTGTCACAGGTGGAAATTTTTCGACGGAATGTTGTCGTGAGCCCGATCAATGGGGTGCTTACCCTGGAATTGATAAGTTATTGATTACTGACATTCACCAAAAATTTGGAAAGCGTCCGCTTAAGTCTTTTCCAATCGTCGATATCCTGACGTATAAAATATTTTATCGTTATGCTTTAGGTATGGAAGTTGTTAGACCGTTAAACTTAACTCCATATATTAAAGATGAAGCTGAGAAAACTTTAGAAAAACTCTTTGGCTGGAAAAAATTCCAACATAAACATCATGAGTCCAGATTTACTCGTTTTTACGAAGATTATTGGATGCCTAAAAAATTTGGATACGAAAAACGTCGAGCTCATTTTTCAAGTTTAATTATGACGGGTCAAATGACTCGTGATCAGGCCTTGGCTCGTATTTCTAAACCCGAGATGAACGAAGAATTTTTACGTTCAGAATTTGAATACGTCGCTCATAAATTAGATCTGACAGTGGATGAACTTCAAAAAATATTTGAAGGGCCAAACAGAACTTATGCAGATTACAAAAATAAAAAATTCCTCATCGGACTTGGCGCAAAAACGCTGAGCCGTTTGGGCCTCGAGAGACGTTTGTTTCGATGACCACAATTATTGATTTTGAATGCGGGAACACACAAGCGATTGTGAATGTTTACCGCAGATTACATAAACCCATTACATTAGCAAAGACTCCGCAAGAGCTTGTCGGTGCTAAGCAATTGATTTTACCTGGTGTTGGGGCCTTTGACCAAGTCATGAACAAATTCACGGCTTCGGGTTTGCGTGAGACAGTGACCGAAATGGTTCTGGAAAAAAACATTCCAGTTCTTGGAATTTGTGTGGGAATGCAAATCTTGGCAGAATCCAGTGATGAAGGCGACTGTGCAGGTCTGGGTTGGATTCCCGGTAAAGTCACTTCCCTTAAAAAAATGCCACAGATGAATTCTTTACCACTTCCACATATGGGTTGGAACGATGTTTCATCCAAAGCGGGTTGTCCGTTGTTTAAAGGCATCGAGACTGAGGCCCGATTTTATTTTTTGCATTCTTATTTTTTTCAATGTCAGAATTCAGAGAATACAATGTCTGAAGTGGATTATGGTATGAACTTTACGTGCGGCGTTTCAAAGGGTCATATTTTTGGTGTTCAATTTCACCCTGAAAAAAGCCATCATTTCGGAGTAACTCTCCTTAAGAATTTTTCGGAGTTGTAGATGTTACGTCCAAGGATCATTCCGTGTTTACTGATTCAAGACAGTGGCCTCGTCAAAACAACAAATTTCAAAGATGCAAAGTATGTCGGTGATCCGATCAATGCTGTTAAAATATTTAATGAAAAAGAATCGGATGAATTAATCGTTGTCGACATTGATGCCACGGTCAGAAACAATGAACCGAACTATAAACAGATCGCGCTCTTAGCAGCTGAATGTAGAATGCCTTTATGTTATGGCGGTGGTATCAAAACCGCAGAGCAAGCCAAAAAAATTATTTCATTAGGCGTTGAAAAAGTTGCGATCAGTTCAGCTGCGATCGAGCGTCCTGAGTTGATTTCGGAAGTCGCAGAAGCGATTGGTTCGCAAAGTGTGGTTGTGGTTTTAGATGTTAAAAAACGTTTTTTAAGTAAAGCGTATGATGTGTGGACACACAACGGGACTAAAAATACAAAACAGAATTTTTTAGATATTGCAAAGCTGGTTCAAGAAAAAGGGGCCGGAGAGATCGTCGTGAACTCGATTGATCATGACGGTGTGATGAAGGGCTATGATATGCCACTTGTTTCATCTTTACGTGAAGCAGTTCGAATTCCAATGACCGTCATGGGCGGGGCAGGATCACTGTCCGATTTTAAAAAAGTGATTGATGAGTGTGGTATCGTCGGTGTGGCGGCAGGAAGCTTTTTTGTATTTAAAGGAGCTTACCGCGCTGTTTTAATTAGTTATCCCACGCCGGAACAAAAACGAGCGTTGTTTAATAAATAAGAGGAGTTTCTGATGTCATTTAAAGATCAAACATTATTGATTACAGGTGGAACGGGCTCTTTTGGGAATGCTGTTTTGAATCGATTTTTAAAAACAGATATTAAAGAAATTCGAATTTTTAGTCGTGATGAAAAAAAACAAGATGACCTTCGTAAAAAATATAAATCGGAAAAATTGAAATTTTATATTGGTGATGTTCGTGATTACAACAGTATTTCGGGAGCTTGTCGTGGTGTGGATTATATCTTCCATGCTGCCGCGTTAAAACAAGTTCCATCGTGTGAATTTCATCCCATGGAAGCTGTAAAAACAAACGTTTTAGGAACCGAGAACGTTCTTGAAGCGGCCATTCAATCAGGAGTTAAAAAAATTGTTTGTCTCAGTACTGATAAGGCTGTTTATCCGATCAATGCCATGGGAATTTCTAAAGCAATGATGGAAAAAGTCATGATCGCGAAATCACGACAAGTGAGTAATGACAAAATTGTAATTTCGGGAACTCGTTACGGAAATGTGATGGCGTCACGTGGTTCTGTGATTCCATTATTTGTGGATCAAATTGCAGCTGGTCAGGAAATCACAATCACAGATCCTCAGATGACACGTTTTATGATGACCCTTGAAGACGCTGTAGATCTGGTTTTGTATGCGTTTAAGCATGCTAAAAACGGTGATATTTTTGTTCAAAAAGCACCGGCTGCCACTGTTGAAGTATTGGCAAAAGCTTTATTTGAACTGCTTAAAAAACCAAATCACCCGATCAAAGTCATTGGAACAAGACACGGTGAAAAATTATATGAAACTCTTCTAAGTCGTGAAGAAATGGTTTCAGCCGAAGATCTTGGTGAGTACTTTCGAATTCCACCAGATTTACGCGATTTGAATTACAGTAAGTATGTGGATCAAGGCGAACCAGCGATTTCAAAATCTGAGGATTACAATTCGCATAACACAAAAATTTTGAATGTCTCTGAAATGAAGGATCTTTTATTAAAACTTGATTTTATCAAAGCCCGAACTGAGGGACGTACAGTCCTTCCGGAAGAATAGGTTCAGTCAATAATGAAAGTTTTAGTCACGGGATCCAATGGATTTATTGCAAAGAATTTAATTCTTCGTTTAAAGGAATTAAAACAAGACGAAATTCTTGAATATTCTAAAAATGATTCAATTGATGATTTGAAAAATAAAATTCATTCTGCTGATTTTGTGTTTCATTTAGCTGGTAGCAATCGTCCGAAAGATCCGACTGAATTTAAAACTGTGAATGCAGATTTAACTCAAAAACTGGTTGAGTTCATCATAGAATCTGGTCGAAATACTCCTGTCGTATTGACCTCATCGACTCAAGCGGAACTTGCAAATCCCTACGGCGAAAGTAAAAAATTGGCTGAAGATATTTTGCTTAATTCTAAGTTCAAAGAGAGCGTTTGTGTTTATCGCTTACCGAATGTTTTCGGTAAATGGTGTAAACCGAACTATAACTCAGTGGTTGCGACATTTTGTTATAATATTCTGAACGGAAAGCCTGTCACAGTTCATGATCCAAGTGTCATGATGAAATTGGTTTATGTGGACGATGTTGTGACTGAATTTATCAAAAAATTAGAAATGTTTCGTACTCAGAATAAAATTGCAAACCCTGGTTTCGCTCAAATTCCTGTTACATACACAGTAACGGTCGGCGAACTTCTTTCAAAAATTCAAGCGATCCAAAAAAGTCGTGAAAATCTAGTCACTGAGCCTGTGGGTATCGGCTTTGAGCGCGCACTGCATGCGACCTATTTAAGTCACATGCGTCCTGAACAGTTTTCATACACACTGGTTCGTCATGCTGATCCACGCGGCGTATTTGTTGAATTTTTAAAAACCAAAGATGCGGGTCAATTTTCATTTTTTACAGCTCATCCTGGAATCACTCGCGGTGGACATTACCATCATTCAAAAACCGAAAAGTTTTTAGTTCTGCAAGGGAAAGCTTTATTTAAGTTTAGAAATGTCATCACCGACGAATTTTACGAACAAGAAGTCTTGGCTCAGGAATCACGAATTGTTGAGACCGTTCCAGGGTGGTCTCATGATTTGACCAACACGGGGGATACAGAGCTTGTCGTGATGCTTTGGGCGAATGAAATTTTTGACCGCGAAAAACCAGATACAATAGGACACAAGGTATAATATGAAATCGAATATCAAAAAATTAAAAGTCATGACTGTTTTAGGGACAAGACCTGAGATTATTCGTTTATCGCGTGTACTTGCCAAATTGGATCAATATTGTGATCACACGGTTGTGCATACCGGTCAAAATTACGATTTTGAATTGAATGAAATCTTTTTTCAAGATCTTGAAGTTCGTAAGCCAGATCATTTCCTGAATGCGGCCGAATCAACAGCTATGGCGACTGTTGGAAATATTTTAAAAGAATTGGATAAAGTCTTAGACCTTGTAAAACCGGATGCTTTTTTAGTTCTTGGGGATACGAACAGTTGTCTGGGAGTGATTGCGGCTAAAAAAAGAAAAATTCCTGTGTTTCATATGGAAGCAGGAAATCGCTGTTTTGATCAACGCGTTCCAGAAGAAATAAATCGAAAAATTGTCGATCATACATCCGATATCAATTTAACATACAGTGAAATTGCCAGAGAGTATTTATTGAAAGAAGGCTTGCCTTCAGACCGAGTGATTAAAACTGGCAGTCCGATGTTTGAAGTTTTAAATTATTATAAACCTAAGATTGAAAAATCAGATGTTTTAAGCCGGTTGGGACTCAAAAAACACGAATACTTTGTTGTCAGTGCTCATCGTGAAGAAAATATAGAATCCGACGAAAATTTTATCCGTCTTGTAGGAATTTTAAACGGCGTGGCTGAAAAATATAATCAACCAGTGATTGTCTCAACACATCCGCGGACACAAAATAAAATTAATCAAAAGGGTTTGGCATTTCATCCGTTGGTGAAATTGATGAAACCACTGAATTTTACAGACTACAATCATTTACAAGTTCATGCGCACGCCGTGCTTTCAGACAGCGGAACGATTACTGAAGAATCATCAATTATGAATTTCCCTGCATTAAATATCCGAGAAGCGCACGAACGTCCCGAAGGATTTGAAGAAGCTTCAGTGATGTTTGTGGGGCTCAGCTTAGAGAGAGTTTTTCAAGGTTTAGACATATTAGAATCGCAACCTCGCGGAGAACAAAGGTTATTGCGTCCTGTTGCGGATTATTCTATGCCGAATGTGTCGGATAAAGTTGTTCGTATAATTCTCAGTTACACAGATTACGTTCAGCGCGTTGTGTGGCGAGTGACAAAGTAGTTATTCTTTAAAATGAAAATTTTGATCCTGTCCCAGTATTTTAAACCAGAAACTTTTATCATTAATGAAATTTCATTAGAGATGGAAGCTTTAGGTCATGAAGTGACTGTGCTTACGGGAAAACCGAATTATCCTGAAGGAAAAATATTTCCTGGTTACACAGAAAATGGGATTCAATTTGAAAAACATGGTCAAAATATTGATGTTATTCGAGTGCCTCTCAGTCCTCGTGGGCGAGGTAAGGCTATTGATTTAATTCGGAATTATTTGTCTTTCGTTTTTTCTGCAACTCTCCGAGCGCCTTGGTTACTGCGACGAAAGAAATTTGATTTGATATTTGTCTTTGCGGTGTCTCCAATCACATCTGCGATTCCTGGAATTTTTTTAAAACTGTTCAAACGTGCACGACTGGTTTTGTGGGTCCAAGATTTATGGCCCGAGAGTTTAGTTGTGACAGGTTTTATTAAAAACAAGAGTATTTTAAAGTGTGTAGAGCTGATGGTTAAAGTCATTTACTTTTTCAGTGATATTATTTTAGTCCAATCCAAATCATTTTTTGAACCCATCCGCAAAATTTCATCAAAAGCCAATCTCGCTTATTTTCCGAATACTTTTAAAAAAGAAATGGCTCAAGCGAATGCTTTAAGTTTACCGATGGAGTTAGATCAGTTGTTGTCAGAGAATTTTTGTGCAGTCTTTGCTGGAAATATTGGTCAGGCACAGTCCGTTGAAACTATCGTTAAAGCCGCGGAAAAATTGACTCATTTGTCAAAATTTAAAATTGTCTTTGTCGGCTCTGGCAGTTCGCTGGCATGGATTCAAGCCGAAAAGAAAAGGTTGAATTTGGAAAATATCGAATGTGTCGGGCGTTTCGAAATGTCTTATATGCCTTTAATCTATGCTAAATCTAAAGTTATGCTGCTGACATTAAATGCAGATGATATTTTAAAATACACTCTTCCGTGGAAGACGCAGTCTTACATGGCAGCTGGAAAGCCTATCGTCGGCGCTATCGATGGTGAAGGTCACAGAGTTATTTCAGAATCTGGCTGTGGGTTTGTTGGAGCAGCTGAAGACGTTGACCAATTGGTAGGAAATTTAGTTCGTGCATTTAATTTAGACACAGCCGTTTTAAATTCGATGGGACAACAAGGTCTTAAGTACTTTGAAACACATTTTGAAATGCGCTCACAAACCCAAAAATTATTTGATCAAATCTTATCCAAAGAGCACAATCAGCAAACTTGATAAAAATGGATAAAATCACTGGCCGGAGAGTGAATGATTAAAAGATTCTGTGATATTTTACTGAGCCTTTGTTTACTGACAATTTTGTTGATTCCGATGATTGTCATCGCCTTGATTGTTCGACGAACATCAAAAGGTCCAGCCATTCATTGGTCAAAACGAGTGGGCCGAAACAACAAAATTTTTTTAATGCCTAAATACAGATCGATGTACACAGAAGCTCCGCAAGTAGCGACTCACTTATTGCAAGATTCATCCAAGTTTATCACTCCTGTGGGACAGTTCTTAAGAAAAACAAGTCTTGATGAAATTCCGCAATTATTTTCTGTGATCAGAGGTGACATGAGTCTTGTGGGGCCCAGACCAGCTTTGTTTAATCAGGATGATCTGGTTCAATTACGAACAAAAAAGAATGTGCATACGCTTCGTCCTGGAGTCACAGGATGGGCTCAAATTAATGGGCGCGATGAGCTTGAAATCTCTGTAAAAACACAGCTTGATGAGTATTACCTGAATCATCAAACACTTTTTTTTGATATCAAAATTTTATTTTTAACAGTATTTAAAGTTCTTAAGGCTGACGGGATTCAACATTAAAATGAAATCACTTAAAAAAATTAATTTTAGACATCTTTTGACAGATATTTTAGTGAGTATAGCGACGTTTTATATCAGTCTTTATTTACGTGTAAATCCTGAAGAAGCTCGTCAACATTTACCAAATCTGCATAAAATTCTCATTTTCGTTATTTTAGCTAGAACCAGTTTTTTCATTTATTTTGAAACATATAATATTATTTGGCGTTATGTCAGTGCAGTGGATGCGTTCCGTTTGGGAAAAGCCATTGCTGGATCGTCACTGGTGATTGTTTCGATCACTTATTTATTTCAAATTGGTCTGATCCCTCGATCAATCTATTTTATCGATGCTTTTTTATTATTATCGACATTAACAGCATTGAGATTATCTCGACGTTTATTTCATGAGTATAAAAATTCTCAGTCCCTTAAAATTAACGGTGAAAAAACGCTGATCTACGGTGCGGGGTCTGCGGGACAAGGTGTTCTAAAGCGTGTTTTAGCAGATGCTGAGATGAAGCTTTCCGTTGTTGGATTCATCGATGATGATCCTCAAAAAATTGGAAAAAGTATTTTAGGATTTAAAGTTTTAGGAGGGATCTCTGATCTTGAAAGTGTCGTTCGTGATTTTGAAATTCGTCAAATCGTGATAGGCATACCTTCGCCATCAGCTGATGTCCTTAAGAAAACCCTTGCTGCATGTTCTGTGGTCGGTATTAAACCACGTTTATTGATTTCTCAGTCGAACGAGGATTATAAAGCCGAGCTTCGCGACATCGAACTCAAAGATCTCTTAAGACGTGCACCACACTCTATTGATATTCATTCGACACAGGAAATGATTAAAGGAAAACGAGTGCTTGTCACGGGCGCCGGAGGTTCGATTGGTAGTGAACTTGTCCGTCAGGTTCTGTCGTTTTCTCCATCACGATTGATTGCCTTAGATCATTCTGAATTTAACCTCTACACGATTGATCAAGAATTGAAAAACTCTGAGTTTTATGACGAAGTCATGGTTCCGGCTCTTGTTGATATGCGTGATCAAGACTGTCTGCGTGATATTTTTGAAAAATACTCACCAGACATTGTTATTCATGCGGCAGCCTACAAGCATGTTCACCTGGTGGAATCAAATCCCTATTCTGCGATCATCAATAATGTTGAAGGTACAAAAAATCTGTTAGCTAATTGTGCGAAGTTTAATGTCAGTACTTTTATTTTAGTCTCTTCGGATAAGGCTGTGAATCCTGCGGGAATCATGGGCGCAACCAAGCGAGTCTGTGAAATTATGACATCCATCGCAGCAGCGCAAACAGGTAAAGTTTATTGCTCAGTGCGATTTGGTAATGTTTTGGGTAGTAGCGGAAGTTTAATCCCTTTATTGAAGAAACAAATTGAAACAAATCAACCGCTGACAATCACTCATAAAGATATGACCCGCTATTTTATGTTGATTGATGAAGCTGTTTCACTGGTTTTAAAAGCAGCTTCGATATCAAAACCAGGCGATATTAATGTTTTAAAAATGGGTGAGCCCGTCAAAATTGTCGACGTCGCACAGAATTTAATACAACTCATGGGACGCCAAATTGAAGATGTCAAAATCAAGTATACGGGGCTTCGTCCTGGTGAAAAGATGTTTGAAGAACTGTATATTTCTGGAAAAGAGTTAAATACCGAACATCCTGAGATCTTAGTTTTACCTAAAGGTGATGCTTTACCTGCGGACTATTCGAATGAACAGTTTATAACTTGTATTGATAGTATGATTCAATTTTCAAAAAAATCAGATCGAAATGCGATTATTAAATTGGGTGCGCTTGTGAGTGATAAATATCTTACAATGGCCACCAAAGCGACACTTGAAAATAAGTAAGATTTAAGGTTGTGAATAGATTGTGAAAATTCTTATTACTGGTGCTCTAGGATATGTAGGATCGTTTCTGACTGAGGCATTGTTTAAAGAATTGCCTGATGTTCAATTATTTGGTGTTGATAATTTTTCAAATATTCGAAGTCCTCAAGTTCCGTCGGGACTGCATTTTACAAAATTAGATTTATCAAATTTTCAAGAAACACAAAAATATTTCAACAAGCACACATTTGATGTTGTGATCCATTTAGCTGGACTTGTTTACGTACATGATTCGTTTCTAGAGACTGAGCTTTATAAATTACATAATCTTTTAGCTACAGAAAATATGTTAAAGATTTGTCGCCTTCAAAATATAAACAAAATCATTTTTGCCTCATCAAGCACGCTCTACCAAGCGCCAAACGACTATCGTCAGTTGGCTGAGGAGTCTCAACTTGAGCCCTTAAATCCATATGGTCAGACAAAATTAGATTGTGAAGAGCTCATTCTCAAAAACGCTGGGTATTTTAAAGGATATATGTTTCGATTCTTTAATATCGCTGGTGCAGTGCTGTCGGGTGATCGAGGTCAAGACTCAGTTCAACCCAAGCACGTGATTGATCGAATGAGTTCACAGCAAGTGTCTGGGGTTTCTCAGGTGATTGTTTTCGGCCAAAATCTTGCGACACCTGATGGAACAGTCGTTCGCGATTTTATACATGTGTTGGATGTGACCAGTCTTATCGTTAAAGCGGTACAAAAAATTAAGACTGAAAATGATATCCAGATTTTTAATTGTGGTTCGGGTAGAGGAACTTCTCTTAAAGAATTAGTCTCGGTTTTTTCTGATATCACAAAAAAGAATATTCAAATCCAATGGCGAGAGTATCATCAAGGTGATCCCTTATATTTGGTCAGTGATAGCAGACGGGCTGAAAAGTACTTTGACTGGCGACCCGAGTATTCAGAGATTTCTGTCATTGTACAATCAGCATATCAGTGGTCTTTGAAACGAACCAAATACTAAGTCGTCGTCTTTGCGCTACTTTCGTTGTTCGAAAGTGCCACAATGAAAGCACAGAAAAATAAAAAGAAAAATCTATTTTTCGAGATACTAAAATTCGACTCGGTCAGAGCGGCTGTGATAAAGCAAATAAAAGAACTTAAAAGTGATAGATAGACTGATTTGATCAGAGTGTCATTGTTTTGGATAAATCCCATTATTCCTTTACGAAAAATAGTCCCTAGAAAAATCAAGAACATCATTAAACCTAAAATTCCTGTTCCCGCAGCAAAATGCAGGTACTGATTGTGAGCATGTGATTTAAGTTCTGTTTGAGGAATGTTTAATTTATCATAGTACTCAGTCAGTCGTTCATTATTTAATGTATATCCAACACCGATCAATGGATGATCTTTGAAAATTTCAAAGTTTGCTGTCCAAATATTACGACGTTGGTTATTGCTCATTTTGGATTCGGCGCTGGTCGAATAGACCCTTTGATTGAAAGATGGACTTAAAAAAGAAAGTGCCGAAAATAAAACACCGATGCTGATGATCGTATAAATAAAGACTCTTTTGGGAACGAACATTGCTGTAATGCTGATTCCAAGTGCTGAAGCAATCCAAACACCTCGTGTCAGCGTCAGAATCACTAATAGCACCGAAGAGGCAGAGACAATGATAAAGAGTTTTTTATATTTGAACTCAATTTGATATTTATAAATACACGTTATAAAAGTCACAAAAAAACAAACAACCAACCCCATATTCTGAGAAAAAGCCATCACGCCATTATTCACACCACCGGCTCTGGCGTCTGGTCGATAGAAATACAAAAATAGAGCTGCTGCATTCAAAACCAACATCAAAAGTCCAAGCATCCCAATCATTTTTTTAGGTTCAATCACTTTTTGCAATAAATAGATCATGGCAATGAAACTTAAAAACCATCTGAATTCAAAAAAATAAACCCAAGGAAATGACGAGCTTTCATTCATGAGATATCCGGCCACTAAGATGCCGAGCCAAAGTACCCAAAACCACGCTGTCTTAGAGATCATCTTTAAAAACGCTAAGTCTTTTGTTTTGATCAAAGTGAATAACGCAGTTCCGACGATGAATGAGTCACAAACGTCAACTAACGTTTGTGATGTAAAAACAGCTAAAAATAAAAAACAAAAAAGACCAATCAGATAATTCATTACAAAAATTCCGGGATCAGTTTTTTACCTAATTGAACACCAGGCTGATCAAAAGCATTAATATTTTTTATCTCTGCCAATGCAGAGACTGCAATTTGAAAGCTCATAAATAAATAACCTAAAGTTTCAGGATTAAAATGTTCGAATTCATACAGCATTGTTGAAACATCCGATAGATGAAGTCCTTTTTGTGTGGCGAGTGCTTCGGCTTTTAAAAGGTCGCCGAATTGTTTACCTTTCATTGATTGTGTTTCTTTGAAAATAGGTTGGTGGATCGATGATGATTTTCGTTCAATGTCCTTAAAGCGAAACACACAGACGAATTTATCCTTGGGTCCATCAACGACTTGTTGTAAAATAGAATGTTGATCACAAGCGCCAATCGATGTCATTGGAGTACTAAACGGAAATGCAGGCTGGCCTTGTCGGTCTAATTTTTTACCTAATGATTCTGCCCAGAGCTGTTGAAGCCAGCCGCCGAACCAACGAAGTCTTGAGCAATAAAACCAAAATAATGTAATCGATTCAGATCTTTCAAACGATGATATGAATTGATTGCACATGGTATTTAAATTTTTTGTGTCATTCAGAGCATTTATTGCTCCTGATTTTATTTGATCTAAATCAAGGTCTAAAAAACTAGCCACAACAAGTCCCACAGGAGACAATACTGAAAATCGTCCACCGACATCTATCGGAATTTCAAGGCATGGACGTTTATGTTGAATTGATAAATTATGAAGCGAATTATCAGTGAGTTCAGTGATATAAAATGTATGCGGCCACAGCTTTTTACCCAGCTCGAAATAGCGCTGTTGAATTAATTCTATTGTCCAAAGAACTTCGATCGTACTTCCTGATTTCGAGATAAAAAGCCAAGCCAGTTTTTCATTCGTGTGAATTTTTTTAAGTACATTTTCAGTCTCGATGGAATCTACATTATCAAGAAATGAAATATTCGTGTTCCCAGAAAATTCAGCCAGTGCGCGGGGGCCCATGCTGCTACCGCCAATGCCTACGACAATCAAATGATCATAATGATTTCTAATTTCAGATCCCAGTTTTTCGGATTGGCTCCACAGTTCAGTGCGATGCGGAAGATCTATAAAGCCGATATTTTTTGAGCTCAGAACAAAATCCAACGCTTTTTGAATTTCTGCAGTGCTATGTGATTCTGACGATTTTTTATAGGTTTGTAGATTTAGCATCTTGATAAGATACTTGGCGAATCAGCTATGATCAAGGTCCAGTTTTTGACTTCTTCAAACTCACAAGCCCACAGAATTAAGACATAATAAGGGCATCGTATTTAAACCGAAAGAAAGATGAGGCCTCGATGAAAGTTTACAATGACATCACAAAGACAATCGGAAATACCCCTTTAGTTAAAATGCAGCGCTTAGGTCAAAATTTACCTGGCGAAATTTATCTTAAGTTAGAATTTTTTAATCCATTGGGCTCAGTCAAAGATCGAATCAGTTTAAATATGATCGAAGTCGCTGAAAAAACAGGAAAATTAAAACCGGGTATGGAAGTGATCGAGCCGACCTCTGGGAATACTGGTATTGGATTGGCATTCGTTTGTGCTGCGAAAGGTTACAAGCTGACGCTGGTGATGCCGGAAACGATGTCGCAAGAGCGTAGGACTTTATTGCTTTTATTAGGTGCAGAAGTTGTTTTGACTCCAGGGGCGAATGGAATGCGCGGAGCCGTTGCAAAAGCTTTAGAATTGGTTTCAAAAAATTCAAATTCTTATTATCCTTCGCAATTTATGAATCCGGAAAACCCAGAAATTCATCGCCGGACAACGGCTTTGGAAATTTGGGAGGACACAGATGGTGAAGTTGATATTGTTGTCAGCGGTATAGGTACAGGCGGTACAATTACAGGAATCGGAGAAGTTTTAAAAAATAAAAAACCATCTCTTAAGATGATCGCTGTTGAACCGATGGAATCTCCAATTTTGTCGGGTGGAAAAGCGGGTCCACATAAAATACAAGGTATCGGCGCAGGTTTTGTTCCCACAGTTCTGAATCAAAAGATTTATGACGAGATTGAACTTGTGAACAGTGAAGAGTCATTAAAAATGGCAAAACATGTGATAAAAACTGAAGGTATTCCTGTTGGTATTTCATCAGGAGCAGCTATTGTTGCTGGAATCAGACAAGCTTCGAAGCCTGAAAATAAAGGTAAAAAAATTGTTGTGATTATTCCAAGTTATACAGAGCGATATCTATCGACATTACTGGCTGAAGATGAGCGTAAAAAAGCTTCAGAATTGAAGGTTGAACTCGTCAGTGATGAATGGTTGAAAAAAATCGATGAGTATTATCCAGGAATTTAGCACCTCTAATTTAGATCTGCTAAATATTTGATCAAGTAGATTATTCCCACACTGACATAGATTGTGGAGAGTTTTGAATTCATTGACTTAAATCCTTGAGATCATTAACTTTAGAAAATTAATTTTAAAGTTTAAATAAAATCAAAGGAGAATCATCAATGAATTCAACGTATCTTATTGCGCCAATGATCGCAGGTCTTGTTGGGCTTGTTATTGCGGCCGGTCTGTATTTCCGAGTTAAATCTCAACCATCAGGAAATGAAACAATGAATCGTATCGCTGGCTATATCCGCGAAGGTTCGATGGCTTTTCTGGTTCGTGAATACAAGGTTTTAGCGGCTTATTCTTTAGTTGTTGGAACGCTTTTAGGTTTTACATTAGGTTGGGATTCATCTCTTTGGTTTTTAATTGGTGCTTTTTTATCTTTACTTGCAGGCTTCATCGGTATGAAGGCAGCAACTTTTGCTAATGTTCGCACCACTCAAGCGGCTGCAACTTCAACACGTGGAAATGCTCTTTTAGTTGCTCTAGATGGCGGAGCAGTAATGGGTCTTTGTGTTGCGGGTCTTGGTCTGATTGGACTTGGCGCAATTTATTATGTTTTCAATTCAGCAGCTGATCTTGGAAAAATTCTTCATTCGTTCGCAGTGGGAGCCTCATCAATCGCTTTATTTGCTCGTATCGGTGGTGGTATTTATACTAAGGCTGCTGACGTCGGTGCGGATATCGCTGGAAAAGTTGTCGAAAACATTCCTGAAGATGACCCTCGTAATCCAGGCGTTATTGCAGATAACGTAGGTGATAATGTTGGTGACGTTGCGGGTATGGGCGCTGATATTTACGAATCAATGGTCGCTGCGATCGTTTCAGCAATGGCGATTGCATTAACAATTGGTGCTGATAAATTTCCAGCGATCTTAGTTGAAACAAATGCTGAAGCCGCTCGTATCATGGGTGTTTCATTACCATTGATTCTTTCAACTTTAGGTTTAGTGATCTCAATTGTTGTGATTTTTATTGCTCGCGCATTAAAAAATTATTCTCCAGCAACAGTATTGCGTAGTTCATTAATGTTGCCTCCAGTTTTATTAACTGTGGTTTCTTATGTTGTGATGCCGATGATCGGTGTGACTCAAAATGTAACTTGGGCTTTAGCTGCGGGTGCATTTGGTGGTGCTTTGATCGGTTTAATTACTGAGTACTATACAGCCATGAAACCAATCCGTCTCGTTGCAGAAGCTGCTCTGACAGGAGCTGGTACTGCAGTGATTCGTGGTTTAGCTGTTGGTATGGAATCTGTTGCGATTCCAACTTTAATCGTTGTTGCGGCAGCTTATGTTGCTGATTTTTATTTAGGTCTTTACGGTATTGCTCTTGCGGCTGTGGGAATGCTCGCAGGTACTGCAGTTGTTATGACTGTGGATGCTTACGGTCCTATCGCAGATAATGCGGGTGGTATTTCTGAAATGTCAGGACTTCCAGCGAACGTTCGTGAAATTACAGATGAATTAGATTCTGTAGGGAATACGACGGCTGCGATCGGAAAAGGTTTTGCGATTGGTTCTGCAATTTTAACCGTTGTTGCATTATTTTCTGCATTCAACATGGAAGTGAATCATGTTCGTCAAGCAGCAGGTTTGGCGGCGATGCAATTGGATTTAACATCTTCGGGTGTATTGATTGGATTATTATTAGGTTCAATTTTACCATTCCTTGTTGGTTCGACAACGATGACAGCTGTGGGTCGTGCAGCAGGAAAAATCGTGGTAGAAATTGCTCGCCAGTTTAAAGAAATTCCAGGATTACTTCAGGGTAAAGCTGAGCCAGAACCAGCAAAAATTGTTGATATCGCAACAAGTGCTGCACTTTGGGAAATGATTTTACCAGGAATGGTTGCGATCGTGGCTCCTGTGGCTGTTGGATTTATTATGGGTCCTCAGGCGCTTGCGGGAATGCTTGCGGGAGGATTAGCAGTGGGTGCGGCGATGAGTTTATTCATGGCCAATGCCGGTGGTGCTTGGGATAACGCGAAAAAATTCATCGAAAAGGGTGGACTTCCGGGACACAAAAAAGGTTCTGATGCGCATAAAGCCGCAGTTGTTGGTGATATGGTTGGTGATCCGTTCAAAGATACATCGGGCCCTGGTATTGCAATCTTAATTAAGGTGATGTCAGTAGTTTCTTTACTGATTGCGCAGCTTATCGCCTTAAAATAGATAATATCTATTCAGTAATCGGATATAATAACATACATTGATAACATAAGGATCTCCTTCTAAGATGATTAGAAGGAGATTTTTTTATGGCAAAAACAAATTCAAAAATTAAATTAGGTATCGCAGATCACAAAAGAATAAATATCACTGAGGGACTTTCAAAATTTTTAGCTGATAGTTACATGCTTTATATAAAAACACACAATTACCACTGGAATGTCGAAGGTCCGATGTTCAACACACTTCATGTGATGTTTATGGATCAATATACTGAACTTTGGAATGCTTTGGATCTGATTGCAGAACGCATTCGTGCACTTGGTGAATACGCACCAGGAACATATAAAGAATTTGCGAAACTCACATCGATCACTGAATCTGACAAAGTTCCAAAAGCCATGAAAATGGTTGAAGATCTTTTAGAGGGTCACGAGATTGTGACTCAAACGGCTCGTCATTTACTCGCTGAAGCGGAGGAAGCCAAAGATCAAGTGACATGTGATTTATTAACTCAAAGATTACAAATTCATGAAAAAACGGCATGGATGTTAAGGTCTTTAACTAAAGGATAAAACCAGCGGATACTGCAGTTCGAGCTCAACGGATACTGTAGTTCGACGGCGTTAATGACCCAGTCTATTTTTCCTCAGTGGCAAGACGCAAAACAATCGAATAATTCCTGCCGCAATAAAAATAGAATCATAATTACTATTAAAGAGAGAACTAATCATCAAGGCACCGAAAACGGTGCCTGTGACTTGTGATAGAATTCCAACATAATGGTACAAACTGATCACTTCAATTTTTTGATCAGCTTCTATATTTTTAAAAAAACAAAGCGAGAGTCCCACTTCCCAAGCGGCCCACGCAATTCCTGAAATCACATGCAGAGCCATCATTGGCCAGGGACCAGAACAAAAAGGCCACAAGGCCGGTAATGGTGCAGCGAACAAGCCTCCATAAAACATCAAAGTTGTCGGATCAATTTCATTTTTTGTTCGACGAAGCCACGTCGTCGTTAAAACTTTGCCGGCAAAGAGTCCCAGCATAACAAACATGAATTCTAAATAATTCAGATGTCGTTCTTTCAAAAGATAACCAGCCACAAACGGTGCAGATAAATAAACTGAGAAATTAAATGTACTATAGCTTATTAAAAACGGACGATATTTTTTATATAAAGAAAACATTTTATCTCGGGAAAATGATATTGAGTCTTGGACTGAAGGATGTTTTTTGAATAAAAAATAAGTCAAAATTTTACAAATGAAACTAAACAGAAAAAGCCCGAAATACAAATGATCAATTGAGACTTTGATCACATTCAAATGCAGAGTCAGACCACCAATGATCAAACCTACAATGATACCGATTTGATTCAAGCGCGTGCGAAGCGCAAAATAATGTTGTCCAGATGCTGCGGGGACGATTTCAGAAATCCACCGATTCCAGGCTGGTTGAATCGCAAAATGCCCCAGCCAATAGATTGAATACAGAATCAGTAAAATGACAAACGGTGCATGAATGTCGAAAAATGACAAACACGCCAAAAGTAAAAGCGGAATACTTTGTATGAGTGTCGCCTTTTTTACGAATGTTGAGACACTCATCAATTGTAAATAGGGTTGTGAAAAATATTGAACCAATGCTGCAAAAATCAAAGGTACTGAAACAAGTAATCCAGAAACCAAAGCAGAGTGACCTGATTGAATGGCATAGGCTGCAAAACAATTTTCCGCAAGACCTACGACAAAACTTGTGATGAAGGCCTCAAAGTAGCTGAGTTTAAGAGTTCGATTTATTGATGAGATTGTCACAGCTCTTGAGCGTAGTCTTTTTTATGTCTAAAATTGAGTCGTTATTAAAGCATATAGACCAAAGTCGATATTTCAGCGATAAAAATATAAAGAGAATCACGAAATTGAATTAATATATAAGAGGAACTTAAATCTTGGAGTGTGTATGAATAAGATAATTTTTACGATGATCGTTTGCAGTTTTTCCGTAACGATGGCGCAAGAGGAAGCCAGTAAGCCTTGTCTTGAGGTCAAAAAAGCTTGTGAAGCTGCCGGTTTTACAAAAGGTAAACACAAAGACGGAAAAGGTCTATACAAAGACTGTATGCAAAAACTAGGAAGTGGTGAATCTGTCGAAGGTGTTTCGATTTCTGCTGAAGCTGTTGCAGCTTGCAAAGAAAAACGGGCAGATCGTAAGGAAAAGAAAAAATAAATTGATTCATCAACATCAAAACGACACTTGATGGGTCGTTTTGATGTTTTATCTTAAAATTTTAATTACATTCGTTGATTCAATTTTTTTGAAATCACAAGTTCTTGAGGTAACTCCTCACGATTGATTACAGAGTTTAGATCAAATTGAGTTTGAACTTTGACTTCGATCGTTACTTTTTTGCCTTGAATTTGATCCATGACATTGAGTTTAGCGAAATCGATTTGGATCAGACCCGTATCAAGATTGTTCGTGATCGTAAATTCTCCATCAACAAGTGCTCTCTCGATGATTGTTTTATCTTTAAAAAGTTTATTTTGTTTTAAAACAAGTTCTACTCGAACTAAACGCGGATCTAAAATGGGTCCGACGCTCATTTGAACACCGCGAATATCGCCTGATAATTCAGAAGCAGGAGTTTTGTAAATACTCAATGCGCTCGCTTTATCAATCAATTTAACTTCGACAACAGATTGAAATTTTTTTAAGGCCCCAGAGTTAACAATTTCAGAGGTTTTTGGTATCGCTGAAATAAGAAAACGACCAGAAGAACTCACAGAGCTCATATTTAAAGTTGCACCGTTGACCGCAAAATTAATAACTTCTGCTGTTGCACTTGATAAATTCGGATGACGTGCAACATTGATGAGGACTTCGTGAGTAACATCGTATTCTTTAACTTGATAAGGCACTTTGACAGTACGAGTACACGCATAGTCTTCATCTCTATATTGAGGAACATTTCTACAAACATGTCGTGAAGGTTCTGTTGAACATTCCTCATGAGAAGGTAAATCAAAACATTGTTGACCAGATGGTGTCAGTCCACAACTTTGGCCGCCGCCGACCGTACGACAAGTTGTTTCGCCACCTTCCCAGTCGCACTCTTGATTGTAACCATCCACCACTTGTCGAGTGCAAGTAGTATCGATCGTTTCTAATCTATACTCAGTTCTGTAAACTGCAGATTTTTCTTCGAATCGATAGTTCGATTGGAGCCCATCGATTTGAATAACTTTAGCGATTGAAATCTCTGCGAAAGCAGAAACGAGACTTGTTACAACAAGTAATTTTTTGACGAAATGATTCATAAGTTCTCCCTTAGAGACTAAATTTTTTTATTGGTTCCGTAGACTCAGGGAGTTAGCAAATAAAAGGCCAGAAAATAAAAGACAATGTGATACCAAATAGTGATGGAATTTTAAGCAGAAAAGATAAGGAGATGATACAATGAGTTTCATCTCCTTGAAGTGAATAATTAAAGACCTAGAGCTGCTTTTGCTCTGTTACAAACGCTATCTAAGCTCGATGAACTAATAGATTGTTCTGAGCCGCCCAGCGAAGCTTTACAGTTTTGTGACCCAATTAAAGATTTATAGCTCTCGCATTTTGAATGAAGATCTCTAATATCAGTTGATGTTATACTCGCACCGATCATGCTATTGTTTTTAGATACTACCGAGTTATAAGCATCGATTGTTGATTGTTTGCAAAGTCCTTCGCTCGTTACTGCCGCAGTATCGCTACCGCCAGGTTTGCATGCTGATAAAGTTAATCCAAGAATACTGATAAGTATTATTTTTTTCATAGAGTCTCCCTTTTTTGTGTGAAGGGAAACTAACAAATTAAAGTTTAAATTCATAGTGTCATAATTTTTGACAGTTCATTTTTTCAAAGTAATCAAGAGTTAAAGCAGGAAATTGAGATAGAGTTTATGAGTGTGTTTATCAGAGTAGGGGTCATTGGGATCAGAGATTTCATCAGTACTGTAGCCCGATCTGATCCCAATCACAGAAATCAAATCGTCTTCGGTGAGTATAAAATCAATACGCCATGTTCTGTAGGAAAGCTCCCAGTAGCCCGAAATTTCTTTGACTCTTTTTTTATCTGCATTGAGGGGATCGTATTCGAGTTGTCGAAATATAAACGACTTTATTTCTTTCAGGCCGTGCATTTCAAGAAATCCCAGTTGCTCGCTGGCATTCGGGGAAAATGAAATTTTCATTTTTTTTAATTCTGTATATAGCCATTTGATATCGGCATTTTCGACGACATCGCTCTCAGGATGATAGGGTTTTATATCTAAAATTGGTGTCCCATCCAGGATATCATTCGGGCCCACAAAAATCTCAAGGCCTTGGATCATTTCAACACTCACCACGGTCATTCCAATGGGATTTGGTCTATAGGGTGCTCTTGTTGCGAAGACTCCAATTTTTTTATCGCTTCGAGGAGTTTTGACCATCGGTTTCCAATTTTCATTGTGATGAAAATGGTAAATGATCCAAATGTGAGTACAGCCGTCTAAATCAGTCAGAGCTTGCTCGAAATTAAATCCAGAATTTAATTGAATAATTCCAGGTTCTGAATTTTCATCAGGTTGTCTGGCCGCTTGGTAGGGTTCAATTTGCGAAGATTTAAAATATCCGATGGGTGTGAAAGTGATCGGTGTTGATAACGTTTTTGTATCAGCCATGTATCACTTCCATTTGTCGACCTTTAAACCTTATGGAGGGTTTCGTTGTATTGTTTACGCCACTCAAATCCAGCAACAGCCGCCGCAACGCTCGCATTTAAGGAATTTTTAATTCCATAGGTTGGAATCCGGCGAACTTCATTCGAGAGTGCTAATTGAGTTTGATCTAGGCCGAAACGTTCGTTTCCTAAAACAAAAGCCACAGGCATTTCAAAATTAAAATCAGTTGTAATGTCTAAAGCCGTCGATGTGGTTTCAAGTGAGACAATTTGAATTTTTTGGTCTTTCAGCTTTTGAATGCAATCTTGAAATGAACATTGCTCCCAATCCATGACCAATGTGCCACCCAGTGCGGCTTTTTCAACTTGGATCTGGTGCGGTGTTGGAGTGTATCCCGTTAGCCATATTTTTGCGGCTCCCAAAGTATCTGCTGTTCTAAAAACTGAACCCACATTAAATGCCGAACGCATATTATCTAAAACAAAATGCAGTGGTGCGCGCGGCATCACCAGATGATCACGATCCGTCGATGAAATTAAAAAATCATCGTCGGTGATATTTTTTTTCAAATAACGTTCAAACGGGACTGCAATTGTCGAAAAATGACGAATGGTCATTTGCGCTGTCAGTGAATTTTTATGCTTAGATAATTTTTGTAAAATAGGATCATCAGATTTTTCAAGTGAGGCAATCAAGTTGATGAGCTCTTCCAGCATCTGTTGATCGAAAACTCCGTCGGAAGAATCTTTTTCTAGACCTGTAAATAATTGATAAATCTCTTCAACTGTTTTTTTCATAACTTACTTGACCTTAGATCCCACTTTGGCGCCCGCATCTGGTGATAAAATAAATAAATCATTGCCACCATCTCCAGCAGCCAGAACCATTCCCTCACTAATTCCAAATTTCATTTTGCGAGGTTTTAAGTTTGCACAGATCAGAACCATGCGGCCTAAGACTTTATCAGCAGAGTAAGCAGATTTGATGCCAGCAATAATCTGCTTCGTTTGGCCATCTGCAAGTTCAACTTTCAAACGCAAAAGCTTATCGGCTTCTTTGATTTCTTCGGCCTCAATAATTTTTGCAATTCTGAGATCAATTTTTTCGAAATCAGCAAATTCAATTTCAGTCGGCGTAGCAGAAATAGGCGCAGCAGTGGTCACTGCAGGTTTTGCTTTTTGAGTTTTTTCTTTGTCAGCTTGAATTTTTTCAAAAATTTCTTTTTGTTCTGAAATCATTGCATCGATTTTGTCTTTTTCAACTCGACTCGCAAGATGAACATAATTTTGAATTGAGTGATTTTCGATGATTTTCTGAGCGTCCGCCCATTGATAATTAGTCTCATTCATCAATGTTTCAACTTGAGCAACCAAATTTGGTAAAATAGGTTTTAAATAAATCGCCAAAATTCGAAAAGCATTCAACGTTGTCGTTAAAACTTTGTGTGTTTCTACAGGATTTATATCGGCTGTTTTCCACGGCGCCTTTTCGTCAAAGTATTTATTTGTCAGTTCGGCCAATTCACGAATTGCAGTGGTTGCTTTATTCGTATCGCGTTGATTGTAAAGTTCGGCTATTGGAGCGCTTTGTGTTTGAATTTTTTCCAGCAATATTTTTCCATCTTGATCGCACACTGACATTTGATTGCCAAATTTTTTATTGATCATCTGAGCACCACGTGAAGCCAGATTCACAATTTTTCCAACCAGATCAGAATTTACGCGATTTGTAAAATCTGTAAAGCTGAGATCAAGGTCATCAATCGAACCATTGAGTTTTGTCGCGTAATAATAACGTAAATACTGTGGATCTAAATGTTTTAAGTAAATTCCAGCGGAAATAAAAGTGCCTTTGGATTTACTCATTTTTTCGCCATTCACCATCACGTGACCGTGCACGTTCACTTTTGTCGGAGTTCTAAAGTCAGCACTTTTCAATAGTGCTGGCCAGAATAAAGTATGAAAGTAAACAATGTCTTTACCAATAAAATGATAGACTTCGGCTTTAGATTGTTCGCCCCAAAACTCAGAGAGGTCTCGCTTTTGCTTTTTTAAATACTGTTCACTGGCCGAGACATATCCCATCGGCGCATCTACCCAGACGTAAAAATATTTTTTATGACCTTCTTGGTCTTCACCAGGAATTTGAAAACCAAAATAAGGTTCATCCCGAGAAATATCCCAATCACGCAGATCTTCATTAAACCATTCCAGCATTTTTTTAGAGATCTCCGGAGTCGTATGAGCGGGTAACCATTCGGTCAGATATTTCTTGAATTCATTCAATTTAAAAAAGATATGATCACTTGGTTTTTTAACAGGTTTTGTTCCGCAAATTGAGCAGCCTGGACTTTTTAATTCATCAGGCCCGTAGGTAGCACCGCACACATCACAACTGTCGCCGTATTGATCTAAAGCACCACATTTGGGACATGTGCCTTTGACAAAACGGTCTGGTAAAAACATTTTATCATGTTCGCAATAAAGCTGTTCGATGGGTTTTTTATGAACAAAGTTTTTTGCAGACATGCGCTGATAAAATAATTCACATAATTTTTTATTCTCTAAAGAGTTCGTTGACCCATAATGATCAAAGCCAATTGAAAATCCTTGAAAGTCTTTCAAGTGTTCATGATATGATTTTTCAATCCAAGCTTCAGGCGTGACTCCCGCATTACGTGCTGCAATCATGATCGGTGTTCCGTGTGTATCATCCGCGCAAATAAAGATGCATTCATGTCCCTGCATTTTTTGGAATCTAGAATAAATATCAGCTTCAATATGTTCCATCATGTGACCGATATGAATAGGTCCATTGGCATATGGTAACGCACAAGTAATTAAAATTTGTCGTTTCATGAAAGATCCTTTTTGAGGTCAGTAATATGTGAACTTTACAGTTCAGTCTTAAACTTCGATTTGAATTTTTTCAAGAAGTTCGGGGTCTGACAGAACCATTTCACCACCAAGTGCAATCGCTGTGAGTGGATTTTCAGCTAATCGGACAGGTATTCGGACTTCAGACTCAATTTTTGCACATAATTCTTTAATCAATGCACCACCACCAGCCAGGGTGATCCCAGAGTCAATCACATCAGAAACGAGTTCCGGCGGAGTGTGTTCTAATGCATTTAAAATACCATGTATGATCAATTGAATTGAATCAGCCAAAGCCATTCCAATTTCTTCAGAAGTAATCGTTTCTGTGCGTTGGAATCCTGTATCTAAATCGCGACCTTGAATTGTTTCCGAGATAATGTTTTTTTTCGGAAGAGCAGTGGATAATTTCAATTTCAAAAACTCAGCTTGCTGTTCGGAAACGACAAATTTCTTTGTATCTTTTAAATAGCGAACAATGACTTCATCAAATTTATGTCCACCCAAACGTAAGGGTTCGCAATAAACAATATCAGATAAAGCAATGACTGCGATTTCTGTGGATCCGCCGCCGATATCAATAATCATTTGCCCTTTGGCACCTTTGACCGGAAGGCCAGCGCCGAGTGCTGCGGCCATCGGTTCATCAATCAGGTATGTTTTGCTGGCACCCGCTGACCTGCAGGCTTCGATGACAGCTTTTTTTTCCACTTCAGTAATTCCGTATGGAAGTGATACGACAACTTTGGGGCGTGATAATGATATTTTTTTGATCGCTGTTGTCAGAAAACTTTTGAGCATGACTCGTGTTGCATCAAAGTCTGCGATCACGCCGTCACGAATGGGTTTGATAATAACAATGTGGCCTGGGTTTTTTTTAAGGATTTCTCGACCTTCAAGACCCAGTCCCAAAATTTTTCTTTTTTTAGGGTCGATATCAGAAACCATTACTTCTGAAGGTTCGTTTAGAACAAGTCCTTTACCACGACCGACGATCAACGTGTTTGCAGTTCCTAGATCAACATAAATATCAGCACCTGCTGTTGTAGAGCCTAATAACCAGTTGAGCATACTAGTGTTTAATATAGCCGGTCGAAGCTTCGAACGGAAATCCAAAAAAGACAGAGATTGAAGAAATTGACTTATTCATATTTAAATTCAGTTCTGCTCCGATATGACGGTCGTTGCGTGGAAACCATTCAGCTCCAACTGTAAACTGAGAGGCTGTGAAGCTTGAGTCTTTCGTACTGATGTATGTGATAGGTAACCCCACATAAGGAATCATATTTCCATAGCGCGTGTCTGCTTTTTTAGAAAAGAGTGGTGTGATTTGAAAATGGACAAAATTTAAATCCTCATCACGAGCGTAACCTAAAGCGCCGCGCAGACCTATCGCTGGCTGTTTGTCGACATCAGGAAATGGAACCCATTTTAAAGAGGCTTGGCTCCAGAAATCAGTTTTACCACCACCAAATGTGATTCGTCCGTCGACATCGTTAAATAAGTGAGTGTCTGCGTAAACACCAACATTGGTGCCACCACCATCAGAAACTAAAAGTTGTGGAGCTACGCCGATTTTATAAAAGTTGTCAGGCATAATTTCAGCAGTTTCGTTTACAGTCAGATAGGCTTGAGCCGAGTTCATAGATAATAAAGTCATTGCAGTTAAAAATATTTTTTTCATAGGATAATTGAATCATCAACAGTTCAATTTGACAAATCATTTAAAAAACAACCACAATAATTGTATGAATCAAATCCCACTCACAGTTGTTGTGATCACTAAAAATGAAGAGTCAAATATAACGCGATGTTTGTCTTCTGTTTTAGGTTGGGTTGATGACGTCGTTGTCTACGATTCGGGATCTGTGGATCAAACAGTGCAAGTTGCAAGTAAATTGGGCGCTCGTGTCGTCACAGGTGAGTGGCTTGGTTTCGGTCCAACGAAAAAAAAAGCAACACTTTTGGCAAAAACCGAATGGATCTTATCCCTTGATGCTGATGAAGAGGTCTCTGCGGATCTGAAAAATGAAATCCAACAAAAGTTTTCAAGTCTTGACCCTGAATCGGCTTATGCGCTGCCGCGTAAATCCTATTTTTTAAAAAAATGGATTCTTCATGGCGGTTGGTATCCGGATCGACAAGTCAGGCTTTTTAATCAAAATTATTCCATGTGGAATCAAGATTTGATTCATGAAAAAGTTCAAGCCAAATCTCTTCAAAATTTTGAATATTGCTTGAATCATTATGTTTTTAAAAATTTAAGTCATCAAGTCATTACGAACGATCGTTACTCAACGTTACAGGCGCAAAAAATGTTTAATGATGGAAAGAGTATGAATTGGTTTCATTTACTGACAAAACCAACAGTCAAATTTATCGAGTGTTATTTCTTAAAGTTAGGGTTCTTGGACGGTTACGCTGGGTATGTGATTGCTCGAAGTGCGGCTTATTCGGTATTTTTAAAGTGGGCGAAGCTTAAAGAATTTTGGGATTTGAAATGAGCAGATTTTTATTTTTAATGTTGATCAGTTTTTTAGCAAATCAAATCTTTGCAAATCAAATCAAAGTTCTACAGGTGGTCTCAGGTCCTGAAGTTATGTTTGGTGAAAATCAAAAAAGCAAGTTAACTCAAAGTACGATTTTAAAAGATGAAGCTCGTTTTAAAACAGCTGCGAACCAGTTTATCAAAATGCAACTGGGTGGGTTTTATGAGTTGAGCATTTTAGATCAGTCTGATGTTTTGATTGAACAAAAAGGAATCGAAGGTCATTCGGAATCCTTCGTTGTTCAATTGCTTCAAGGTCAAGTTTATCTGAAAAAGATTTCTCATTTGGATAAAAATGTTCTGGGTCAAAAAGCTGAATTGAATTTGAAGTCTGTTTTTTTTGATTGGAAGTTTTCATCTGAGCAAAATTTGGATCTGCTCATGGAAATAAACACCAAAGACCCTTCGATCAGTTTTTGTCAACGGGAAGGTGAATTTCAATTAGCCTTATTTGATCACGAAAAAAAAATAGACTTAAAAACTCTGGAAGGAGTTCGGTTTCAAGGTCAGAATGAAAGTGAAAAAGTCGCATTTGATATTTTGTTGAACGGACGAAAAATTCCTAAAGGACTTTGGCAGCAAATTCACAAATGTAGTTTTGATGAGATCCAGCAAAAAGAATCCGAATTCATAAAAATGGAGCAACTCGAAAGAGAAATTAAGCAAAAAAAAGTACTTCAAATAAAACAAGATAAACTTAAAGCGGACTCAAAGTACTTATGTCATGTTCCCTACGGTCAACTCAATGATTGCGCCTGGGTTTTAAAGGCCGGTCGATGCCAAAAAACGAGATGTAATGCAGAGGGAAAATGGACGGGAGCTGAGTTGATTTCAATCGCTGAAGCTCCTGAGTGCAAGGCGAAGCCTTTCGTCTCGAAGTGTGATAACTAATTCTTTCTCTCTTTAATGAGTCTCTTTCTGAGACGTTCGTTTTTTATGAACCTGTTAGCAATAATTGTCCAATTCGGTTCAGTCTTACATGGTAAATTGTTTTGCTCTGAGACCCCTCTTGGAAGTCACTCGTGATTTCAAGGACTTATCGTTATTTTTCGTTTTAGGCACGCGCTTTGTATATATAAGTCTGTAACGAGAGATTAATAAACAAACCTTCAATAAGGGGACTTTATGAAAACGATGAAACAATTAACAATCCTATTCGCAGCTTTAGCGTTGGTAGCCGGTTGTGCGAAATCAAAATCGCAGGACAACAACACAGTTGTAAATAATGGTGGTGCGATTGTTCCTCCGATTGTCATCGATCCAAATGCTCCTATTGGTGGTGGATCAGGTTCACCAACGTTCTCATCGGGATCAACTTCAGATTTTACACCCGTCAGTCTATCGGTGATGAATACATACGTTGCAACTCATCCTTTAAATAATCCATCAAATTTTAAAATCAATATCAATTTAGCTTCAGCAGGTAATAGCCGTTACGGTGGTGATGTGACCATTTCTTACTATGATAATGGTGTGAAATATGATGGTGTTTTCAAAGCTGGAATGGGTAAAAATCAGTCTTTGAGTGGAATGTACGATAACAACCGTTTAGAAGCTGACTATAACTACTGGTTTAACTTTGAAAGACAGCTTGTGTTTACAGGTTTTTTTGAGGACCAATACGGTGCTATTACAATCACATTAGTTCCTCAGACGACGACTCCACCAAGTGGTAATGATGGAGAGCCGATTGTTTCGGGTCCGTATAAAGGTTATGTTTACTTTAAAAATTTTCAAACAACTTTTGCGCCACATTCACCATACCGTTCTTGTTGGTTTACTTACATGGGTCCTTATGATTGCAGATCAAATGTTGTTCAGACAAAATGTGGTCTGACTCCGGGCGCTGAAGCAGGATACCAACTGTTAGGAACTTTCAGTGCGGTTGATATTAATAAAGCTTTTAATATTCAGTAATAACATAAAGAAAAAATAAAGAATAATTCATAACGGAGACAAAATTATGACAAACTTTATAACAAAAAAATTCAGTCAAATCTTGATGGGCCTTTTAACGTTAAGTGCTTTAACGGCCTGTCCTGGAAAATCAAATAACGATGTGACGACTCAAGTCGTAAATGGTTATGTGAATTGCACAAATTGCGTTGGTATTTTGAACGGTCCCGAGTTTTTAATCACAGATTCGAATGAGTACAACAATTTATTCGTCTTAAGAATGGGTTTTGGCGGTGCTACAAGTTCTTATGGATACAATCCATCGCAATATCAAGGCCCCGTCGCTGTCAGTCGCGGCGAATTGATTGTTCAATCAGTGATCGCTCAAGGATATTGTGTGATTCCTGTAGGAAGTTATTCGATGGGAACTTTGATCAGTGGTCAGTACAGTAACGGGATTGTTTCAAATTTAAAACTTGTTGCAACAGGTCCTGTCAGTCTCGTCATAAATGTGAACTCAGCACAAATAGCTTCACCAAATAATCGTGATCAATATGGAATGCTTTTGCCACAACAAAGATTGTTCAGTAGTCAAACTGTGATCGAATCAATGAATGGTCAACTTTGTCAAATTCCTGTAACGATCAGATAAGTGGTTTGATAAAAAAATCATTTGCCAAAAAATAAATTTCAATCGACCATAGAGGTATGAATTTACCTCTATGGATTGACTTCTTCGATGATCTTCAACATGTCCGTGGCCGCTCACAAAATACAATCATGGCCTATCGTCGTGACATTGAACTTTTTATCAAATTTAAAGAAAAATTTAAAATCACTTCCGAATCTGATAATAAAAAAATTCCTGAATTTTACGATTTCATGAAAGTGGAAGGATTGTCTGCGCGGTCACAAGCCCGCGTCATCAGCAGCCTTCGCACCTATTTTAAATTTTGCGAAACTCGTGGAATGAAATGCGGCGAGCTTCGTGAACTGCGACCACCAAAAATTAAAACATCTTTACCCAAAGTTTTAACGGTTGAGGAATTTGAAAAATTATTTATCGCAAGTGTTGTTCAAGATAGTCCCAAAAATATTCGTAACCAACTGACATTGTTATTTCTTTACGGGCTTGGCTGTCGAGTCAGTGAATTGATCGGCTTAAATATTAATGATTTCTCTGCAACGGAGCGTTGGATAAAAGTTTTAGGTAAGGGGCGTAAAGAACGACTTTTGCCTTTAACAGATGCTCTTTTTGAAATACTCGAAAAATATTTGACCGAATCTCGTCCCGTTTTAGCTTTGAATCATAATACAGATAATTCATTACTACTGAATGATCGAGGTCATCGCCCATCAAGAATTGATATTTGGCGCTGGCTAGCCAGCTGGTCGATAAAGGCAGGTTTTGACGAACCTGTTCATCCTCATCGGTTCCGTCATGGATGTGCGACGGCACTTCTTGAGGGGGGGGCAGATTTAAGATCAATCCAAATGCTTTTAGGTCACTCAAGTATTCAAACGACGCAAATTTATACGTCTGTCAGTACGTCGACCGCTCAAAAAGCCATCGACGAGCATCATCCATTATCAAAAGTGAAGGATTTTGCAGTTTAATTTTCTCATCGGTTCGGACATCGGATTTGAACTCGGATTTAAATAAGACTGGGCCCCTTCGAGTGTGGTTTATGCTTTGAACTTGTTCACGGCATGAAACTCTACACACTCATTGAAAATCAATACAAATTAGAAAAAGCCGAAGTCGAAATTGAACTGATTCCAGGGATTCCGCAGATCCATTTTTTAGGTCTACCTGACAAAGCGATTAAAGAAAGTTTTTTTCGCATCAAATCGGCGCTTAAACATTGCGGTTATAAATTTCCTATCTCTCAACAGGTGATTGTGAATATCAAACCCAGTCATCTCAAAAAATCATCCAAAGGACTCGAGCTTGCAGTTGCTTTGGGAATACTCATCAAAACAGGACAAAAAGAAATTTCTGCAGAAATTCATAAAGCCATTATTTATGGGGAACTTGATTTAAATGGATCCATTCATGAACCTAAAGACTTGGCACAATTTGTTAAAGTGAATCCGCACGAACAAATTTTGACTGGTTCTTTAGATGCGAAATCTCCGGTTCAGTTTAGATTGCCAAAAATGGATTTCGAAGTTGATTATGTTGAAACTGTAAAATCTTTCAAAGCTATGGTTCGACCCGAGTTACCTGATTCAAAAAAATTTTCTCAACAAGAAGCTGAGCTATTATTTTTAATGTCAGTGACAAAGTTTCATACCTTGCTTGCGGGAAGCTCTGGATTTGGAAAATCTACTTTAGCAAAATGTTTTGAGAGTTTTGTGACTGAACCAACTCCAGAAGAATCAGTCTACATACAACAAGATTGGCGGCCCGTGATTGCGCCTCATCATAGTGTGACTCCAGCAGCATTTTTGGGTGGTGGAGCAAGCCTTTATCAAGGCGAAATTGAAAAAGCGAATCGAGGGATTCTCATTTTAGATGAGCTCTTAGAATTTAATTCACAAATTTTAGAAACATTACGCGGTCCCATGACGGGTGAAAAATTAAGGCTTTCCCGAGGAGGACACGTCAGGGAATTTGATTGCCAATTTCAAGTGGTTGCGACGACGAATTTATGTCCCTGTGGAAAATGGATTCCCAAAGTAGATCCTAGCTGCCGGTTTTCAAGATCACGGTGTCAGGGATATTTGGATAAATTGTCGGGTCCAATTATTGATCGTTTTGGATTATTGATGTTTTACAGTTCGCAAAAACCGCAGCGTGAAATCACAGGTCCTGAAATTTTAAAAAGAATTTCTGAATATCAAGCGAAAGAGCATTACTCGAGTGATGCGAATCTTCAAAAGTCGATTCATCAAGGGATTATTGATCGATTATATCCGGATGTGACCTTAAGAAGAATTCAAGCCACTTTAAGGGTTGCAGAAATTTATGCGCGTGAGCGAGATTCTAGCAAAATCGAAATTTCAGACCTAAATCGGGCAGAAAAGTGGACTTTAACAGGATTCTTACAGCTGGAACGTGGCATGAGTTGACATTTTTTTTAGCTTTGATAATCTTAACCAGCATTTGTTCAGTTGGGTGACGTGGCCGAGGGGTTAGGTAAGGCTCTGCAAAAGCTTCTACGGGGGTTCAAGTCCCTCCGTCACCTCCAAATTTCTACAAGTAAATAGTCAAAAATAAACCTAAGTACCTAAAACCAAAACACAATGGATTCAACAGGTTATAGACTTCGGGTCTCTTCAAACAACACCACAAATAATCAAAAATAACCACACCGACTGGCATTTGACTGGCATCGGACTGGCATTTTTAAATCGCTAACTGTCTGATTTTTCTAGCCAAAATAAAATTAGATCTAGATCGCATATTTTAAAATTCTGGCAATCAATAAAACTTTTTTAAAAACTAACAAAACCGATCTTTACATAGGAGGTTCAAATGGGACTCGACAAAATTTTTCAAGCTGTAGCTGTATTAGCAATTGTTGCTGCATCAACTGGTCAGCTTCCTAAAATTATTAACTATGTCCATAAGGCACAGATTCAGCTGATCCAGGATTCTAAGGCCTCGAAGTGGCCGAAAGCTTTACTTCTGCCAGTAAAATGATTTTAGCTTTTGTACGAGGTCTAAAATTCAATTCTAAAAATGATCGTCGCAAGTTTTAGATCACCGTGTTTTCAGGCTTCAGGATGAAAAGCTAATGTGTCAGGAATCCTAAAGGAAAGTATTGTCAAAACTTTCAACAATAGAGTCTTTTTTACTCGACCAAGAGTATTTTCAACATTTAAAACCCCGAATGACATAAACTGACTTTTTCGAAAGAAATGCGGAGAATATATGAGAATAATTATTCATTTGATCTTTATCCTCGCAGTTAGTTCAGCAAAGTCATCAACAATGCTGATCGCAGATATTGATGACACTCTTAAAAAATCGAATATTTTATCTTATACAGGCGTTGTCGCAAGAGCAGTTCAGGACGACCTCGCTTTTCTTGGAATGTCGCAACTTATAAATTCGATAGAATCTGAAAATAAAAATTTGCAGATTAACTATGTTTCTAATGCACCTGAACTTGTTATGATTCCGTTTCATCTATCATTCTTAATTGAAAATAACTTTCCACAGCCAGGAAATACTTATTTAAAAGTAGGCTTTGATCAGTACCACAAGTTGCGAACTATCTACAGGTTGTTGGATGAGCAGCGTCCTGATCGAGTCATTTTGATTGGCGACAATGGCGAAAATGACGCCCAGATTTACGAAACTGTTGTCAAAAATTATCCAAAAATCCAGTTTACAGTTTTGATTCGAATTGTTTATTCGATGAAAGGCGGAGGTAAAGCACTTCGCTCTGGTCAAATTCCGTTTGTTAGTTCAGGTGATCTTGCATTGCGGCTCTATTCGCTAGGACTCATGTCATGGGAACCAGCATATAAAATCATAAGTTTGAACTTAAAGCGAACAGTTCTCGATATCTTTAGATCGGCGGGTGTTACACTTCGACTTCCGCACTTTGTTGAGTGCCACGACTTTCTAGCTCCCTCATCATGGAGAAAGAGTAGCGCGGTCGAAATCCAAAATTTGGTAAAGGCAATTGATGATCGCTGTACATATTGATAGAGTAAGCAATTTTATTTTCGAGACTAGGTAGGATGCCACTTATCGAATGAGTTTTTAAATTTGTCGAATTCGAATCTTAAATTACCAGAATCAATGCACCAAATATGATAAAAATACCACCGACAACTGTCTTAGGATCTGCCTTCTCTCCTAAAAAAACGATGCTAAGCGCAATTACAAGAGCAACACTAAGCTTATCAACAGGTGCTACCCGAGAGGCTGGCCCTAATTGCAAGGCACGATAGTAGCAAAGCCATGATGCGCCTGTGGCGAGTCCCGACAGTCCTAAAAACAGGAGTGACTTGTTGTCAAGGTCAGTGGGAAGTTTCCACTCATTTTTCCAGGTAAGGATGACAGCTGTAAAACCTAAAATAATCAAAGTTCTGATGAAGGTAGCTAGGTTTGAATTTATTGTAGCGACTCCAATTTTTCCAAAAATTGCGGTCAAGGCAGCAAAAATGGCGGAACCCAGTGCATACAAGCGCCAATCATGAAGCTGCATGCACACCTTTAGATGAAGCGAAGAAAATATTTGCCGCAGCAATGAGTGAGCCCCACGCAATTCCTGCGACAATGCCAGCAGATACATCGCTGAAGTAATGCACTCCTAAATAAATTCTTGAGCTTGCAATCAATAAAATGAGAATGGAAAATAATGAAAAATTAATCGCAGCCTGTCTGCGTGATCTTAGCAAATCTTTTGTTAGGTATGCGATCGTGAAATAAATTGCAGCTGACGAGAGCGAATGACCGCTGGGATATGAAAACCCTTGAACTTCAACTAAGCGCCCAAGAATATCGGGTCTAGCTCTTTCAAATATTTGTTTTAAGAGATTTGTTATAAGACCAGAGCCAGTAGCAACGATGATTAAATGAGCGGCCGAGTTAATGTTTTTCAAAAATAGGAAATACAGTGAGATAATTAAAACTAGAATCGTCAAAACTGTTCCTGAACCCAAGGCGGTAATATCTAGGGCGATAGCACTTAATTGAGGGGTTCTTATCGTCACCAAATAGTTGGTCAAGCTTTTATCAATTTTCCATAAAGTCTCTGGTCTTCCTTGAATAGACTCAACGACTTCAGAGGTCATCAGAAACAGGATCCCAGCTAAAACGCAACTAAGCCCGAGCAAAAGCCACTTTTCAATTTTATTCTCCGCCCACAATTTACGAATTAGCTCGGTCACATTAAAACCTCTCCTGGTCCCTCACTTCCAGATTTGAGGGATTGCGTTTGCCGTACTATCTTCTTTTCCAAGATTCCCAAGATCCCAATTATCTTCCACCAGTTTAAGTAAGCTGTACAGCGAAAGTTTTTCCGCAAATGAACCTTGAGAAACTTTGGGTCCTACAATTGTTGTGTAAATTTGATTTTTTCCACCACTGCTTTCGTCAAAAGTTGTAATCAAAACTGTATTCTCCATAAACTTTTGGTCAATTATTACTGGCTCAAAATTTTTCTGGTACCATTTACTAGCGTAGGCAACGCCGGTATCATGTCCACTGCTTTTACTGTTGGGAATAATGAATACATAGTTAGGGAGAACTCCATTTTTGTTATCTATAAAAAATTGATTCAAATTTAAAATATTTGAACAGCGATTGAGGTCTTTTTGAATGCCTAAGTAGCTGATAAACGGATTATGTTTTCGCGCGTATCCTTTGTTTGTTCGACCAGTAAAACAATTGCCCGGATAGTCTTCGGCATAAACTTTCCACGTCAGGCCTTTTGATTCAATCAGGTCTGTAATATTTCGAACATTTAAATCAATGGCAGAGTCATCTTTCACTCCGTTTAGGGACCCGGAAGTTAAACCAACATAATTTCCTTGTGAAGGATGAGTTAAGGCCCACATGTTAGTAAAGTTTGCGCCGCTTTCAGCAAGCTTTTTGAAAAAAGGCTCTTTAAGTGCATCCGTGTAGTTTGTATTTTCGAACACAATGAAAACTGCTCGATCAAAATTCTTTGAGGTGGCCAATGCTGCCCAGCTGAAATTAAAAGTTAATACAATTGTTAACAATAGACTAATTTTTCTCATGAAAACTCCCTCTTTTTGTAGACAGTAGCTCCTTAATAATTACTGAAACATTACATCAAAATTACATCGCGCAAATAGATTGCAATGCGACATTCATTTCAAATCTGTAATCATCTAGAAAGTAAACTGAAATTCTCCATTGCTATCCTAAATTAACAAGCACTGAAATACTTCAGTACTTCACAAGGAGGGTTAAATGAAGACAAGTACCTTACAAAAAATAGCTGTCGTTGGATTAGTTGCGTTTATTGGTATAGGTGAGGCTTTAGCAGGTGTTAGCGCTTTTAATAAAGAAAAACTCATTTCTGGATCTGTATCGACAAAGAATACAGCTATTGCAGAATATCCAAAGCTCGCAAAAGTTTCAGCCACTGAAGCAGTCAAGTCGGCAAACGACAAAGTAACAGGCGATGTCTTGTCAGTAGGTTTAGAAAATGAAGATGGTTACTTGGTCTATTCGGTCACGGTGTCGAACCGAAGCTCGGGGGTGCATGAAGTGATCGTCGATGCAGGAAATGGTCAAGTTCTCGCCGATCAGCAAAAATCGAAGTCTAGAGATGACG
>JBPOIE010000044.1:0-48340 GCA_052034855.1 Bdellovibrionota bacterium | reverse complement strand
TTGTTGACGTTGAATTCGACGCTAACTCGATGCCAGCTATCTACACGGCTTTACGTGTAACAAACAAATCAATTTCTGATAAAGAAAATAACTTGGTACTTGAAGTGGCTCAGCACTTGGGTGACGGCGTTGTTCGTACGATCTCTATGGACTCAACAGAAGGTTTGGTTCGTGGAGCATCTGTTATGGACACTGGTAACATGATTACTGCACCTGTTGGTCGCGGAGCTTTAGGTCGTATCGTTAATGTTATCGGAGAGCCTATTGATGAAATGGGACCTGTTGACACAAAAGAACAATGGCCAATTCACAGAGCTGCTCCTAAGTTCGAAGACCAAGCAACTTCAGCACAAATGTTAATGACTGGTATTAAGGTTGTTGATCTTTTAGCACCGTATGCAAAGGGTGGTAAAATTGGTTTGTTCGGTGGTGCCGGCGTTGGTAAGACAGTTTTAATTCAAGAATTAATTCGTAACATCGCAACTGAGCACGGTGGTTTCTCTGTGTTCGCGGGCGTTGGCGAAAGAACTCGTGAAGGTAATGACTTATGGCACGAGATGAAAGATTCAGGCGTTATCGCAAAGACTGCGCTTGTGTTCGGTCAAATGAATGAGCCGCCTGGAGCACGTGCACGCGTTGCTTTAACGGGTTTAACTATGGCGGAATATTTCCGTGACGTAGAAAAACAAGACGTTCTTTTCTTCGTTGATAACATTTTCCGATTTACTCAAGCTGGTGCGGAAGTTTCTGCGTTACTTGGTCGTATTCCATCTGCCGTGGGTTACCAGCCGACGTTAGCAACTGAAATGGGTGTGATGCAGGAACGTATTACATCAACTAAATCTGGTTCTATTACATCTGTTCAGGCCGTTTACGTACCTGCGGATGACTATACGGATCCAGCTCCTGCAACAACATTTACTCACTTAGATGCAACGACAAATTTGGATCGTGATATCGCAGCCTTGGGTATCTTCCCAGCCGTGCATCCATTGACTTCAACGTCTCGTATCTTGGATCCACAAGTTGTTGGTGATCTCCATTACAAAACGGCTCGTGATGTTCAAATTTTATTACAGCGTTATAAAGAGCTACAAGACATCATCGCTATCTTGGGTATGGATGAATTATCTGAAGACGATAAATTAGTTGTGACACGTTCTCGTAAAATTCAGCGTTTCTTATCTCAGCCGTTTTTCGTTGCTGAGCAGTTCACTGGCTTAACAGGTCGTTATGTTGACATCAAAGATACAATCAAAGGTTTCCGCGAAATCTTAGATGGTAAACACGATGCTCTTCCAGAACAAGCGTTCTACTTAGTTGGAACAATTGAAGACGCTGTAGAAAAGGCTAAAAAATTACAAGCTAACTAATTACTAATGAGTGAGCGCGGTATTAAAAATGCCGCAAAGTTCTAATTATCTTAGAAACGAAGGTTTGAGATGAAATTAAATTTATTAACACCTGAGCGTAAAGCGGTTTATGACACTGAAATTACAGAAGTCACAATCCCTGCCTATTCAGGTGAAATGACAATTTTAGCGGGTCACTCTCCGTTAATCACGACACTTGGTACAGGAATGATTAAGTACAAAGTGAAGGGTGAAGACGGAACTAAGAAAGCCCTTGTCAGCTGGGGCTATTGTGAAGTTGTACCAGGCGCTGTTAACGTGCTTGCTGAATTCATGCAAACCAAAGAAGAAGTTGTTGAAGAGACGGCGAAAAAACAAATTTTGGATGCAGAACAAAAACTTGTAAAACAAAATTTAACGGACGACGAGTTCGAAGGCGCGCTCAACGAAATTCAAAAAGCTCGCGTTGGTTTACAGTTGTTAAACTAAGTTCGTAGCAAAATTAAAATGAAATATAAAGACCAAGGTCCACAAGACCTTGGTCTTTTTTTTGGATTTCCTACAAAATTAAAAATAGATAATTATAATAAAAAAATGAGCAAAATAAAGAGTTCAGTTTGTTTAATTATCCTTGTTTACATTCATGCTGCAGCATACGAATGCCCAAATAATTTTTCGAATAGAGAGGGCTTGCCAGCATGTCCACGCAATGCAACGAACGTATTGTCTGATAATTACCCCGTAGGAGCCATCGTTCTTGGTGCGCAAGAGCAACCATTTGGAAATGCTAAAACAAAGTTTCAAAACGATGAGATGACGTACTCAATGATTTATCAAATGGGAAAAACGCAAACTGAAATTCCATTGATTGTGATGTCCATGACTCAAGAGAGTTATGACAATGTTTTAGGTCGAATTGAAAAGTCGGATCTGTCCCCAGATCAGAAAAATAAACTTAAATTAAGATTGGCGCATGCGAAAGTTTCAGAAAACTATACGTGGCAACAAGACTTTTACCAACCGGTAGCAACTGCTTCGGGACAAATTAGGCTCAAAGCAAACAATGCTTACATTAACTCTAGCCAGGGTGGTCCAGCAAAAGAACACATGGCAGCCATTTCAAAAGTACTCAAGAGTTGCGGCGTTAATTATGATACAAAAACAGATGGAATGGACTATGAAAACTATTTGTTAAAAGCAAATGGTAAAGAGTTTAGAGTTTACGAAAATGGTGCTTCGGCAGGAAACGTCGAAGCTTTGCCTGGCGGCACATGTATCATCGGCAGTGATAATTTTGCGAGCAAAGACAAATATAACAAATTTGTAAAAAATTTCTGTGATGATAAAAACAATCTGGAAATTGATACCAGCTGGCTACAAGTGGGACATACGGATGAGATATTAAAAGTATTTCCAGACAAAACAAAGAATGCAAATGACCCTTGTGCATTTTCAATAGGGCTGGCAAGTCCAGCACTAGCAATAGACCTGCTTAAAAAAAATCCCAATGAAAGTTTTTTTGATTACGAAAAATTAAGCAGCCCATATCCGAGCTTAAAAGAAATGGTTGATTCGCGCAGATTATTAAACCCTACAATTAACAAATTATGTAACAAGTATGATAATAAAAAAATTCCCTATGATAAAGAATTACCAGTCAATAAGGGCGGAGACGAAAAAGGAAATACTTTTTTTAAAAAAATATTCAAAATATTTGTTAAGCGGGCTGTGGCCGAAGGGACCTCTGACTCTGATTTGGTCGAATCATCTGAAGTTGAAGCAGATTCTGGCGCATCAAGTGAGTCCCAAAAAAATTCTGAGGCGAGGGGCTGCGAAAACGCAACAAATGGTCAAATTGTTGACTTGTTCAATACGGATCCAGAATTATCACAAGAAACAAAGGACGAGCAAAAAAAATTAGATGAAATCGAAGAGAGTCTAAAGGCAAAGCTTAAAGTGACGCATCCAAATTGTAATATTAGAATCGAAAAATTTCCATCTTTGTTCGTGGCAGATGCGTATCAGAGTCAATCATTTGATTCAGAAAAAAACTCTATTGTGCAAGGAAAAAAACTTTCGCTGTCGATTAATCCAAACCCTACAAACGGTGTTGTTATCGGAAATCAATACTACATGCCGAGTCAGGGAAACAAAGAGTTTGCAGAATATATGAAAAAAACAATTGAAAAAAACGGACTCAAAGTTAACGAAATAAACACACAAGAATCCACGCATTTTGAACGCGGAAATTTACATTGTGCAACTCAGACAATCCCATTATGTCGATAATTGCTGTCCTGATTTTTTTGGGTCATTTTGTATTTGCAGAGGGGCCTAAGATTAAGTGTATAGTCGATGACAAGGCCGAGGGAAATAAATACATTTTTGTTCAGAACGACTCGGGACCCGCCGTGTTTTTACTTAAGAATGTCAAAAAAGATGAAAAGTGTTTAGTCGAGTACGAATTTTCAAATCTATACCAAGGCGGAAGGGGGCCTTTGCAATATTTTGAAGTCGAATTTAATTACAAAAAAGCTAAAAGTTGCGATGGATCTCAAAAAAGCAAAGTTCTAAGAAAAATTAATTTGTCTGCAAAAAAGGATGTATCTGACAATGTTTATGCTTTGTCAATTTTAGCGACGCCGAGCAAGAAGTTCAAAGAGTGTAAAGAGTTTGTTTTAAACCAAGAAGACGTTGTCGAAATGCAAAAAAAGCAAATTTCAAAAAAAGAAATATCCCCAGAAACTAAGAATTTTTTAATTCAAAAAATGAAAAGAAAATAATTGTTTAGGACCAATGTCGAATGGACCTTGGTCTTTTTTTTAGGATTTCTTTCAATTTAAAAAAACAAAACATACAATGTAATCATGAGAAAAATATACTTTCTGATGTTGATCTTTTTGTTTATCCAAGAGTCTATGGCTCAAGACTATTCAGATCCTGTTTCTGAGGGTGAAGTGATCATAGAAAAATCGACAGATCTGCTCGGCAATTACCGAGATCGCAGGAGTCGTTACGGAATGATATTTGCGGTGAACTATGAGAAATATTCTCCAGACAACTATTTGTCGCTGATTCAAGATGAATATTTCGACGTTCTTACTGGCGGAAGTTCGATTCCAGTTATAGGTGGAGAATTAGGAGTTAAGTTTAATTTTACCGCGGGATCACTCACTGGGATGATTGGTTATGGCGGCGGAACATATACCAACACGGCGAATAAAATTGAAAAAATGAGTATTAAAATTTCTAAAGTCAGCGCGAATTTTGCTTTGGATAGCCTCATGAGTGAGCCATGGATAGTTCCTTACGGACAAATTGGAGCCAGTCAATTTGACTGGTCAGAGGAAAGCTATGATGCAACAAATGCGCTTAAGGAAGAAAGCTTTGTTACGGATTGGAACTTAAATTACAAAATAGGATTAATGTTTCAACTGAATTGGATCGAAGACACAATCGACACTAATACACATAGAAACGGCTTGATGTCTTCAGGACTCCAAAATACATTTTTAGATGTGTTTTACACCTCATATTCTGAGCCTACTGAAGTAGCAACCGTGGCCGGAGAGTCTGGCGATGCGAACTTAGGAAGCGAAAACTTTGGCGTTGGATTAAAGCTGGAGTTTTAACATGAAAATGTTTTTTGTTCTCGCATTTATGTTGAACACGCTTAGAGTCGGCGCAGAAACGATGAAGTGCCCCGTGGAAAACTTTGTCGTTTTTCCGCGCGAATCTATCCATTTTTTAAAACAATTTCCACAAGTTTTTATGACCATGAAAATATCAAATACTGCAGGCTCAGAAAAACCGACGTTAACCAAAGCGGGCGCGCAAACGGATATGCCACTCGTTGAGGGGCGAGGGCTCGCGGTGGGAGATATTATTAAAACCAAGCCAGGCCAAACTGTAGAGCTGAAGTTTTTCATGCCGACAGCGCAGACGATTACGATTGGAGAGAACTCAGAAGTACGCATCAGAGAGCTGGCCGATTCAAACTGTCAAAGCGCTTTTGAAATAATGCGTGGACGAATAACATCCGAAGGCACGCACGCACAAATTCAAGAAATTAAAAATTGCGCGAGCGAAATCAGCACTCAGAATACAGAAGTTCGTCCGACAGGAACGAAATATTCTGTCGATCTGAGTGAGGCGATTGCAGAGGCGAGCGGAGAACCCATACAAACAGAAAACTATTCCGTCGAAAAGGGATCTATAAAGATTAAATTGAGACGTTCCACTGTAAAATCCAAGGATGTTCGCGTCGCAAAAAATGGATCATTTCAATTAAAGGCCGGACAAAAAGCCAAAGTGAAAATAAATTCTAAAACCAAATTGGCTGACGTGCAGGTGATCGAGCCGTGAAAGATTTATGGTGGTCAATTCTTGTTATCATAAATATCTATGGCCAGAGTGTGATCGCAAAAGATTTTCAGAAAACAGAGGCGGGAGTTTGTCTTGATTGCAATCAAGCCTCATCGTCAACACAATTTACTCGGCTACAAGATCTAAATAAAATCAGATCAGCTTTTTCTGAACTCGCAATCTCTCAAGATGCGCAAAACCTAATGGGGCACCTGGAAAAAAAAGGATTTGTTTGCGATAAAGATTCATCAGGCATCGGAAGATCAATTGAGTGCGTTGGGAAGCTAGCAAGCTACAAAAAAAATACGCGCGTGTATATTCCGAAAGATTTGCAGCAATTAGAAGGCTTGAGTAAAATAAATTTTTTTCTACATGGGTTTAAGAGTCCACTCACATTCAATAAAAACAAGAATGATCTAGAAGGGGTTGGTGATTTTGCGGGCATGCTTGCAAAATCAAAAAATCGAAATTCTATTTTGGTTGTTCCCGAAAGCGACGGTCAGTGTTTGGACTACGAGGCCTTCGTCACCGACCCGCAAGTAATTTTGAAAATGAAAGACGAAATACAAGCGGGCGCAAAAATGAAGTATAATCAAATTACTTTGGCGGGACACAGTGGAGCATATAGAGCGATTAACTCTTTGGTTAAGTCGGCAGAAGTCGCCTCAGCGGTTCAAAGAATAGCCTTGTTTGATTCGATTTATGATTCTAAAACGAACCTTGCGAATATCCGACATTGGCTGTCTTTATCTGAACAGAATAAACTTAAAGTGGCATACGTTACAGGCGCACAGCAATCAACAGAAAAACAAACGCTCATGTTTTTAGACAAGGCCGCTGCTTTCAAAGATCAAATCGAAGTTACAAAGCTTGAAAGCAGCACAACGTCAGCACATATGCGCGCAATTCAAAATGGCAGTCTGGCAGAGTTTTTAAAATAAATTTTCTTAGACAAGACTTAATAAATAATTCAGCTCTTCGTAAACATTAGACCATGTAATGTTATTCATTCGAACATTGAGGCGCTGATCTGGAGTGAGAGAATATTTTTTATTCTCTCGCATCGTGAGCTCAATTGCTTTTTGTGGGTTTAACTTTGTGCGCTCGGTAAAAATTAATGAAATATTTTTAAGACCCGCACTGACATCGCGAACGCCAAGGTTTTTGCACTGTCTGCGAATCAGCATAAGTCCCATCAAATTCACAACAGGCTCGGGCAATTCGCCGAATTGATCTTTCAGTTCAGATTCAATCACATCAAGATCTTCTTGTGATTTGATATCAGCCAGTGCTTTGTAGTAGCTGAGGCGCATACGAATATCTGGTATATATTTATCTGGAATTAAAGCTGGAATTTTTAAGTTAATTTCCGGATCTAATTCAAAGTCAGGTAAAATTTCACCCTTAGCCTCAGCTAAAGTTTCATTCAACAGATCCATATACATTTCATAACCAACGCTATTCACATGGCCCGATTGGTCATCACCTAAAATATTTCCAGCACCACGAAGCTCTAGGTCGTATTGAGCGATTTTGATTCCAGAGCCTAGAGCCGAATTATCTTGAATAATTTTAAGTCTTTCTTGGGCGACCTTTTCAATTTTTCGATCTTTTGGCATGAGCAGGTAACAATATGCACGCGCCTTGCTTCGACCTACGCGACCGCGCAATTGATAAAGCTGTGATAATCCAAACATATGCGCTTGATCAATAAACATCGTGTTCGCGCGTGGGACATCCATGCCTGATTCGACAATGGCCGTACAAACTAAGATATCAATTTCGTGATTAAAAAAGGCGAGCATCGCTGCTTCGAGGTCGTCTTCTGGTAATTGTCCATGCGCTACTTTGATTCGCGCATCTGGCATAATCTGTCTGATTTCATCTGCGACGCCATAAATACTTTGAACTCGGTTATGAATAAAATAAACTTGTCCACCGCGCGCAATTTCAGATGTCATCGCTTTGCGGATGAGTTCTGAATCAAACTTAGAAACAAAGGTTCTTGTCGGCAACCGGTCAACAGGCGGCGTATTGATAATTGATAGGTCGCGCACGCCTGTAAAGCTCATGTTCAGCGTGCGAGGAATTGGCGTCGCGGATAACGTCAGTGTATCAACGTTGATTTTAAACTTTTTAATTTTTTCTTTGTGTGTGACGCCGAACTTTTGTTCTTCGTCGATAATTAAAAGGCCTAAATCTTTAAACTGAACATCTTTGCTCAGTAGACGATGCGTTCCAATCAGAATATCAACTTTTCCTTCTTTGAGTTCGGCTAAGGTTTTTTTCTGATCTGCCGTTGAAACAAAACGATTCAAAGAGCGAATTTCAATTTTTGAAGCCTCTGTTTGGAAAGCGGCAAAACGTTTTTTAAAGGTCTCTAAGTGTTGAAACGTCAGAACAGTCGTTGGCGCAAGGACAGCAACTTGTTTATGGCTTTGCACAGCTAAAAATGCTGCGCGCATAGAAACTTCGGTTTTTCCGAAACCAACGTCACCACAAACGAGTCGATCCATTGGTTTTTCAGAGGAGAAATCTTTTTGAATTTCGTTGATAGCGCGCAACTGATCATTTGTTTCGGTGAATGGAAATGAGTGCTCAAATTTTCCATAACTGATTTCATCAAACAAAAAGGGATCGCGTTTGATTTCAGAGCGTTTGGCATAAAGCTGCAAAAGTTCAGCGGCGATATCTCGTAAATGCCCCTTAACCTTAATTTTTGTTTTTTCCCAGCCTGTGCCGCCAAGCTTATCTAAAATAGACGTCTGCGCGGCACCAGAAAATTTTTGAAGTTGGCCAACGCGATAAACGGGCAAATAAAGTTTGTCTTTATCTTTGTAAGCGACCTGAATAAACTCAGACTCGACGCCACCCACCGTCATGATTTTTAAACCTTCATAAATTCCAATGCCGTGTTTGACGTGAACAACAAGATCTTGCAGCTTTAAATCGCCAAAACTAAGGCGCTTTGCATTTTTGGAAAACTCTTCGTAGCTTGATTCGGTTTTCGCGCGTTGTTTTCGACCAAAGAAATCATCATCACGAAGAAAAATAATTTTTTCTTCGGACAACAGTAAAGTTTCTTCGATACGACGAGGAATAATAACGATTTTTTGATTCTTCTGTTTGAAATCAGAAAGCCACTTGTTCCAAGAGAAATCATTTTCTGTGGCAACTTCATAATTTGTCTCAAGTCGATCAAGTATGTTTTTCAAACGATCGATTTGAGTTTGGTTTTTAATAGAAATAAATATTTTAAATCCATCTGCAAGCCAAAGCTTCATTTTCGGCGACACTAGATCGAACCACTCGTTCGAGGCAGGAACCTTGTGAAGCGCGATTTGTGTAAACTCAGTGAGAGCTTGGGATTTGTAGTCTATGCGTTCTTCAAAAGAAACTTCTTCGGACAAGAAAGAGAGGTTTGAGTATTGAATTTGAATTGATTCATCCGGCCACACTATTTGTTCTGGGTTTTCAAATAGTCGATCGACAGGCGGCTTAAACAAGGCTGTTTCGCAAGATTTAAAATCAGTGCTGTTTTCTTGGTAAAACTCGTCAGCAGCCCTGGAGATTTCTGAAGGATCCAATTTATAAATATTCAAACCCGTTGAAAAGTGCTCAAGTGGATTTTGTAGCCTGTCATAACACAATGGAAGTAAAAACTCAGCCCCAGGAAAATAATTTTTCAATGTCAGCGAGCGAAGACACTCTTCCTTTTCGGCAGGATCAATTTTTCGACCAGACATTTGTGCGCGAAATTGATCAACAACGTGTTCTAGATTTTCATCAGTCAGGTCGTATTCATAAACAGGCGCCAAGTTTAAACAAACAGGGTTTTCTGTCTCGTTCGGATGACTGAGTTGAGTATGACTTGAGAAATACTTTAAAGATTCGATGGTATCGCCAAAGAGCTCGATTCGAATTGGCATTGTTTCGGCGACCGAAAAAATGTCAACGATGCCGCCACGAATACTGAATTGTCCTCGATCTTCAACAACGGGCGCGGCTTGATAGCCCAAACCCACAAAATAGTTTGCTAGTTGTGTTGGCAAATCGTCGTTGATCTTGAATTGTCGACAGCGTTTGTGAAAATGAAAAAAAGGAACTGTTTTTTGTATCAGCGCTTGAATTGTTGCCACGAATATATGTTTTTTTGTTGGGCGCGCAGCCCAATACAAAAAACGACTGCGATCCCATGAGCAACTCGGCGCGGGATAAAGACCAGAATACGGAGAAACATCAAAGGGCTTGAAAATAAGAACATCAAAATCTGCACTGAAAAAAAGCAAGTCGTTTTTTAAATCCTCTGCCTGTTGCAAACTAGAAACAATGACAATGTTTGGCAAATGGTTAAAATCACTCGGATTATTCTGTGACAAAACTGCTGAGATAGCTAATGTGGATTGGCAACCCGTAATATTAATTAAGCTTTTCTTTTTTGCGATCGAACGCTCTAAAAAATCACTGATTCTTAACTGTGCAGTAGGCTCCAACGATGTTTTGTTGGTTAGTTTTTGAGATGGTTTTGTTGAGCCGCTGATTTGATTTTTCAAGATGGGTTATGTTGCCAAAATTTAATAAGTCAGTCAAAGTAAGTCTAATAAAAGATATAAAGCAAAATAATAAGAAACCTGCGTAGTTAGGTTTTATATATCGAAGGAGAAGGTATGCCTTTGGGTGGAGTGATTTTCATCACGTTATTCATCGCCGTGTTTGGTGTGATTCTAATTTATTTGGCGCGCGCAATTGGTGGAATGGCCAAACGCTCGAGCAAGGCCAAAATGGAAATCTACGAATGTGGTATCGAAGAGATTGAGAAAAAAGACACAAAGATCTCTGTTAAGTTTTACTTAACTGCGATTCTTTTTATCCTTTTTGATATCGAAATTATTTTTATGTACCCATGGGCTGTTAATTTTCGCGAATTCATCGCGACGGGATCAGGCGCATTTGTTTTCGTATCGATGATGATCTTTTTGGCCGTGTTTATTTATGGCTTATGGTGGGAAATTAAATCTAAAGCTCTGGAGTGGGACTAATTATGACATCGATGGGTACAACGGGTTTTGAAATTACCGTTAATTTAGTTAAAACAGTTCTCGTTTTTTTAATGATGGTTCAGGCCGTTCCAATCTTAGTTTGGCTCGAGCGCCGCGGATCTGCATTTATCCAAAATCGTTTTGGTCCGAATCGCGTGGGACCATTGGGTTTGGTACAATTGCTTGCGGATGCGGTGAAGTTTCTACACAAAGAAGACTTTGTTCCGGATAAAGGAAATAAATTTTTATTTTATGCGGCTCCCGTATTTGCGTTGATTCCTGCGGCAGTAGCTTACATGGCGATTCCGATGTCTGTGCCGTTAATTATCGGCGATTCTAAATTTTTAATTCAAGGTTATGAAATTAACGTTGGTATCGTTTTTATTTTGGGAATTTCATCATTGGCGGCCTACACAATTTTGATGGCAGGCTGGGGATCGGGTAGTAAATTTTCGTTGATGGGCGCGATGCGTGCATCGGCTCAGATTATTTCTTATGAACTCGCTTTGGGATTATCAATTGTTGGCGTGATTATGACTTACGGAAGTTTTAATTTAACCGACATGATTAATTCACAATTGGGCGCTTTAACATTTACGGGATTTGGCTACACAACAACAGTTTCGTGGCTACCAAATTGGGGTATTTTTTATCAACCGATTGGTGCAATTATATTTTTTGCGGCGGCATTTGCAGAATCAAACCGTTTACCATTTGACTTGGCCGAGGGCGAAGCAGAATTAGTAGCGGGCTTTCACACGGAATACGGCGGATTCAAAATGTTAATGTTCTTCATCGGAGAATATGGACACATGATGATCGCGTCTGGATTGCTGGCCACATTTTACTTTGGCGGCTATTTAATTCCAGGAATTTCACCAACTGAAGTTTATCAATTTGGTCTTAATAATTTCGGGTCAGAAACAGCGGCAAACATTTTTAATACAGTGGCCCACTTCTTAATGTACAACGTGAAGTTTGCAATTTTCTTGTGGATCTTTATTCATGTTCGCTGGACGCTGCCGCGCTTTAGATACGATCAGTTGATGGATTTGGGCTGGAAGACAATGCTTCCGTGGGCTTTGGGAAACACAATTGTAACCTCAATTGTTATCTTCTGCGCCGCTTATTTTAAATTTTAATTAAAGGGGTATTTGAATGTCGGTTGATGCAATTCTTTTTTGGTTTTTAGCCCTCGTGGTCTTGGTGTCGGGGCTTTCGGTCATTTTGATGACGAACCCAGTTTACTCTGCGCTTTGCTTGGCAATGACAATGGTGGGCGTTTCGGCTGTTTTTGTTACTTTGAACGCTTACTTTTTGGCGGGTGTTCAGTTGATCGTTTACGCGGGCGCCGTGATGGTGTTGTTTGTCATGGTGTTGATGCTTTTCGATTTGAAACACGAATTACAAGCGTTCTCGCGTGGTAAAATAACTGGCGCTATTAAAATCGCTAGCGTTGGAATTTTGGCCGGACTTATTGTTGGCGCAGTCACAATCGGTAAAAACTTAATCGAAGTCAAAGCTGTTGCCGAGAACGCAGGGGCGGCCGTCGAAGATACGACGCGAGTGTTGTCGCAAAATTTATTCCTTAAAAACATATTTGGTTTTGAAGCGCTCGGAGTGTTGCTCTTAGTGATTGCCGTCGGAACCGTGGCTTTATCTAGAAGTAAAGGTGGAACGCATGCCAGAGATTAATTTTTTAAACTCAATCGGCCTTGAGCACTACTTAGTGCTGTCAGCAATTTTATTTTCTTTGGGAATGGCTGGGGTTTTATTGCGTCGCAATTTGATCGTTCTATTGATGTCGATTGAATTGATGCTGAATGCAATTAACATCAGCTTCGTGGCATTTTCGAAATTCAACAATAATCCAGAGGGCCAAGTGATGGTGTTCTTTGTGATGACGATTGCTGCCGCAGAGGCTGCGGTTGGATTGGCGCTTGCTGTGTCGATTTTCAAGCGATTTAAAGAAGTGAACATTCGATTTTTTGAGCACTTAAAGGGTTAGGAATTAAAAATGAATCATCAAGTTTTAATCGCCATATTGTTGTTAAGCCCAGTTTTAGGCTTTTTAATTAATGGACTGAGATTTAAATCATCAAACTATGTTGTGGCAGGATCTGTTGCAACGGCGGCAGTATTTATTTCTTTTGTTTGTTCGGTTTTATTGTTTTTAGATTTAATAGATGCGCCTGTTGAGGGTCGTCGAATTACGGCTGAATACTTTAGTTGGATCGTAGTTGATAATTTAAAAATCAACGCGGGCTTTGTCGTTGATCAAATCAGTTCGATCATGATTTTAATTATCACTGGCGTTGGCACTCTGATCCACTTGTTTTCGGTGGGATACATGCACCACGACAAGGGCGTTACAAAATATTTCGCTTATTTGAATCTATTTATCTTTAACATGTTGATCCTGGTTTTGGGCGACTCATTGTTAACAATGTTTGTTGGCTGGGAAGGCGTGGGACTTTGTAGTTATTTGTTGATCGGCTTCTGGTTTAGTGATTCAGCAAAAGCAGCTGCAGGAATGAAAGCATTCATTACAAATCGTATTGGTGATGCGGCTTTTATTTTAGGAATGTTTATTTTGTTCACGACATTTGGCACATTAAATATGTTTGAATTAAACGCTCTTGCTCCAACAACGGTTGAAGCAAGTTGGTTGGGAGCAGTAACGCTAGGAACTTTGATGTTGTTCATCGGAGCGACAGGTAAATCTGCACAGGTTCCTTTGTATGTATGGTTGCCTGATGCGATGGCGGGTCCAACACCAGTATCTGCGTTAATCCATGCGGCGACGATGGTGACGGCGGGTGTTTACATGATCATTCGTTTAAATCCATTATTTATTGCAGCTCCAAATACGATGATGGTGATTGCAACAATCGGCGCCGCAACAGCAGTTCTTGCGGCGATTATTGGTCTTACTCAATATGATATTAAAAAGGTATTGGCGTACTCAACAGTTTCGCAATTGGGGTACATGTTTTTAGCTGTCGGCGTTGGCGCCTTTGGCGCAGGAATGTTACACCTAATGACCCATGCATTTTTTAAAGCGTTGATGTTCTTGGGCTCCGGCTCTGTGATTCACGGAATGCATGAAGAACAAGACATTCGCAAAATGGGTGGTCTTAAAAAACATATGCCGATCACACATATTACTTTTGTGATGGGCTGGCTTGCGATCATAGGTTTTCCATTGTTTTCAGGATTTATTTCTAAAGATGAAATTTTATGGAAAGCGTTTTCTTCGCCTCGTGGACACGAATTGTATTGGATTGCAGGAGTTGTTGGTGCGGTTTTAACTGCGTTTTATATGACTCGATTAATGTCTCTGACGTTCTGGGGAAAGTCTCGAGTCGATAGCAAGGTACATCCTCATGAAAGCTCTGCGATCATGACAATTCCTTTGATTATATTAGCAATTTTATCTGTGGTTGGTGGTTTTGTTGGCGTTCCACATGTGATCGGTCAATATCTGGGTCACATTCCAAATTTTTGGGAGCACTGGTTAGAACCAGTTATTCGCGCCATTCCTGCGAGTGAGTTTTCAACATCGCACGCTGGTGATCACGAAGCTCTTGAGTGGAGTTTGATGGGCGTTTCGGTTTCGTTGGTGTTTATCTCTGCTTTAACGGCATACTTGTTTTATGTTGTGAAGCCGGGGTCGTCAGAAAAAGTGAAGAAGATGTTTGGTCCAATCTATACATTTGTGAACAACAAATACTACGTTGATGAATTTTATTTCGCAGCGATTATTAATCCAATCATCAAACAAAGCAAAAATCTTTGGTTTTACGTCGATGTTAATTTTATTGATAAAATGACCTATTGGGTAACCGACGTTGTTAGCGGCGGTGGAAAAGTTGTTAAGTCGTTTCAAACAGGAAACATGCAGCAGTATGCAATGTACGTCGGTATTGGCGTCGTTGTTGTTCTGTCGTTTGTTTTAATGAGGTAGTTATGGTTTTAAGTACTCTGATTTTTTTACCGATCGTGTTTGCTTTGGTGTTGGCTGTTTGGCCACAGAAATCAACAATCCGACAACTTGCTTTAGGGTTTTCATTTCTACAGTTTGCAGCTTCCTTGATGATGCTCAAAGACTTCGACGTTGCGTTCACGGGCTTGCAGTTCGTTGAGAAGTTTTCTTGGGTTGAAAGATTCGGGATTTCATACTTTGTTGGAATTGACGGAATTTCTGTGATGCTGGTGATGCTAACAACATTCTTGATGCCAATCATGATTTTAGGCGCATGGAAGTCGATTGACGAAAAAATCAAAGGCTTTCATATTGCATTGTTCGTTTTGCAATCGGCGATGTTGGGTTCGTTCTTGGCGATGGACGCAATTTTGTTTTATGTGTTCTGGGAAATGTCCCTTGTTCCAATGTATTTCATCGTTGGTGTTTGGGGTGGAGCTCGTCGTATTTATGCGACCGTTAAGTTTTTCATTTACACAATGGCCGGCTCTGTTCTGATGTTGCTCGCGATTATTTTCATGATGCGCCTAACTCCTGAAGTGACTGGTGGAAGCATTAGCGCTAGTTTGCTGGATTTTTATAAATTAAAAATTCCATTTGTTGCCGGCGAGTTTTTCACAGCACAGACATTGTTGTTTTTTGCATTTGCCGTTGCTTTTGCAATCAAAGTTCCATTGTTTCCATTGCACACTTGGTTGCCGGATGCCCACGTTGAGGCGCCAACTCCGGGTTCGGTTGTTTTAGCCGGCGTGATGTTAAAGATGGGAACATATTGCTATTTACGCTGGGTGATTCCATTGTTTCCCGAGGCAAGTACGCATTACGCTTGGTTGTTTGTAGCGCTAGGTGTGATTGGTATTGTGTACGGAGCCTTAGTTGCAATGATTCAGCCTGATGTGAAAAAACTTGTAGCGTATTCGTCGGTTTCTCATATGGGTTACATCATTATTGGATTATTCGTGATGAATTCATTTGGCGTGAGCGGCGCTTTATATCAGATGTTAAATCACGGTATTTCGACAGGAGCATTGTTCTTGTTAATAGGTATGATCTACGAAAGAACACATAGCCGTGAAATTTCTAAGTACGGCGGCTTAGCCAGCGCGATGCCATGGTACACAATTGTTTTTATTATCGTAACGATGTCGTCTATTGCCGTGCCAATGACAAACGGTTTTATTGGCGAGTTTTTAATTTTATTGGGATCTTTTAAATACAACCCATGGGTCGCGGCAATTTCTGTAACAGGCGTTGTTCTAGGTGCCGCATATATGTTGTGGATGGTGAAGAAAGTTTTCTTTGGTCCGAAAGGCGAAATTGTAACCCATGCAGAGCACGACAAAGAGCATGCGCTTCATGATTTAAGTTTGCGTGAATTTGCAGTGCTTGCACCAATGGTTATTATGATTTTCTGGATGGGGCTTTTCCCAAACCACTTCATGGATTTTTCAAAAGCCAGCATCGATCATTTAATTGCAAATCAGCAAAACTATTCTCTTGAGGTAAAATCACATGAATAACATGGTTGGATTATCAGATGTTTTACTTGTTTCACCACTGATCGTTTTGTTTCTTTTTAGCTTAATTCCATTAACCGGAAAAGTTCTCGCGGGAAACAAAGAGCAAAGCACAGCATCAACTTTGATTGTTTCATTGATTGGATTATGTGTTTCTGGAGGCTTGCTGGTTGTTTTCGGCGGCGCAGATCAAACGGCGTTCAATGGTCAGCTTTTGTTTGATGGCCTGACTCAATGGGCAGGCTTGATTGCTTTATTTGCAGCGGCTGGCGGCCTTGTGATGATGTACGAAAACAGTTCTACGAACAGCAAACAATTCTCAGAGCTTGTTTTCTTGACGATGAATTCAATCGTAGGGATGTTGATTTTAGTTTCAGCCGTTAACTTGTTAACTTTGTTTATCGGCTTAGAACTAATGTCGTTATCGCTTTATTTAATGATTGCAATGTCGAATGAGCAAAAAATTTCAAAAGAAGCAGCGATCAAATACTTTGTATTGGGATCATTTGCTTCGGCGATCTTTTTGTATGGCGTTTCTTTTGTATTCGGATCTGCGAACACAGTGAATATCGTCGATTTAATGGCGAATGCTGCGACACTTGTTAAAACAAACAAAATATTTTTATTTGGTATATCATTTGTGACTTTGGGCTTTTGTTTTAAAGTTTCAATTGTTCCTTTTCATGCGTGGACACCTGACGTCTACCAAGGGGCGCCAACGCCAGTCACTTCATTCATGGCAACAGCAGTTAAAGTTGTTTCATTTGCCGCATTTTTACGAGTGATGGCGACACAAACATTAAATGGATCACAGAATTTATTTGATGTTTTACAATGGTTAGCTGTGATCACGATGACTGTTGGAAACGTTGCGGCCCTTGTACAAACCAACTTTAAACGAACGATGGCATATTCATCAATTGCACATTCGGGTTATATTTTAATCGGTTTAATTACAGCAGGCATCAGTCAAAACTCATCGTATAGCGCAGCTGCTGTGCTGTTTTACTTATTAACATATTCTGTGATGACAATGGGTGCGTTTGCAGTCCTCAGCATGATGGAAAAAACTGAAAATCATTTTTTAACAAATGAAGATTTTTCCGGTTTTGCTAAAAACCAACCGCTTTTGGCCTTCTGCTTAACGATCTTCTTATTATCTTTAGCGGGACTTCCACCGTTGTTGGGTTTTTTCGGAAAACTTTATTTGTTCAGCGCCGCCGTCAGTGAAGGTTTGATGTGGTTAGCTCTTTGGGGAGTGATCAATTCAGTCATCAGTGTTTATTTTTACCTTCGCCCGATTGTGATGATGTACATGAAAGACGGAAATGCAGACATTACTGAAGAGCCTCAGCAAGCAACAACAGTGTTGGTTGTGATCGCGGCATTAATTATATTAGTCGTCGGATTGTTCTCGGGACCATTGTTTACATTGTTTGAAAACAGTTTAGGGTAGTTTATAGGTTTGGAATATCAAAGCTCTTCGTGGTTTCGATATTTCCAAACTAGCATCAATAGGCCAAAGGCAGTAAATGCAATTGAGGCCGCAAGACCATAGCCATAGCCCTCGTCGGGGTACATCGAATAATTAATACCGAAATACAAAACTAAAGTTTTCCCAACAATGGTGGGCATTAAAAAAGATTTAATAAAATCCTTCAAAGTCTTCTTGGCTTGAGTATCAATTGATTTTTGCTCTGTTGAGCTTTCTGAATTCATTTTATAGGTGCTCTCGCAAAGCACTGATGCCCGATTTAAAGCCAACCCACACTATTTTTTCTAATATTTTTGGATTTAACGAAAAGTGATCTGCAAAAAACATTTCATGGTTTTGTGCTCGTGGAGCGATATAAATATAATCGACATCGGGATTGTGATTTGTTTTGTCTTTGACGGCTTGTAAAATTTTATTTGTTAGATCCACAGAAAGATTTTCTTCTTTGGTGATTTTCTTTAAAGCGTCGTAAACATCTGTTTTTTGTTGCTGGAAATGGATGTGGCGAGCGACTTTTTGTTCAAGAACTTGGTATAGTGCTTGATTGATAATTGCGGGCATTCCGTATTTGTGCAAAGAACCAATTTCAGGTGAATAGTGGTAGGGCTGCATCGAATACGAAGCGATAATTAAATCTGCGCCATGGTCTGCAGCAACATGGGTGCTAAGAGTGTCACGGATTTCTCCGTCATAATGGTAAATTTCTTCGCCATTAGGTTTTTTGATCGGGTAAGGGGCGAATAATGGTGGCAAAGAAATGGAAGCGGCAACGGCCTCAGAAATTTTGGTGTAACCAATATATTTCATTGTTTCGTCTTTGTAGCTTTCAAAATAGGGCCCAAAGATTGTTTTTCGAGAATGATTCAGTTGCGTCGAAATAATATATAGCTCAGCACCAAGCCGTGAAAATTCGTTTTCGTCTAAAATATATTTTCGTAAGTATCGCTCAACACCATTGGCATTAAAAAGCCCGTTCAGCTTGAAGCCTTTTTTTAGAAATACCTCGAGACCACCAGCAAAAATCGATTTTTCTAAAAAGGTATCAGGTAAAAAACTGAGGATTCTGCGACCATTGAGGTTAAAAATATGTCGATATCCAATGGGCTTTAAACGATCTGAAGCGCTGATTTTATAGTAAGGGTCTGTGCCAACGCCGACTTGAAATGCAGTGATTAAAGATTCAAGGCTTCGACCCGAAGCAAGGACCGCGCTGACGAATGCGCCCGCGCTAGAGCCAACGTACAATTGAATTAGGGGCGAATTTTTCTCGGAAGCTTTGGCCTTTCTAAGTTCGACCACTTCTTTGCTGCCTCCAGAAAACTGGAAACCCTTCTCTTGAAGAGCAAGACAAACGCCTATGTGATAAGCAGCCGCTTTGATTCCGCCGCCACTTAAAACCAATCCGATTTTCTTTTTTTTGTGGATATCCATGTTTAAAACCTATAATTCGGCCCAAATCTGCCAGTTAATCCTAATAAAACACTTCATTTGTGGATAAGCAAGCCCTAGGTCTTGTGACTAGCCACCTTTCAAAAACATTTGAAATCTATGTTTGACATGGTTTTTGGTCCTGCTAGTCTTGAATAGTCGAAAGGAACTGAAAAGATGTGGTTGCCGTTAGCTGAGTACTCAATGAAACATAAGGTGAGTATCTCGACATTAAGACGGAAAATTAAAGCCGCAGACATTCAGTATCGTTTAGACGACGGCAAGTATTTAATTTTAGATTCTGCTGAAGAACATCGCCCCTCCCTTGATACTATAGGTCGCGAAACCGCTTTAGCAGAAAATAAAACTTCAACTATGATCCAACAAACAAAGCCCCATCCCTTAACAAGCGCTACAAATACTGATCCAAGATCAGTATTTGTTCATGCAAATGAGTCCGGCGAATCGGTCATTACGGCAGCAAACAGATTGTTGTCTGATTTAAAGAAGGCCTACACACAAGTTCTACAAGATAAAGAAGTGCAAATTCATTCACTCAAAGAAGAAATTTCTGATTTAAGAACTTTGATCAAAGTTTTAGAGTCGGAAAACGACCGATTACGCGATCAATAAGCTATTTTTCTTTAAAGTGTTTTTCGCAAGCCAATTTTCTTTTTTGTTCTTTTTCTAAGTAAATTCTTTTTTCATCGTCTGTTTCAGCAGATTTTAATTTAATCCCAGCAGACGTTTTCGCAACATAAGAGTAAAACTTTTTATCGCCATTTAATAAAAGTTCTTTTTGTTCTAATAAATATTTTCGTGGATCGATGGAAACCGAAGTTTGGCCCGAGCACAAAATACTGAGAACGGGCTTTTTCAGTCGATTCGAATGTTCTTGAACTATTTTATTTAAATCAGGATTTGTCATCAATGATTGAGCCATCAAATCCAAGGCACGATGTCCATAGACGGGTCTATCGGCCATGACGACACCGTTCAGACATTGATTATCCATTTTTTCAGTACAATTAAAACATCCAAGACCATTATATTTTTGAATGCAATAAGCAGTTGGTGCGCTACCAACGCAGTCTTGCACCATTCTCTTCATGAACTTCATCGCCAGTGAGCCGAGAATATCTTCGTATTGATTGTTAGATTCGCGGTTCGAGACAATACCCACGCAACATTTGTTTTTCACTTTATCTACATCCGACCTGTCAATCTCTACAAATTTTGGAGCTTCGCCAGAGCGAAACTGTGTGACTGACGAACACAAAAGAGCCTGATAGGTATTAAAACCAGATCTTTTCATATAATCGAGCTTGAGCGGGAAGATGTTTTTTTGTGAACCAACAGTTCCTGCGCACCGTAAAGAAGGATTTTTTTTGAAAGCTTCACATTGGATTTGCATATAGGCGATATCTAGCTTTTCCAAATTTTCGTCGGATGCCATGTAAGCAAGCTGTTGCAAATCGTTAGAAAGCTTTACATATTCTGCAGAACCTTCTTTTAATTTTATGAGTGCTTGGTATTTTTTGACTGCAATATCCAAAATGGTTTTGTCCTTAATGACTACAGAATCTTCATTTTTTCCATTACAACCCATAATATCATACGTTGCGACTGCATCGATTGGCAGTGTGCCGTAATTTCTTTTGTACTCAGCGCTTTTGTCCGAAGCCACAGGAGGGTTTTCTAAAAGTAAAATTGAAATGGCCATATAAGGATCGACACCTTCGTAAATAGCTTTTTCGATGATAGCTTCCAAGTCTTTTTTAATGTAAGTTCCATTTTTATTTTTGTTAAAACCATCGTCATTATATGAAATTTTAAGCGTCTCTGTGGCTGGAGTGCGGCCGGTCAATCTTTCGCAGCTCTCTAGATAGTATTCAAGGTGAGCAATATGTTTCTCTGTCTCAGAGAGACTTTCGTCCTTTGACTTTTCTACACCGTTTGCATAGGCCATAATTTCAGTTAATGAGCTGATTTGATCGGGCTGTAAACCGACTTGGCTGACCGAAGAAAAACAGGTGTTGTTTTTTTGGCAAAGACTAGTTTTGAGTTTAATTTTTTCCTGTCTTAGTTTTTCATTTTCTTGTGGCGTCAGCGGTTTTGGTGAAAAACTTTTCCCACCAAATTCTATGTTTTTTAGAACAGACTTTTCAGAGCAGGTTAAGTTCAGGATTTGCGAAAACGAGACAACTGAAAAAAAGTAAAGAAAAACAAAGATGAATATTCTCACTGAAATTGACCGTCTTTAAATTTAAGAACTTTTTTTGATAGAGAAAGTGACGTGGAAATTGATATTTTAGATGGTTTATTTTTTTGTTTGATAACTTTGTATTCGCCAGTAAACGAATTTGAAAAAATAAACTTTTTATCTTTTTGGATATACACAGAGTACTCACACTCATGAACTCCGCAGAGGTTTTTGCATGTGTAGATACGATCTTTACTGTTTTCGCGAACCAGGGGCTCAACGACAAATCGGATCGTGTCTGCAGGGCAGCCGCGATCCGAAAAGTTTTTAATAATTTCTAATTCTGATACAGGACTTAATTCGCTAGCGCCAGTTTGGTATGTAAAAAACAAAACAAGCGCTAAGGAAAAAATTTTCATACACTAAGCCGCCGCGGATTTAGGCGCTGACTTTTTTTGTTGTTTTTGTGCAGATGTTTTCTTGTTGGCAAAACGATCTGTTTTGTCAAAAGCAACTGCAAAAACTTCATCTAAATTTTCAACCATGATAAAATTCATCTTGTCTTTGAAAACCTGAGGAATGTCCTCAAGATCTTTTTGACAAGCCAAAGGAATAATCACTGTTGTAATTCCAAGGTTTAATGCCGCTAAACATTTTTCACGAATTCCGCCGACAGGCAAAACACGACCTTGTAATGTCACTTCACCAGTCATTGCGATATCATTTCGAACAGGTGTGCCAGTTAATAAACTAACTAATGCTGTTGTTAATGTGATACCTGCAGATGGACCGTCTTTTGGAATAGCTCCAGCTGGTAAATGAACGTGAATATCAAATTTTTCAAACATGTCTTGGTCGATACCAAGTTCTTCTTGATGTGCTTTTGCATATGACATCGCTGCGTGAGCAGACTCTTTCATTACATCACCAAGTTGACCAGTTAACATCATCGAGCCTTTGCCCTTCATTTTTAATGCTTCTATCAACAGAACTTCTCCGCCAGCTTGAGTCCAAGCTAAACCTTGAACAACGCCAACACTTGCCTCAAGTTGTTTATCTTCGCGCATGAAGCGAACAGGACCTAACAACTCAGGAACAGTTTTTTCATTCACTTGCACAAAATTAGCTTCGCCAAGAACGACTTTTTTTGCCACTTTTCTGCAAACAGAACCGACTTCGCGTTCAAGATTACGTAGACCAGCTTCACGAGTGTATCCGCCGATCAAATATTTAATTCCCTCATCAGTAAATTCAATATTTTCTGCCGTAATTCCGTTGGCTTCCATTTGTCTGTTGATCAAATGTTTTTTCGTAATTAAAAGTTTATCATTTTCAGTATATCCAGGGATATAAATCATTTCCATACGATCACGAAGTGGTGCTGGAATGTTTTCAACAACGTTTGCTGTTGCAATGAAAAGGACTTTTGATAAATCAAAATCAACATTTAAATAGTTATCGCGGAAAGATGCATTTTGTTCTGGATCTAAAACCTCGAGCATTGCTGAACTTGGATCTCCGCGTTGATCAGAAGCCATTTTATCGATTTCATCCAATACGATCACAGGATTATTTGTTTTACACTGGCGTAATGCTTGGATAATTTTTCCTGGCATTGCGCCAACATATGTACGACGGTGACCGCGAATCTCGGCTTCGTCTTTAACTCCGCCTAAGGCGACGCGGAAATATTCGCGACCCATGGCTTTTGCAATCGATTTTCCTAAAGATGTTTTTCCAACACCAGGAGGACCGCTAAAACAAAGGATTGGGCCCTTGATAGTCGCTTTGAGTTTTCGCACAGCTAAAAATTCTAAGATGCGATCTTTAGCTTTGTTTAATTCGTAATGATCATCATCTAAAATTTCTTTAGAGCGTTTTAGGTCATGTAAATCAACAGTTGATTTATTCCATGGAAGATCAACCATAAGATCTAAATATGTACGAACCATTGTTGCTTCGCTAGCGTCTGGGTGCATACGCTCTAAACGATTCATTTGCTTCATGGCTTCTGTTTGAACAGGTTCAGGCATTCCAGCACCTAAAATTTTATTCTTTAATTCATCCATTTCTTCGGATTTAGAATCAGCATTCTCGCCAAGTTCTGATTTGATGGCTTTCATTTGCTCGCGTAAGAAGTTTTCGCGCTGATTTTTTTGATCGTCGCCGCGACCTTGACCACGGATTTTTGCTTGAGCCTGTAGAACTTCTAATTCAGCAGTTAAAATTTGATTAACTAATGAAAGTCTTTCAATTGGGTTTCGTGTTTCTAAAACTTTTTGAGCTTCAGCGACTTTGATACCTAAGTTGCTAGCAATAAGATCTGCAACGCGACCAGCATCTGTCACATCATCTAAAACTAATAAAATATCTGGAGATAAAGCTTTGCCATAAGCGATCATTTTTTCGATCGACTCTTTAGCGGATCTAATCAACGCATCGATTTCTGGTGCTGTTTGTGTCGGAACCACATCAGACAGCTTTTCAACCGCGACTTCAAAGCAGCCATTTGTTTTCACAAACGAAGTGATTTCAGCTTTTGCTTAGCCTTGAATAAAAATTTTAACGCGGACATCAGAAAGCTTACGCATACGCATAATCTTTGCCACAGTTCCAACTTTGTAAATTGATTCTGCAGAAGGGTTTTCTTCAGAAATATCTTTTTGCGAAGCTAAAAAGATAAGTCTATTTTTAGCTAGAGCATCTTCGACGGATCTGATGGAAGCTTCACGCCCAACAAAGAGGGGACTGATCATATATGGAAACACGACGATATCGCGAACTGGTAACATCGGTAGTGTTTGTGGTATTTCAACTGGTTGATTATCAAATGCCATTTTGTGCTCCTGTTTCTTACAAAGCTATTCGGAGGAAACAGAGAATCCTTAAATGATAGAAGGTCTGGATTTTGAATTTGATTTGAAAAATAAGACTGACGTCCGTGTCAGTAGGCGTCGAAACGCCTCTCATCCTGTGAGAATGAGATCGCAACAAACTGATTTTTTAAGAGTGAAAACGGGCTATTGGAATACAGAATGTGATGCCGACCCTGAATCCTCGAGATCCTCCATACACGCGATGCACAAAGCAGCCATAGGTCGAGCCATCAGACGTTTAATTCCAATACTTTCGCCGCAGCCTTCGCACTCGCCGTAGGTTCCGGCAGAAAATTTTGAGAGTGTTTTTTCAATAATCAGCAAAGATTTTCGCTCTCGTTCATGCAAATGAATAGATACATTATTTTGTAATTCTTGAGCTGTTTGATCAGCTTCGTCTGAGTACTTAGAAAATTGAGATTGGTCAGATTTAAATTCTGAATTTCGATTGAGAATATCGCTCTTTTGAGCAAGTAAAGATTCGCGAATCATTTCGAAGTTAATTTCGCTTGTGATCTCACTTGAATTTTTTAAAGAAGCTTTTTCGGTTTTTTTCATTGATTTCCCCCCTGATAATTGAACTAAGTAGAGATCCTTAATTACGATTATCGAAATTTAGAAAGTTGTCCGAAACTTTCGGGAATAATTAACTGCAACCGAATAAGTGTCATCAAAAAAAACTTTTATTTTGTGTTGAATCATTCTGCACAGCGCTCTTGCGTTAGCTTCGTATTGTGCAGAATTTTATGAGAAATGAGCGATATTATTTTATGCATTTTTGTGAGCAGATTTTTTTGTCAACGCTTCCCGAATTTCAGCACCTTCAATGCTGTATCTCGTCCAAGGTATAGCTAACAAACGCTCTGTTTCGATGGGCTCGTCGGTTTCTTCACAAAAGCCGTAAGTACCTTGTTCCATGCGGGAAAGAGCGAATTCAATTTCTAAGAGCTGTGTTTTGAGTCGACTTTGATTGACTAAAAAAGAGTGCTCTTCTTGATGGGCGGCAGCAAGATCACTTTCGTCACCGCGGGACTTATCCACAAGGTTAAAATCATTTTTAATATTTTGAAGCTGATTTAACAAATCGGCCTTAAACGTTACCAATTTTTTCTTACATGTTTCAATTGTTTTAGCAGCGACCATTATGCACCTCCTGTGTATATATGCTTGGTAGCTATGATACACTGGGTCCAGAAAATGGTTAATAATTGGGATAAAAAATCAAATTTAGTATTTTTTTAGGCTGCCTTGGTCGACAGTTAAAATAGTCAAATCACGCTCGAGCTCTTTATTATTATTCATTCGAATTTCTCCATACGCGCCGTTTCTGCGGCCCAGAGATCGTAATTGTGCTGTTAGACTTTCTCGACCCGTAGCGCCCATACTGACTTGTTCGCGCACAATTTTTGCCGCCTCATAGGTTTGGGCTTCAAGAAGCTGAGGCTCTTCTTGGTTCAAGGCAAAGTATTTTTTATAAAAATCAGTGTTGATATTTTCTGTGACTGAAGACTCTGTGTCCACAAAAAATAAGTGTTGATTGTGAGTTCCTGCGCGGCGAATAAGATCGGGAGTGTTCCACAAGTTTGTCCCCAAGTAAGTTAAATTTTGAATATCATTTGATTTTAAAAATGCCATGGCTTGGCCAAGAGCTCGACCACTGTCTGGAATAAAAATGGCATCAAAATCAACGATAGGTTCAAGAATATTTTCAGCCACTTCACTTTCCCGAGAATTCTTTTTAACACCGGCAGCTGTTTGTTTCGCTTTTTTTTCTTTAAGCTCTTTAAGTTTGGCCTTCACTTCTTCTGGGCGATCTTCATTATAGAAAGTTCCAACCATCTTTTGAACGGGACTGTTCAGATCAGAGTTTTTTGGATCATAAACCTGTGCTGCTGTGACAACACCTCCGCGCGCCAAAACCTGATCCCAAAACTTGTTTGCAAACTCAACACCGTAGGCATCATTAGGATATAAAATTGCAAATCGTCGAATGGATAACTTTTGAAATGCAAATTCAGCGAGCTTATCAACTTGCATTTCTGCAGTGACAGCATTTCTAAATGTGTAATCAAAATTTTCTGTCAGTCCTGATTTTTGCGAGAAAGAAAAAAATGGAACTTCATAAAAATCAGATTTTTCAGCAATGGCAAGTGCTTCTTTTGCGCCGAGACCGCCAAAAATTGCAATTACGCCATGATCTTTCAAGAGTTTTTGAACTCCCGCCGCAGCCAGCTCCGGCTTTCCCTGGGAGTCATACAGTGCTAAAGACAGCGAAGGATTTGATTCGTTTAAACCTAAGCCAAGTCTTAAGGCGGCTAAGGCACGTTGACCAACATTAGCGTTTTTTCCCGTTAAAGGTAAAATGGCACCAATTTTTTTTGAATCAACAGGATAGGTCTCGGTTGATTTTAGTTTTTGTTGTTCTTTCGTCGGCTGGCCAAAAAAAGATGAGACAGCAGACACTTGAGTTGTTGTTGGTGGTGGCGCTATTTGTGTGGGAGGAATCACAGTTTCAACAGGTATCACTGCAGCGTTTGATTGTTGTGCTGGTGGTTCTGTATCAACCTTTACATTTTCTGTTTGGAGAGGAGTTTTGACCTGAGAAACAACAGGGATATCGGTTTGTTTGTGTTGAGACGGCGCTTGAGCCGCGACCATTGGTTTCTGTGGATAGTTTTCCGCACGACGAGTTTGAATGAATTCGGTGGACGTCACACATGATGACAAAGCAAAAAACGACAGAACCAAAACTTTTTTCATAAACCTTACTTCCTGCTTTTTAAGACAGATTCTAATTTTTCTTTATAATTTTTAACTAATGGAGTTTCTTCGTTGTATTTTTGAAGCTCTTCAAGAATTTCTTTCTGACGTGAATTTATTTTTGCAGGCGTATCTACAATCAGTCTTAGAAGCATGTCGCCATTGCCAATACCGCCAAGCTTTGGAAACCCTTTGCCCTTGAGCCTTAATGTTTGTCCGGAGTGAGTCCCCGAAGGAATTTTAATTTGGACTTTTCCGGCAAGGGTCGGAACTTCAACCTCTGCACCCAAAATTGCATCTGTGTAAGTGATCGGCATATCGAGTAAAACATCATGCTCTTCTCGCTTAAACAAAAGATGTTCTTGAATATTAATAATCACATACAAGTCACCAGCAGGCACGCCTGAAGGCTTGTCACCCTCATTTGAAAGCTTGAGGCGTTGTCCTTCTTTAACTCCAGGCGGAACAGAGACTGAAAGTTTAGCAGCTTCTTCTTTGGAACCATTTTGTCTCATGAAGCTCACAACCTTTTCTGCCCCAGAATAAACTTCTTCGAAGCTTACGCCCAAAGTATATCTGAGATCTGAACCGCGAGCCGCTTGTTGTCGCGAGCGTGCGCCACCAAATGGATTTGCGCCGCCGCCGCCGAATAAGTCACCAAAAATGTCGGCAAAAGGATCTCCACCCATGTTGCCGCCATTTGAGCGCGGACCACCTCGGTTAAAACCGCCCGCACCAGAGAAAGGATTTCCATCGGCGTGTCCAAACTGATCATAATTTTTTTTCTTTTCAGCGTCGCTCAATACTTCGTAAGCCTCAGAAATTTCTTTAAATTTTTCCTCGGCCTTTTTATTCCCAGGATTTTTATCGGGGTGATATTGCATAGCGAGTTTTCGATATGCTTTTTTTATTTCATCCGGCGATGAAGATTTAGAAACGCCCAAGAGCTGGTAAAAATCTTTTTTACTCACAATTAGTTATCGCCTTTGATTTCGCTAGCAACAACAACTTGTCCCATGCGAATAATTTTATCATGTAACTTATAAGGTTTTTTAAAGACACGAGAAACATGACCCGCAGGAATGCTTGCGGTCGCTTCAGAGCTGATGGCCTCATGGTGAAGGGGGTTAAAAGGCTGTCCATAGCTGGGCACTTCTTGTATACCATGTTTGGCTAAAGCGTCTTTCAGCTCCTTCGCCGTCATTTCAATTCCGGTTTTAAAATTTTGAAGTGTTTCGGCAGAGGCTTTGATTTCAAGTGCGCGTTCAAAATTGTCCATGACCTCAAGAACGTCACGGGCAATTCGCTCAGCACCGAACTTCAAAAGATCTGAGCGCTCTTTAATAGCATTTTTTTTATAGTTCTCAAATTCTGCACGAAGATATAAATATTCATTTTTCCATTTTTGAACATCATCTTGTGCGAGCTCAAGATCAGATTTTTTAGGTGCTGTATCTGCCGCGGCGTCTGTAGTTGCTTCGTTCGATTTTTGATTTTCATCTGACATATAACATCCTCTTTATGAACAAAGAACATTTTGTGTCTTATTCGGAAAATGTCAATGTGCGGTGTCTGATTAAAATAGCGCATGGCATGAGGTTGCCAATGGTCTAGGATTAAACAACTCAGCAAACTTTTTCTGCACGAGCTCGAGAGTTTTGCTTTTAAAATTTGTCTGAACCCTGACAAAACCGATAAATGTTTTTGAAAAGCTGATTTTTAAGATCACTTTGTGATCAAGATTGTTTGTGTAGGTCAACATGTCGCCGAAAGGAGATGGCGGCCAAGTGAGTCCTGATGAAAATCCGAAAGCGTACGATTCCTTTGTCGTAGATTGATAGCCAGGAACAAACGGAGGGTAAAAACTCTGTCCAGTCATTTGCAGTGATGAGTCAAGATTTGACCTGCTTATGTGCGGTCCCGCTTTAATAACCACTCCGCCAACGGCAAGAGCGGGCATGAGAGTGCTTTCGAACGTTTCTCGGTTTCTAAATATCTGAAGAACTACGGCTTTGGTTTCAGTGTTGTAGCCCAAGGTAAAACCAAGGTCATACAGGCCACCCCATTTTTTAGCTTGAGAGCCGCCTTCAGCTTGCAATTCTGCTGCAAATAAAAATGAAAATTGATTGGCATTTGCTACAAGGGGAGACTGAGCCCAAAGCTTCGCGTCCGTTGCGCGCAAGACAGAGCGAATTTTTTCGCTCACGCGTTCAGAGCGATTTAAATCTTTATATTTTTCTGGATGATTTTCTTGATCTTGACGAATCATTTCTTTAATTTCGTCGCTGAGGCCGTTGTTTGAAGGATCGTACAATACAAAGTCCTTAACACCTACGGCACCGCTTTTTATTAAATCCAAAACATGGAAAAGCACGCGCACTTTGTTTAATGTTGTTTCAAGTCCACTCAAGATATTTTTTCGTTTTTCTAAAAACTGAGCCTGTTCTTTTTCTGTGAGGTGATTAAATTGAGCCTGTAGCTGCGGCTCGGCTTCTGGTTGCAAAGACTGAGCCTTAACTACAGTTGAAAATTGTAATACAAAAAATAACGAAACACACAGTTTAAGAAATACGTTCAGCATATGACAAACATCTGCAAAAACCAAATCTGGCTGAAATCAAATACAGCGTATAGCACTGTCGAAGTGTTTCACAATGTGACACTTTGCCGCGTCAAAAAACGTATATTTGATTTGAAATCGTCAGTGAGCGATTAGATCTGGCATTTGAATTGTAAATACACAATCGAAACTAAATACAAAAAGGATGTCATATGAAAAAATTATTATTTATAGCGCTTGTCGCATGCGTTGCTCAAGCCCAAGCGGCAACTTCAGTTCTTATCGAAAAATCAACACACGTTGGATTTGCGCCGCCTCAATATCAGGGCGTTTTCAAAGTACAAATTTTATCAGATGGCACCATTCAAAAAGTAGACAACAAACAAAAGGTGACTAAGTTTGCTAAACTTTCAGCGGCAGCAATAAAAAATTTAAGCCAACAGATTTCCGCATTGGACGTCGGCGAGCTTCAGGGCGAGGATGGTCCGCTTTGTTCAGATGCTCCTATGCGCAAAACTAAAGTTATAAAAAACTCGCAAGAGATCATTATTAAAGAAAATATCTCATGCAACTCGAAAGAAATGTCGTCGGCCTATAATTTAAATAGCGTAATTGATTCAGCAGATGCTTTATCGTCGGCACTTACACGATAATTTAATATCAACAAGACAAGGAAAATTTATGAAAAAATTATTTATTACTCTTATCGCGCTATCAATGTCAGTGTCTGCGTTGGCGGGCCATGGCGAGTCAGAAAAACGAACAGTTTCTGCAGAAACGACAAGTGGTTATCAGTTGCTTGATTTAGTTGTAGGAATCAAATCAACATACTCTAAAACTTCACAATTAGAGGCAAAAGTGATCGAGCTGTTGGGCGGCGACGGAATGAATCCGACTCGGATGGCGCTGTCTGTTAACACGGGCATTCACGGCGATTCAAAAGTATTTATGTTGGATTCTATTATGATGTCAGAAGTGACTCGAATCACATTTTTAGCCAAAGATGTAATTGTTATTAATTTTAACTACGATACTTTTGATTTTTCAAAAGATGATGCGGGAACTCAGATCGTGGCTAAGGGCAGCGTTAAAATTACGGTTAAACGCAATGGAATTGGCGAGATTTCTGACAAGATTGAAGTTGAAAATACAACGAAGTACTAATCTAAAAATGTGAATTTTTCGAAGATCTGATTACTAATTAAAATGCCGGCGTCTGTCAGTTGATAGGCGCCGTTTTTCATTTTCAGCAAATTTCTGCGAATTAAATCTGTTGCAATGTCATCAACCATATTTGATGAGCCAAACTTTTTGATTAATGACTCTGCGGAGAGTCCTTCGTGAACACGCAAACTTGTATGACAAAAATCTGTTAAAGCCTGGTGTCTTTCGAGAATTTCAATTTGATCATCTTTTGGTTTTTCAAGTCCTGCCAGAATATCTTTTTCGTAAATATTGATATTCGAAGCGTTCCAGAAGCGCTCACCCCACGTTGTGTTCTTAGAATACGAATGTGCACTCAGACCAAGGCCCCAGTAGGGCTTATCTTTCCAGTACAACAAATTGTGTCGGGATTCTTTGTGAGGTAACGAATAATTCGAAATCTCATAGCGATGGAAATTTTTTTCTGTCAGTTTTGAATGAATAACATTAAACATCTCAATTTGCTCATCTTCAACGGGTCGATTCTTTGAGAGCGGATGGCCTTCGGGCACAGTCAAGCAATACGGAGAAATATGAGATGAGCCTAATTGAACCGCAGTTTCAACATCGCTTTCCAATTCTTTCAGTGTTTGTGTCGGAAGTGCAAAAAGCAAATCGAATGAAAAGTTTAAATTGTACTTGCGCAATAGCTCTAAAGTTTCAAAAGTTTGCTGGGCGCTGTGCTCTCGATTGACGGATTTCAAAAGTCGATCATGAAAAGTCTGTGCTCCAACACTGAAACGATTAACGCCGGCCGACAAATACTGATCCAGTTTTTTGGGATCAACTGTTGCCGGGTTGATCTCAATAGTGATTTCAGTCTCTGGTCCAGTTGTAAAGCCATGTTTTGATAGTTCTGAAATTAAGCTTATAATAAGCTCTGCGGGAATGAGGCTTGGCGTACCTCCGCCGAAATAAATTGTGGATAAAGTTTTGCCTTGAAATTTTTCTGAGAAACTATTTTTTCTTATAGAAATTTCTTTTTTTACCAAATCCACATATTTTTCAGGCGGTAAAATTTCGTTATGCACATAGGTTGCAAAATCACAGTAAGTGCAGCGCTGTAAGCAATACGGAATGTGAATGTAGACGCCTAATTTTTCTGACACACAACTTTTATAGTGAAGGACAGCATATGAAGCAAATTAAATTTCAACTTAAAAACAAATTAAAAGTGATTCTTGTTCCTAGTCACAAATCACCCGTTGTCAGCGTACAAATGTGGGTGAAAACGGGCAGCGCCGATGAGCCCAAGGGCATGGAGGGCGTCAGCCACTTCATCGAACATTTGGTATTTAAAGGAACCCGAAAGTACAATGTCGGAGAAATTGCTGGAATTGTTGAGGCCTCTGGCGGCGAGTTGAATGCGTATACGTCGTTCGATCAAACAGTTTTCTACGTAACGATCTCAAAAAATTACTCGCATATTGCTTTAGATGTTATTTCTGAAATGATGGGTCATCCTACGTTTATTCCGGCAGAAGTTGACAGCGAGCGCGAAGTTGTTTGTGAGGAAATTAAAATGGGACAAGATTCTCCAGGAAGGTCTTCGTCGCAGCTTTTGTTTAAATCGGCGTTCAAAAAACATCCGTACGGAATTCCAGTGATCGGGTATGATAAAAATGTCAGATCGTGGCCAACACCTAAAATCAAAAAATTCTATGAATCAAGATACGTCCCTTCAAACATGTCATTGATTGTGTCGGGCGATTTTGATTCTGCCGAGATGAAAAAAGAAATCATTAAAATGTATTCTGATTTTCAACCGTTTAAATTGAAAAAAATGACTCGAAAGAAAGAGCCCATTCAGAAAAAGCCATCGTTTGCAGTGCAAAACAAAAAACTGACGGAGTCCTATTTTCAATTGTCTATGCCAGCACCAAATGTAAAACACAAAGATGTACCGGCCATGGATATTTTGGCGCTCGTTTTAGGACAAGGCGAAACAAGTCGCTTGTATACAAAGTTGCGACTAGAAAAAACAGTTGTGAATTCGATTTCGTGTTTTAATTATAACCCGCAAGATGCAGGACTTTTCGCGTTCTCGGCGAAGTACTCTGATCAAAATCCAGCAGAAATTTTTCAACTTTTGTTTGGCGAAATTGAAAAAATAAAAAGAGATGGCATTTCTTGGGACGAGTTGCGCAAGGCGATTTTAAATATTTCTTCAGAACAGTTTTATTCGATCGAAACTGTCGACGGTATTGCTAATAAAATTGGGTCCGCACAGTTTTATTTAAATGATACGAATGCACATGAAAAGTATTTAAAGAAAATTCAAAAAGTGACACCTCAACAGGTCCAAAAAATAGCGCAAAAGTACTTTGTTGCACAGAAAGCAAATTATAGTTTGATGGGTCCAGGGACCGATAAAGACAACATGCAAACACTGATGCTTGCCGAAACGACATGGACGGCTTTGTTAAAAAATAAAACTAAAACGAACCCATCGAAAGATAAAAAAGTTAAAATTCCTAAAATTGAATTTAAAGCTTTGAAAAAAACAAAAAAATCAGATGTTGAGATTGTTCGGACAGCAAAAGGGACAGAAGTTTTATTTTTAAACTCATCTGAAATTCCAACGGTCTCTGCAAAAATTATTTTTGGCGGCGGCGGGCGATTAGAGTCAGCGGACAAAATGGGCCTGACCGAGATGTTGAACCGCACTCTTGTGACACAAACAAAAACCAAATCAGAATCTGAGCTTTTAAAAGCGATCGAAGACTGTGCTGCGGGTATATCAGCATTCGGCGGAAAAAACACAACTGGATTTTCAATTGACTACATGACCCCATTTGAAAAAGACATCATCGGCTTAACAAAAGATGTCGTCAATATGCCGGTTTTTTCAGACGAGATTTACAACAGGGAGCGTTCTGTTCTAGAAAAACAAATCTTGGCAAAACAAGATCAGCCTTCGTTTTTATGTGGCCGTCAATTTAACCAAACGATCTTTGCTGGTCATCCGATTTCATTTGATCAGTCAGGCACCGCAGAAACGTTATCGCGAATTACCACGAATGACATTTCACAGATTTATAATTACATCAAATCAGAAAAAAACATGCAAGTGTCTGTAGTTGGTGATTTTAACCGCAGTGCTTGGATGAAATTAATTACCGACATCGAAAATGGATTTCAATCAAAAGGGAAGCGCCTCGAAAAAGCTCCATTTAAAACTCTTTCAGAAAACAAAACTGTTTTTCAGGAAAAAGACAAAGAGCAATCACACGTCATTGTTGGCTGGCAGGCTCTGTCGTTAACTGATCCAGATCGCCATGCTTTAGAAATTATTCAAGCCGTGATGGCGGGCCAGGGTGGTCGTCTATTTATCGAACTTCGTGATAAAAATTCTTTAGCGTATTCTGTTTCTCCAATTAAAATGGAATCATTAGAATGTGGATATTTCGGTGGATATATTGCGTGTTCTCCGGACAAAGTCGAAAAAGCACTCAAAATGTTCCACGAAGAGTTTAAAAAAATATCGATGGATCTGATTTCTGAAGAGGAGCTTTCGCGAGCTCAAAAGTATTTGATCGGCCAGCACGATATTGGATTACAAAGAAAGTCGTCGATTTGTAATCTGATCTCATTCGACCATTTTTACGGAAATGATATTCATGAATCCATGAACATTTCAGATGTTTATATGAAAATTACGCGTGAAAAAGTTCGAGATTTGGCAGAAAAAATATTTTCGAAGAATTACGTGACCAGTATTGTGGGTCGTAAGTAACTATCCGGCCTTATTCATGCTGACCTTGGGATCAAAATATTGCGATTTATATTTTGATCCTGTGGCTTGCATTTGAGTCAGGCAGCGCGGAACATAACCAGTAACATCAAGTAGTCCGGACTTATTCATTTCAAAAATATTTGATCTTGAAATGATATCATTAGACATCCCAGTGATTTCTAAAATTTCAACGATCTGTCGTAAACCATTCGATTGTCTTTTGAGTTGAATAACGAGATCGATTCCGCTGGCCATTTGGCTACGAATGTATTTGAGCGGAATATCGCCATGGCCCAATGTAATCAAAGTTTCTAATCGAGCAAGACAATCTATTGCCGAGTTGGCATGTACGGTTGTCATTGAACCTTCGTGGCCAGTGTTAATGGCTTGAAGCATATCAAAAGCTTCGGGTCCTCGACATTCGCCGACAACAATACGGTCGGGCCGCATTCGCAGAGCATTGATTAAACAATCACGTGCGGTGAAGTTTTGGTTTTCTTTTTTAACTGTCAACATGTGAATCCAGTTCGGGTGTTGTGGCCTTAACTCTTGAGTGTCTTCAATGGACACAATTCTTTGATCATCTGGAATGTGTCTGGCTAACGAATTTAAAAAAGAAGTTTTGCCAGTGCCTGTTCCTCCAGAAACGACAATTGTGAGTCTTGACTCTATGGCGGATTTTAAAAAATCCGCGGCCTTGTCCGTCATAAAATTCAAGCGTACAAGATCTTGCAGAGTGTAAGATTTGACAGAAAATTTACGGATTGTGAGGGTGGCCGACTTGGGTGTTAACGGCGGCAAAGTGATATTATAGCGGTGACCCTCGGGGAGTGTGCCATCAAAAGAATATCCCTTCGAATAATCTTTTTTGTCGTTGAGTAAGATCGAAAAAATCAGATCCTGAAATTCTCTCTCATCAATAAATTGGGTGGCTGTTTGGACGAGTAGGCCTTTGTGTTCGACAAAGACTTTGTTCCACGAGTTAACCATGACCTCTGACATCTCATCTGATTGAAGCAGGGACTTGAGAGGACCATAATTTAGAGTTGTTTTTGCCGTCGTCATGTAGTCATGTTTTCGACGTAATACCAACCCGACTTGAGTCGAGAAATCAAAATTTCGCGGATGATTTGGGAGCCAAACTTAACTTCTTTGTGGAATCTGCCGATAAGTGTATTAATATGAGATTACGGCCATGAGTTTTTTGTTAATGTCTCCAGAACAGCATTTTACAGAAGTGTTGCAGGAAGCCTGCAAGCAAAGGAAAATTAAATCTTTTCCTATGATGGACGCTTACCTTGTTCATCTTTTAAAACACTATCTCGATTCAAAAAATTTATTTACACCTTTTCAAGATGACTCGACTGATAAGCCGCCACAAACATTGGCGGAAATGTATCTGGTTGCAATGAATTCCGATGCGCCCAAAAATCGCGAGATTATGAAAATACTGGCAGACAGAACTTTGTATTTGACGGGCTTTTTTGGCGACTCGTTACAACGAAAAATTGTCGATATTGATTATTATACGAATATCGGAAGTGCAGCTTATCATAATTTGGCTGTGTGGACCAAAGAGGACACTGTTGCGTCCATCTATAAAACCTTTTCCTCTCGGTTTATGGATTTTGTTGAAGTTCTAAGCTATATCAGCGAGAAGTCTTCAGTTCAAACTGATCAGAATGTATTGCGGCTGTATGAGAGATACATCAAAACAGGTTCCGAGCTGGCCCGCGAAAAGCTGACCGCTCTGGGAATTGCGACTCTACCAAAAGATCAATTGAAAATTAACAAGGCCTAAGTTAAATTTCTGGCATGAGTATAAGCCAAATGATTGTTATTGCAGTCATCATATTGATTGTCGTTCCCCCAGAAAAATTACCAGAAGTCATGCGGTCGATAGGAAGTTTTTTAAATGATATTCGTCGACAGACCTCCGGCGTCTGGGAAGATATAAAAAAAGATGCGGCTTTTAAACCAGATGAAATATTCAAGCCTGCGGATTTTACAGTTAAAAGTATAATGGAAGTTAAAAAGCCTGAAGTAAGCTCGTCGGATACGCCACTACCAACAACAGAAATTGAAGCTAATAAAGATGACAAGCCAAAATCCTAATCCTGAACACGGAAACATGTCGTTCATTGAGCATCTTCGAGATTTGCGGACGTGTCTTGTGCGCGCAGGTATTTCTGTTTTTGTTGGTATGTCTTTGTGTTGGGGCATCAGCGACCACATTTTTAATTTTATACGAAAGCCAATTTTGCCTTACCTACAGGGTGGCGGTCTGGTGTTTACCGCGCCGATGGATAAATTTATGGCGCACATTCAATTATCATTAGTTATGGGCGTTATTATATCGGCTCCGTTTTGGCTGTACCAGGTGTGGAGATTTATTTCTCCGGCACTCTATAAAAATGAAAAAAAAATGGCCGCAGGTTTCATTTTTGCGGGCACACTTCAGTTTTTATTAGGAGCTGCATTTTGTTATTATGTGGTTCTTCCAGGAGCTTTTGAGTTTTTAATGGCTTTTGGTGGAACTGAAGATAAGCCAATGATTACGATTGCGCAGTATCTCGATTTTTTTTCGCAAACAATTCTGATTTTTGGTCTGACATTTGAAATTCCAGTGATTATATCATTCCTTGGCTTGATTGGGCTTATTAGTCAAAAATTTTTAAAAGAGAAGCGTCGTTATGCGATTGTTATCAACTCAGTGTTGGCTGCGGTAGCAGCTCCTCCTGATGTTTTAAGTATGATGTTGTTGCTTGTTCCGCTTTTGGTCATGTACGAAGTTTCAGTTTTTCTCGTCGGAATGTTTGAAAAGAAAAAAATAGAAAAGATGAATCGCATCGGTTAGGAGAAATTATGGTTTATGCAGGTTTTTGGAAAAGATGGTTGGCAGTTTTTATCGACGGCATAATTTTGATGATACCCAATTTGGCGTTTAATTTTGCTGTACCTTATGTCGGCGCATTTTTGCTAGGCTTTTTGTATTATCCACTTTTTAATTCTTCGCCACTTCAGGCAACGCCTGGAAAAGCGATGATGGGTATTGCTGTGGTCGACGAAGCCGGAAATACGTTAACTTTAAAGGCCGCGATTATTCGACATGCCTGCACATTTATATCGGCAGTATTTTTATGCGCGGGCTACTTAATGAGTTTATTTACGGCAAGGCGACAAACCTTCCATGATATGGTTGCCCAATCTGTTGTTATTTTCAAACAACAAGATGAAGTAAATTATTTCCACGTCTGGTTAAACGAAATTAAGCGACTTGGCGGCGACGCGACAGTAAGTCATGAACTTCAAAAAACAACAGCAGAATTAGATGCGGCAAAAGCTATAGAAGATTTGCACAAGCTTCTTCAATCTGGTGCAATCACTCAAGAAGAATATGATTTAAAAAAAGCTGAGCTTCTTAAAAAAATATAAACAAGGAGACCACATGAAAAAGTTAATTTTAACAATGTTGACAGTCACATTTTCAATTTGTCTAAAGGCCGAAGAAGTTGGCGTCAATGTGAACAAAGTAGACACGTCTCAAGACACGACAATATCTATTAAAAAAGGGTCTTCTGCGACAGAAGCCAAAAAGAAATATTCAATCGTTGAAGACACACATGATGTTGTCGGCGATAAGGACGTCGTTGGAAAAGCGGCTGAAAAAAACTGGAAAGCCGCTTGTACTGAGTGGAAAAAAGAATTTCGCGATGACAACAAAGATAACAAAATTATTTCGATCACTTGCGGACGCATGGCATGTTCTAAAGAAGGTGTAGAAACAACATGTCAGTCAAAAGCAAAGTACAAAATCAAAACTCTTTCGGAAGAGTAATCTACTATTTTAAACTGCGAACAATTTGAAACTTTTTTTCGCCAGAATTAATTTTGAAATTTAATTCTGGCATTTCTTCTGAAATAGATCCTAAACCATCTAAACCGGATAATTTCATTTTAATTTCTCCCGCCTCAACCGGAATTCGCACGATTTGAAAAGTTTTAGGAAAAATAGACCACTGTCTCAGGTCAGCTCTTTCAGAAGCGACCATGATCAACCAAGCCGCGGCACCAAGGGCCGAGTCCTTTTGTCGGAACTGATCGGCAACAACCTCTTTGGCAACACGAGCGCCGATACGACGAGCCACAAGCGAGCCGTAATCATCGTTCAAAGTTTGAATGGCAGCTTTCTCGATGTTGTAAACTGATTCTGTTTCGTAATTTTTTGAATTATATTCGACCTTTAATTTTTGAGTCGTACTAAATACAGGAATCAGTTCTGTGCTGATTCGGTCTGTGGGCCGCGGAGATTTTCTTGGTCCCCAGCCTTGCATAAAAATCAAAACGATCTCTGTTTTGTTTTTTTCTTTAGATTTTTTGATTTCATCATCTGAAGCGGATATTTTTTTAACGAGTCCATTGTATTCGTCTGTGCGCCGAGCTTTCCAACAAGCTCTGAGCATGTCGCTAGCGACCGAACGATAAGACGTATCCAAGAAGTAAGCGTCTTTAAAGTCGATGCAGGCATCATCATATTTTTTATCAGCTTCCCAAATAAGACCAGACAAGTATTTAGAGAAAGAATTTAACTCATAATTTTTTTTGTTTTCCGAATTCAGTTTGACAAATTTTTGATTCATCTTTCGAACTTCGACGAGCGCGCTATCAAAATCATTCATTTGAATAAAGTTCAGGGCAATGGAGACATTCAGGAAAAGTTTTTCAAAAGTATCACCCTTGTATTGGATCATCTCTTCGTTCATCAGAGTCGCGCCTGTGATTCGAGATATAGAAGAGAAATCGACTTTTTCTGAGAGTCTTTCTGCCTGCAGAAAAACATCATTACTTTTTTTATAATCTCCGCAAATTTGCAATGCAGAGCCAAAATCCATCAAATAGACCAATTGGTCGCCGTTTTCTTTTTTAGACATTTCTTCTAAGTTTTTGAGGGCTAGGTCACACTGACCCTGGACCAAAAAATTTCGGGCTGGTGAAACTTTTTGTTGGTAAGTTGCACAGCCCGATATGAATAAAAAGAAAATGATAAATAATCTGATCAAATGATTAAATCAGGTAATGATTATAAGCCAATTGATTTTTTCTTGAAGCTTTTGCGAATTTGTTTTTGATTTGTCCATGTGATTAAACTTGTTTTCAAGTTCGTTAAGTTCAAAGTGATTTTGTAATAAACTGTTTTGTCTTTTCCAACTTCTTGAACAATTGAGTCGATGCGACCATTAACAATGTAGTCTGCACCAATTTGACCGCCAGCGCCTTTTTTAGTTTCTTCCGAAACCATTCCAGAGTTTTGATAGTCGTATTCGTTCGAAATGTCCCCGCGAGCTTCTTTATCAACGAAAGCTACTTTGCCAGAATTAGTTAATTCAACGCGGACCATGTCCATGATACTTTGAGTGTCGATATGTTCAGAAGTTTTATTTTGTAGATTAGTCACCATAACGATTGGCATCTTGTTCGCTGCTGATATAGATTTGTGCGCAGTCAGTGATGCGACCATGTCTTTAACGACAACTTGCATATCTGTTTCTGACCATTGGTCGTTCATCAGATTCTGTTTTTCTGCATCCTCGTACTGACCTTTAACGAAAGCTTTTGGTCCACACGCGGTAAGGGCAGAAAGAGTAGCGCACAATAAAACTAAATTTTTCAATGTCATAAGAACTCCTTTAATGGGTTAAGCTTATCTTAACTTTCAAACTGAATCAACACGGCTCCAGATTCAACAGAATCCCCTTGTTTGACCCGGACCTGTTTGATTTTAACATCACTTGATGCACGCATTTCGTTTTCCATTTTCATTGCTTCCATGATTAAAAGAGGCTTACCAGCCTTAACTTCGTCACCAGGCTTAACAAAGATTTCGATGATTTTGCCAGGCATTCCAGCCTTAAGCTCAGAAGCGCCACCAAACCCGCCCCCTTTTTTGAGAGATTCGTGTAAAAGCATTTCGTCATTAAAAATCTTGATCGTGCGAAATGAGTTGCGCGTGAAAACAGTGTACTCGGTGTCTTGTCCAACCACATCGATCAAATAAGATTTGCCACTAAATAAAAAACTAACATATTCTTCAGCGGATTTATAATCGCGCTTTGATATTTCATGATGGACCCATTCTTTACCTTCTTGCTGTAAAGAAACTTTCCATGTGTTTTTTTCCTCATGAACATCCACTTTATACTTCTTGTTTCTCAAAACTGCTTCAAAATACATCTTAATTCCTTTAAATATTTAAAACTATGTTCGCAACTGAATTTTCCGACCAATGCGGCGCCAATTTGAAGCCACATTCAGCCTTCGAACATCCTTAGATTTTCGATCTTGATAGGCTGTAATCGCAGCAGCGATCAAGAAAACAGGGTCGTCAATTTCAGCAAACAATTCAGGTTCTAAAACCTCAAAGTTTTTTTCAATAAACTGAGTTGTGTAGGTTCCATCTAAAAATTTGGGATGTTTCAAAATCGATTTATGTAAAACGATATTTGTTTTAATTCCTGTTAGCACGAACTCTGTTAAGGCGCGCTGCATACGATCGATGGCTTCTTCACGATTTTCACCCCAAGTGATGACTTTTGCGATCATTGGGTCGTAATAAATCGGAACTTCGTAACCAGGATAAGCATAAGAGTCTATTCGTAAAAATGGACCTTGTGGGTGACGACATGCGCGGATCACACCAGGATGTGGCTTGTAGGTGATGGGATCTTCAGCGCAAATCCGCGCTTCAATGGCATGACCTTTCTGATGAATATCTTTTTGTTCAAAACTTAAAGTTTTTCCTTTCGCGACCCAAATTTGCTCTTTCACCAAGTCGAAACCAGTCACAAGCTCCGTGATAGGGTGTTCAACTTGCAAACGAGTGTTCATTTCCATAAAGAAAAATTCTTTAGTCTGATTGTCAAAAATAAATTCGATGGTTCCGGCGCCGACATAGTTAATTGATTGCGCAGCTCTCACTGCGGTCGCGCCCATTTTTTCTCGAACCTCTGGCGGAACGCTCGGAGATGGAGACTCTTCTATAATTTTTTGATGACGTCTTTGAACGGAACATTCCCGTTCGAATAAATGAACAACATTTCCATGAGTGTCGCCAAAGACTTGAATCTCGATATGCTTCGGATCGTTAATGAATTTTTCAATGTAAACAGTTGGGTTTGCAAAGTAGTTTTGTCCTTCGCTTCGGCACGCGCGAAACGCACTTTCAACTTCTTCTTCAGAGCGAACAACACGCATTCCTTTTCCACCACCACCTGCAGAGGCTTTAATAATCACTGGCAGTCCAATGGACTTTGTGATTTTAACAGCGTCTTCAACAGTTTCGACGCCACCATCACTACCGGGAACCAATGGAACTCCAGCTTTTTTCATCAGTGCTTTAGCAGAGAGCTTGTCTCCCATAGCTTCCATGTTTTCAGGCGTGGGTCCAATAAAGGTAATTCCTGCTTCTTTGCAGGCTCTGACAAAAATAGCATTCTCTGACAAAAATCCATAACCAGGGTGAATCGCATCCACGCCAGCTGTTTTTGCAACTTCAAGAATTTTTCTATAGTTCAAATAGCTTTCTTTCGATGGCGAGGGTCCGATATGGTAAGCTTCGTCAGCTAGAAATACATGAAGGCTGTCGCGGTCAGCATCACTAAATACAGCGACTGATGCAATTCCTAACTCGCGGCAGGCGCGAGTAACGCGAATTGCGATTTCTCCGCGATTAGCAATCAGAATTTTTTTAAAAGGAGGAGGTATCATTTTTATTTCTCCAAAATTTCTTATAGTAAATTATCAATCTAGATTTACAGTGGAATATTGCCGTGTTTTTTCGGCGGGTTAATATCACGTTTGTTTCTCAGCATCTCAAGCGAATCAATAATGCGCTTACGAGTCATCGCAGGTTCAATCACTTCATCAGTGTAACCAAGCTCGGCAGAAACATAAGGATTACTAAACATTTGTTCGTATTCTGCTGTTAATCGCGCGCGCTCTGTCGAGGGATCTTTTGCTTTAGCAATAGCTTCGCGTTGGATAATATTCACAGCGCCTTCAGCGCCCATCACCGCAATTTCTGCTGTCGGATAGGCTAAATTCACATCTGATCGTAACAATTTTGAACCCATAACGATATAAGCTCCGCCGTAAGCTTTGCGTGTAATCAAAGTGACTTTAGGAACAGTCGCTTCTGCATAAGCATAAAGTAATTTTGCTCCATGAGTAATAATAGCGTTCCACTCTTGATCTTTACCTGGTAAAAAACCTGGGACATCGACGAATGAAACGATTGGAATATTAAAAGCATCGCAAAACCGAATAAATCGAGCCGCTTTACGAGAAGCTTCGATATTTAAACATCCCGCAAGTACTTGCGGTTGATTTGCGACGATACCAACAGGGCGACCGTTAAACCGAGCAAACCCCACTATAATATTTTGTGCAAAGTTTTTATGAACCTCTAGGAAATAACCCTCATCCACAGCTTCAGAAATAATTTGCAGCATGTCGTATGGTTTTTTAGGGCTATCAGGAATCAGATCATTAATTTTTTCAGTCAAACGATCTGGGTTATCTTTACTGGCCAAAGTCAAAGTATCATCTAAATTATTTGTCGGAAGAAAATTCATTAATTCACGAATAAGCAACAAACAATGTTTGTCATCTTTAGCAGTGAAATGTGCTACGCCTGATTTTTGTGAATGAGTTGATGCTCCGCCAAGTTCTTCTTTAGTTACCTCTTCATGAGTCACAGCTTTAATGACATCAGGACCCGTTACAAACATGTAACTTGTGTTTTCAACCATGAATACGAAATCTGTAATCGATGGAGAATAAACTGCACCACCAGCACAAGGGCCCATGATGGCTGTAATTTGTGGAACAACACCAGAACTTAAAACATTGCGAGTAAAAATATCAGCGTATCCACCCAATGACTCGATACCCTCTTGAATACGAGCGCCCCCCGAATCATTGATTGAAATAAATGGAGCACCATTCTTTAAAGATAAATCCATCACCTTACAAATTTTATTCGCCTGTGTTCGCGACATCGACCCACCCGTGACTGTGAAATCTTGTGACGAAACATAAACAAGTTTTCCGTTGATCCGGCCGTAGCCAGTCACAATTCCGTCACCCAATGGCTTTGATTTTTCCATATTGAAGTTCGTACATCTGTGGGTAACAAAACGATCCATTTCAACAAAACTTCCTGGATCTAAAAGAACATCGACGCGCTCACGTGCTGAAAGTCTTCCACCTTGTTTGTGCTTTGCAACTTTATCAGGGCCACCACCAGCCAAGGCCGAGTCATTGCGTTTTTCAAGCTCTTCAATTTTTAATTTCATTAATTCAGTCATGTTGTTTCCAATCTAAAAATAAATAAATTCAGTCGAGTTTTACATCCTGTTCGCACTGCTCACGGTCGAGTTTTACATCCTGCAAACGTTGTTTGCTTACGGATAAGCGCGACCGTAAAGGCGAGGGAAGGCGCCCGTTTCGCGAACATGCGGAAGGCCACAAATCCATGTCACGGCACGCTCTAGGCCCAAACCAAATCCAGAGCTTGGAACGCTTCCGTATCTGCGAATATCTAAATACCACTCGAAATCTTTTTGATCTAATCCATGTTCTTTAATTCTTTGAATTAATGTTTCAACACTTTCCTCACGCTGACCGCCGCCGATCACTTCGCCGTAGCCTTCAGTAGCTAACATATCACAACCCATTGCATAGCCCTTATCATTCGGATCTTCCTTCATGTAAAATGCTTTGATCGCTTGCGGGTAGTGATGAACGAAAACAGGTTTGTCGAATTGCGAAGAAATAATTGTTTCATCTGGAGCACCAAAATCGTCTCCGATAATAAATTCTGAATTTTGTTTTTTAATAATTTCACAAGCTTCTTTGTAGTGAAGGCGCGGAAACTTTCCCTTAATAACTTCAAGTTTAGAAATATCGCGCTCTAAAGTTTTTAATTCATCAGGACGATTTTTCAACACGCGTTGAACGATATACTCTGTGAAGGCTTCTGCTAAATCCATGTTGTCGTACATATCATTGAACGCAACTTCAGGCTCAACCATCCAAAACTCGATCAAATGTCTGCGTGTTTTTGATTTCTCAGCTCTGAATGTTGGTCCAAAACAATACGCCTTACCAAACGAGCGCGCTGTGGCTTCCATGTAAAGCTGTCCTGATTGCGACAAATACATTTTCTCGTCGAAGAATTTTGTTTCAAATAAATTTGACGTTCCTTCGCATGCGGCTGGAGTAAAAATCGGAGCATCAGTCAAAGTAAATCCGCGGCCATCAAAAAAATCACGAATTGCCATAATGATCTCGTGGCGGATTTTTAATATTGCGTGTTGGCGTTTTGAACGAATCCATAAATGGCGATTCTCCATAAGAAAATCTGTTCCATGTTCTTTAGGAGTGATTGGATAATTTTCTGATTTGCCAATAATTTTAAAACTTTGAACACCAATTTCAAAAACATTTTCATGTTTTGGATGTTTGCGGACCGTGCCCGTGACGGCCAAAGAAGTTTCTTGAGTAATTTGATCGAAGCTATTGAAAACCTCTTCACCACAATCTTTTGCAAAGAAAACGCAAGGCACTATTCCAGTTCCATCGCGAAGCTCTAAGAACTTTACTTTGCCAGAAGAGCGTGTTTGATAAGCCCAACCTTTGAGTTCGATTGTTTCGCCAACAAAATTTTTAAGATCAGAAATATAGTGTCGCATGAAAAACCTTTCACTTTTATTGTAAAGTCATTCGTAAAATTGCTTACAAATAAGAATGAAATTTTATCATGTTTGGGCTTGTAGCCTCAACAAATTACTCTTTGCTTAGAGCGCGCTGCGAGAAGACATCATCAGACAGTCCAGAATTGGATTTGATCGCTGAAAAAGTTAAATCAGTGCCTCTTTTGTTCACTAAATTTTTAATTCGAATTGACTGAGCGCGCTGTACTCCTCCAAAACTTTTGTATTGATCAAATTCAACGCGTTTTAAAACTTTATTTTTTGCATTATAGTATTCAATTCGTTGGGGCAAATAATTTTCGAGAGAGATTAAAATCAAGGCCTTGTAGTATTCGGTTTCGTTTTTTGTAGATTTGATTTCAATCAATGCATAGTTGTGGTTTTTATACAGCATGATTTTGACAAGTTTTGCTTGTGCCGCCTTAAGGGTTGTAAAGTCAAGGTCTTGGGGGCTGAGTTCTGATCCCAACACAGTTCCTTTTTTGCTCGCGCCAACAACTCGTCGAGATTGTTTGGCCGAAGGCAGATAGATCCATTGTTGTTCTGTGCCGTTTTCGATTTGGCTCAAGAGCGCTGTTCCTTTTAGATCGATCGGTTTTTTCATTCTGACAAGAGTCGAATGAGTTGATTTGGTGTTTTTTCTTAAGATAGACATCGTCCGTTCTTTGGTGCTGCCGTCGGCTTCGATGATTTTCATAATAACGTCTGCGCTGTCATCTTGACTGGTAAGTAGCGCTTTCGATTTTACGAAAATTTGTTCAGCCGTTAGTTGAGATAGAGCAGATTTTTTTGTTTCTGCTTTTGAAATTGGTGAAATGATTAACGCTAACAGAACAAGAGCGGGTTTGACTAATTCATTTCTGATTTTGGATGACTTATTTTTCTGCAGCAAAAGTTGTGGAAATGTGCTGAGTAAAGCTGGCAAAAAAACAAGATCACCAAACGCACCCGCAACGAGAGAAACGATCATATAGGCTCCAAAAAGTTTATTCATATCGAAATAAGAAAAAAGAAAAACCATAAAAGCCGAGGTCGCAAGTAGAGTTGACAGAAAGCATGGAATCATTTCAACCAGCATTGTTTTTTTAATCGGCAAATGATTGAAATTTTGGCGAGTCAGTTTTTTCAACTGCATTAATATGTAAACAGTATTTGTAAAAGCTAAGCCGATAGCAATGGAAAAAATAATGGCAATGCTCGGTTTGATGGGTGTTTTTGTAATTGCTAAAACCGCAATCAAAAACAAAGGCGGGATTAAATTCGGCAAGCAAGCAACAATTGTCCAGCGAAATGATCTAAATATAAAAATCAAAAATAAAGCAATTACGCTGATGGATTGCCAAAAACCAAAAATCAGATCTTTAGACATATCAGCATTCATTTTATGTACAGATGTCGCCATGCCAGAAATGTTAAATTTGTAATCTGGAAAATACTTTCGAACCAAATTTTTCATACGAGCCTCGTCAGCAAATATCGAATCGCTATAATTATCTTTCAGTCTTAAGTCGATCCGCGCGACATGTTTTTCTTGATTTAAAAAGCCAATTGAGGGATCTGCTTCTGCCATTGAAAACAAAAACAATGATTCGGCGGCTTCTTGTCGAGAAGCCGGTAGGCGATTCCCCTTGCCATTTGTTTTTTTGATCAAGTCGGCAAAACTGAGCGCACTTCCGACGCTTGTAAGTTTTTTAAGACTCTCTGTCAGTTGATTTAAGCGCATTATGGCAACCGGACTTTTCCATGTTTCTTTTGAGCCCTGTAGAGTAATTGATAGCGGCAAAGTTCCACCAAATTTTTTGTCGATAAGTTCAGTGTTCAATCGTGATAGATTATTTTTAGGCAGGTCATCAAATAGCCGCGAGTTCCAGTTGAGTTTAAAAATTGATGCGACAGAAAATATAATCAGCACTACCGATCCGACCAGTATTTGTTTTTTGAATTTAAAAATGATCAGGCTCCAAAATGCTTTTTTTAAAAACCAACTCCTTAGCTGAATATGTGGAAAGGCAACAACCAATGGAACCATCGTCAATTGAGTCAATATCCAGCTTAAAAATACAAAACCAGAGACTACAAAACCGTATTTTTTGATGATTAGAATATCCGATGCCGCAAGCATGGCAAAACCCAAAATTGTTGTTAAACACACAAGACCATTTTCAAAAAACAAGTTTTTTAATGTCAGATAAATACCTTGAAGCTTTTGGATATGATCTGGTTCTTTAGTGTGTTGATTTGTATTTTGAGCGTGGCGAATAAGTATTTGAACAGTCATTGAAATTGTTGTGAGCCCAATAAGTACTGGCAGTGTCGACAACAACACATCAAATGAAATTCCTAAGGTGGCTACGCATCCTAAGCTGACAATGTTTACAAATAAAAGATTTGTCAGGGTCAACAAAACACCGGATAAGTTTTTAAAGATAAAAAATAATATGAAAATGAAAAATATTAAGCCGATACCAATCGAGCGAATGAGTTCATTTCTAAGTAACGCGGAAACATCTGCCTGCAAAGAAGGAACGCCGCCGATTAAAATTTGGAGGTCCTTAAATTCAGCCGAATTCAACTTAGCAACTTCCATTTTCACAGAATTAATCAGTTTTATATTGTTCTCAGAAAGTTCGATAGCAACTAAGGTCTGTTTGAGATTTTCTGAAAGCAAAAACGGACGAATAAATGGCTGTGATTGCACCAGCTTTTTCCACTCGGCGACAGGAACTTGATTGAATAACGGACCCACAAAAAGGTCATTTTTCCCTTCGTAAGCGCCTTGGATTGAGTTCAATGAAATCACTTTTTGCACATTTGGTATTTTTTTAATTTTTTCTACGAGGTTAGTTATTTTATTTATTGACGATTTGTTTAACCACGTTGAATCGTTTGCCTGCGAAACTATAAGTATTAATGAAGATTTCTCTTGAAGTTTAAAATCCGACTTAATTTTTTGCTCTAAAGATAGTAAAAAATGTGATTTTGGAAAGAATTGTTTTACGATGTATTCAGATTTTAATTTTGATATTTGAAATAAACAGAACAAAAAAAG
>JBPOIE010000068.1:0-9915 GCA_052034855.1 Bdellovibrionota bacterium | reverse complement strand
AAAGCTTTAAATCCAGAAGCTGTAAGCTGTCCGTGATCACCAACTTGACCGCCGCCTTCAGCGTAGAACGTTGTTTGATCTAAGATCACAAATCCAGATTCTGTGGCTTTCAGTTCTTGAACTTCACTAGATCCGCTTGAGAGACCTAAAACTTTCGAAGCTGTATGAAGAGAATCATAACCTAAAAATTTAGTCGCAGAATTTCCTGAGTACTTTTGGCCAAATTCGATCACGTGTTTTTCATCTGATTTCAGTGATTTTGATTTCCAAGTTGATTTGGCTTTTTCTTTCGAAGATTGCATGATTTTTTCAAAAGCAGTTTCATCAGCAGTGAGGCCGTGTTCAGCCGCCATCAAGCTTGTTAAATCCACAGGAAAACCATAAGTGTCATACATTTTAAATAATGTTTCACCAGACACTGATTTTTGATTTTGAGATTTTAATTTTTTGATTTCGTCTTGTAAAATTCCAGTCCCATTATCTAAAGTTTGTAAAAATCGATTTTCCTCGTCTTTGATTGTCGACAGAATATGATTTTTACGTGTTGATAACTCGGGGTAAAAGTCAGACATATGTGATATCAGACTTTCAGACATTGGTGTTAAAAATGAACTTTGAGTCGATAATTTACGACCGTAACGAATCGCTCGACGCATAATACGACGTAAAACATACCCACGACCTTCATTTGATGGAAGTGCGCCGTCAGCTAATAAAAATGAAACTGCACGGCAGTGATCTGCAAGTACGCGCATTGCAGATACGCGTTCAAAAATATCTTTTTGTGATCTGAGAACTTCTGGATCTGTCACGTAATCTAATTTTGCAATTTTAGAAGCGACATCCAACATCGGTGCAAAAAGTTCAGTGTCGTAATTTGAAAATTGACCTTGAAGTGCAGCGACAAGGCGCTCAAAGCCCATTCCTGTGTCGACAGAAGGTTTAGGGAGGGGTTTTAAAACTCCAGGACTGGTTTCATCATACTGCATGAAAACTTGATTCCAAATTTCAACATAGCGATCTTCACCAGCTGCGATTCCTTTGAATGGATCTGATTCTTTACCAGCGCGCGCGCCATGATCATAAAAAATTTCTGTGCATGGTCCGCAAGGGCCGATGTCGCCCATGCGCCAAAAGTTATCTTTGTCGAATCTGAAAATACGATCTTTGGGAACGCCTTCTTGTTTGTGCCAAATATCTGCCGCTTCGTCGTCCGAAATATGACAAGTCACATACAGCTTATCTTTAGGAATTTGAAATTCGTTCGTTAAAACATCCCAAGCATAATGAATCGCATCTTTTTTAAAATAATCGCCGAAAGAAAAGTTTCCGAGCATTTCAAAAAATGTGTGATGACGTGCTGTAAACCCCACATTATCAAGATCGTTATGTTTTCCGCCGGCACGAATACATTTTTGTGAGCTGACCGCGCGAACATAGTCACGTTTTTCTAAACCTAAAAAAGAATTTTTAAATTGAACCATTCCAGAGTTCGCAAAGAGGAGAGTGTTGTCATTTTCTGGAATTAAATTCGAGCTTGGTACATGCGTGTGCCCATTTTTTTTATAGTAGTTAATAAACGTGCTTCGAATTTCAGAACTTTTCATCATAATCATCTCCAATATCTGTCAACATTAACTCAGGATTTACATTGCTTCGAATTATATTATAGCTTTGCTTATGTTTTAATCTTTAATTCGGCATAAATCAATATAGCTAGGTCTGTGCTGCGGGTCTATTTTTGACTCACCCAGAGAGGATAATTTTTTCGAAAGTGTTATGATCAGAACTTCATTAAAGAGGTTAAAATGGAAAATAAGAGGGATCTCGTGAACGAGTTTGGCCCCTTTACTCCGCAAGAGTTAGAAAAAGTTGTCGATTGGCTTCAATCAGAAAATTTAAAATTTGAAATTGGTAAAGATCAACAGGTTGAAAATCAATTTCGAATCAACGATGGGCCTAATATTCTGGCTCGTGCTGAGTTTCGAACCGAGGTCTATTTAGCGCAGATTTTTATGGTGCATGTTGAGCAGATGAATAGCCAACAAACGACGGATTTCCATCGATTATTTAATATGACCGAGAAGATACCAGCACGATTTACTCAAACGTCTTCAGCAGGGGATGCAGTTGATCGAATGAAAAAACAGCAGTTAAAAAAGCGGATGTGGGCGACAATTGCTGCTGTCATCATGGGTGGCCCAGTTTTATTGACTTTATTTAAAATTTTATTCAAAGGAGAATAATATGTTAGAAGGTATCGGATTATTTGGAATTATCGTTTTCTTTATATTAATAGCGACAGTCGGTGGTATTTTTACGACGGTGAATCAGGGGACAATATCAGTTGTTACAATGTTCGGTAAGTATCGCCGGATTATGTATCCAGGTTTGAATTTCAAGATTCCATTTTTTGAAGTGATCATGCGCCGAGTTTCGATTCAAAATCAGTCGATCGAGTTGCAATTTCAAGCGATCACTGCGGATCAGGCGAATGTGAATTTTAAAGCGATGCTTTTGTATTCTGTCATCGATCAAACGGAAGAGACCATTAAAAATGTGGCTTTCAAGTTTATCGATTTCGGAGCGCTCATGCAGACTTTGAATCGCACGGTCGAGGGTAGTGTGCGTGGATTCGTAGCGACAAAAAGACAAAATGAGATCCTTGGACTTCGTCGTGATATCGTGAATGCGGTCAAAGATCAGTTGGATGAAGATTTAAAATCATGGGGATATCATTTGATCGATATGCAATTGAATGACATCACTTTTGATGAAACGATCATGCAATCGATGGCTCAGGTTGTGGCATCCAGTAATTTGCGATCGGCCGCTGAAAATGAAGCCCAAGCCTTATTGATTCGTAAAACCAAAAATGCGGAAGCCGATGGTTTGGCGATTAAAATTTCTGCAGATGCAGAACGTGAAGCTGCAAAAATGCGCGGTGAAGGTATTGCATTATTCCGTGAAGAAGTCGCAAAAGGTATGGCTAAGGCCGCTGATGAAATGAAAGCAGCTGGTTTGGATAGCTCATTTATTTTATTTTCAATGTGGACTGATGCGATCAAGCACTTCGCAGAGACTGGAAAAGGAAATGTGATCTTTTTAGATGGATCTAACGAAGGTCTAGACAAAACAATGAAGCAAATGATGTCACTTAGCCAAATTGAAACTTTGACGAAAACAATTAAAAAATAAATTCTGAAGTATGCTCAACTCTATATTTGCAAAACATAGAGTTGAGATTGTGTAGTTCAGAATATTAAAAAGTCCCGTTAAGTCCAATTTCTATACCTGATAACTTGATCTCGTAATCAGCTTTGCCAACTTCAACACCATTTGAAGTCACTGGTGTTTTTCCCGCCATGTTCATTTGAGTGTAGCCAATATCTACGCCGATATTTTTAGTCATTTGCAATCCGATTGAAGTTTGTAGGCCTACACCTTCATTCAACTCTTTAACTCCCGCACCACTTGTAAACTTGGCAATATTTAAACCACCTTTTAAATTGATATATTGATTAAAAGTGTATGCTAAATTGCCATCAACTCGAATAATATTTGCCGAAGTCTCTTTTTTTGTTTCCATAAAACCCAAGTTTGTCGTCCAACCTAATTCTTCAATAGGTAAATTTGCATATCCAATAGCAAATCCATTTGTGCTGTCCATTTTAATGTTGTCGTCAAAATTAAATCCAGAAAACTTGACTTTAACTTTTGCATCAAGGACTGGTTTTGTAAGGCTTATTCTAAAACCAGTACTTGAATTATCTATAGTTGAAGGTATTCCCGCAGTTGTTGTATTTTGACCATAAGAAGCTGACGTTAAAAGCGCGATTGATACTAAGCCGATAATTTGTTTTGTCATATTGTTTCCTTTGGCAAAATGCCTGTTAATGTTTTATACAACTCTGTAAATTCAGGAAATAAATCCTTAAAAAGGTCTATGTGGTCCGTTTAAATGCATAGCCATATTTAGGAATTAAATATTACAAGAGATGTGCCATCTTTTATGGGGTTTTAGAATACGTATTTTTCGGGTTTGGAGTTGCAAGAGATACAGATTGTTACGAATTAATAAAGTCTTTTATTTGAACAATTTCATTTTTAATGTTCAAATGTCGTGATGGATGCAGCAAATTTCTTAGAACAAATTGTCGAAAAAGATCTTGAAACAAAAAAATACGCGAAAGTGATTACCCGCTTTCCGCCCGAACCGAATGGTTATCTCCATATTGGGCATGCCAAATCAATTTGTCTGAACTTCGGTTTAGCGAATGATTTTGGTGGTCAGTGCCATTTGCGTTTTGATGATACAAATCCAGAAACCGAAGATGTCGAGTACGTTGAATCGATTCAACAAGACGTGAAGTGGTTGGGTTTTGATTGGAATCAAAATTTATTTTATGCTTCGGATTATTTTCAACAAATTTATGAATGGGCTGTTTATTTAATTAAAAATAATAAAGCCTATGTTTGTAGTCTGAAAGAGGACGAGCTTCGTGAGTACCGCGGAAATTTCACGACTCTGGGGAAGGACAGTCCTTATCGCACGCGTTCGGTTGAAGAAAACTTAGATCTTTTTGAGCGCATGAAAAAGGGCGAGTTCGCTGAGGGCGAACACGTCTTGCGCGCAAAAATTGATATGAAATCACCGAATATGAATATGCGTGATCCATTGTTATATCGTATTCGTAAAGCACATCATCATAAAACGGGTGATCAATGGTGTATTTATCCGATGTATGACTTTGCTCATCCGCTTTCTGATGCGATCGAAAAAATTACGCATTCAATTTGTACATTAGAATTCCAAGATCACCGTCCGTTTTATGACTGGTGTATTGAAAATTGTCCTGTGCCGGCTCAACCTAAACAGTATGAGTTCGCGCGTTTAAATATGACTTTCTTGGTGATGAGTAAGCGTAAACTTTTACAATTGGTGAAAGAAAATTTGGTTATGGGTTGGGATGATCCACGTATGCCGACAATCTCTGGAATTCGTCGTCGTGGCTACACTCCGCAAGCGATGCATGCGTTTGCAAAACGCATCGGTGTGGCGAAAGCAGAATCCCTTATTGATTTTGAAATTTTAGAGGCCTGTGTTCGTGATGATTTGGATCAAAGAGCGCTTCGCGCGATGGCAGTGCTTCGTCCAATTAAAGTAGTGATTTCTAATTTACCTGATGGTCACAAAGAAGAACTTGAAACGTCAGCACATCCTAAAAAAGTTGAGTTGGGTAAACGAAAATTTTTCTTCACCAAAGAAATTTATATCGAGGAAACAGACTTTAAAGAAAATCCAGATTCAGATTTCTTTAGATTGTCACCTGGAAAAGAAGTTCGTTTGCGTAATGCGTACGTGATTCGTTGTGATGAAGTGAAAAAAGACGCAGCAGGAAAAATTACAGAACTTGTTTGTACGTATTTACCAGAAACTAAAGCGGGTAAGCCCACAGCGGATGGTCGCAAAATTAAAGGGATCGTTCACTGGGTTTCAGCGACAGAATGTGTGACTGCGGAAGTTCGTTTGTACGGTCGTTTGTTTAGTGTTGCAGATCCTGAAAATACTCCGGAGGGAAAAGATTTTAAACAAAATCTAAATCCAAACTCATTGACTGTGATTTCAAATGCGAAGCTTGAGCCCGGAATGGCCGTAGCGAAATTTGAAGACCGTTATCAGTTTGAGCGCGTCGGATATTTTTGCTTAGATAACAAAGATTCAAAACCAAATCAGTTGGTCTTTAATATGACTGTGGATTTAGCGACGGGACACTAAGCAAAGACACTAGGTCTAGGTTTTTAATAGTGAATCAGACTCCGCCGATGTTGTTCGTATGGAATATCAAAAGCGGATGCGACTGATTCAGTATATAAAGGCGAATTACGAAGTTAACGAAGACGAATTTATTGTTTTCTTCTATCCAAATCTTGATGATATTCATCTGATGACGGCAGTCAAAGTTGATTTAAAAAAGGACGAAAAGCGATTGGGTGAAGTTCTTAGGCAGCAAAATGACATATGTTTGATTTCAAATACCTGTGAAAAAGGACCTTACATCGATTTTATTGACGATTACTTAAGTTACCAAGAACATTATGTGACTGGTTTTTGTGAAAATAATTCCTTAAGGGAATCGCCAGTTGGTTTCAAGCTTGAAGTCATGAGTGAAATTGACGAAATGATACGTCAATTAAACGGCAAAAAGCCTACTTATTATAAGTCGAATTGCTAAATTAATATCTTCTAAATCCTTCGTTTTCTTTATCTCACTTTCTAAGAATTCTGCGAAATATCGAAATTCAAAATTAGCATCAATTTTTAGTCTTGAACCAGATACAAGTTCTCCGAGTGTCAAAAAATATTCAAAGTTAACCGTTGCTCTTAATTGATGTTTACCCTTAGGCGGAACATAGATGTAGAAATTAAGTTCTGTCTTTTCATTCCTCGTGCGATTTGTCGTGTTCAGCGTTTGAATAAATTGATAATATACTTTCAAAACTTCAGATCTGTTATTCACCTGAACAGATCTGTTCAAAAAGACGATCATCTTTGACACAAACCTTACATGAAGCGACATACTCAGTGATTCAGTGTTCGGATTTAGTTTCTCATTTTCAAAAAAAATGCTTTGATAACGACTATGAATAAATTTGTTGAAATGCTTGCGACGTTTTTCTATGTTGGTAAAATTCCGTTTGCGCCTGGGACCTTTGGAACTTTAGCAGCGATTCCTTTGTGGTTCGCTCTTTCGAAACTGAATCCAATTTGGTATATGGCGATCGCATTTTTGATCGTGATTTTTGGTATTTTTATTTCTCAGATGTACGAGAAAACAAAATCAGAACATGATTCAAAAGAAATAGTCATAGATGAAGTCGCAGGATTTTTAATTACAATGGTGTGGCTACCGCCAACCTGGCAGTCGGTTGTTTTGGCTTTATACTTTTTCGGTTTTTCGATATTGTTAAGCCGCCGCCGATCCGACAGATCGATCAAAAAATTCAAGGTGGTCTGGGCGTCATGGCCGATGATGTTGTTGCTGGAATTGTAGCCAATCTGATCCTTCAGATCATTTATACGCAAACCTTATGGCTTGGAGCGCAAATCCAGACCTTTTAAAATAAATCGTGACAGATATGTAAGTTATATGTATTTTTATATGTAAATTATATGAAAGTACAGCGAATCAGCTCACAGACGAATCAGCATTTTTTCTCTCAAAACCTCGGTTTTGAAGTGGCAAAAACCATAGATCTTGTTCGTGACAAGGGTTTCACGGTGGGGTTTGCTGAAAGCTGTACGGGCGGACTTTTGTCGAGTGAAGTTACAAAGATTTCTGGGGTTTCAGATATTTTTGTGGGTTCAGTGGTTTGTTACTCGAACTCTGTGAAAGAAAACGTTCTTGGGGTTAAAGCCGAGACTTTGAAAAATCACGGAGCTGTCAGTGCAGAGTGCGCAAGTGAACTTTCTGTTGGAGTTTTAAAAACTTTAACAACAAAGCTTTCGGTCGCGATCACTGGCATTGCGGGTCCGACAGGCGGATCAGCAACAAAGCCTGTGGGAACTGTTTTTATATCTGTCTCTGGTGTGGATTCTGTAAAGAATCAAACAGTAACAAAAATTTACTGTCACCAATTTGGCCAGATTGAAAACAGCACTTTAAAGTTAGCGGATAAAATAACTCGTGAAGATATTCAAAAGATGGCTTGCGCAGCTGCCTTAGAACATCTTCAAGAGTTGATAAAAGAATTAAATAAGTAAGAAGTTATTAAATAGAGAAAATTAAACAGAAATATAAGAAATACAGGGAGATTATTTATGGCATCACCAAATAATGAAAATGCAAAAGTCGCCGGCGAAAAATTGAAAGCTCTTGAGCTTGCCGTTTCAACGATCGAAAAACAATTCGGTAAAGGTTCAATCATGAAGCTTGGAGCCGCAGATTCTTTACATAAAGACGTTGAAATCATTCCGACAGGCTCTCTCAGTCTTGATATCGCTTTAGGCATTGGTGGTCTTCCAAAAGGTCGTATCATTGAAATCTTTGGCCCAGAATCTTCTGGTAAAACGACACTTGCATTATCTGTTCTTGCGCAAGCGCAGAAAAAAGGCGGCGTTGTTGCTTTCGTGGATGCTGAACATGCATTAGATACAAACTATGCTCGCAAATTAGGTGTGAACGTTGAAGATTTATTAATCTCTCAACCAGACACAGGTGAGCAAGCTTTAGAAATCACAGAAACGTTAGTTCGTTCTGGCGCTATTGACGTCTTAGTTATCGATTCTGTGGCGGCTTTAGTTCCTCGTGCAGAGATCGAAGGCGACATGGGTGATTCTCACATGGGTTTACAAGCTCGTTTGATGTCACAAGCTTTACGTAAATTAACTGCGGCCATCAGTCGTTCAAAAACATTAGTTATTTTCATCAATCAGATTCGTATGAAAATCGGCGTGATGTTTGGTAACCCTGAAACGACAACGGGCGGTAACGCATTAAAATTTTATGCGTCTGTTCGTTTAGATGTGCGTCGTATCGGCGCTATCAAAAGCGGTGAAGACGTTACTGGTAACAGAACAGCTGTTAAAGTTGTAAAAAATAAAATGGCCCCTCCTTTTACAAAAGTTGAATTCGATCTGATGTACGGTGAAGGTATTTCTGCTGAAGGTGATATCTTGGATTTAGCTGTGACAGCAAGCCTTGTTGAAAAAGCGGGTGCTTGGTATTCGTATAAAGGTGAGCGTTTAGGTCAAGGCCGTGATCAATCAAAAGAGTTCTTAAAAACAAATCCCGCAGTGATGGAAGAATTAAGAAAATTAATTTTATCTAAGAATGGAATCGGTCAGTTATTATTAACGGCTGATATGTCTGAATCAGTTGCTGGTGAGGATTCTGTTGAGTTGGATCAACCTAAGAAATCAAAGAAGTCTCCAAAAGAATTAGCTAAAGAAGCAAAAGCTTCTGCTAAAGAAGAATTGAATTAGTTTTAAAAGTCAGTTGTAAGTGGTCTCTCGGATAAATAACGTTGTTGTAAAGGCGGAAAGAAATTTCCGCCTTTTTTTATTATAAAAAGAAAATTATTTAGAAAGTGCTTTTTCGATGTCTGAAGCAATATCCACTGGTTCTGTGTTCGGGGCATAGCGCTTGATCACTTTACCATCTTTACCGACGAGAAATTTTGTGAAATTCCATTTGATCAACTCGATACCTAACAGGCCTGGCGCTTGATCTTTGAGAAATTGATAGATCGGGGATGCTGATGCTCCATTGACGTCAACTTTGCCAAGAACGGGAAAAGTTACATTGTAGGTCATAGAGCAAAATTGTTGGATGTCAGAATCAGATCCAGGTTCTTGAAACCCAAATTGATTACAAGGGAATCCTAGAATGACAAGACCTTGATTTTTAAATTTCTGATAAAGCTCTTCAAGTCCCTTGTACTGTGGGGTGAATCCGCATTTGCTAGCGACGTTCACAACAAGGACGACTTTTCCTTTGTGTTGCGAAAGATCATAATTTTTTTGTCCGCTATCTGTGGTTGTGAATTCGAAAAATGAATTTGGCATTTGTCAGGATCTCCTTGATTCGTAAAGTCGATTTAATCTAGTCCTAGTTGAATAGGAATTCAAACAGTCTCTTTATGAGACATCATCCCAATTTAATCCAAAAAGCCTAAAGTCTAGACGATTAAATGCCGATCAGAAAATATGGGAATGAGGTGTTTCGTATGAAATATGCTTTAATGTTTTTTTCGTTTTTCTTTGTGTTTGTATTTAATATTGAAAATTCAATGGCTCAAAAAAAAGTTAGCAGTGACGATCAATGTTTATCTATGGGCGGAACACCGACAAATAGAGATCGTCAAGGAATAGCTCAATCGTGTAATTTGAAGGGACAGAGTATAAGTATAGAT